>JACXUV010000007.1 GCA_014763715.1 Rhodobacterales bacterium | reverse complement strand
AAACGTCTGCTCATCCTCATCAGACATGTATGAGTGGCCAGACTCTTTCAGTTCCACCAACCGGACAGGCTTGCCTGCTTTCTCCATTGCCTCTGCCATGCGCTCGGACTGATCGAACGGAACGATCCCGTCGTCCGTGCCATGCAGCAACAGGACAGGCCGGGTGATCCGATCTACCAGACGCGCCGGAGAATAGGCCGCGATATCTGCCTTGTCTGCGCTCGGGTCGCCAATGTGCTCCACCCAGTATTCATAGGCTTCCGAATCCGCCCCCTCCTCCTTGCGCTTCCAGCGCAGGAATGCGTCCAGGTCGGAAATACCCGCTCCGTCGATGACACATTGATAGAGGTCCGGCGTCAGCGTCGCCGCCGCCAGCGCCGCATACCCGCCATAGGAAAATCCGTAGATACACGCCTCGCCCGGATCAGCCAGGCCTGCCTCAAGCAAATGGGCATATCCGTCCTCGATGTCGGTCTGCATTGCCCGGCCCCATTGGCGTCGTCCGGCATCTGCAAATTTTATCCCGTATCCGGATGAACCCCGGAAGTTCGGCTGGAAGACCTGATAGCCTTTCGACACCAGGATCTGCACATCCCGGTCAAAGTCGAAATAGTCGCGCGACTCCGGCCCGCCATGCGGCATCACGACAAGCGGAGGATTGTCCCCCTCCGCCTGCATGACAGGCCGCGTCAGATACCCATGCAGAGCCAGCCCGTCTCGGGCTGCATACTGGATGGTTTCCGCACGGCCGAAGTCCTTGTTGCGCAGGGCCATCTTGTAACTGCCAATCTCCACGACATAGGCCCTGTCGCGATCATAGTAGTGATACGAAGACGGGATCTCAGGCCCGCTCACCTCAATCAGCCAGCGATTACCGTCAGCACTCGAATCGATGGGGATGACATTCGCCCGGTCGTCGAAATAGGTATTCAGGCCATTAAGGTGCGCCTGGATTTCATCATTCGACATTTCGATCACCAGACGGTCTTCGAAATAATAGACGCCCAGTAATTCACGCGTATCACGATTGAAGAAAGCGTGTTCAATATCGATATTGTCATGCTTGCGGACGGTCTCGATGAACTCGTCTTTCTCGAAATCATAAAGATAGATGCCGGCGAAATCTTCACCTTCCCGGCGCGCGGAAACGTAATAGGTTGACGCGGTCGGTCCGGCATACAGGATCTGGAATTCCGGTGCCGCATCGGAATCATCCTTTTCGTTCAGCCGGATCGTACGGCTCTTGCGCCATTTGATCTTGCCGTTCTCACGGTCCTCGCGGGCATAGATCGTGACCTGTGTGCCTCTGGAATTCATATTCAGCCGGAAGGCCGGTTCGCCATCGCGGTCCGTGTACCAGGCAAACGTATTATCCGTACCGATAGCAATCCGCTCAAAGCTGCCATCGGTGACATTGACCCGGAACAGGTCGAGATCCCCTCCCATCTGTGCGGGCATCAGAATGTGGTCGGGGTCATTGGGCAGGAAATCCGTCACCCGGCCGAGTGAATAGTTCCGGTTCATCTGGCGGCTGTCGCCGAACATGGACACGATGTCCCCGGTGGTCCGCTCGATCGAGACAAGGCGGGTGAACTTCCTGGGGATCTTGAGGCTCTTCACGGTCCAGTCTTCCAGCTCCTGTCGGCTCATCTGGCAGCCTGTCCGGTAGTCGGCATATCCGGTCAGCGAGACGAGCATCCGGTCGTCCGTCACCCAGTCGATCCAGTTGACGTAAGACTCTCCCACCCCCTTGTAGGTCGTCTCGATCTTCTCTGCATCGAGATCCATGGTGAGAAGGTAATCCTTGCCGTCGACCCGGCGGACCCCTGCCAGGTAACGTCCCGACGGAGACATTTCCGGGCTCCAGTAATCCGGTTCGGAAAGGAAATCCTCCAGGGCTGGAATGTCCGGCACATCGGGCAACGCCGCGCCGTCTTCCTGCGCCTGTGCGGAACCGCAGACAGCCAGAATGATGGCCGCAAGGCCCGCCCGCAAATGTCCAGCCATGGAAGTCCTCCCTTGCGCCGAGACGGGAATGCCGGCGCAGGAAGGTCAATCTCCGATAGGAGACAAAAATGCTACAAAATAGCGGGGATCACGCGGTCTGGCGGGCGGTGGCCGTCGGCGAAGGTCTTGATATTGATGATGACCTTCTCGCCCATTTCGGTACGGCCCTCGATCGTGGCCGACCCCATGTGCGGCAGCAGCAGCACGTTGGGCAGGCCCAGCAGTTCTTCATTCACCGCCGGTTCGCGCTCGAATACGTCGAGCCCTGCGCCGGCCAGCTTGCCCGCCTTGATGGCACGGGCGAGCGCGGCCTCGTCGATCACTTCGCCGCGCGCCGTATTCACGATGAAGGCTTCCGGCTTCATCAGTTCCAGACGGCGGGAATTCATCAGGTGGAAGGTCGCCGGCGTGTGCGGGCAGTTGATGGACACGATATCCATCCGGGCCAGCATCTGGTCCAGGCTGTCCCAATAAGTCGCTTCCAGCTGTTCCTCGATCCGCGCGCCGACCGGCTTGCGGTTATGATAGTGGATCTGCAGGCCGAAAGCCTTGGCCCGGCGTGCGACGGCCTGGCCGATGCGGCCCATGCCGACAATGCCGAGGCGCTTGCCCGCAAGGCGGCGGCCCAGCATCCAGGTCGGCGTCCAGCCGCCAAAACCACCACCATCCATGATCTGCGCGCCTTCATGCAGGCGGCGCGGCACGGCCAGGATCAGCGCCATGGCGACATCGGCTGTATCGTCGGTCAGCACGCCCGGCGTGTTGGTTACGGTGATGCCGCGCTGCACGGCGCTCTGCACGTCGATATTGTCCACGCCTGCGCCGAACTGGGCGATCAGGCGCAGCTGGTCACCCGCACGCGCCAGCAGGCGGCCGTCGATATGGTCGGTCAGGGTGGGCACCAGCACGTCGGCGGTCTGCATCGCCTCGGCCAGTTCTTCCTGCGTGAAGGGGTGATCGTCCTCGTTGAGGCGGGCATCGAACAATTCCTTCATCCGCAATTCCACCGGAGCAGGCAGTTTGCGGGTGACGACGATCTTCAGCTTACTGGTCGGCATGAGCACCCTTTGTATCTTTTTTCATCGACTCTCCGATGGGCCTTAGCAAAGCCCCGCCGGAACGCCAATGGCCAAGATTTTACGGGTAATTCACCAGAGCATGGAATCCTATAACCCGTTTCGTACGGGAAACTGATGCACATGAAGTGGGCACCCTTCCTTATCTCGGTCCTGTTTTTCCTCGGTGGCGCCGCTATGGCGCAGGCACCGGAGCTTGTGCGCGTCTCCCGATTCTCGGGCAAGCCCGTTCCCCGCTTTGAAACGCTGAAATTCGCCATGGTCAATGGCCGCTCGGGCCCCTCCAAGGAGCATGATGTGCTCTGGGTCTACCAGCGCAAGGGCCTGCCCATGCTGGTGGTCAAGGAAACGGCCAATTGGCGGCGCGTGCGCGACCCCTCCGGCACGGAGGTCTGGGTCCATGCCCGGATGCTGGAAGACGGCCGCAAAGCCTATATCCAGACGCCGACCGTGCTGCGCGAAGACCCTGAGGAAACTTCAGATCCCGTCGCCGATCTCGGCCGCGGCGTGCTGGTCGAGCTAGGCGCGTGCGATCATGGCTGGTGCCGCATCCAAGCGCAGGACTTCCGCGGCTATGCGCCCCGCCCTGCCCTCTGGGGCGCCGACACCGGCGAAACGGGCCTCTGACCCCAAAACAGCGCCTCATGAGTTGACAATCCCGGCGGTCCGGTGCCTTCAAGGCCGGTTACAGACGCTAAGGAAACCTACGCATGTCCGGACCGCACGATTATCACACGCCCAAATCCTCCTACACGAAGGAGGACCTGCTCGAATCCGGCAAGGGCGGATATTTCGGCCCTGGCAACGCGCAGCTGCCGGCGCCGCCGATGCTGATGATGGACCGGATCACCGAGATCACCATGGATGGCGGCCAGTACGGCAAGGGCCATGTGGTTGCCGAACTCGATATCACGCCGGACATCTGGTTCTTCGAATGCCACTTCCCCGGCGACCCCGTCATGCCGGGCTGCCTTGGCCTTGATGCCATGTGGCAGATCGTCGGCTACTGGCTCGGCTGGTCGGGCAGCCCCGGCAAGGGCCGCGCCCTCGGCGTGGGCGATGTGCGCTTCACCGGCGAGATCACGCCCGACAAGAAGCTCGTCCGCTATGAGATCGACATGAAGCGCGTGCGCCGCGGCAAGCTCGTCCTCGGCATCGCGGATGGCCGCGTCTATGTCGACGGCGAACATGTCTACACCGCCACCGACATGCGCGTCGGCCTGAAGAACATGGAAGCGGCCGGCTGAGTCAGCCGCCGAGGCGCTGGGTGCTGAAGAAGTCCCAGATCACCTCGCTTGCATCGAAACCCCTGACGGGCTCATCGCCTTTCCGGCCGCCCTTGCGTCCGCCCGGCCAGGCATGGCCGCCGTCTGTGATGTCATACCAGAGCACCGGCGCGGTGCAGCCGCAGCCCTGGCGCAGCGTATAGGTGCCGGTCTTTTCGGGACGCGCTTCCAGCCGGCAATCATTGCTGCCGATCCAGTAGGCGAACGCATCTTTCGCCGGCGCAAAGGGCCGGTCGTTCGGCGCGCCCATCCGGCGCGGAAATGCCCCATTGCCGCCGGCGGCAGGCACGCGCGTATCCTTTGCGCCGGTCACCATGAGCACGGGTATGGCGGGTGCAGGCGCCTCGTCCCCGAACATGGCGCCCACCACGGGCGCAATCGCCGCCACCTTGCCGGACAGTTCCCGCCCGGCCCGATAGGTCATCATCGCCCCGTTCGACATGCCCGTGACATAGACCCGGTCCGGGTCCGCAATGCCCTTCGCCACCAGATCGTCGATCAGGTCCGACAGGAAGTGCACATCGTCGACCTTCTGCTCCATCGCCCAGGCGCAGCAATGGCCGGCATTCCAGGTCAGCAGCGGCCCGCGGCCGGACCCGTCCGGATAGACGACCGTGAAACCTTCCTTTTCCGCCAGCGCATTGAAGCCAGTCATCATCGCGCCGCTCTTTCCGTTCCCGCCGCCGCCATGCAGCATGATCACCAGCGGTGACGGGCCGCTCAGGCGCTTCGATCGGTGCATCTCATAGGTCCGCTGCGTCCCGTTAGAGGTGATCTGTCCCTCTGTCAGAACCTCGCCGCCTGCCCGCAGCGGGCCCGCCCCGGCGCTGGTGCAGGCGATGAGAAAGGCGATTGAAGCCGTCACTGCCCATGTTTTTCCGGATGCCATTACGGTCTCCTGTTTTGTCCCCGTCTAACTGAAACGGACCGCCGGGAGGATTCCGTCGCGACAGCGCGGAACGGGTTGACCAGACGGCTGGCGCCACCTAGCCGTTCTGTTCGAGAGAATTTAGAGGACTCATACGCCATGGCTGATGACTGGACCCCGACCGAAGGCACCCTGATGAAGGGCAAGCGCGGCATCGTGATGGGTGTCGCCAACCAGAACTCCATCGCCTGGGGCATTTCCCGGCAGCTGGCCGCCCAAGGCGCCGAAATCGCCTTCACCTATCAGGGCGAAAGCCTGGAACGCCGCGTGCGCCCGCTGATCGAGTCCATTGGCATGGACACGATGATCCCGGCCGACGTCACCGACGACGCCTCCATGGATGCGGCCTTTGCTGCCATCAAGGAGAAGTGGGGCAAGATCGACTTCCTCGTCCACTCCATCGCCTTTGCCGGCAAGGACGAGCTGATGGGCTCCATGGTCGCCAACACGTCGCGCGAAGGCTTCCGCCGTGCGATGGACATCTCGGTCTACAGCTTTATCGACAGTGCCCGCCGCGCCAGCGAGATCATGCCGGATGGTGGCGCCATCATCTGCATGACCTATCTCGGCGCAGAACGGACCGTGCCTTCTTACAACGTCATGGGTGTCGCCAAGGCGGCCCTCGAAGCCTCCACCCGCTATGCCGCGCGTGACCTCGGTACGCAGGGCATCCGTGTCAACGCCATCTCGGCTGGCGCCATGCGCACCCTGTCGCTGGCCGGTATCCGCGGCGGCAAGAGCCTGATGGGCACGGGCCGCGACTGGTCGCTGCTGAAGGAAGACACGCGCATGGAAGGCGTCGCTGGCTGCGCGCTCTACCTGCTCTCGGAGCTTGGCCACTCCATCGCCGGCGAAGTCATCCACGTCGACGCCGGCTTCCACGCCGTCGGCGTGCCGGATCTGCCGGAGGAATAAGGCCGGGCTCAGGCGCCGGCCATCTTCTCCAGATAGCCGGAAAGCACCTTCCGGCTGTTCCTGAGACCGGCAATCCGGTCGTCCAGAACCGATATTTCCTGCTGCATCGCCGCCAGCAGATCCGAACAAGGCTCGAATTCGGGACTGTCTCCGCTGACGCAGGGCAGGAAACGGCGGATGAAATCAAGCTTCAGCCCGGCCTCGTTCAGGATCCGGATATTGCGGACGATCTCTTCGTCCGCCGCTTGATAGTCCCTGTAGCCCGAGGTGCGCCGCTCCGGCGTCAGCAGGCCTTCCTCTTCATAATAGCGCAGCATCCGCACGCTGACGCCTGTCCGTTTAGAGAGGGTTCCGATCTGCATGACAGCTCCTTGACTCTGACAGCACTGTCACAGTGTAACGACCGTGGCGACGAAGAAAAGAGACGGAGTCGCAACATGAATTTTACCGAATATCAGGGCGCCAGGGTCGCCTACCGCACAGACGGATCCGGGCCCGCCCTTGTGCTGGTCCACGGCACCGGAGGGGATTCGGAGTCAAACTGGTCCGCCCTTGCAGAGCCCCTTTCGGAAGACTGGACAGTCATCCGGCCCGACTATGCCGGCTCAGGCGCAACACGGGATGACGGCCGCAGGCTGAGTGTGGACGATCTCGCCGGACAGGTCATGGCGGCCGTGGATGCCGCTGGCGCGGAAGACTTCCATCTGGTCGGGTTTTCCCTTGGTGCGGCCGTCGCCCTGCGCATCGCGGCAGATCATGGCGCGCGGGTCCGGTCGCTCGTGCTGCTGGCCGGCTTTCTGACCCCGGATCCGCGCCTGAAACTTGAATTCGAACTCTGGCGCGATCTCATCGCGACAGACCGGCGCGCCATGGCACGCCTCGTTCTGCTCACCGGCTTCAGCCCGGATGCCATTTCGCAAATGGGCTTTGACGGGGTACAGCAGGCCGCCGAAGAAACATTCCGCAACGCAGACTGGGACGGCATGGCCCGGCAGGTGGAGCTGGATCTGGACATCGATGTCAGCGACACGCCCGGCCGCATCCGGTCGCCCACGCTCGTCATCGGCTGCACGCATGACCATATGGTGGCGCCCTCACATGCGCGGGCGCTCGCCTCGGCCATTGCCGGCGCAGGATATGCCGAACTCCCCACCGGTCATCTGGCGCCGATGGAGCGGCCGGACCTGCTGACAGAGCAGCTCCGCTCGTTTCTGGGCAGCCTGCCTTGACCTGACAGGTCCGGCGCCCCAAATTCGAGGCGTCAACGGAGCGTTTATGTCTCATTATCTGTCTGAGTCCCGGTAAGGGGCCTGCCGTTTCCGCGCTGCATGCCAGCGCAAGGCAGGCCGGCAAGACCGACGCGCTGGCGCCACATGATTGTTCATGGGCGCCGGTGAACGTTCTTGCGCGCGCATGCAACCGTCATGCGGCGCCACTCCGGACACAGATCATGGATATCTCACGCGCGGAACAGCGCATCCTCCACCTGCTCGCCCAGGGCGGGCATATCGAAATCATCCGCAACGACCACAACAAGCCGGAAGAGCTCTATTGCTTCACCCGCGATGGCTGGCGCTATCCGGGCCTGAGCCTGCGCCTCTTCCGCAAGCTGAAGCACAAACGCGCCATCGCCTCACAGGGCGGCCAGCCTTACCGCATCACGCGGCGGGGGCTGGAGCTGGTCCGGGCGGAATTCGACAACCGCTAGGCGGACACGCGCCAGGCGGGCGGCGGGCTTCCCTATCATGGGGTGGCCCGCCGTCCGGCTCCACAAGGCCGCCCCCTACTCGCCCATGGAACCGCAAGAATTCCATTGCCTTGCGCCCCGATAATGAATAATGATCAATTTGTTCATTTTTCCGGAGACGACATGGCCGCACGCATCTTCCTCTTTGTCGGACACCCGCGCAGCACATCGCTCAGCCATGGCTTGGCCGATGCCTATCAGCGCGGCGCAGAAGCTGCCGGGGCGGAGATCCGCCGCATGAACCTGTCCGACATGAGCTTCGATCCGGACCTCACGGAGGGCTATCACAGCCGCAAGACGCTGGAGCCCTGCCTTGAGGAATGGCGCGCGCATACGCAATGGGCAAACCATCTTGTCTGGGCCTATCCGCAATGGTGGGGCGGCATGCCGGCCAAGATGAAGGGCGTGCTGGACCGCTGTTTCCTGCCGGGCTTTGCCATGAACTACCGCGAGAACAGCGTCTGGTGGGACAGGCTGCTCGCCGGACGCTCCGCCGACGTCCTGATGACATCGGATGCCCCGATCCTGTTCGACAGCCTTGCCTATGCCCGTGCCGCGAAGAACCAGGTCGAACGCACGGTGCTGAAGTTCTCTGGTATCAAACCGGTGAAAACGCTGCAGTTCGGCCCTGTAAAGTCTGCTCCGGAAGCGAAGATCGCGAAATGGCTGAAACAGGCTGAAGCACGCGGAGAGGCCATGGCCCGGAAACGGGCTTGAGGCCCGGCGACTCCCGGCCCTAATGCCCCACGGTTACGGCGGGGCCCGGCAACCGGATCGTGTAATAGGAGCCGGGCGATTCCCCACGCATGCGCCCTTTCGCCGTCAGTTCGAAATCGCCTGCAAAGCCTTTCGGGATCGTCCCGTTCAGCGCCGTGTAGCGATCGCCCGGTTGTTTTGCGTCATATTGCTGGAAGTGCCAGCCGCGCAGCGCGGGCTTCATCCCCAAGGGCTGGCCTGGCTGCATCCGCACAGGCAGCGGCGCCGGGAGGGAACCTGACAGTTCCAGGAAAACCTGCGTCACCCAGACGCCGCTTTCCGTCCGTACCACGCCCATTGCCACATCGGTCACATCCGGATTGAGAATGTTCGCCCGGTGGCCGGGGCTGTTCATCAGATTGCTGTGCAAGCGCTCCACGGCCTTGCGCTGCAAACTCCACCGCCCGCCGACCACTTCCACCATGGCGACATTCTCGGCGCTGAATTCGATAAGGGCGCTGCGGTCGAACGCGGCCACCCGGTCCACCGGGTGACGGCCATCCGGGCCCTCATGACCGAAAAAGTCATTATACGCCATATCGAGGCTCTGGAACCGCGCCGCATCCAGAAGCTCGGGCCGGAAGCGCAACGGGGTGAGCCCGCGGGTGGTGCGCTCTGCATTCACCCGCGTCAGGAAATCGGCTTCCATCCCCTCATCGGGCACATAGCCCGCTGGCCAGGTGCGCAGGCAGGGCCGTACGGCCTCGACATAATCGGCAACCGTGGTGCCGCGGTGCCCGAGATCAAGATCGCACGCCGCCGCCGGCAGGGCCGCAATGAATAGTCCCGTAGCAAGGAACAGGGCGCGCACCTTCATGATGGCCACAGTGTACGCGGCCCAACATGAACAGAACAGTTACAAGCTCAGCGGAGCGGGCATAGCGCCTCAGATCGCGCCCATAGTCTGCAGGCGGGCCAGCACCGGCGCGATCATCCGCTCGGTTGCTTCATGGCTGGGGCAGACCTTGCCATAGGCCGGCAGGCCCTCATCTGCGATCACTAGGTCGGCCTCGAACATGGCCGGATAGGTGTAGCGGTAATGCGCGGCCCGCACCGTGCCCAGATAGTGCTCCAGCACATTCTGGACGCTGCGCCCGCGCTCCACCACATCACGGCGGATCCGGCGCGCAAGGCGCAGATCGTCGGGCGTGTCGACATAGACAGACAGGTCGATGAGCGGGCGGATCTTGGGCATGGACAGGGCATGAATGCCCTCAAGGATCAGGATCGGGGCGGGTTCGATGCGGCGCGTCTTCTTGCTGCGGTCATGCCGGTCATAATCATAGATCGGCTGGTCGATCCCCTGCCCGGATTTCAGCGCGCGCAGATCCTTCGCCAGATGGTCCACCTCCTTGGAGGCAGGGGCGTCATAGTTGATCGTGGCGATCAGGGCGAGGCGCTCGTCTTCGTTCGCCGGCTCGCCATAATAGCTCATCGGGTGGTAATAGGCGTCTTCCCCGAACATCACCGCCTGGCCTTCCGGCAAATGGCTGAGGAGCGCCTCGGCCAGCGTGGACTTGCCGGACCCGGACCCGCCGGACATCGCGATGAGGAAGGATTTGCGCTTGGTCATGCATTGGCTTTTGCGGCAAATGTCCTTGCGCTTCAACGGGGAAACCGCCGCATGCCTGTACTGCGCGCAACATTTTCCGGGTGGTCCTGCCCGGCCACAGGCGTATGACAGCCGGACAAGGAGTCCTGACATGGCTGACCCGTTCGATCGCGCCCGCTTCCATGCCCGGCAATGGCTGGACAATCTCGACACTTGCCCAGCTGGAGCACAGACCAGTGCAGCAGAGCTGCGCGCGGCGCTTGGCGGGCCCCTGCCGGAAACCGGCCGTGATGCGGGCGAGATCATTGACGATCTCGCCGCGAAGGCGGCGCCGGGCCTGAATGCAAATGCCAGCGGACGCTTCTTTGCCTGGGTCATGGCCGGGTCCCTGCCCTCCGCTGCGGCTGCGGATTGGCTGGTGTCGGCATGGGACCAGAATGTCGGCCTGTTCTCGGTTGCCCCGGCCGCCGCCATGATCGAGGAAATTTCCGGCGAATGGCTGAAAGACCTGTTCGACCTCCCCCGCGAAGCCTCCTTCGCGTTCACAACCGGGTGCCAGCTGGCCCATGTCACGGCGCTCGCCGCTGCGCGTCATGGCGTGCTGGAAAAGGCCGGGTGGGATGTCGAGGAACAGGGCCTGTTCGGCGCGCCCGCCATCCGTGTGCTGACCAGCCGCAACCGGCATGGATCGATCGACTCGGCTGTGCGCTATCTGGGCATCGGCCAGTCCAATATGGTGGATGTGGAAACCGGACCGATGGGCGACATGCTGGTGGACGATCTTGAGCGCAAGCTCTCCCATTATGACGGGCCGATCATCCTGTGTCTCAATGCGGCGGACCTGAATGTCGGCACGTTCGATGACTTCAAGACACTTATCCCGATTGCACAGGCAGCAGGCGCGTGGGTGCATGTGGACGGGGCCTTTGGCCTGTTCGCGCGGGTGAGTGAGCGGCTGCGCCCGCTGACCGAAGGGATCGAGCTTGCCGACAGTTGGGCGACCGACGGTCATAAATGGCTGAACGTGCCCTATGATTGCGGCATTGCCTTCGTGCGTGATGCCGAAGCTCACCGTGCGGCCATGGCCCTCGGCGCGGCATATCTCTCCCCCAGCCGGGAGGCGCGCGACCCGAACGACTGGAATCTCGAACTTTCCCGCCGTGCGCGGGCCATCCCGGTCTATGCCGCGCTGCAGGAACTGGGGCGCCAGGGCGTGGCAGACCTGATTGACCGCTGCTGCGATCATTGCCGCGCACTTGTCTCCGGCATCGGCGCCCTTTCCGTACCGGGGGCCAGCGCGCGGGCGCTGAACGACCCGATCCTCAATCAGGGCCTCGTCCGCTTCGAGCGGCCAGGCGCGAGCCATGAGGAAAACGACGCCTTCACCGACGAGATCATCGCCCGCGTCAACGCCACCGGCGAAGCCTTCTTCTCCCCCACGACCTGGAACGGCCGCCGCGCCATGCGCATCAGCGTCGTCAGCTGGCGGACAAATGAACAAGACGTCGCCCGCACGATTGCAGCGGTGACGAAAGCACTGGAAGCCTGAAACAAAAAGGCCGCCCTTTGCGGGGCGGCCTTCTCAATCCGGTTAGGGGCGTGAGGACTATTCCTCTTCGCCGCCCTTGTCGTCTTCAGCGATTTCCTTGCCGGTCTCCTGGTCCACGACTTTCATCGACAGGCGGACCTTGCCGCGGTCATCGAAGCCAAGCAGCTTGACCCAGACCTTGTCGCCTTCCTTGACCACGTCTTTCGGGTGGCCGACGCGCTGGTTGGCCATCTGCGACACGTGGACGAGGCCGTCCTTCGGACCGAAGAAGTTCACGAAGGCGCCGAAGTCTTTCAGGCCAACAACCGTACCCTGATAGATCTCGCCGATTTCCGGCTCTGCAACGATCCCCTTGATCATCTGCAGGGCCTTGTCGATGGAGGCACGGTCGAGCGCGGAAACCTGCACGGTGCCGTCGTCGTCGATGTTCACCTTGGCGCCGGATTCATCCACGATGCCGCGGATGACCTTGCCGCCGGAACCGATCACATCACGGATCTTGTCGGTCGGCACCTTGATGATTTCCATCTGCGGCGCATTGTCGGACAGCTGACCGCGGGCTTCGCCCAGGGCTTCCGCCATTTTGCCAAGGATGTGCATCCGGCCGCCATTCGCCTGGGCGAGGGCTTTTTCCATGATGTCCTTGGTGATACCGGCCACCTTGATGTCCATCTGGAGCGAGGTCACGCCCTGCTCCGTACCGGCCACTTTGAAGTCCATGTCGCCAAGGTGGTCTTCGTCGCCGAGGATGTCGGAGAGGACCGCGAACTCGGTGCCTTCCAGGATCAGGCCCATGGCGATACCGGAGACCGGACGCTTCACCGGCACGCCGGCGTCCATCATGGCCAGCGAGCAGCCGCAGACCGTCGCCATCGAGGACGAGCCGTTGGACTCGGTGATCTCGGAGACGAGACGGATCGTGTACGGGAATTCGGCGTGATCCGGCAGGACAGCCTTCAGGGCGCGCCATGCGAGCTTGCCGTGACCGATTTCGCGGCGGCCTGCACCACCCATACGGCCGGTTTCACCGACGGAGTAAGGCGGGAAGTTGTAGTGCAGCAGGAAGTTTTCCTTCCGGGTGCCGTCCAGGCTGTCGATGTATTGTTCGTCATCGGACGTCCCGAGCGTTGCCACACAGATCGCCTGCGTTTCACCGCGGGTGAACAGGGCCGAACCGTGCGTGCGCGGCAGGAAGCCTGCTTCGGCCACGATCGGACGGATCTGGTCGAGCTTGCGGCCGTCGATACGCTCGCCGGTTTTCAGGATGTCGCCGCGGACAACGGCCGCTTCGGCTTCCTTGAACGAGGCCTTGAAGGTCTCGGCGGACATTTCGCCCGGCTCTTCCTCGGTGCCGACGAGCGCGGCTTTCGCCTTCTCGCGGGCTTCGCCGACAGCGGCGTAACGCTCGCCCTTCGCCGTGATCTTGTAGGCAGCGGAGAGGTCTGCACCCACCACAGCCTGGATCGCGGCGACAGCGGCGGAGTTGTCCACCGGCTCGAAGTCGAACGGTGCCTTGGCGGCTTTCTCGGCCAGCTCGATGATCGCGTCGATCACCGGCTGCATGGCGTCATGACCGGCGACAACGGCGCCCAGCATGATTTCTTCGGACAGCTCTTTCGCTTCCGATTCCACCATCATCACGGCATCGGCCGTACCGGCGACGACGAGGTCCAGTTCGGACTCCTCGATTTCCATCTGCGTCGGGTTGATGATGTATTCGCCATCCTTGTAGCCGACGCGCGCTGCGCCGATCGGGCCCATGAACGGGGCGCCCGACAGAACCAGCGCCGCAGAAGCGCCGATCATGCCGAGAATGTCCGGATCGTTTTCGAGATCGTAGGACACAGCCGTCAGCACAACCTGGACTTCATGCTTGAAGCCGGCAACGAACAGCGGGCGGATCGGGCGGTCGATGAGGCGCGAGGTCAGCGTCTCTTTCTCGGTCGGGCGGCCTTCACGCTTGAAGTAGCCACCCGGGATGCGGCCCGATGCGTAGTATTTTTCCTGATAGTTGACCGTCAGCGGGAAGAAGTCCTGTCCGGGCTTGGCTTCCTTTGCAAAGACGGCCGTGGCGAGGAGGACCGTGTCGCCATACGTCACCATAACGGCGCCATCGGCCTGGCGGGCAACCTGCCCGGTTTCAATCGTCAGCGTGCGGCCGGCCCATTCCAGCGACACGGATTGCTTGTTAAACATTTCGTCTTGTCTTTCTTCACATACGAAAAGCCCGCCGCGGCCCTATTGCCCGGCGGGCTTGTTTTGGGTCGCCCTAGCGGCGGATGCCCAGTTCAGAGATGAGTTTTGTGTAGCGCGCCTCATCCTTGCCCTTGACGTAATCAAGCAGCTTTCTGCGCGTTGCCACCATGGCCAGCAGGCCGCGGCGGGAGTGGTTGTCTTTTTTGTTGGTCTTGAAGTGGTCGGTCAGGTTGTTGATCCGTTCGGTCAGGATCGCGACCTGCACTTCAGGGGAGCCCGTATCGCCCGGTTTGGTGGCGAATTTCGTGATGAGCTCTGCTTTTTTCTCAGCGGTAATCGACATCGAATATCTTTCGTACTGTCGCCTTGCGGCGGGGTTCGTGGTTTCCGGGGTCAATGGCCACAGCCGGGATGTCGTCCAGCAGGGTCAAGGTCCGAAGGCCCACCTCAAGCGGCGGCTTATGGCTCATTTTGGGGGGGAATGGAAGGGGGAGAGGTGAGTGCGAGCAAGCGCACTTGAGTCTGAGCATGCTTCAATTCTCAATCATAACCACGAACGATGCACGCTCCCTATATATTGATAGGGTGTCACTGTTTGTCGGTATCCAATAAGCTTCGCTCCAACATTCACTGAAATTGCTGAGCCTACACCATTCAACAGTGTCGAAGATAAAGGCAACTCCGCAGCGCTCGATCCCAGAGACGCCAGAACACCAGCAACAACATCGGTGACGTTAAGGTTTGCGGACAGGTCCGATAAGCGGAGCCTGAAAGGCCTTTCTCGTACTGCACGTACATAATCGCCTATCGCCTTATCAAATTTCTCAAATTCCGTCGTCTTGGCCAGTGCGGCATCAGGTGAGGCCAAAATTCGCTGAAAGATTTGTTCTAAATGATATCGCAAACACGATAGCTCATCGCGTCGCTTCTCTTTAAATTCGAGTATGTCTTGAAAAGGAACGCTTCTGTCGGGAACAGGAATGGCGCGGTGCAGTCCAAAAAGGATTCCCCTGCCATTTTCAAGCTCGCGATCTGAAAATGAGAAACACCCACTTCCTTTCGCTAGACTCCACTTGCCGGGATTGCGGTTTTCAAGTTCCCGAAATGCTCCCAACTGAGAATTTATGATCAGTTCCCCTCCGGTCTGGAACCTCCCAGTGCCGGAAACGATTGAGCGTTGAACAATCCCAAGCTCCATCAAATATCGAATATGCTCATCCGGTTCGCCGACACTAATCAATCGATTGTCCGGCCAATCAAATTTGTCCCAAAAAAGCAGGAAAAAGCGCATCAGATCAGGATCAATTGAGCCTCCTCCCGAGATGCTGTTATCCTTATCAATTGTGACAGGCGCAGAAATCACGAGTCCACGCTCGTTGTTCCTCAAAGAGTGATCCGCGAGTTTCCAAGAAAGCTGCCCTGTTGACTGCATCCTCTTCGAAAGACGCATGTCGGAAACGTGGTCCGCCATCGGCGCGTTGCGGGCAGAAGCAGTATTCAAGAGGGACTTGCGGAATGAATTCATAATTCGCAGGGTCACCTACCGTTCCCGTTTTGTACGATTTTCTATTCTTATATTCGATTCGTGGCAATCTTCATGTACTCACATACGATCCGCCCAAAACTGCATCGCGCCACCACGCGTCACACCCCTGCCATCCTGCACGTCTCCTTGAGGTCGGGGGCCGGGCCGGTACCGTTCGGTTTGCCTTGGGGAGGATTGGTGAGATTGGTTTGCACCCGGGGTAACGGCCGGGGGCATGTCTAGAGAGTCCGGTTGGGTGGGGGTGAGGGGACTTCGAGAGATCAGAAATTGATCCGGTGGATCAATTTCCTCGAGAAGGCCTTGAGCGCCAGCGAAAGGCATGCCCGCGGCCCTGCGCTTACGCTTGGGCCTGCTTCGGGAAAACGCGCCACTGGCGCGTTTTCTGATCCTCCGCAGACCGAAATCTCCAATCGGCGCGGCGGGCGGTAACGCTCCATTCCGTAGCCTTTATTCACACCAGGCGGAGCGCCACGGCGCCCGCTGCGCCATGGCCCTTTGGGGCGAAAACACTCTGCACCCGGATGGCATCCGCCAGTCCGGCTTTACGTGCTGGGCTCAGGCCACGAACACGCGGGCCGGCTCGAAACGTCCGGCGCGCACCTCGCCCATTGCCACGGCGTGGCCGTCGCAGATCACCAGCGCGGTGCGGTCGTCCTCCAGCCGTTCGGCGCGCCACTGTTCAACCAGGTGTGGCATCAGCTGGATCTCGCGACCCTGACGCACATTGGCGGCCTCATCGCGGGTGATGGCCAGTTGCGGGAAGTCGCCCAGCACGGCCTGTACCGGCTGCAGCAGGGCCAGCAGCTCGGCCTTGTCCTCGGTCTCCTCGATTTTGGAGACGGGCACGGCCTGCGCGGCACCGAAATTGCCGACGCGCGTGCGGCGCAGCTGGCTGATATGGCCCTCGCAGCCAAGGTCGAACGCCAGGTCCCGCGCCATGGCCCGCACATAGAAGCCCTTGCCGGAGGTGACGTGGATCACCGTATGGTCCGCATCCGGCATGCCGATGACGGCGGCCTCGAACACGTCCACCTCGCGGGGCTTCAGTTCGAAATCCTCGCCCTCTCGGGCCAGATCATAGGCGCGCTGGCCGTCCACCTTGATGGCGGAATATTTTGGCGGCACCTGTTCGATCGTGCCGATATAGTTCTTCAGGACTGCCTCGACCTGTTCGCGTGTGGGCCGCGCATCGGACGTGGCCGTCACCTCCCCTTCCCCGTCCTGGCTGGCGGTGGAAATGCCCCAGCGGATGGTGAAGACGTATTCCTTCTCGGCGTCCATCGCCCATTGGACGGTCTTGGTCGCCTCGCCAAAGGCGATGGGCAGGATACCGTCCGCCAGCGGATCGAGCGTGCCGCCATGGCCGACCTTCGCGGCATTGAAGCGGCGCTTCAGGATCGCCACGGCCTGGGTGGAGGTCATATCCACGGGTTTGAACAGGTTCAGCCACCCGGTGACCGGATCGCCCTTGCGTTTGCGCTGTCTCGCCAAAATCAACTCCCTTGCACCGGCCGGCGGATCGGACGCCGCGATGCGATCTCTGGCAAATTGGAAAGCGTGGGCCTTAAGCGGGCCGAGGCCCGGCGTCAACCAGGCGGATCAGGAGGCCGGCTTCAGCGCCTCGGCCACCTTGTCGAACAGGGCATCCTGATGATCGTCATCATGGCGGCGGGCCAGTTTGGGCAGCGGCGGATCATCCGGCGTGGCATCCAGCTCTGGCAGAAGCTTCGGTTCCGGCTCGGACGGACGGGCGGCAGGTTCCGCCGCGGGCTGGCCCGGCGTCTTCAGGTTCACAATGTCGAGGTTCAGGTCGAAATCGCCAATAATCGTGCGGTCGTCGGTATCCATCTTGTGGCGCACCACATCGCGGATCTTGCACAGCACATCGCGATTATCGTCCACCAACGGAATCTGGCGCGCGTCGGATGTGCCGATGACCAAGCGGAAGTAATTCTGCTTCGTCCGCAGCTTCGCCGCGATCATGCCCGCACGCAGGCCGCACACCATCGCGCCGATCAGCATCACAATGCCGATGCCCAGCATGACCGTGCTGCCCGGCCGCCCCGGCAGGACAGCCCACCAGCCAATGCCCATGAGCGCGAAGAACATCATCGACACAAAGGCCGTTGCATACGCCTTCTGCGTTACCCGGTTCTTCGGCGTATCCCACGGAAAGAAGTCTTTCGCCTCCACCGTCATGGTGGCGATGCGCTGAATGGCAATCGTATCGTCGCCCATCTGCAGCGAGGCGGCCGAAATCTCGCCTTGTCGGGCGCCTTCCATGTCCAGCGTCTGACGGTCCATCACATGCCCCAGTTGCGGGCCGTGTACACCGGCCCTGTCAGGATGTCATGAAATGCTGGCAATGTGGCCAGAGTAAGTCAACTTACAATGGGTCCAGAATGCGGACCGGCGGTGGAAACGCCTATTGCCCTTCCACGTCGCGGCGGACTTTCGGATCCATCAGGAGACGGTCGATCGCAGTGGCGTCGTCATAGGATTTGTCGGCTATGAAATGCAGTTCCGGCGTGAAGCGCAGGTCCACTTCCCGGCCCAGGCGGCCGCGCAGGAAGCCCGCCGCCCGGTTCAGCGCGGCGGCCAGTTTCACCCGGCCCGCATCGGTATCGTCGCCCAGCGGGGAAACAAAGACGTTAGCGTGCTTCAGGTCCGGAGAGCAGCGCACCTCCCCTACTGTGATCAGCACCTGTTCAAGGTCCGGATCACGGAAAGCCTCGCGCGACAGGATGTCCGTCAGCGCATGGCGCACAAGCTCTCCCGCGCGCAGCTGGCGCTGAGAGGGCATGCCGGGCGGGGCGGATTTGCGGGCCATTATGTCTGTGCCTTCTCTTTAAGATGCGCCAGAAAAGCCTGACGCGCTGCCTTGTTCTTGCCGAACCAGGTATTTGGAATGATCAGCGGGGCCGCCCCGTCCAGCCGGACGGTCATATGCCCCCCTGATGACGTGACACCGGAAACACTGCTCCAAGCGACCCGGGTTTCAATTCCGCCGCGCTGGATGACAAGCCTCTCCTCTTCAAGAGAGATGCGGGTTTCCAGCGTCGTTTCCGTTCCCCGGCCATGGGTATGCCGGTACGACCAGCGGATGAAGATCAGATACCAGGCGATCCCGGCGAAGGCGGCGACCAGCGCCGCGACCAGCCATTGCCAATAGGGGCTTGCCCCCACCAGCTCCATCGCCCGGCGCATCAGGACAGACATGCTGGCCGAAATGATCGGCGCCGTCACACCGGCATAGTATACCGCTGTTGGGCCCACCGTTCCGCCACGTTCAAGTCTTGTCAGTTTCCTGACATCCTTTTCGGTCAACAGACCCGCGACGGAGAGTGGCTCAGTCATGAAACCAGATTAGTCGAGCGTCCTTGCGATTTCCTCAACCTGGAAGCATTCGATCTTGTCACCGACGCGGATGTCGTCATAGCGCTCGAACGCCATGCCGCATTCCATGCCGGAGGTGACCTCGTTCACTTCATCCTTGAAGCGCTTCAGCGTCTTCAGCTTGCCTTCGTGGATCACGACATCGTCGCGCAGCAGGCGTACGCCGCAACCGCGAAGAACCTTGCCTTCGGTGATCCGGCAACCGGCCACCTTGCCGACCTTGGTGATGTTGAAGACTTCGAGGATCTCGGCATAGCCGATGAAGGTCTCGCGTTTCTCCGGTGCCAGCATGCCCGACAGGGTCGCTTTCACATCGTCGATCAGGTCGTAGATCACGGAGTAATAACGGATCTCCACGCCTTCCTTCTCGGCCAGGTCACGTGCCTGCTTGTTGGCACGGACGTTGAACGCGAAGATCGGCGCACCGGAAGATTTCGCCAGCAGCACGTCGCTTTCCGAGATACCGCCCACGGCGCCATGAATGACGCGCGCGCGGACTTCCTCGGTGGAGATCTTGTCCAGAGACTGGCTGATCGCCTCGACGGACCCCTGCACGTCGCCTTTGACGACAACCGGCAGTTCGGACGTTTCGACCGCGCCCTCTTTCAGCTTGGTCAGCAGCTGGTCCAGCGAGGCCCGGGCCGCCGCGCCTGCCTTGCCGGCAACCTGACGCTTCGTCCGGATACGGTAATCCGTGATTTCGCGGGCACGTGCTTCGCTGTCGACGACCACGAAAGCCTCACCCGGATCGGGTGCACCGTCGAGGCCGAGCACTTCGACCGGAAGCGACGGGCCGGCATCCTGCAGCTGCTGGCCGCGTTCGTCGACCAGCGCCCGGACCTTGCCCCACTGGGTGCCGGCAACGAGGATGTCGCCGCGCTTCAGGGTACCGCGCTTGACGAGAACGGTCGCCACAGGGCCACGGCCCTTGTCCAGCTGGCTTTCGATCACGACGCCGTCGGCGTCACGGTTCGGGTTGGCTTTCAGCTCAAGCACTTCGGCCTGCAGAGAAATCGCATTGGTCAGATCGTCGAGACCCGCGCCGGTCTTTGCAGACACGGCCACAGCCTGGGTTTCACCACCCATGCTCTCAACCTGGACGTCATACTGCAGCAGGTCCATCAGGACCTTCTCCGGGTTCGCCGTTTCCAGGTCCGATTTGTTGACCGCGATGATGATCGGCACGCCGGCAGCCTTGGCGTGATTGATGGATTCAATCGTCTGCGGCATCACGGAGTCGTCTGCGGCCACCACGATGACGGCAATATCCGTTGCCGTTGCACCGCGGGCCCGCATGGCCGTGAAGGCCGCGTGGCCGGGCGTGTCGAGGAAGGTGATCCGTTCGCCGGATTTCAGCTTCACCTGATACGCACCGATGTGCTGGGTAATGCCGCCCGCCTCGCCGGACACGACGTCCGTCTTGCGCAGGGCATCGAGCAGCGACGTCTTGCCGTGGTCGACGTGGCCCATGATGGTCACGATCGGCGGGCGCGGCTGCAGATCCTTCGGATCGTCAACTTCCCCTTCCAGGCCGATCTCAACGTCGGATTCCGCCACGCGCTTCACGGTGTGGCCGAATTCCTCGGCGATCAGTTCCGCCGTATCGGCATCGATGATGTCATTGCCACGCAGCATTTCGCCTTGCTGGATCATGAACTTCACGACGTCGGCGACACGCTCGTTCATCCGGCCAGCCAGATCCTGAAGCGTGATCGTTTCGGGCAGCGTGACCTCAACCGAGACCTTCTCGCGGTCTCCGCCGCCGCCACCGCGGCGCTCACGCTCACGTTCGCGGGCACGGCGCACCGAGGCGAGCGACCGTTGACGGTCTGCATCGTCTCCCAGTGCCGACGCGATGGTCAGCTTGCCGCGACGGCGTGCCCCGTTATCCCGTGCACCACGGGACGGGCTTTCGCCGCGCGTGCGGTCGCTGCGATCGTCACTGCGGGCGACTGTCTTGCCACCGCGCTTGCCGCCACGTCCGGACGTGTCTTCCGCTGCCGGGCTGGCACCACCAGCTGCGGGCTGGAAGTCCGTTTTCGCACGCGAAGGCTTCGCGGCACGTTCGGCGCGCTCCTTCTCGGCGGCTTCGGCCGCCTTGCGAGCTTCTTCCTCTGCCTTGCGGCGGGCTTCAGCCTCTTCGCGTTCTTTCTGCTCCTGCAGCTTGCGTTCCTGTTCGGAGCGCAGGCGTTCCTGTGCAGCCTTGTCTTTTTCGAGCTCTTTCGCCCGCGCGTTCTGCTGCGCCTTCTGCTCAGCCAGCGCCTTCTGCTGCGCGATGAGCTCGGCCACCGTGATGCCGCGCTTGGCAGCAATCGCCTTCAGCTTCTGCTCGAGCGACGGCTCGGCCTTGCCGGATCCGGACGCCGCAGCGCCGGATGCGCCCTCAGAGCCACCCGACCCGCCCGGACCAACCGTCCGGCGCTTCTTCGTCTCCACGACGACCTGTTTGGACCGGCCATGGCTGAAGCTCTGCTTCACCGTCCCCGAGGTCTTGCGGGAAACAGTGAGCGGCTTGCGCCCGCCCGTATTGCCACCAGTGTCTTTCGTATCGCTCATTCGTCCTACATATCACAATTCTGGCCAACGCACCCACATGGCGCGAAGGCGGTTTTTCCGCTACCGATCCTGATCCGTAAACCAGTCCAGCTCCGGCCTCTCCCGAAACCCGGCAAGCCGCGCATAGGCGGCCTTCAGAGATTTCGCGAAAGGTCCCTTGCGGACGAGACCGTGTATCACACGCTCGCGTCCGAATGCCATGCCCAATTCAGCCGAAGTCAGGGCACCCGCTATTTCCACCCCGCTATATAGGCCTTTCGCGAGGAAATACAGCTTCGAACGGCCATCTTCTGCACCGTCGGAAGCCTCCAGCATCAGGCCGGGGGCACGCTTCTGCAGGGCTTCACGCACCTGATCGAAACCCAGCACGACATCGCCGCCCTTTTTGGCCATGCCAAGCAGGCCGATGAAGCGCTGCAACAGCAGGGCTTCCACCGTATCCGGAAGGCCATCCGGAATCTGTGCAGAGGTTTTGAATGCGCGGGCAAACGCATTCTTCTTCACAGCATCCGCCAGGACGGCCCGGTCTGCCTTGAGCCAGACCCCGCGTCCGGGGAGCTTTTCCGCCACATCCGGCGTCACAACGCCGTCGGGCGACAGTACGAAGCGCACAAGCGCTTCCTTGCCGAGACGCTCCCGCGTCACGGCACACTGACGAACGGAAGCATCGCTTCCGTCCGCCATTGTTCCTTCAGTGCCGGCTACCGCGGCATCACTCTTTCGGTGCGGCTTCGTCATCGCCGCCCTCCGCTGCAAGAGCTTCAAGGTCGATATCGTCCAGGTCACCCAGTTCGCCGAGGTCGATTTCCTCGGTTGCACTGCCGTCAAGCGTGTTGAGGGCGAGCAGTGCGCGCTCTTCCTCGGTCAGCTCCTGCGGCTGTTCGGCTTCCTTCTGGGCGGCGATCATCTGGTCGATGGCGTCGGCTTCGATCCAGCCGGCAGCCACACGCGCCTTCATGATGAACATCTGGGCGTCATCCTTGCGCATTTCGCCCTTCTTGAGGATGCCCTCGACCCAGACCGGCTTGCCGTCCGGGCCCGGCTCGCGCCAGCCGGTGATGTCGTCCGGCACCAGGCCAGCCACATCGTCCAGCGTCTTGACGCCTTCCTCACCCAAGCGAACCGCGAAGGACGGGTTCATGCCTTCCAGTTCCATCACGCCATCCTCGACGCCGAGCTCCCTGCGCTTGGCATCGTTTTCAGCGGCGAGGCGCTCGAGATATTCGCGCGCACGTTCCTGCAGCTCGGCGGCCACATCCTCGTCGAAGCCCTCGATCGAGATGAAGTCTTCCGGCGCCACATAAGCGATCTCTTCGACCGTCTCGAAGCCTTCCGAAGCCAGCAGCTGTGCCAGCGTCTCGTCAGCATCCAGCGCCTTCATGAACAGTTCGGTCCGCTCCTGGAATTCGCGCTGGTAGCGCTCGGAGTCGGCGGACTCGGTGATCAGGTCGATCTGCCAGCCGGTGAGCTGGGAGGCGAGACGCACGTTCTGGCCGCGGCGGCCGATGGCCAGCGGGAACTGGTCGTCCGCAACCACGACTTCCACGCGGCGTTCGTCTTCGTCCAGAACCACTTTCGACACTTCGGCCGGCTGCAGCGCGTTCACGATGAAGGTCGCGTCGTCGAAGCTCCACGGAATGATGTCGATCTTCTCGCCCGACAGTTCACCCACCACAGCCTGCACGCGCGCACCGCGCATACCGACACAGGCGCCGACCGGATCGATCGAGCTGTCATTGGAGATCACGCCGATCTTCGCGCGCGAGCCCGGATCGCGGGCACAGGCCTTGATCTCGATCACGCCTTCATAGACTTCCGGCACTTCCTGAGCGAACAGGCGGACCATGAAGTCAGGCGCAGCGCGCGACAGGAAGATCTGCGGGCCCTTGGTCTCGCGGGAGACCTTGTAGAGATAGGCACGCACGCGGTCGTTCGGCTGGAAGTTCTCGCGCGGGATACCGTCATTGCGGCGGATGATGCCCTCAGCGCGGCCAAGGTCCACGATCACATGGCCATACTCGACGCGCTTGACGACGCCGGAGATGATCTCGCCGACGCGGTCCTTGTATTCATTGTACTGACGCTCACGCTCGGCATCGCGCACTTTCTGCATGATGACCTGCTTGGCGGTCTGTGCAGCCACGCGGCCGAAATCGAAGGGCGGCAGCTCTTCGGTCAGTTCGCTGCCGATTTCGAGCGATGCGTCGATTTTCTTGGCTTCGGCGAGGCGCAGTTGCTTGGCCTCGTCTTCGAATTCCTCGTCCGGAACCACCGTCAGGACACGCAGCAGCGTCTGCTCGCCGGTCACCGGGTCGATGGTGGCGCGGATGTCATGCTCCTGGCCGTATTTCGCCTTGGCAGCCTTTTCGATCGCTTCCTGCATCGCCTCGATGACGATTTTCTGGTCGATCGATTTCTCCTCGGCCACAGCCTTGGCGATCTGCAGGATTTCGAGCCTGTTGGCTGAAACGCCGATAGCGCTCATTGGACGTCTCCCGTCTCTTCACTGGAATCTGTTTCGTCTTCGGTCTCGTCGATCTCCAGATCGCCGAGGTCGTCTTCATCGGGTTGCGGCGGCAGATTGCCGGCGGCCCGCGCCGCTTCGATCAGCTCATCCGTCAGGACAAGGCTGGCGCGGCTCATTTCGTGGACATGGGCCACCAGCTCGACATCATCGTCCAGCTCGATATGGGCCCCGTCTTCATCTTCGCCCGTGATTACGCCGGTAAAGCGGCGGCGGCCATCGATCGGACGGGCCAGCTCCACCTTGACGAGATGACCCACCCAGCGGGCAAAGTCCCCTTCCCGCGTCAGGGGCCGGTCGATGCCGGGGGTCGAAACCTCCAGCGTGTAGGCTTCCTTGATCGGGTCGGCTGCTTCCAGCACCGGACCAAGGGCACGCGACAGGCGGGCGCAATCCTCGACATCGGTCGGCGCGCCGCCTTCCTTTTCCGCCATGATCTGCAGGTGCGGCCGGCGCCCGCCCTGGATGCGCAGGCGCACGATCTCCATGCCCAGCGACTCCGCCACGGGCGCAGCAAGGCTGAGAATGCGGCGTTCCTGTTCAGTCAGGGCAATCATGCGGTTTCTGGCGGACCTTTGGATAAAGAAAAGCGGCGGCCCCGTTCCCGGAACCGCCGCCGATATATTTCGACTTGGGACCTATATAGTCCTGTAGGTGGCCGCTGTCGAGGGGCGGCGTCAGCGCAGCACATATTCGAAGGGATAGACCATGGCCGTCTTCTTCGTGCGGGTGCAGCCCGGTTCTTCCTGTACCTCATCGAATTTCCATCGGAAGGTTTTCATTCCTTCCAATGTCGCTTGCGCGAATGAGTCGTCAGGAATAGCTGCCAGCACCTCGACATTGCTGACCTGCCCATCCTCAAAGTCGATACCAAGCAGAACCGCCCCAACATATCCCTTGCGTGCCGCCTTGCTGGGGAACTTCGGCTTCGGTGGCTTCACAACCTCGCCGGAACAAAAAGGCGGTTCGCTGGAAGTACCGGTGGGAAACCGCGCAAGGATGGCTTCAGAACGCGCTTTCGCCTGATCGAATTCCGTTTGATACCTGAGGCGGCCGTCCCGATCCACATTGCTGAATGCCGTATTGCCGAAAGACTTGAAAAACGCACTCAGCGCCGTTTCCCAGGCCACAGCCTCATAAGCGAGCGGTTTCAATCGTTCCTCCAGCGCCTCATCCCGGCGCTTGCCTTGCAGCCACGCCGAAAGATCGCTGATGCGATCATAGGCTGCGAAGTCTCGTGTATCGTTGAAGCCTGCTGTCGCCGCCAGAAGCTCTGCCGTTGCCCAGCGATCCGGAACCAGATCCTTCACCGGCTCCAGATGAGATGCCGCAAGCCCGGCCCGCGCAGAAATTGTCTTCCAGTCACTGCTCTGTGTGGTGCGCGCATAGAAGGTCTCAAAAGCGGCAATCGTCAGCAGACTTGGCTGAGCTGCAACATTGGCAGTCAATGCGGTCTGAAAAATACCGTCGTCAGCCGGTCCCTTTGTGCTGGCTGACCAAGCCGTATATGCCGCCAGCACATCAAGCTCCGGCTGGCTCACCGGGGCGCCGCCAGCCAACCCCTTCAGGAATTGCGCCATCGGCACCGCGTCAGCGCAGGCGCCACGCAGACAAAGCTGGTTGGCTGCCTCAAATGCCGCAACAGGAGCCTGCAGGTCTTCCGGATGGGCAATGGCCACCGCCCCCATTTCCTTCGCCGCGGCAACAATCGCTGACGGGTCATTTGTCTGAAGGGTCGCATTGAAACCGGAAATCGTCCCGGCTGGCATGTCCGCCACACCGGGCAGGGCCAGCCACATCACCATGCCTGAAACTGCCAGTACACGTCCGATTTTCTGTCTCATTAAGGTTGCCCCGGCCGCCCTTTATGAGAGAAAACCTTCCAGATTGGCCCCCGCTGGTCAACCGGCATGACAGACAAAAAATACAACAAAAAACGGCAGCCCTTTCGGGCTGCCGTTCCAGTTCCTGAAATCAGGAAAACCTTAGAGGATCTTCAGGTCGACTGCCGAGGTCTTGCCGCGGCGCTCGTCCTTGTAGAGCTCGTAGGAAACTGCCTGGTCTTCCGCCAGCGTGCGGAGGCCCGAGCGTTCAACTGCGGAGATGTGAACGAACACGTCCGTGCCGCCTTCATCAGGTTTGATGAAGCCAAAGCCCTTCTGGTCGTTGAACCATTTCACTTTGCCAGTTGCCATTACTTGTAGTCCTTTGTGTCAATTAAAGCAGCCGATCCCGGAATGGGAAGGCCTGCCTATCGAAACGGGTAGGAAGAAAGTCATGGCCGTCGGTCTGACGGGGTCTTGATATTTCAGACCGACCGAATTCGATGCGACATTTTGTACAGGCATTTCCGGTTTCCGTCAAGGAAATCCGCAGCGGTCAGACGATTTCGAAATCGTACCAGACCGGGGCACAATCGCCGAGCTTCTTTGTTTCATAACGGGTCGTTACATGGTCTTGCGGCGCAAGACGCCAATCGTCTGCCCGCCGGGCCTGCCAACGATACCCGCCATGCTGCAGGAAGCGCCACAGCGCCTCGTCGGCATAGCTCACCACATCTGTTGCAAAACGCACACGCGCGCCCTTCCGGCAGACACGGTGCAGGCTGTCCAGGAAGTCCGGCTGGATCAGGCGGCGCTTCTGCTGGCGTTTCCTCGGCCACGGGTCCGGGAACATGATGAACACCCGCACCAGGCTGCCCGGTGCGAGCCCATCGACAAGCGGGCGCGCATCATCCATCCGCAAACGGATATTGGAGAGCCCCTCCGCATCAACCTGCGTAAGCGCCTTCGCCACTCCCTCAATCCAGGGCTCACACCCGATGAAGCCGACATCCGGATGGCGCCGCGCCTGTTCGGCAAGGTGCTCCCCGCCGCCGAAACCGATCTCCAGCCAGACCTCTTTCAGGCCCGGAAACAATGCCTGCGGATCGCTGAGCCCTTCCGGAACCTGCAGCTGCGGCAACAGTTCGTCCACCAGCGCCTGCTGGCGCGGCGACAGGGCGCGGCCGCCCACGCGGCCAAAGGTGCGGATGGGGCGGATGCCCGGATTGCCTGAAGTCTCGTCGGTCATGGCGCGCCTGATGCCCGAGCGCCGGGACGCAATCAATCCTCGTCCTGCTTCGACTCGAAAGCCGAGGCCGCCGCCCGCACCGTATTCAGCAGCGATTTGCGCAAGGAATCGTCCTCGATCTTCTGGAAGGCGGCGATCAGGTCCAGTGTATCGGCATCGAGCACCGGCGCCCGCGGCCCCTCGTCCAGCCCGCCCGATTCCATGAAGCGGTTCCGGTCTTCCTCCAGCTGCTCCTCGGCGCCGTCATAGAAATAGTTCACCGGCACGCCCATGACCGAGGCGATCTCGAACAGGCGCCCGGCCGAGACGCGGTTCACACCCTTCTCGTATTTCTGCACCTGCTGGAAGGTCAGGCTCAGAAGTTCGGCGAGCTGTTCCTGGGAAAGCTTCAGCTCCCGCCGCCGCCAGCGGATACGCTGGCCGACCACGCGGTCTATTCCACTCGGCAGCTTGCTGTCAGACATTTTTCCCCCACGCGCGGCGCGTTCTGGTCCGGAAGGCACTCCTAACGACGCCAGGTCGCGAAAGCCAGCCCCACAAAGCCCGCAAGGGTCAGCCAGAACAGTACGACCCCTGCCCGGCTCTGGAACAGGGTCACTGCCGCCGGAGCGGGCAGCTTGCCACGCCCGAAAGTCGTCTCCCAGCCGGACGGCGCATCCTGGACCGGCGCGGCGCGCAACACTTCGCGGCCATAGCCGTCAATGATCGCAGAAGCGCCACGGCTGGCGACCCGTACCATGGGCAGGCCGCTTTCGATCGCGCGATAGCGGTTCTGGGCATAGTGCTGGGCCGGGCCCATGCCGCCGCCGAACCAGGCATCATTGGAGACCAGCACGATCCAGTCTGCCCGGTTGGTCAGGTTCGCTGCCCGTGTGATTTCCGGATAGAGGCCTTCATAGCAGATCAGCGCCACGAAAGGCGGCACATTGTCGGCAAAGATGACCGCCGGGCCCGTGCCGGGATGGAAGCCATTGCGGGCCAGCTGCTGCATCGCGCCGGGCAGGTAATCCGACAGGGCCTGCCCGAAGGGGACGATCTCGGCCGCCGCCAGTTCCCCGAAAGGCACCAGGCGGAACTTGTCATAGAGGGCCACCGCGCCAGATCGGCTGACATTCTCGTCCAGCACGACGAGGGAGTTGAAATAGACCCGCTCGTTCTGCTCTTCCAGCTGGTAGCGTGTCGTTCCGGCAATCAGGGTGCGCGGGCCAAGATAGGTGCCGATCGCATCAAGCGCGTTGATGTCGTTCAGCAGGCTGGTCGGCACGGCGCCTTCCGGCCAGACGACGATATCGCCCGGCTGGCTTTCGCCATTGGTCATCATGCGCAGGTATTCGATCATCACCGGGTCTGGCCCGACTTCCCATTTCTCGTCCTGCGGCACGCCGGAATCCATCAGAACGACATATTGCTCGGTCAGCGGCGACGGCGCCGCGATGCGCTGCGCGCCCCAGGCCCAGCCGATCGCCAGCAGAATCACCGCCCCGAAGGATGGCGCAATCCGCATGACCAGACCGCGCGCATCCCGCGTGTCGACCATGGCAGCCGGCGCAGCCATGACGAAAACGGTCAGCAGCGTCAGCCAGTAGACGCCGCCCAGCGAGGCCGCCTGCGACAGCGCCCCGCCCGGCACCCAGGTCGTGCCCGGAAGGTTCCACGGGAACCCGCCGAACAGATGCCCGCGCACGAATTCCGCCAGCGCGAAGAAAAAGGCGAACACGAACACACGCGACGGCGAGGCAGACCAGAAGGCCCCCGCCATGGCGCCGAAGGCGCCCCAGATCAGGGCCATGCCGGCTGGCAGCAGGATCAGCGGCATCCACAGAAACACTGCGAACCGTTCCGGCTCCACCAGGAAAGGCTCAGCCGTCCAGTGCATGGAGATCAGCGTGAAGCCGACCCCGAAGGCCCATGTCCGCATGAACACGGCCCGGCCCCAGCGGCGATGCCCGCGGGCCCCGTCGATCATCCAGATCAGGCCGGTGAAGGACAGCGCCAGCACGGCGCTGAAATGGAACGGCGCAAAGGCCACAGCCGAAAACGCGCCCAGCAGGACGGCAACGCCCGCCGCGGCCCAGCCTGTCAGACGGGCAAAGGCTTCGTGCAGGGGTCCAAGTGCCGTGAACCCGTGGCTGCGAACAGCAGTGCTCATTTTTGATTACTCCTGCGGCTTTGGCGCGGGCACAGGTTCGGGCGTCCGCAGACGCAGGCGCCGGATGCGGCGGGCATCGGCATCGAGGACCTCGATCTCCACGCCGGACGGATGGCGCAGGATTTCTCCGCGCACCGGCACACGCCCGGCCAGCGCGAACGCGATCCCCCCCAGCGTGTCGAATTCGGAGTCATCATCATCGAGTTCGAGGTCGATCCCCGTCTCCTCGGCAAAATCCTGTATCTCGGTGCGTGCATCGGCTTCCCAGACCCGGGCGCTGCGCCGGACAAACATGGCCTCTTCATCGTCGTGTTCGTCTTCGATGTCACCGACGATTTCCTCAACCAGGTCCTCAAGACTCACAAGTCCGTCCGTTCCACCGTATTCATCCACAACCAACGCCAGATGAATGCGGGTGGACTGCATCTTCACCAGCAAATCGGTCAGTTTCATGGACGGGGGCACATACAGCACTTCGCGGTGCAGCCTTTCCAGCGGGCGCTTCGGCGGCTCGCCGCCCTTGGCCAGTTCGCTGACCACATCCTTGATGTGCACAAAGCCGATCGGATCATCCAGTGTCTCACGGAACACCGGCAGGCGGGAATGCGTACAGTCGGCGAACACCTTCAACAGGTCCGGGAATTCGGTGTTGACCTCGACGGCCTTCACCTCGGCCCGGGCCACCATCACGTCTTCAACGCGCAGTTCCTGGAATTCCTGAATCCGCAGGCGCATCGCCTGCGGGGTCGCAGGTGCGGACACCTCCGATGTGCCATTGATCTCGTCCGACACGTCAGGCGCGCTGTCATGCCGGCGGCCTAATCCGAAAAATGTGCGCCGTCGCCTGTGTGGCGCGGCCTCAGATGGGTCTGGGTCGCTCATTGTCTCTGTAAATCAGCCATTTCCATATGGGTTCGGAATGCCGAGCGATGCAAGCGCCTTTATCTCCAATCCCTCCATGATCGCGGCTTCATCCTCCGCTTCATGATCATGTCCCCGCAAATGCAGGTATCCGTGCACCAGAAGATGCGTCAGGTGATCGGCCAGGCTGATCCCCTGTGCTTCGGCATCGCGCGCCGACACACCCAGCGCCACGGCGATATCGCCCAGCAGCGGACGGTCCATTTCATGGGCCGGGAATGACAGCACATCCGTCGGCTTGTCCTTGCCGCGGAAATCCCGGTTCAGCTCTTGCAGCGCCGCATCGTCCGCCAGCAGAAGGGAAACGACGCCTTCGGCCGGCTCCACCGCCGCCGCGGCTGCAAAGGCGCGCTCGCACAGGGCGGCAAGCTCCGGCACGGCCTCCCAGCCGGCCTCTTCGACAATCAGGTCCGTGGTGATCATGGCGCGGCTCAGTTGCCCTCGCCTGCGGCGGCATAGGCGTCGATGATGCGGCTGACGAGGCCATGACGCACGACATCCGCCGCCGTCAGCGTGTGGACATTGATTCCCTCGACATCCGACAGGATCTGCAGCGCATGGCGCAGGCCGGAAGGCTGGTTGCCCGGCAGGTCCACCTGCCCCGGATCGCCGGTGATCACCATGCGGCTGTCACGGCCAAGCCGGGTCAGCACCATTTTCATCTGGGCGACGCTTGTGTTCTGCGCCTCGTCGACGATGACGAAGGCATTCTTCAGCGTGCGCCCGCGCATGAAGGCCAGCGGCGCCACTTCGATCTCGCCGCGCGCCATGCGGCGCTCCATCTGCTCCTGCCCCATCAGCTCGCGCAAACTGTCCCAGATGGGCAGCATGTAGGGGTCGACCTTCTCTTCCAGCGTGCCGGGCAGGAAGCCGAGCTTTTCACCCGCCTCCACCGCAGGCCGCGTCACGATCAGGCGCTGGCGCAGGCCCGACATCAGCTCCGCCACACCCGCCGCGACGGCGAGGAAAGTCTTGCCCGTGCCCGCCGGGCCGATGCCGAACACCATCGCATTTTCGGGATTGGCCAGCAGGCTGATATAGCGCGCCTGCCCCTTGGTCTGCGCCGTGATCGGCTTCTTAAGCCCCTTCAGGCCGCCGCCGAAACTCTGCGCCGGGGTCGTCGCCGCCTCGATGGAGGCGTCGAGATCCATGTCCGTGATGTCCGCACCGGAACGCATGCGCCGCTCCAGCTCTGCCAGCGCCGCCTCGGCGATGGAGACGCCTTCGGCCGTCCCGGCCAGCAGGATGCCGCCGCCCTGGCTTTCCGCGCGCAGGCCGTAATCTTTCAGCTTCGCTTCCAGCCGGTGCAGATAGCGGTGATGCGGCCCGCACAGGTCGCGCAGGCGTTCGGCATGGCTGACTTCGTAGAACCGGCTCACCGGGGCTTCCGGCGAAATGTTCGGACGGCGCTTCTGGGTCACAGAGCCGCCTCATGTTCTTGAGCCGGGACGCTGACCAGCTCGCCGGTCAGCGAGTTGAGGCTCGCATCAATCACGCGAACGTCCACGATACGCCCCTCAAGGTCCGCTATAGTCATGGCATGATCATGCGGAAGCTCGAAATGAACCGCCTGTAGCCATGGCGAACGGCCATGCGCCTGACCCGGATTGCGGCCCTTGCCGGTGATCAGAACCGGCACCGTCTGGCCGATCTTGGAGCGGTTGAAGGCGATCTGCTGGTCACGCAGAAGCTGTTGCAGCTGCTGCAGGCGCGCATCCTTCACCTCTTCCGGAACCTGGCCGAACATCTCCGCCGCCGGCGTACCGGGGCGCGCGGAATACTTGAAGGAATACGCAATCGCGTAGTCGACATCCCGCACCAGCTGCATCGTCGCCTCAAAATCCGCATCCGACTCGCCGGGAAAACCCACAATGAAATCAGAGGCTATCGCGATATCAGGCCGCGCTTCACGCACTTTCCGGATGATCTCGCGATACTCATCCGCCGTGTGGCCACGGTTCATGGCCTTGAGGATATTGTCGGAGCCTGACTGCACGGGAAGGTGCAGGAACGGCATCATTTCCGGCACGTCACCATGCGCGGCGATGAGGTCGTCATCCATGTCGCGCGGATGGCTGGTCGTGTAGCGAATCCGGTCGATCCCGCCGACTTTCGCAATGTGGCGGACAAGCTGGCCGAGCGTCCAGTCGGCCTCATTGGTCAGCGCCGGCGCCGCGCCGTGATAGGCATTGACGTTCTGCCCCAGCAGCGTGACTTCCCGCACGCCCTGTGACGCAAGGCTGCGCGCTTCAAGTGTAATATCGTCTACAGGACGGGACAGTTCGGCCCCACGCGTGTAGGGCACGACACAGAAGGTACAGAACTTGTCGCAACCCTCCTGCACCGACAGGAACGCCGTCGGCCCGTCCGCCTCACGCGTCTTAGGCAGGGCGTCGAATTTCTCAAGCGTCTCGAATTCGGTCTCCAGCCGGTCGCCCACGGCGCGGCTGGCCCGGGCGATCATTTCCGGCAGCTTGTGATAGGCCTGCGGCCCCAGCACCAGGTCCACCGCAGGCTGGCGGCGCATGATTTCGGCGCCTTCTGCCTGGGCGACGCACCCGGCCACGGCGATCGTCAGATTGCCGCCGCGCGCCTGCTTCGTCAGCTTCAGCTGGCCAAGCTCGGAATAGACCTTTTCCGTCGCCTTTTCACGGATATGACATGTGTTCAAAACGACCAGATCGGCCTCGTCTGCGCTGTCTACCGGCGCATAACCGAGCGGGCGCAGCACATCACGCATGCGCTCCGAGTCGTATACATTCATCTGGCAGCCATAGGTCTTGATGAAGACGCCTTTGGCCTGCTTGGGTTCGCGGGGGTCGGTCATTCGCGGGCTTATGCCTGAAAACAGCCCGTCCTTCCACAGCCGATTGCGCAGCCCTTGCAGCGTTACATACCTGCAATGCTCGCTTCACACATGGGCAAACGGGGTTAGTGTCGGCCTCAAGCAGAGTAAAGGAGCCGGGGAGGCTTATGGAAAGTATTATTCGGGCGCTAAACGAAATCGTGTGGGGGCCGCCGATGCTGGCGCTCCTGCTGGGCACGGGCCTGTACCTGACGATCGGCCTAAGGCTGTTGTCGGTGCTCAAGATCCCGTTCGCCTTCAGCCAGCTGTTCAAGAAACCCGACCGGAGCCAGGAAGGTGACGTCACGCCCTTCGGCGCCCTGATGACCGCCCTCTCGTCCACCATCGGCACCGGTAACATTGCCGGTGTGGCTGCCGCCATCGCCATCGGTGGGCCGGGCGCGGTTTTCTGGATGTGGGTCACGGCCATTGTCGGCACCGCCACCAAATATTCCGAAGGCGTTCTGGCTGTCCGCTTCCGCGAGATCGACCATGACGGCCGCCATGTCGGCGGGCCGATGTATTACATCAAGAACGGCATGGGCAAAAACTGGCTCTGGCTGGGCGGCCTGTTCGCCACGCTGGGCATTCTGGCCAGCTGGGGCACGGGCGCTTCGATCCAGGCGAACTCCATTGCTGACGCGCTGAAGGCGACTTACGGGGTCTCCCCGCTTGTATCGGCGATTGTGCTGGCGGTTGCCGCGGGCGCCGTGATCCTTGGCGGGATCCAGCGGATTGCCAGCGTGGCGAGCCGTCTCGTCCCGGTCATGGCGATCTCCTATCTCGCAGGCGGCCTTCTGGTGATCGGCCTGCACCTTGACGCTGTTCCGGCCGCCTTCGGCCTGATCTTCAAGGGCGCTTTCGGCCTCGACAGTGCCGGCACCGGCATCTCGATCGGCCTCCTGATGCTGGCCATGCAGAAAGGCGTCGCGCGCGGCATCTTCTCGAACGAGGCCGGTCAGGGCTCCGCCCCGATCGCGCACGCCGCTGCCAAGATCCAGGACCCGGTCGACCAGGGCCTCGTCGCCATGCTGGGCACGATCATCGACACGCTGATCGTCTGCTCCATCACGGCGCTGGTGATCCTGACCTCCGGCGTGCTTGGCCCGGAATGTATCCCGACCGCGGCAAACGCCGCCGACATTCTGGCAAACGGCCAGCCGGCAGGCTGCGATACGGGTGCACCTCTTACAGTTGCGGCTTTCGATGCAGGCCTGACCGGCATCGGCGAGCACATCGTCGCCATCGGCCTGACCGTGTTCGGTTTCACGACCATTCTTGGCTGGAGCTATTACGGTGAGCGCTGTGCAGAGTTCCTGTTCGGCGAGAAATCCATCCTGCCGTTCCGCATCAGCTGGATCGTGGTGACCTTCCTCGGCGCGGCTGCGCTGATGCTGGAAGGCTCGGTCGCGAACATCGTGAACCTGTTCTGGCTGGTTGCCGATACGCTGACCGGCATGATGGCCGCGCCGAACCTGGTTGGCCTGGTCTTCCTCAGCCCGATCGTGTTTGCGATGACGAAAGCGCACTTCAACGCCGTCCGGAACGGCGAGCCGAAGCCGAGCTATCCGATCATCGACCAGCGCGAACAGGCGCCGAAAGAGTAAGGCGCCCCCATCCAAAGAGAACGCCCCGCCCGGTTACAGCCAGGCGGGGCGTTTCATTTACACACCGGAAAACACACCGGCGAAAACACCGGAAAGACACCGGATACAGGCTATATCCGGTGAGGTCCTTACCAGGTGCCGATATTCTCGGCGCTCGCCCAGGGCTCTTTCGGCTCCAGAGGCTTGCCCTGCTGGAGCAGCTCTACAGAGATCCCGTCCGGCGAGCGGACGAAGGCCATGCGCCCGTCGCGCGGCGGGCGGTTGATCGTGACACCAAGGCCCTGCAGCTTTTCGACCGCGGCATAGATGTCCGAGACCGAATAAGCGAGATGGCCGAAATTACGTCCGCCGCCATACTCTTCCGGATCCCAGTTATGGGTCAGCTCCACCATGGGGATCTGCATCTCGGTCGGGCTCTTGCCTTCCGGGATGCCGCCGCAGCGTTCGATGTCGGCGGGCGAAGCAAGGAAGACCAGCGTGAACCGGCCAGGCTCGCTGTCATAGCGGCCCACTTCGGTCAGGCCGAGACCGTCGCAAAAGAATTTGAGCGTGGCGTCGATGTCGGTGACACGCACCATTGTGTGCAGGAATTCGATGCTCATCAGGCACCTCCGTTCAGATCGCGAATGACTTGTTTGAGATTGGGCGGCATCAGCGCGTGATAGCGGTGCATGGCCACCGCCAGCAGCGCAATCGAAACGCCCATGAAGGTCAGGAACACCATGAAGGTGTGGATCAGCGTGCCCGTCTCGAAGACCGGCGACTTGCCGCTCATCAGCCAGAACATGTTCCAGATGGCGTTGAAGCCCGCCACGAACGGGCCCAGCAGCAGGAAGAGGAACGCCGCGCAGACGAAGATATAGGTCTGCCCCCGCGGGCCTTCGCTGCGCAGGTAGAGATCGGTGAATTCCACTTCCGTGACGTCTTCGGGAATTTCCTTGTCGCTTTTCTTGGCGGCCAGGACTTCAGGCGCGAAATGCTTCACTTCCCTCCACCGCCAGGCGAGACCTGCGCCCCAGGCCAGCAGGCCGGCAACGAACACGAAATAAAGCGGCATGGGCGGATCGTCCGGGTTTTCGCCCGAACCGGCTGTCAGGCGGCATGGGCGCGTTCATAGGTCAGCATGGCCCGTTTGCGGTCCACACCCCAGTGATAATTATGAAGACGCCCATCCGCCGCAAGGGCACGATGACAGGGAATGAACCAGCTGATCGGGTTTGCGCCGACTGCGGCGCCCACAGCACGGGCCGCTTTCGGATGGCCGCTCGCCCGCGCCAGTTCCCCATAGGTACAGGTCAGCCCCGCCGGAATATCCAGGAGCGCCCGCCACACCTGACGCCGGAACGGCGTGCCATAGAGCGCCACGGGAAGCGGCTCTCCCTTTTCAAAGACCAGCGCCGCCATGCGCCGGGCCTCGGCATCGTCGCGCCTGATGTCGGCATCCGGGTAGCGCCCGGCAAGATCGGCAAAGGCCTCCTCCTCCCGGTAGCCCGGATGCACGAAGCCCGTCTTCTGCGTGGCCCCATCGTCAATGAAGCCGAGCGCAACGAGCCCGCGCGGAGAGATCAGCCACGCCCCTTCCCCGAACGGGGTCGGTGCCCGGCCAAGTACCAGGTCCGCTCCGCGCCCGCCCGCCTTGGCCTCGCCCGGTGTCAGCCCCTCATGCGCGATGAAGAGGTCATGCAGGCGGCCCGGCCCGGAGAGACCGGCTTCAAAGGTCGCGTCCAGAACGCTCGCCCCCTGGCGCAGCAATTCGCCGGCCTCCGCATGGGCAATCGCGGACTGGAACTGGCGCGGGGAGACGCCCGCCCAGCGGGTGAACTCCCGCTGGAAATGACTGGGGCTGAGCTGCATCGCAGCGGCGATCGAGGCGAGATCCGGCCAGTCGCGCCAGGTGTCGCCAAGATAGGAGAGCGCCTTTGCCATCCGTTCATAGGCGGCGGCGCGTTCGTCGAGAGGGGCAGGCCGGAGTGTCATGCCGCCAATTTGCCTGCGCGGATGCCAGCTTGCCACCCGATTCTTGCGCAGGCCCACGGCGCGCCCTGTGTAACTTTCGCCCCTTCCCTGCCCGCTCAAAGCCCGGCAAGACTACACAACTGAGAAAAAAGACCGGAGCAAGACGGACATGGCGGACGCACGCAGCATTATCCTGCACGAATACCCGAGCTCGCCCTATGCCGAGAAAATCCGCCTCGCCCTGCGCCTGAAAAACCTCGCCTGGTCGCGCGTCGAGATCCCGGTCATCATGCCCCGTCCGGACCTGATGCCGCTGACCGGCGGATATCGCCGCACGCCGGTGATGCAGATCGGCGCCGACATCTATTGCGACACGGCGATCATCCTGCGCGAACTGGAAGCCCGCTTCCCGATGCCGACCCTGAAACTGCCGGGCCATGAGGGCCTCGCCCAGATGGTGGCGGGCTGGACAGACGGGCGCTGGTTCCAGTCTTCCGTCGCAGTCATCTTCGGCGAGATGGGCGACAAGGTCGGCGAAGATTTCAGGAAAGACCGCGAACAGCTTTCCGGCCGTCCCTTCGATGTGGCCGCGATGAAAGCCATCGCGCCGATGATGCGTGACCAGTGGCGCGCCCGGCTGATGCTGCTGGAAGAACGCCTGCAGGGCGGCAAGGGGGCGGGCTCCGGCATCTACCTTGTCGGCATGAAGCCCGGCCTGGTGGACGTGCACGCCTTCATGAATGTCTGGTTCATGCACCGCAACCTGCCGGACTTCCTGGAGAAGTGTTTCGAGACGGCAGACCTGACCAAGGCCTGGTTCGAGCGCCTGCAGGAATTCGAGGGCCAGGAACCGGAAACCATCTCCTCGAAAGAGGCGCTGGAGATTGCCCGGAACGCCGCCCCGCGGCTGGTCATGGCGACCACCAAATACGAGCCGCAGGATATCGCGCCCGGCGACATGGTGGCCGTGGCACCGGACGACTACGGACAAGTCTGGGTCGAGGGCGAACTGGTGCATGCCGATTCCCAGCGCATCATCCTGCAGCGCACCTCCGATGAGGCCGAAACCCTGCACGTCCATTTCCCGCGGGCAGGCTTCCTCGTCCGGCGGATCTGAGGCCACCGCATCTGAGCCACAAAAGAAAAGCGCCGCCCTTCCGGGCGGCGCTTCCTTTGTGGGCCATAAAGTCCGGATTAGAACTTCATGTTGACCTTGCCGTACACGAAGCGGCCGGAGCTGCCGTACGGGATGTAACCCGAGAACGGCGTGTTGCCGGTGCTGTTGAACGGCGACGGTGTGCCGTATTCGTCGAACAGGTTGTCCGCACCCAGAGTCAGCGTCACGCGCTCATTCCAGGTGTAGCGGCCTTCAAGGTCGACCAGTGTGTTCGGATCGATCGTGTAGTCGTTGGACGGTGTGGAGCTCGGCACGAGCACTTCACCATAACGGATCGCCCGCACGGTGGCCCCGAACGGACCACGCGTCCAGTTGACGGACCCGGTGATCTTGTCCTTCGGCGTACCTTCCTCGAACGTCTTCACGTTGACACGGCCGAACAGGGTCGGCGGGGTCGGCAGGACCGTCAGTTCCGGCAGGGCTGGCGTCGCGGTCACGTCCGTCTGGTTGAAGTTCGCACCCAGGGTCGCGTCAAAGCGGCCGAGATTGGTTTCCGGGAACGAATAGTTCGCAACGATGTCGATGCCTTTCGTTTCCGTGTCCACACCGTTCAGGAAGAAGCGGCCGCCACCGGCACCGATGAAGCCCAGGCTTTCGAGATAGCTGCGCACATCCGCGGAGGTCAGGTTCTCTGAGAGAACGATGCGGTCGTCGACATTGATCTGATAGGCGTCGATCGTGACGTTCAGGCGGTCGACACGGATCACCGCACCCACCGAGAAGTTGGTCGACTTCTCAGCATTCAGCGGCTTGGCACCAAGCGCCTGGGCGACCGGATCGGTCACCGGGAAGGTCGTGATGTCAAACGGAATGCCGTCGATGAAGTTCGTCGACGTGGTCTGGAAGAACTGCTGTTGCAGCGACGGCGCACGGAAACCGTTCTGAACCGAGCCGCGCAGGGCGAAGTTTTCCGTGAAGTCGTAACGGGCAGCAAGCTTACCGGTCAGCGTTTCACCGAAGTCGGAATAGGACTCGCCGCGGACAGCACCGGACAGCAGGAACTTGTCGGTGACGTTCGCTTCGAGATCGAGATAGGCCGCAAGCGAGGTGCGGTCTTCGTCGACTTCGTTCTCCGGACGGAAGCCCGGGAACACCTGCGCACCGGAAGCCGTCGGGTTGCCATCCAGCAGGACGCCGCCATTGCGGTAGGAGTCCGGCTCGCCCGCGAAGATCTCATACATCTCGCGGCGGGCTTCCAGGCCCCAGGCCACGTTCAGCGGCGAAGCCAGGTAACCGACATCGAAGCCCTTCACAGCCGACAGGTTTGCAACCAGCTGGCCGTACTTGAAGCCACCGGCGTCAAACGACGTGTCAGAGGTCGGACCAATCGAACGGTTCAGCGTGTTCTTGATGGTGAAGTCCATCTTGTTCGAACCGTAGACAACCGAGGCATCCATGTCCCAGCCGTCCATCAGCCACTGGACACCGCCGCCCACGGACACATCCGTGGTTTCCGGTGCGATCAGCGGCAGGAAGCCGTTCGGGTAGATCTCGATCACGTTACGGCTGTCGAGGGCGCGGCGGTAGAAGCCGGCCGAAACCGTGTCACGGTCCTGATAGCTGGCCCAGCCATAGAGGTGAGTCGTCTCACCCATGTCGTAACCGGCATTGGCGAGCAGCGAGAACTGCTCCAGTTCCGGATCGCCCGACCAGGCGTTCCAGCGGTTGATGGTCGCTTCGTTTACGTTGAAGGAATCATCCGGGTTCAGCGGGTACTGCTGGCGGACGTCGTAGCCGGAACGATCCGAGTGCTGCTGGTCCTTGTACTCGGCGGTCACGGTCAGGAAGCCATCCTGGCCCAGCTGGAAGCCTTTCCAGCCAGCCAGCGTCACGACGTGGCCGTCGGAGCGCTCACGCGAGATCTCGCCGCTGGCCGGGACGCTGATGCCAAGACCATCGGCCGGCGTGCCGACAGGAACGCTGTACTCGGTCTCACGCCAGCCATAGCTGACTTCGGCGGCGCCGCCTTCAGCCGCTTCACGCAGCTTGACGTTCAGCACACCGGCAATGGCATCGGAACCGTACTGGGCCGAAGCGCCATCGCGCAGGACTTCGATCGCGGACACGGCGAAGGTCGGGATCGTGTTGAGGTCGACAGCCGAAGACCCGCGGCCGATCGATCCGTTCACGTTGACCAGCGAGGCCGAGTGACGGCGCTTGCCATTCACGAGAACCAGCGTCTGATCCGGCGCGAGACCACGCAGCGTGGCCGGGCGGACCGAGTCCGTGCCGTCGTTCAGGGCCGGTCGCGGGAAGTTGTAGCTCGGCAGCTGGGTGGACAGAGCCTGATTGAGCTCTCCAACACCAATCTGTTCGAGGCTGGCGGACGAAACGACGTCAACCGCGACAGCCGTGTCGAGGGCCGAGCGATTGGCAACGCGGGTACCGACCGTTACGACAGTGTCGAGCGTGCGGTCGTTTTCATTGGCAGTTTCCTGAGCCTGTGCAGTGAGGCCGGCGGCAGCAAGTAACGCGGCTGCGGAGACGGCACGAAGGATCGTTTTCTTGTTCATTTGTAATTCCTTCAGGGTTACTAGAGGGTGCCCGAGAGGAGGCAGCTCGATACGGAGTTCACCTGATCTCACCCGCAAAAGTGAATTCGAAGTTAGAATCTACAAGCCCGCTACCCAGTCAGCAGCCATTTGTTTTCCAGCTTGTTGCATTCGCGTCACATAACTTCCGCCCCAATTTGAGGAGATTCTAACCGGAATGGATCGTCGACTTTGCCTTATTACAGGCGCTTCTGCCGGAATCGGGGCAGAATTTGCCAGACAGTACGCTGCCTTGGGCTGGGATGTTGCCCTGACAGCTCGGCGGGCAGAGCGTCTGGACGCTCTCGCCGGAGAAATACAGGAAAAGTACAAGATTTCAGCTATCACGATCGCTGAAGACCTGGCCGACCCCGCTGCACCGGCGAGGCTCCTCGCCACTCTTGCCGGCAAGGGCCGCCATGTCGACGCCCTGGTCAACAATGCCGGATACGGCCTGCCGGGGACCTTTTTCTCCACCAGTTGGAAAGATCAGGCCGCCTTCATACAGGTCCTCTACACGGCCCCGCTGGAACTGGCCCATCGCGTCCTGCCGGGCATGGCCGAGCGGGGCTATGGCCGTATCATCAATGTCGCGTCCCTTGCAGGCTATGCGGCAGGCAGCGCGGGCCATACGCTCTATGCCAGCGTCAAGGCGGGCCTGATCAAGTTCTCCGAAAGCCTGAATGCCGAATGCCAGGCGCTGGGCCATGCCGACATTCACTGCACCGCCCTCTGCCCCGGCTTTACCTGGACCGAATTCCATGACGTCAACGGCACGCGGGAAGACACCAACAAGATGCCCAAATGGATGTGGATGCCCGCAGAGCCCGTCGTCCGGCAGGGCATCGAGGCAGTGAACCGGGGCCAGCCGGTCATCGTACCCGGTCTTGTCAACAAGGGCATGGCCACACTGACCCGTATCCTGCCCGAACCGCTGGGGCGGGCCATGGTCCGGTCTCAGGGAAAACGTTTCCGCAGGATCGAATAGGCCCCTGCGTTGTTGCACCGCACAAATATGGCCTGACAGGGCGAAACGAGATGCCTATAAGGGCAAAAAACTGAAAAGGGGCAGGACATGAGCGTATCTGAAGCGGTCAAGGAACAGCAGAAATTGGTAATGAACGATCTTCCCGCAGCGATGGATGCGGCCGTCGCCGCCGTTGAGCCATTTGTCGAAGCCGCGCGCGCCTCTGTCCGCGCACGGGTCAGCACGCCGGAAGGCAAGCAGGACCGCAAGGCTTTCGAGCGCCACCAGCATGCCGCACACGGCCTGTCCTGGATTGCGACTTACCTCGAAACGCTGCGCCAGACCGCTGGCTGGGCCCGCCGCCTGGAAGCCGACGGCAAGTTTGGCGAAGCCGAACAGCTCCTGTCCCAGATCCTGTTTGCCGAATACCTCTCCCAGCTGAGCGGCGGCATTCCGATGAACCAGGGCGAGATGATCCGCCCGGCAGATCTTGGTTGCACGGCGGATGACATTGCCCTCCTGTCCGCCCCGGCGATTCAGCGCTTCATCGCCGAAGGCAAGACGCCGGAAACCATGGCCGCCGCCGCAAAGCTGCTGCCGGATGCCCTGTCGCGCAACACGGTTGAGGAAACCGGGCTCGACGAAACCATGAGCATGGTGCGCGACCAGTTCTCCAAATATGCGGCCGAGCGGATCAAGCCGTTCGCCCATGGCTGGCACCTGCGCAATGACTACATCCCGATGGACGTCGTCAACGAGATGGCCGAACTCGGCGTGTTCGGCCTGACCATTCCGGAAGAGTTCGGCGGCCTCGGTATGGGCAAGACGGCCATGTGCGTCGTCTCGGAAGAACTTTCCCGCGGCTATATCGGCACCGGCTCGCTCGGCACCCGTTCCGAAATCGCGGCCGAACTGATCCTGATCGGCGGCACCGACGACCAGAAGCAGAAATGGCTGCCCCTGATCGCAAGCGGTGAAATCCTGCCGACCGCCGTGTTCACCGAACCGAACACGGGCTCCGACCTCGGCTCCCTGCGCACCCGCGCCGTGAAGGATGCCGACGGCATCAACTACACCATCACCGGCAACAAGACCTGGATCACCCACCCGGTCCGCGCCGACCTGATGACGCTGCTCGCCCGGACCGATCCGGCCACGAACAATTTCTCCGGCCTCTCCATGTTCCTGGCCGAAAAACCGCGCGGCGACGATGCCACCCCCTTCCCTGCCGAAGGCATGACGGGCGGCGAGATCGAAGTGCTCGGCTATCGCGGTATGAAGGAATACGAGATCGGCTTCGACGGGTTCAAGGTGAAGTCCGAGAACCTGCTCGGCGGCGTCGAGGGCCAGGGCTTCAAGCACCTGATGGCTACGTTCGAAAGCGCCCGTATCCAGACCGCTGCCCGCGCCATCGGCGTTGGCCAGAACGCCTTCGAGACCGGCCTGCAATACGCCCTGGACCGTAACCAGTTCGGCAAGCCGATCTTCGAGTTCCCCCGCGTCTCGAACAAGCTTGTCATGATGGCGGCCGAACTGGTCGGCGTCCGTCAGCTGACCTATTTTTCCGCGCGCCAGAAAGACGAAGGCAAGCGCTGCGATCTCGAAGCCGGCATGGCGAAACTGCTGGCCGCCCGCGTGGCCTGGGCCGCCGCAGACAATGCCGTACAAATTCACGGCGGTAACGGCTTTGCTCTCGAATACACGATCAGCCGCATCCTGCAGGATGCCCGCATCCTAAACATCTTCGAGGGTGCCGGTGAAGTGCAGGCCATGGTCATCGCGCGCCGTCTCGTGGAGGGGGGCAACTAGCCCCTTCTCCTGCATCCTGCCGGCGGCTGGAGGACAGACTCCTAGTCCGTCGGCGGAACGTGCTCGTAGACACGCACCCAGTCAATCACGAACATGTCGGGAAACTTCCGCGGGTTCGGCTTGTTCGCCCACCAGATGTTTGCGAGCGCGTCCGTCGAATCCACTTCGCCGGACAGCTTCACCCACAAAGGCACCTGGCTGACCCCGCCGGCAGATGTGCGCCAGGTTTCCTGCCCGTCGACATAGAACACATATTCGTCCGGGAACCATTCCAGCGCGAATGTGTGCCAACCCTTGCGAATGCCGGGCCGTATTGAATCGAAGGCGCTCCACTGGTGCTGTTTCTCGTAGCCGTCCCAGTGGAGGGCATGGTTGACCTTGTCGTTCCAGCCGAAGGCTTCCATGATGTCGACCTCGGTGCCGTCCCGTCCGGATCCGTCGACATTGTGGACCGATTGGGAGAACAGCCAGAACGCCGTCCACCAGCCCGGCGCATGAGGCAGTTTCGCCCGCACTTCAAAACGGCCGAACTTCTGTTCGAACTTCCCCTCGGTCGAAACCATGCCGCTGGCATAGTCGTAGGGGTCGATATCCTCATCCGGATTGCGGTTCTTGATGACGGTTGCCTTGATCACCAGCTGGCCCAGCCCGTTCAGGTAGACATTGCCAGGATCCCACCAGCCATCCGGGCCATCCGGATTCGGACGGCGGTTATACTCCTTGGATATCCATTTATCCGGGTCCGGACGGCCACTGCCGCTGAAATCGTCGTGGAAGACAAGCCGCCATTCCGGCGACTGCTCATCCAGCGCCGAAAATGTCTGTGTCTCACAGGCGCCGACAAACAGGACCAGGAACAGGGATGCGAAGAGGCGTTTCATGCCTCCTACCGGATCACGCCGCCAAGTGGCTCAACATCATCCGGTTCGTGCTGAAGGATCACCTTCGCGCCAAGCTCGCTGGCCAGTGCTTCGAACTTGTCCATGGAGGCCAGCGTCTCCGGTTCGCTCCAGTTAAACCGCGGCACACGGCGCAGGGTGCGGCTTTCCTTGCGGTGATAGAGGTCTCCGGCCAGCAGGACGGGCCCGCTTTCCGGCATGTCCAGCAGCAGCACGGAATGTCCCGGCGTGTGGCCCGGCATCTCCAGGATCTTCACAGTGCCGTCGCCGAAGACATCATGGTCGCCCTTGATCTTCAGCGGCTCCAGCGGACGGAACGCGGCCCACATCGCGGCCAGCTGCGGATCCGCCGCCTGCGTAGCTGCCCCCTCCGGCGGGAACATGTCGTTATATTCGTCTTCCTGCACGATCCAGGTGACGCCCTGAACCTGGTCGATCTGGCCGATATGGTCGAAATGGTCATGTGACAGGGAGAGATACTTGATGTCCGCAGGCGTCAGGCCGAGATCGGCAAGCTGCTGCGTGATCGTCTTGCCCATCGACACCTTGAAGATGCCGCCGACCGTCTGCTCACCTGCCCCGACCAGCATGCCCGGCAGGCCGAGATCCCACAGGAGACGGCCATCGGGATGGTTGATCAGGTAGCAGGTGTCCGTCAGCGTATCGGTCTGGCCAGCATAGTCCCCGGCGCTGGAAAACGCGTCGAGATCGGTGACGGTCAGGCTGCCGCAATCGAGCACGTTCACGGTGAGCGGCGCAGGCGCTTCCGCTTCCGCAACAATCTCTGCAGCCGGTTCGGAGGGCGTATCCGCCGGAGCCGATTTCGGCGCGCAGGCCGGCGCAAGTGTGAACGCAGTTGTGGCGAGCAGCGCATGGAACAAGCGCATCGAATCCCCCTTAAGATCAGCTAACCCAGTCAGGTCAGCCTAGCTCATGTGCGGGTCTTTCGAAAGCGGAGACCCGTCAAAGGGGACAATGCGGTAGAAGCAACTCGCCCGGCCGGTGTGACAGGCCCCGCCAGTCTGCCGTACCTTCAGCAGAACCGCGTCCTGATCGCAGTCGATACGCACCTCGACGACCTCCTGCGTATGGCCGGAAGTTTCGCCTTTCACCCACAATTCCCCGCGCGAGCGGGACCAGTAGGTCGCGCGGCGCGTTTCAAGCGTGGCGGTGAGCGCTTCGGCGTTCATCCAGGCCAGCATCAGCACCTCGCCGGTTTCAGCGTCCTGTGTAATGGCGGCTACGAGACCGTCGGCATTGAACTTCGGGCGCAGGGCGAGTGTCTCGTCCTGCTCGCTGCCGGAAAGGGGGGGCGGAAACTGGGTCATGACCGCTCCATACGTCACCCCTCCCCTTTGCGCCAGCCACAGTCTAGTCTGGCATTATACGAGTCCATAACGGACCAATTCATGACGGAGGCATGACTATGACGGACTACCAGCAGATCCTGAGCGACCAAAAAGACGGCGTCCTGACGCTGACCCTCAACCGGCCCGACCGGCTGAACGCTTGGACCGATGTCATGCACAATGAGCTGAAGCACGCCATCGTCACCGCCGGGCAGGACGAGGCCGTGCGCGTCATCGTGGTGACCGGCGCCGGGCGCGGCTTCTGCGCCGGAGCGGACATGGACGTGCTGCAGGGCATCCAGGGCGGCGCGCGCAACCGGATGGCGGAGATCGAGGAAGCCCCGTCCGAGCTGCGCGATCTCTATCCCGGCCGGTTCGGCTACATGTATGCCTGCCCGAAGCCGATCATCGCGGCGATCAACGGGGCCTGTGCCGGGATCGGCCTGATCTTCGCCCTGTTCGCGGACCTGCGCTACGCCGCCGCCGAGGCGAAGTTCACGACCGCCTTTTCCCAGCGCGGCCTGATTGCCGAACATGGCATCGCCTGGCTGCTGCCGCGCCTGATCGGCGAGGCGAAGGCGCTGGACCTGTTGTTCACCGCACGCAAGTTCACGGGCCGGGAGGCCGCCGAGCTTGGCCTCGTCAATGCGGCCCTGCCGGTGGGCGAGCTGATGGGGAATGTGCAGCAGACCGCGCATCACCTGGCCACTATGGTCTCCCCCCGCTCTGTCGCGGTGATGAAACAGCAGGTGCGCAAGACCTATTTCCAGAGTTTCGGCGATTCCCTTGCAGATGCGGATGCTGCAATGGAGGAAAGCTTCACCACATTCGACTTCAAGGAAGGTGTGGCGAGCTTTGTGGAGCGCCGTGCCGCGGCATTCAAAGGAAGATAGACAGTCATGACCCGACGCATCGACATCGTGGAAGTCGGCCCCCGCGACGGGCTGCAGAACGATCCGGCAAACCTGACGACCGAGCAGAAGCTGGAATTCATCGCCCGGCTGGAAGAGGCCGGCGTGAAGCGCATGGAGTCGGGCAGTTTCGTCAATCCGAAGGCCGTGCCGAAAATGGCCGACAGCCCCGCCGTCTTCGCCGGGCTGGACCGCACGAAACCGACACGCCACATCGCGCTTGCCCTGAATGAAAAGGGGGTGCGCCGCGCCATTGATGCGAAAGCCGACGAGATCAATTTCGTTCTCGTCGCCAGCGAAACCTTCGGCCGGAAGAACCAGGGCATGAGCCCGCAGGACAGCGCCGACATGCTGGCCCAATGCGCGCCGCTGATCCTGGAGGCGGGCATCCCCCTCTCCGCCACGATCTCGGTTGCCTTCGGCGATCCCTATGACGGCGAAGTGGACCTTGCCGTCGTCGGCAGTCTCGCGGCGCAGGCCCAGCGCGCAGGCGCCGGGGAACTCGCCCTTGGCGACACGATCGGCGTGGCAGACCCATGGTCCGTGCGCCGCGCCATCGACCGGGTGCGGATGGAAGCGCCGGACGTGTTCCTGCGCATGCATTTCCACGACACGCGCGGACAGGCGCTGGCAAACGTGGCCGCCGCCGTGGATGCGGGTGTCGATGTGATCGACGCCAGCTGCGGCGGCATCGGCGGCTGCCCCTTCGCCCCGGCGGCAACGGGCAATGTGGCGACGGAAGACGTGGTCTACATGCTGGAACGCGGTGGCTTCGAGACAGGGCTGGACCTCAGCAAACTGATCAAGACCGCCAAATGGCTGGAGACGGTGCTGCAACACCCCGTCAGCTCATCCCTCAGCAAGGCGGGCGGGTTTCCTTCTTTTGATTGAGTTATTTTGCTACTAAACTGAGTTCTCGCAAGCTGAGCGTATAATAGAGAGTTGATGGTGTCGGACAACGATGAATCTACAAAGCGCGGTTGGCTTTCTGCTACGGCCGATTGGGTGTATCGCAATTGGGAAAAGTCCCTATTTCGCTTTTTTGGAATAGCACTTTTTGTCTTTGCGCTTTTGGCTCTGCGTAATTCCAACGTTACAGAATTTGTATCCGTCTCTGCCGCAGGAATTTTCTGCTTTATCTACGCGAACTTTACGAAATTTCGGAAATTCAAAGGCCTTGGATTCGAGGCTGAGCTTTGGGAAGACAAACAAGCCGAAGCCGCAAAACTCATCGATCAACTCAAAGAGATAGTCGCAATCTATTCCAGAGAAACTCTGATGAGTAGAGTTCGTCATGCTCGCCTATACAGCGCCAATGACGAAAAACACCGGTGGAAGGAAATTTGGTCTCTTTATGAGACGCTAACCGGCGAGCACAGTCGAATTGGCCAACAGATCGATTTTCGTGCTCTAAAAAAAGAGCTCGAAACCTATTTCATCTTCGATGCAATGCTCCCCACTTACCGCAATGTGCACAGCATAATTTTGGATGGCAGGAAACAAGCCGGCAAGAAGATATCGGAAGAGTTTGGCAGTCCAATAAAAGACTCTGCCGGTTATGGAGCGCGTCTGGAGCAGCTTAGAGCAATACAATTTAACCTTGGTGAACCTATTGAATTGGCCCAAAAGCGCGAGCTGAGCAAGCAGCTTGTGTCTTGGTTTGATCACGAACAAAAAAGCCTAAAGGCTCATTTTGGCGTTGATATTCATTTGGATGACGACACTAAGGAGCTTCTAGAGTACTTTACACAAATGGAAGCTCGCCAGACTTTGGACATCAATCAGGGGCTGATTGAAAAGTTCGCTAATTTAGCGTCTCAGAAATCATAACTGAGCTCTACTTCTTAGGGCCCTTCACTTCCTGAAGGCTGGTTGTCTTTACGGCGCGGCCGATGTCGACCTTCTTCTTGCCCTTGCCATAGGATGGCGCGCCGCTGGCGGCACCTGAGACGGCACCTGCACGGACGGTGCGCTCCGTCAGCGGAGGAATGGCCATGGCTTTCGGGTTCGGCTGGTTCTCGTCGAAGAGGCTGGCCAGCTGGTCCGTCATCGCACCGCCCAGCTGTTCGGCATCCACGATGGTGACGGCGCGCTTGTAGTAGCGTGTCACATCATGGCCGATGCCGATGGCGATCAGCTCCACGGGGCTGCGCGTTTCGATCTCTTCGATCACCTGGCGCAGGTGGCGCTCAAGATAATTGCCGACATTCACATTGAGGGTGGAATCGTCGACCGGCGCGCCGTCCGAGATCACCATCAGGATCTTGCGCTGTTCCGGCCGGGCCAGCAGCCGGTCATGCGCCCAGAGCAGCGCCTCGCCGTCGATATTCTCTTTCAGCAGGCCTTCGCGCATCATCAGGCCGAGATTCTTGCGCGCGCGGCGCCATGGGGCATCCGCCTGCTTGTAGACGATGTGGCGCACATCGTTCAGCCGTCCGGGGGCGGCTGGTTTGCCGGCCTTCACCCAATCTTCGCGGCTGAGGCCGCCTTTCCATGCCTTGGTGGTAAAGCCCAGCACTTCGGTCTTCACATTGCAGCGTTCCAGTGTGCGGGCCAGAATGTCCGCACACAGCGCCGCCACCATGATCGGCCGCCCGCGCATGGAACCGGAATTGTCCAGCAGCAGCGTGACAATCGTGTCGCGGAATTCCGAATCGTCTTCCTGCTTGAAGGACAGCGGCGCGGTGGGATCGGTGATGACGCGGGTGAGACGCGCCGTGTCCAGCACGCCCTCTTCCAGATCGAAGCTCCAGGAGCGGTTCTGCTGCGCCATCAGTAGCCGTTGCAGCTTGTTCGCGAGTTTGGAGACCGCGCCCTGCAGGCCCTGCAGCTGGTGATCCAGATAGGCGCGCAGGCGCGTCAGCTCTTCCGGGTCGCACAGGTCAGCCGCCTGGGCGACTTCATCATGCTCGCGCGTGAACACCGAATAGGTGAACCGGTCACGGTCGTCACCGTCGCGGAAATTCGGACGAAGCGGCTTGGTGCCCTCCTCCTCATCGTCCGGCGTGTCGTCGGCTTCCATGTCCATGTCCTGGTCGACGGAGACATTGGTCTCTTCGCCTTCCATTTCCTCGGTGTCGCCTGACTCCATCTGTTCGGCGGAGGCGCCCATGGGCTCCTCGGCTTCCATTTCCTGATCCGACTGGTCAGGCTGTTGCTCGGCCTCGGATTCGCCTTCCTGCTGTTCCTCGCTGGCCTCGGCATCCTCGCCGGGCGCGTCGGAGGCCGTCAGGTCCCGGATCATCTCGCGGACGGTGCGGGCAAATTCCGGCTGGTCGTGCAGTTGGGAGATCAGCTTGTCCAGTGCATCGCCGGTCTTCTCGGTCACCTGCGCACGCCAGACATCCGCCACACGGGCCGCAGCCTCGGGCAGCGGGCGCCCGGTCAGGCGTTCGCGCAGCAGGAATTCCAGCGCCGGGGCCAGCACGGCTTCCGGCTCTTCGGTGCCCATGGCAAATTCGCCGGACTGGCAGCGATGCTCCAGCACCGCATCCAGATTGTTCGCCGTGCCGCGCATGGCATTGGCGCCAAGGCTCTCGATGCGCGCCGTCTCTGCCGCATCATAGACCTTGCGCGGAAGATCGCCCTGCGGACGGTGCTTCATGTGGGCGGAAGGGTCGTGGTGCGCCTTGCGCAGGGCCACGGCGTCGGCCTCGCCCCGGATCCGCGCGGCAACTTCTGCCGGCAGCATCACCGGCGGCGGGCGCAGCACGATGCGCTCGGCATCAGCGCCTGCGTCATTGCCATAGCCAACTTCCACGTCCCGGTCGGCGCTCATCGCCTTGGTCGTCACGGCGAGCGCTTGCTTGAAGAGTTCCTGGGGGGTGGTTTCCTTGGCCATCTGTATCTTGTCTGGCGCGCCTTCAGCGCGGTCTAGAAGCCGGCGTCGGCTGCGGCCTGGTTGAACAGGTCGAGCGTACGCTGGAATGCGAGGGCATCGGCTTCAGCATTGAAATCATCTGACCGGCGGCGGGCAAAGCCATGGCCGGCCTCATAGATATAGGTCTGCACATCGTGCCGGGCTGCGGCAAAGGCCTCCACGCCCTCCATCGGGATGTGCGCATCATTGCGCCCGAAATGGACGATGGTCGGGCAATTCGGCGACTGGTCCTTGAAGGCCGGAACGAGGCTGCCATAATATCCGCTGGCGGCAGACAGGCCATCCAGCTGGCAGGCCGCGATATAGGCCATCGAGCCGCCATAGCAGAAGCCCGTGATGAAGACCGGAGCCTCAAGCGCGGCGATGCAGGCAGAAATGTCCGCCATCGCATTTTCCAGTCCATTGGCGCGGGCATAACCGCCACCCTCCGCCAGATCCTCCGGCGTGTGGGTTTCGGTGACAAAGCCCTTCTTCTGCCGGTCGAACATGGAGGGCGCGATCACTTCATAGCCTTCGGCGGCGAAGCGTTCGCACGCCTCGACGATGTAGGAATTCACGCCGAAGATTTCCTGCACCAGCACCAGGCCGCCCTTGCGCGCGCCCTTTGCCGGCACATGCAGTGCACCGAACCGGAAGCCGTCACCGCTCGTCAGCTCGATGACCGTGCCGCTCATATCAGGCCACCCGCACCATCAGGGCGCTTTCGGGCAGTTCCTCAGCGAAGCAGCGCTGGTACATCTCAGCCACCAGCGGACGCTCCAGCTCATCGCACTTGTTGAGGAAGGTCATGCGGAAGGCATGGCCCAGATTGCCGAAGATGGCGAAGTTTTCTGCCCAGGTAATGACGGTCCGCGGGCTCATCACGGTGGAGAGGTCGCCCGCCATGAAGGCGTTCCGCGTCAGGTCTGCCAGCGTGACCATCTTGGCCAGCGTGTCGTCGTCCACGCCGGTGGCCTTGGACTTCACGATCTCCACTTCGGCATCATGCTCAAGATAGTTGAGCGTGGTGACGATGTTCCAGCGGTCCATCTGGCCCTGGTTCAGCTGTTGCGTGCCGTGATAGAGGCCCGTCGTATCGCCGAGGCCGACCGTGTTGGTGGTCGAGAACAGGCGGAAATACGGGTTCGGCGCGATCACGCGGTTCTGGTCCAGCAGGGTCAGCTTGCCGGAGCTTTCCAGAACGCGCTGGATCACGAACATCACGTCCGGACGGCCGGCATCGTATTCGTCGAAGGTGATCGCCACCGGGCGCTGAAGGGCCCAGGGCAGGATGCCTTCACGGAATTCGGTGATCTGCTTGCCTTCCTTCAGGACGATGGCGTCCTTGCCGACCATGTCGATCCGGCTGACATGGCTGTCCAGGTTGACCCGGATCAGCGGCCAGTTGAGGCGGGCGGCCACCTGCTCGATATGGGTGGATTTCCCTGTGCCGTGATAGCCCTGCACCATGACACGGCGGTTGTGCTCGAACCCGGCGAGGATCGCCAGCGTCGTCTGCGGGTCGAACCGGTAGGCCGGGTCGATCTCCGGCACATATTCCGTGCGGGTCTTGAAGCCATGCACCACCATATCCGTATCAAGGCCGAACACCTTGCGGACATTGATTTTCTCGGTCGGCTTCATGCCTTCCAGGGCGGTGCTGTCACTCATTACGGTCATGGCATTCGTCTCAGGCTTCGGGAGGTCAAATCTTACAATTAGGCTTCTAGCACGGCTGCGTGTCCGGGCTAGTGCGACGTAAGGGAAATCCCTTTGTTGTTGCAGGTACCTAGCGGGCTTCCGGTGGCGGGGCGGATGCGCCCATGTCGGCAATCCATTTCCAGGCGCCGTCCGGCTGGCGCTGCCATACGGTGATGTATTTGCCGTATGAGGCGCCCGCCTGCCCTGCGGTCGTGTAGGTGGCGTAACCCCATGTATAGCCGAAATCACCGCCCGATCCGGCATGCGCCGCCTCGGGCGCCCATGCGATAATCATGTCCTGCGGCCAGGTGGACGTCCACGCCTCGACGGCGGCCTTGCCGGTCTGGGGCACCCCGGCAGAGGGGAAGATGGTGACATCGTCTGCCGCAAACTCGACAAAGGCCGCCCCGGCCCCGATTTCCATCGCCCGGGCGGCAAAGGCCCGGTCTGCGGCCATCATTTCCTGTTCAGCGGTTTCCGGTGCCGGAACTGTCGCACACGCGGCAAGCCCCATCGCGGACAGGGCGATGAGACGCTGCAAGACTGGAGGCATGCGCCTCTCCTTCGAATTGTGCCCCTATTCGGCCTCAGCCGTGCTGGCATCATACACGATCTTGCCGCCGACCACAGTCATGACGGTTTTCGCGTCCAGAATTTCCGCTTCCGGCACGGTCATGAGGTCAATATCGAAGACCGTGAAATCTGCCAGCTTGCCCGCCTCGATCGTGCCGAGGTCATTCTCCTGGAAGGCCGCATAGGCCGCCGAGGAGGTGAAAAGGGCCAGCGCCTGCTCCCGTGTCAGCTTCTGTTCCGGGTGCCAGCCCTCCCCTTCAAAGCCTTTCAGGTCTTTCCGGGAAACAGCGGCATAGAATTCGATCAGTGGCGAGCCGACCTCGACCGGCGCATCGGAGCCGCCTGCCACAACGGCGCCATCGTCGATCAGCGCCTTCCACGCATAGGCCCCGGCCAGACGGTCGATGCCAAGGCGGGATGGGGCGAAATGCAGGTCACCGATGGCATGGCTCGGCTGCATGGAGGCGATCAGGCCGAGGGCGCCGACGCGGGCAATATCCGTCGGGGCGAGGATCTGCGTATGCTCGATCCGCCAGCGCTTCTCCGGCGGGTAGCTGCCAGCCTCATAGATGTCGAGAATGCGCTGGTTGGCGAGGTCGCCGATGGCGTGGATGGCCACCTGGATGCCGGCCTCATCGGAGCGGCGCATGAAATCGGCCAGGTACTCATTGGTGATGAGGGAGAGGCCGGACGTATCCGGTCGGTCCGAATAGGGCTTGATCAGCTGTGCACCGCGCGAGCCGAGCGCGCCGTCCATATAGAGCTTGATGGCGCGGTTGGTGATGGTTGGCGCCTCATATTCATGAGCAGCGGCCAGCGCGAAGCCGGCTTCGTCCGCATCGAAGGCATTCCACAGGCGCAGGGGCAGTTTCCCCTCCCCGGCCAGTTCCAGCATGATCGGCGCCTCATCCGGGCCGACGCTCATATTGTGCACGCCGGTCCAGCCCCGCGAGACATAGACTTTCGCGCCGGTTTCCAGCGCGCGGGCCTTGGCGGCGGCATCCGGTTGCGTCCGCAACGGGGCGACCAGCGCCATCGCATTGTCGATCAGGATGCCGGTGGCATGGCCGTCCGCGTCGCGCTCGATCGCGCCGCCGTCCGGATTTTCGGTCTCGTCCGTGATGCCAGCAGCCGCCAGCGCGGCAGAGTTTGCGACCAGCGCATGGCCATCCGAACGGGTCAGGATGACGGGATTGTCGGGGCTGACGGCATCAAGGTCTGCCGCAGACGGCATACGGCCTTCAGGCCAGCCGGTTTCGATCCAGCCCCGGCCGAACAGCAGGACGCCCGGCGGCATGCCGACCAGTTCAGCTTCAATCCGGGTCACCAGTTCGTCGATGGAGGCTGTGCCTTCCAGGCTGAGGTTCAGCTCCCGCTGGCCGATCCCCATGAGGTGGGCGTGGGCATCGGTAAAGCCCGGATACATGTAGGCGCCCTTGAGATCGACGAGGTTAATCTCGGCTTCGTCCCAGTCTTCCGACAGGGGCGGCGCCGTACCGACGATCCGGCCATCCTCGCCGACGATGACGGCATCGACCGTCGGTAGCGCCGGGTTGCCGGTATAGATCGTGCCGCCGGAGAATACGGTCAGCTTTTGCGCGGGGGCGGTCTCTGCCGGTTCTGGCGGATGGCTGCCACTACAGGCGGCAAGCGTCAGGGCAAGAACGAGACTGGCGGCGCGCAACATTCGGGACTCCTTCGATCAGCGACAGCAGTCCTGCCATGCGAAGAGCCCACGGGCAAAAGAAAAGCGCGCCGGAAGGGCGCGCTGTTCCATTTCTGCAATTTCTGCTGCAGCAGTGAGCAGAGATCAGGCAACAGCCTTTTTGGCGATGTCGCGCTTGATCTTCAGGGCCTTGGAGGACAGCGTGTCGTCCTTGGCCTTGGCCAGGAAGCCGTCGAGGCCACCGAGCTTGTCCACGGTGCGCAGGGCAGATGCCGTGATGCGCATCGGGAAGTTCTGGTTGAGCGCTTCGGAGTGAAGCGTCACACGCACCAGGTTCGGGCGGAAAATCCGCTTGGTCTTGATCTGGGAGTGGCTGACACGGTGGCCGACCATCGGCTTGGTGCCGGTAAGTTCACACTCGCGGGACATGGTCTCGCTCCAATAAATGGGTCTTATCTCGAAGGCGCGCTGTTAGAACGCCGGAGCCCTGCCTGTCAACTCCGCTTAGCGACGAATCCTCAGTTCGGGGGCCCTGTAACTGCTTGTCACAAGGTTTGACCTCAAATCCGCCCGATTAAGGCGGGAAAACGGCACCCTTGTTCAGGCAGCGTTGGCACCCAATGCTTATATAGAGCTAAACAGAGTGTCCGGCCCATCCGGCTGGTCAGGAAACGGCACAGTTCAGATGATGAAACGTTCGATCTTCCTTGCTTCCGCTGCCGCGCTGGCCCTGACAGGCCTCGCCGCGGCCGGTCTGGCCATGGCGGACAAATCCCCTGCCCCGACAACGGCCTCGGGTGCCATCCTCACCAATGTGAAGGCCGGCACGCCGATGCGTATGGAATATGAGCTGCGGGCAAAGGCCTACATTCTCTTCATCCCCGCCACCGGCCGGGCCTCCTTCACGGCCGACCTGCATCCGGATACCTACACGATCGACTCCCGCGTGAAAGTCACCGGCATCGCTGACTGGTTCGTCAATTACGACATGAACATCCATGCCGAGGGCGATACCCGCGAAGACGAGCTGAAAACGCGCACCTATGTCTCCCAGAACAAGGACGGGAAAAAGAACCGCCGCGTCGAGATGGCGATCACCGATACGGACTTTTCGATGACGGCAACGCCGCGCTTCGGGAATCTTGGCGATCCGGCCGCCACGACGGAACAGGTGCTGAAGACGAATGACCCGATCACGGCGCTGATCACATTCGCACTGGAACCGCGCGCACCGGGCGCCGACCCGTGCGGCGGGCCGATCCGCATCTTCGACGGCCGCCAGCTGACCTATCTCTACCTCACCAATGCCGGCATGAAGGGCGTCGATACCCCTGTCTGGACCGGTCAGGCCGTCGAATGCCATGTCACCATGGACAAGGTCGCCGGCTACAAGAAGGGCGAGGCGGACAATGACAATCTGACCGGGATTGATGGCCCGCTGCGCATGTGGCTGGCCCCGCTGGACAATGGCGCCATGGTGCCGATCAAGATTGCCGCCGATTCCAAGAAGATCGGCGATGTGACGCTGACGGCCAAAAAGCTGCGCTTCGAGCCGCTGGTCACGACTGAGGCCGCCGCCGCACAGGACGGCAGCCAGAACTAAGGCCTCAGACCGTTTTCGGCAGGCGCCGCAGCGCCGCGATCAGGTCACTCATATCTTCCGGCAGGGGCGCTTCGAACCGGAGCGCCTCTTTCGTCACCGGATGGATGAAGCCCAGCACGGCCGCATGCAGCGCCTGGCGCGGAAAGGCCCGCGCCGCTTCAAAGCCCGCATCCCGGCCCGGCCCGCTGCCCAGTACGGACACGCCCTTGTGGCGCCCATAGACGGGATCGCCGACCAGCGGCGTACCGATATGCGCCATGTGCACGCGGATCTGGTGTGTACGGCCAGTCTCCAGACGGCATTCGACCAGCGCGGCTGACGGGAAGTTCGTGCCCTTCTCGCGGATACCGAATGTTTCCAGCGTCTTGTAATGCGTCACGGCATGGCGGCCGAACCCGGCTTCGGGATTCTTGACGATCGCCATTTTCTTCCGATCCGCACTGGAGCGGGCGATATGTTCGTCCACCGTACCCTGCGAAGGCCGCGGCGCGCCGCGTGTGACGGCCAGATAGGCCCGCTCGATGTCATGCGTGCTGAACAGGGCGGAGAGGCCCAGATGGGCTGGCTCGGTCTTGGCGGCGACCAGCACGCCGGTCGTCAGCTTGTCGATCCGGTGCACGATGCCCGGCCGCTCCACCCCGCCAATACCGGACAGCTGGCCCTTGCAGTGAAACAGCAGCGCGTTGACCAGCGTGCCATCCGGACTGCCCGGTGCCGGGTGCACCGCCATGCCGGATGGCTTGTTGATCACGATCAGGTGCTCATCCTCGAACAGGATGTCGAGCGGGATGTCCTGCGGCTCAGGCTCTGCCGCAACCGGCTCCGGTACGGTGACGGCATATTCCGCTCCGGCCACGACAGGCTTCTTGGGGTTGGTTTCCGCCGTGCCGTCGGCGGTCACGGCCCCCTCCAGGATCAGGGATTTCAGGCGTGAACGGGACAGGTCTTCCGCCTGCGCAGCGAGGAAAACGTCGAGGCGCTTGCCGGCATCGTCCGGGGCGGCGGTAAAGGTCATTCGGTGAGTCGGGCGGGTCATCGCGCGGCTTATAGACGAAAGCGGACGCGCACGTCATGCTATTGTCTCGAACCGGCGCTAGACCGGCCCCGCCCAGATGGAGGAATTCTCATGACGAACGTCACACGCCGCGGCCTGCTTGGTGCTGCCGCCACCGGAACACTCAGCCTTGCCGCCTGCGCCACGCCGGTCACAAAGACCGCGCCGTCCGGTTATGCCGGAGAGGTCGAGTTCCTTCACGGTGTCGCCTCCGGTGACCCGCTGACCGACCGTGTGATCCTCTGGACGCGTGTGACACCCAAGTCCGGCGACGGCGCCATCCCGGTCAAGTACGAAGTGTTCAGGCAGGACGGCACGCTCGTCACCTCCGGCATGCTCAGCGCGGACGCCGCACACGATTTCTGCGTGAAGGCCGACGCAAAAGGTCTGAAGCCTGCCACGGTCTACACCTATAAATTCACCGCATTGACGGAAGGCGGCGACGTCGCCTCCCCCACCGGCCGCACGCGCACCACGTCTGCCTCCGGCGATGCCCCGGTGAAGATGATCGTCATCTCCTGCTCCAACTGGCAGTTCGGCCAGTTCAACGCCTACAAGGCCCTGTCGGAAGAGCCCGATCTCGACGTCATCCTGCACCTTGGCGATTACATCTACGAATACGGCATTGACGGTTATGGCGGCGAGATCGCCCAGAAGCTCGGCCGGCAGCATGATCCGATTACGGAATGCGTCACCCTGTCGGACTATCGCCTGCGCCATGCGCAATACAAGACCGATCCGAACCTGCAGGCCGCACACGCCGCCGCCCCATGGATCTGCACCTGGGACGACCATGAAAGCGCCAATGATGCCTACCGGACCGGCGCACAGAACCATAATCCGGAAAACAATGAAGGCAGCTGGTCTGACCGCAAGATGGCCGCCATCCAGGCCTATTTCGAGTGGATCCCGATCCGTGAGCCTGAGCCGGGCAACATCACCTCTGCCGTCTGGCGCAGTTTCGAATTCGGCGACGTGGCCACCGTCCATGCGCTGGAATCCCGCCTGACCGGCCGCTCGCCAGAACTGGAATGGTATTCGGTTCTTTCCGGCAATCCGTCCCAGGAAGAGATGATGGCCCGCGTCCAGGCGAAAGTGGCAGAGATCAACGATCCGGCCCGCACCATGCTGGGCGCCGAGCAGGAAGCCTGGCTGGAAGGCGAACTCGGCAAGTCCGTCTCCGCCGGCAAAACCTGGCAGGTACTGGCCAATCAGGTGATCATGGCCAAGGTCGTCCTGCCGAACATGGGCGAAGTCCTGACGCCGGAGCAGATCGCCGCACAGGACAGCCCCTATGTCGAAGGCATGGTCGGCTTCTCCGCTCTCGGCCTGCCCTTCAACCTGGATGCCTGGGACGGCTTCCCTGCTGCCCGGGAACGTCTCTACGCCTCTGCCGAGAAAACCGGCGCACGCCTCGTCACCGTGACGGGCGATACGCACACGGCATGGGCCAACACGTTGTATGATGCGAAGGGCGGCCAGCGCGGCGTGGAGTTCGGCTGCACGTCAATCACCTCGCCGGGCATGGGCTCTGTGATCAAGGACGTGCCGAACCTCGGCCAGCTGGTGGCCGATGCGAACAAGGACGTCGAATGGTATGATCCGTTCGGCCATGGCTACATCGTCATGACACTGACAGCCGACACGGCACATGCCGAATACAAGAAGGTGTCGACGATCCTCACCACGGACTGGACGCTGGAATCGGTTTCGGCATGGAAGGCCGTTGCCGAAGACGGCGGCATGTCGGCCCTGGTCCCTGCCTGATCGCAGGCCTAGTCCAGAATACCGGCGAGGCCTGAGCGTCCCCCATCGAGACGCAACATCTCGCCGGTAATGATGGCCGCTTCCGGTGATGCCAGGAAGGCCGCCGCATCGGCAATCTCGTCGGCCAGCGCCGCCCGCCCAAGCGGGGTGCGCTTGGCGGTCCAGGTTTCCATCTTTTCCTCACGCGGACGGATCGCGACGATCGCGTTCACGCGGATGCCCGCTTCGGCAAGGTCCAGCGATCCGGCCCGCACCACGCCCAGAACACCGGCCTGCGTGACCGACTCGGTAAAGCGGCCCGGCATGGTGGACACGGCGGAGTAGGACAGGACGAAGGTGACCGTACCGCGCTGGCGGATGCGTTCCGCGCCGGCCGTCGGCAGGTCTGCCTGTTCGGCAATGCGCTCGGCAAAGACTTTCAGCGACTGCGCCGCGCCGCGCACGGTCTTGGCCAGCGCCTTGTCGAACCTCTCCTGAGAGAAGTCGTGGATCGTGTCCGGATCCTCAATGCTGGGGATGATGACCAGATTGTCGATCCGGCCGAAGCCCTCCACAGCCGCGGCAACCGCATTGCGAAGGCCAAGCTTCGTATGCAGGTCGCCCAGATGCAGCAGGACTTTTTCCGGCATGGCGTTCTGGGCTGTCAGCAGCCGGTCGCCGCTGGAATCGGCGGCCAGAACATTGTGCCCAAGCTCATGGAAACGGCGCGCGACGGCATCGCCGACTTCGCGGCCAAGACCCAGGATTGCGGTAACGGGGGACGCCACGCCGCTTAGTCCTTGTCCGCGACGCGGGCGCTGCGCAGATCGTCGCCCAGAACGGTCAGACGGTCATTGAGGCGATGAATGGCAGCCAGCAATTCCGTCAGCAGCCGCACGACGAGGAAGACAAAGCCCAGCAGCACGAATGCGCCGAGCAGCTCCACAAAAGCGCCGATAAAATGCCCGGTGAACAGGCGGCCAAGGCTGCGCAGCACGGCGAGCAGCGCCGCTGCGGCCAGCAACAGATTGAATACGCCTGCGGCCTGACGGATCACACCCAGGCTGAGTGATTTGTCCTGATCAAAAATGTCCCGCATGGAACCGGTCCTTTCGCCTGCTGCAATAGACGGCGAAAGGACCCCGTCCGTTCAACCGTCAGCTGGCTTCAAGCCATCGCAGCTCTTCTTTAATCTTGAGTTTCTGTCGCTTGAGGTCTGAAAGGCGAAGGGCGTCAGCCGCCGGGCGTTTTTCTTCTTCTTCAATCTTCTGGTCCAGCTGGCGGTGCTTGTTTGCGAGCTCACTGATCCGGCCCTGTAGCGACATATCTGCCTCCTTCTGCTTGTTAAGTGGCTGTGTCTTAACAGCAACACTTAAGCACAAGGCTGCCCCGTCGTCACCCTGATCTCAAATGAATCCTCCTTTAGAATCCGGACTCCGCTTCAACTACGGGCAGGGCGCCCGGCTTTCCTGTTCGATTTGTGCGCAAACATGGCCTGATCGGCCCGTGCAATCAGGTGCTGGGCATCTTCCCCCGGCTGCCAGGCCACCACCCCGCACGAGGCCCCGATGCGCAGGCCCTGCGTCGGGGCATCTTCCGTCCCCCGCACCGTCAGCGCATCAATCCGGTTACTCAGCTGAGCGGCCTTGCGTTCGGAATCGTCCAGGGACGCCTGAGAGAGGACCAGGCCGAATTCGTCCCCGCCGAGCCTGCCCACGATATCCGTATCGCGTGTCAGGCTGAGCAGAATCTCGGATACTTTCAGCAGAACCGCATCGCCCGTGGCATGCCCGTAGATGTCGTTGACAGGCTTGAAATGATCCAGATCGACGAAAATCAGGCAGAGCGGCGTGCGGAAACGCGTAGCGAGCGCGATTTCGCGGCGCACTTCCCGCTCGAAGGCACGGCGGTTGAACATCGGGCAAAGGGCATCATTGTCGGCCAGCAATTCCGCCTCGGACAGTGCCCCCCGCGCCTCAGCCAGTTCCTCACGCAGAGCGATCACCTCGTCGCAGAGCGCCTCAATGGCGGCGCGCGTGTGCCGGTCCAAGGCCGCCAGGTCGAGACCCAGAATGTCGATCAGCGCGCGCCGCCGGTCCGCCTGCACAGAGAAGCCATCATCTGCCATTTTTGCAGAATACGGGCAGTCAGAGGCCTTGTGGAGCGAGTTCTCCCAGCAGGCGGCAGTTGACGAGGCAGGCCGCCTGCATATGGTGCGCGGTTTCCGACAGCGAGGAAGCCATGGCGACAAGCGATTCCCCCAAGGTTGGCATCATCATGGGCAGCCAGTCCGACTGGCCGGTGATGAAGGAAGCCGCTCGCCTCCTGGGCGAACTTGGCGTGCCTTACGAAGCCCGGATCGTGTCGGCGCACCGCACGCCGGACCGTCTGGTCAGCTATGCCAAAGAGGCAAAAGCCCGCGGCCTCAAAGTGATCATCGCCGGCGCTGGCGGGGCGGCGCACCTGCCCGGCATGACCGCTTCGATGACCCCCCTGCCCGTTCTGGGCGTGCCGGTTCAGTCGAAAACCCTCTCCGGCCTCGACAGCCTGCTTTCCATCGTCCAGATGCCGCGCGGCGTGCCGGTCGGCACCCTTGCCATCGGTGAGGCGGGCGCGGTGAACGCCGGGATCATGGCCGCTTCCATCGTTGCACTGGAAGACGATGCTGTGGCCGAAAACCTCAATAACTACCGCACAAAGCAGACCGACAGCGTGGGGGAGACGCCGGAGGGATGACGCCGATTGCGCCAGGCAGCGTTATCGGGATCCTGGGCGGCGGCCAGCTGGGCCGCATGCTGGCGAATGCCGCGCAGCGCCTGGGTTTCGATGTCGACATCTATTGCCCGGAAGACGACCCGCCCGCTGCGCGCGTTGCCCGCCGCCACTGGAAAGGTGCCTATGATAACAAGGCACTGCTGACAGAATTCGCCGCTGCCTGCGCCGTCGTCACGCTGGAATTCGAGAACATCCCGGCCGCTGCCGCCGAGGCGATCGAGGCCACGGGCCACCACCTTTATCCCGGCGCAAAGTCCCTCACGATCTCGCAGGACCGGGGTGAGGAAAAGGCATTCCTGAACGGGATTGGCATTGCCACAGCGGACTATCGCATGATCAATTCGGATCATGACATTGCGACAGCCCTGTCAGAACTGGGTGGAACCGGACTGCTGAAGACCCGCCGCGACGGTTATGACGGCAAGGGCCAGGCTTGGATCCGCTCGCCCGATGACATCGCCGCCGCCTGGGCCGATGTCGGCGCCGCGCCCTGCGTGCTGGAAGCGCCCGTCCCGTTCGAACGCGAAATCTCCGTCCTCGTGGCACGGTCCAGCCGGGGCGAGACCGCCACCTGGGCCCCGCCGCACAATGTGCACCGCGACGGCATCCTCGCCACCTCCACCGTGCCCTCCGGCCTGCCGCACGCCGTCGAACAAGCCGCGCGCGACAAGGCCATCCGGCTGGTCGATGCCCTCGGCCATGTCGGCGTGCTGGCGCTGGAACTGTTCGTGCTGCCGGATGGCGGCCTGCTGGCCAATGAATTTGCCCCGCGCGTCCACAATTCCGGCCACTGGACGCCGGAAGCCTGCCAGACAGGCCAGTTCGAGCAGCATATCCGCGCCATCTGCGGCTGGCCCCTTGGCGATACGCGCCGCCTGTTCGATGCTGAGATGATCAATCTCATCGGCGAGGCTGGCAATATCGACCCGTCCAGCCTGCCCCCCGGCGATGTGCTGACCCTCTACGGCAAGCATGAAGCCCGGCCCGGCCGCAAGATGGGCCACATCACGCGCCGCCTCGCTCCCCGGAAGGACTGATCCAATGCTGCTCCCCGTATCGACCTGGCAGGACATCGAAGCCTGGCTGAAAAAATCCCGCACCATCCTGATTCCCATCGGATCCATGGAACAGCACGGGCCGAACGGCTTCATCGGCACGGACGCACTCTGCCCGGAAATCATTGCCCGGCATGCCGAAGCGCAGGCGCCGGACGATGTGCTTGTCGGGCCGACTTTCGCCGTAGGCTGCGCGCAGCACCATCTCGGCTTTCCGGGCACGATCACGCTGCGCCCGACCACGATGATCGCCGCCATGGCGGACTGGACCGAAAGCCTGATGCGCCACGGCTTCGAGCGGATCTACTGGCTGAACGGCCATGGCGGAAACATCGCCACGATCGAGGCGGCCTTTTCGGAAATCCATTCCCGGCGCAGCTTTGACCCGCGCGGCGCCGACAATCGCCCGGGCCTGACGCTGAAACTGCGCAACTGGTGGGATTTTGCTCCGGTCATGAAGCTCTGCAACGAACTTTACCCTGTCGGCCATGGCAGCCACGCCACGGCCTCGGAAGTCTCCGTCACCTATTTCGGCTATCCCGACCGGGCCAGGCCGGAGGTGGAGATGAGCCCGAAAATCGCGCCCACCGGCTCCATCGGCGATGCGGTGCAATACCGCCGCGATTTCCCGGATGGCCGGATCGGCTCCGACCCGACGCAATCCAGCGCCGAAGACGGGAAAAAGATCGTCGAAGCGGCCGCCGCAGCCGTTCTGGAAGAGGTCAAACGCTTCGCGGCGTAAACCCAACCTTACTGACAGCGTAATTTTCCAGACTCTGGCCAGATGCGGCCAAGGGCGGTATCAGAATCTCCCACGGAAAGAGGCGTCTGAACCAGAGAATGCTCGACATTCGCAATCTGGAAAAATCCTTTGGCGCCAAGCGCGCCGTGCAGGGCGTATCCTTCACGCTGGAAAAAGGCACGGTGCTGGGATTTCTCGGCCCGAATGGCGCAGGCAAGTCCACGACCATGCGCATGATTGCGGGCGTGCTGGAACCGGATTCCGGAGACGCGCTGATCGACGGCAAGTCCATCGTCACGCAGCGCAGGCAGGCACAGGCCGCGCTCGGCTACCTGCCCGAAGGCGCCCCGCTTTATGACGACATGACGCCGCCGGAATTCCTGAACTTCATGGCCGCCGCCCGAAAGATCGAGCGGGGCAAGCGCAAGGCTGCGGTGGAGCGCGCCATTGCCGATGCCCGCATCACGACGGTTGCGGGCCAGCGCATCGGCTCCCTCTCCAAGGGCTATCGCCGCCGCGTGGGCCTGGCCGGGGCGATCCTGCACGATCCGCCCGTCCTCCTGCTGGACGAGCCGACCGATGGCCTGGACCCGAACCAGAAGCGCGCCGTGCGCGCCCTGATCGCCCGCATGGCGCCGACCAAGGCGATCCTCATCTCCACGCACACGCTGACCGAAGTGCCGGCGATGTGCACCCGCGCCATCGTCGTCGACCGCGGTCTCGTCGTGGCGGACGGCACCCCCGCTGAGCTTGCGAAGAAGTCCGAAGACGGAACGCTGGAAGGCGCCTTCATGCGCCTGACCGACCAGGCGGAGGCGAACGCGCGATGATGGACTTCCTGCGCCAGCAAATGGGCGGCTTCGGCCCGACCTACCGGCGGGAGCTGGGCGCCTATTTCGCGACGCCGCTGGCCTATGTGTTCCTGGCTGTCTTCCTGCTGGCGCTCGGCGTCTTCACCTGGGAGGCGGGGAATTTCTTTGGCGCAGGCTCTGCCGATCTTGCAACCTTCTTCGTCTGGCACCCGTGGCTCTACATGATCTTCCTGCCTGCCCTGTCGATGCGGCTCTGGGCGGATGAGCGCGGCGCGGGCACGGACGAACTGCTACTCTCGCTGCCGCTCGGCATGCCGGGGCTGGTGCTGGGCAAGCTGTGCGCGGCCTGGACCGTGGCGGGTGTCGGCCTCCTGCTGACACTGCCGATGTGGATCACGGTGAATTATCTTGGCGGGCCGGACAATACGGCCATCGCGCTGACCTATCTGGTCAGCTTCCTGATGGCGGGGGCCTATCTCTCCATCGGCTCTGCCGTGTCGGCCCTGACCGGCAGCCAGGTGACGGCCTTCGTGATCAGTGTCCTGATCGCCTTTGCCTTCACAGCGGCGGGCTGGCCATTGGTCCTGTCCACGGTGAAAGCGCTGTTCGGCACCGGCTTTGCCGACCTTGTGGCCCAGTTCTCCTTCCTGACGCAGTTCGAAGGTGCCCAGCGCGGCGTGCTGGAATTGCGCTCTGTCATGTTCTTCCTCGGTTTCACTGCCTTCTGGGCCATTCTGAACGGCCTGTGGGCCGCCCGGCAGAGGCTCAGCTGAGATGAAGTCGAAGCATTATCTCATCGCCGCAACGGCGCTGGTCTCCGTCATCTTCGTGGCGGGGAATTTGCTGGCGCAGAAAGTGCTGACCGGCGCACAGATCGATTTCACCGAGAACCATCTCTATTCGCTGTCGAAGGCGACGCACGATACGTTGTCTGACATTGCAGAGCCTGTGGACATCACGCTCGTCTATTCGCGCAGCGTGGGGCAGGACTATCCTGCCGTCCGCGCCTATGCCGCGCGGGTGCGGGAATTGCTGCGGGCCTATGAGTCCCAGTCCGGCGGGCGGGTGCGGGTGCGCGAGATTGACCCGACGCCTTTCTCCACCGCAGAGGACGAGGCACTGGCCGCAGGCGTCACCGCCATCGACACGAATGGCGACGACCCGCTCTATTTCGGCATCATCGGGCACAACACGATCGATGACCAGCGCGTGATTCCTTTCCTCGCGCCGGAGCGGGAAGTGTCTCTCGAATACGACCTGACGCGCATGGTGGCCCGGCTGGACGATCCGGACCCGCCACGGGTCGGCATCCTGACGACACTGCCGGGCATGTCTGCGCCGGGCGGCGAAGGCGGCTATACGCTGTTGCAGGATATTGCCCGCTCTTTCGAGATCGTTCCGGTCTCTGAGCAGTTCCAGTCGCTGCCTGCCGATCTGGATGTGCTGCTGGTGGTCCACCCCCCGCCCCTGTCAAGCCGTCAGGAATGGCTGATCGACCAGTTCGTGCTGCGCAAGGGCCGGGCCGTCTTCCTGGTGGACCCGGCCGCCAAGACGGCCGTGGGACAGGGCCTGTTCGACATGTCGACCGCCGAGGCGCAATCGGGTCTCGGAATGCTGGGCAAGGCCTGGGGGATTACCCTGTCACATGATGCGGTGGCCGATGCGGCTGGCGCCCTGCCCGTGCCGGTGGATATGGGCGACGGGCGCGTGGAGGAACAGGCGCATCCGCTGTTCATTGCCGCCCCGGCCGGGGACATGAACCAGGACGACCTGATCACGGCAGACCTGACCCGCGCCGTGAACTTCGGTGCCCCCGGCGCGCTGATCGTGTCGGACCTGCCGAATGGCCTGACCTTCTCTCCCCTGATCGAAACCGGGCCGAGCCCGTCCTATATCGACGCGGACCGGGCCGTGAGGGACCTGAAACCTTCCGACACGCTGAAAGCCTATCAGACGCAGCCGGGCCCGTTGGTTCTGGCTGCGCGCCTCTCCGGTCCGCTGGCGACGGCCTTCCCGGCAGGTGCCCCGGCGCTGGAAGAACCGTCAGACCCCGTCATGGCGGAACTCGCCCGCGCGGATGCCGCCAATGCCCCGCCGCACATCTCCACCAGCGAGACAGATGCCGAACTGGTCTTCATTGCCGATGTCGATTTCATCGCGGACGATTTCTACATCATCCCGGGACGTGGCATCGTCGTGGCGGACAATGGGGCGCTGGTGCTGAACGCGCTGGATGCGCTGGCCGGTGGCGGGGAACTCTCGCGGCTTCGCTCCCGCGCACCCAGCCTTCGCCCGATGACGCGGATCGACAAGATGCGCTCCGAGGCAGAGGCGAAGTATTTCCGCCAGCAGGCAGCCCTCGAAGCGAGCCTCAGCGAAGCGCAGGGGCGGCTGGAGGAATTGCAGGCCATCGGCTCGACCGACGGCTTCTTCGAAGGCGACGACAAGGCCGACCTGACCGATGACGAGCGCACGGAACTGGCCCAGCTGCGCGAGCGGATCGTGTCCCTGCGCGGAGAGCTGCGCACGATTGAACGCGACTACCGGCACGATATCGACCGGATGGAAGCAACGCTGAAGGCGATCAATATCTGGGGCGGTCCCATCCTGATCGCCCTGGCCGGTCTTCTCGTCTGGCGGCGCCAGCAGGCGCGTGCACGGAGGGAGTCATGACCGAACTCCGCCAGCGCCAGCGCCGCAAGCGCCTGCAGATCCTTGGCGCGGCCGCTGCCGTGCTGACCCTCTTGGCCATCCTGACGCATCTGGACTTCAGGGGTGGCCCGGCCCAGACCGGACGCACCGGACAGCCTGTGCTGCCGGACTTTGCCGCCACCCGCGCCGAAGCCGCCGAGATCCGCGTGACGCTGGCCGACGAATCCTACCGCCTGCTGAACGGTGCCGATGGCTGGACGCTGGAAGGCACGCATGGCTATCCCGTCCGCGCCGACAGGCTGGCGAGCCTTGCAACGGGCCTCACCGAACTGACCTGGGGCGAAGCGCGGACGCGCGATCCGGACAAGCTGAACCGCGTGGGCCTCGGCGATCCGCGCGAGGGCGGCACAGGCGCGCTGATCGAGATCGCCAATGACACCGGTGACGTGACCGCCGCCATCATTACCGGCCGCAAGGGCGAGCATCTCTATGCCCGCCGCCCGGACGAAACACAGGCCTATCAGGTCAGCGGAGACCTGCCGCCGCTCTACAATCGCGATGCGTGGCTGGATCTCGACATTATCGACATCAACCCGGATGCCGTATCCGCCGTGCGGATCTTCGACCGCTATGGCGAAAGCCTCTACCTGCAACGCGCTGTCGGCACGAGCGAACGCAACTTCCGCCCCGGCCCACCCTATCAGGATTTCCGCCTGATCAGCCGCATTGCGGCCTCCACACCGGCCCTGGCCCTGACACGGTTCCAGCCCATTGGCGTGAAGCCCTCCGCAGACCTCACCACAAAGCCAGCCGGGCGCCACATCACCGAGACGCATGACGGGCTGGAAGTGGAAGCGCAGGCCTATCGTGAACCGGACGGCTATTTCATCACGCTGCGCGCCATCGAGGCGGGTGAAGGCGCCCATCGCGGCAGCACGATCAATGAGAAGGCCACGGGCTGGGCGTTTGAAATTTCAGAGTATGACTGGAACGATTTCACACCGGCGGTGAGCTCGATCGTCCGCCCGCCGGAAATCGCGGTGCCGGAAACACCATCGGAAACGCCATAAGCCTCAGTGGCCGGGCGGCGGATCCAGAGGCAGGGTCGCCAGTACCGGACCAAACCCGGCTTCCTGAACGATCACCGCACACTGTGACATACATGGCGGCAGCGCGATCTGCGTCCGCCCGCCAAGCCAGGGGCCGAGTGCCGTCACACGGGTCACAGGGTTCACCATGTCAGTCGTGTTGTCTTCGCCGCCAAGATAATCGACATACCAGATGTCCGTAAGGCCCTCGGCCTTGCCGCTCAGTTCTACTTCATCCCCCTTGCGCAGAAGGCGCACGCCTTCAGGAGATTCCTTGCGGGCACGGGAAATCGCACTATCGACCTTGGTCGCCTTGTTGCCGGGGCATTGTTCCACACCATTGTAGACCGTCTGCGGCGTGTAAGGCCCACGCAGATGGAAACGGTCAACATAGCCGCGCTGGCGTTCCTTGGATTCCTCCATGGCCATCGGGTCCTTGCCACCGAGATAGTCCCAGTAATCGACCGACCAGGTCAGGATCAGAAGGTCATCGCGTTTTTCCGCGAAGGTTTTCAGCGTCGCATGGGCCTTCGGGCAGGTCCGGCAATTCTGGGACGCAAACAGTTCGATCAGCATCGTCGGCTCCGCCGTTGCGGCGGGCGCAAGTGCCGGAAAAAGAACGAAAAGGGCTGCAAGCAGGCGTTTCATGGCAGTTTCTGTATAGATCACCCTTGTATGCACAAGACAATCACACCGGTGTGAGGGCTGCAAAAAACCCCCGCAGCGCCTGCTGCGGGGGTTTTGAGTGTCATGTTCCGGTCAGCCGCCTCAGGCAGCGCCGCGCGCCAGGTTGCGCAGCACATAGTGCAGGATGCCGCCATTGCGGTAGTAGTCCAGCTCGTTCTCGGTATCGATACGGACCACGGTGTTGGCGGTGAAGGTCGTGCCGTCTTCACGGGTGATCTTCACTTCCAGCGACTGGCGCGGCTTGATGTCGTTGATGCCTTCGATGGACACCTGCTCCTTGCCGGTCAGGCCGAGGGCTGCAGCGCTCTCGCCTTCCGCGAACTCCAGCGGCAGGACGCCCATACCGATCAGGTTGGAACGGTGGATCCGCTCGAAGCTGCCGGCGATCACGGCGCGAACGCCGAGCAGGACGGTGCCTTTGGCGGCCCAGTCACGCGAGGAGCCGTTGCCGTAGAGGTCGCCTGCGAAGATGACCAGCGGCGTGCCTTCGGCTTCGTACTTCATGGCGGCATCGTAGATCGCCATCTGCTCGCCGTCCGGATAGTGAACCGTCACGCCGCCTTCGACGCCCGGCACCATCAGGTTCTTGATACGGATGTTGGCGAAGGTGCCGCGCATCATGACTTCGTGGTTCCCGCGGCGCGAGCCGTAGGAGTTGAAGTCGAGAACCGGAACCTGGTGCTCCTGCAGGTAAATGCCTGCCGGGCTGGAAGCCTTGATCGAACCGGCCGGAGAGATGTGGTCGGTCGTGATGGAGTCGCCGAAGACGGCCAGGACGCGGGCGTCCTTCACATCCGTCGGCGCGTCCACGTCGAGGCTCATGTCCTTGAAGTAAGGCGGGTTCTGAACGTAGGTCGAAGCAGGCGGCCAGCTATAGGTCTGCCCGCCGGACACTTCGATACCCTGCCAGTGCTCGTCACCCTTGAAGACGTCGGAATAACGCTCGGCGAACATTTCCGGGGTCACGGCCCGGGCCATGATCTCGGCAATCTCGTGCGAGGACGGCCAGATGTCTTTCAGGTAGACGTCGTTGCCGTTCTTGTCCTGGCCGATCGGATCCTTGGTCAGGTTCTTGCGCAGCGTGCCGGCGATGGCATAGGCGACGACCAGCGGCGGCGAAGCGAGATAGTTCGCCTTGATGTCCGGACCGATACGGCCTTCGAAGTTCCGGTTACCGGACAGAACCGAGCAGGACACGAGGTCACCATCGGCGATCGCCTTGGCGAGGTGCGGATCCAGCGGGCCGGAGTTACCGATACAGGTGGTGCAGCCATAGCCGACCAGGTTGAAGCCGAGGGCGTCGAGGTCGTCCTGCAGGCCAGCCTTTTCGAGATAGTCGGTGACGACCTGCGATCCGGGCGCGAGCGAGGTTTTCACCCACGGCTTGCGGGTGAGGCCCAGTTCGTTCGCTTTCTTGGCCACGAGACCGGCAGCGATCAGCACCGACGGGTTCGACGTGTTGGTACAGGACGTGATGGCGGCGATGAACACGTCGCCATGGGTGACGGTGTAGTTTTCGCCTTCAACGGCCACAGGCTCAGCTGCATCGGCGGCCTTGCCGAATTCCTTGGCCATGGCTTCAGCGAATGCCGTGTCGCCTTCGGACAGGAGCACGCGGTCCTGCGGGCGTTTCGGGCCGGAGATGGACGGCACGACGGCGCCGAGGTCCAGTTCCAGCGTATCGGTGAAGACCGGCTCGGCCTGTTCCGGACGCCAGTAGCCCTGTGCCTTGGCATAGGCTTCGACGAGCTCGACGCGGTCTGCGTCGCGGCCGGTATTGGTGAGGTATTTGATCGTGTCATGGTCGACCGGGAAGAAGCCGCAGGTCGCGCCATATTCCGGGGCCATGTTTGAGATCGTGGCCTGGTCTTCCAGGGTCAGGTTAGCGAGGCCCGGGCCATAGAATTCGACAAACTTGCCGACAACGCCCTTCTTGCGCAGCATCTGAACGACGGTCAGCACGAGGTCGGTTGCGGTGGCGCCTTCGGCCATCTTGCCGTCGAGGCGGAAACCAATGACTTCCGGGATCAGCATGGAAACCGGCTGGCCGAGCATGGCGGCCTCAGCCTCGATGCCGCCAACACCCCAGCCAAGGACCGACAGGCCGTTGATCATGGTGGTGTGGGAGTCGGTGCCGACGCAGGTATCAGGATAGGCGAAGGTTTCGCCGCCCTCTTCCTTCGTCCAGACGGTCTGGCCGAGATATTCGAGGTTCACCTGGTGGCAGATGCCGGTGCCGGGCGGCACGACGCGGAAGTTCTTGAAGGCGGTCGAACCCCAGCGGAGGAACTCGTAGCGCTCCTGGTTGCGCTGGTATTCGATTTCGACGTTTTTCCTGAAGCTGTCCGGGCCGGCGAAGCTGTCGACCATGACCGAGTGGTCGATGACGAGGTCAACCGGGACCTGCGGGTTGATGGCTTCAGCCGAAGCGCCAAGCTTCTGGGCGGCGTCGCGCATGGCGGCGAGGTCAACCACGGCCGGAACGCCGGTGAAGTCCTGCATCAGGACGCGGGCCGGACGGTAGGCGATCTCGTGATCGTCCTTGCCCTTGTTGTCGAGCCACTTCTTGAACGCGATAATGTCGTCCTTGGTGACGGTCTTGCCGTCCTCGAAGCGCAGCATGTTTTCCAGAAGCACCTTCAGCGAAGCCGGAAGGCGGGAAACATCGCCAAGTCCGTTCTCGGCGGCGGCCTCGATGGAATAGTAGGAATAGGTCTTGCCACCTACGGTGAGTGTGCGTTTGGAATTGAAGCTGTCGAGGGACGGCATGGGAGGGCAACCTCGCGTCTAAGATGTGAATCCGGGGCCGCCTGGCGGAAAGGGGGCGGCGCGTGCCCGTCTCATATAAGGCCGGAGGCGCTGACGCAATTGGGACAAAGGGACTATCCTGCAGCGCCTGAGCCGATAAAACGTGCCTGCAAACAGGCAGGTAGGAGATCCTGATGTCCCCACGCGCGCCATTTTCCCCTCTTTTGCGCCAGTCCGGGCGTGGAAACGGGTGCGGCGCGGCGTGACGATTCCCCTCCTCTCTGCCACCGGCCTCGGCATGATTCGGGGCGAAAGGGTGCTGTTCACGGGCGTGAGCCTGACACTGGAGGCTGGACAGAGCCTCGTCCTGCGCGGCTCGAACGGGGCTGGGAAAACGACTTTGCTGCGCATCCTTGCCGGCCTGACCCGGCCTGAAGCCGGAGAGGTCAGCCGTAACGCCACGCATCACTGGTTCGCCCACCGCGAGGGCCTGAAGCCGCACGAAACCCCGCGTACACATCTTGGACTCTGGGCGAAGGCATGGGGCTCGGGCGCCGATCCTGAAGCCGTGCTCGCCCGCGTCGGCCTGAAACGTCCGGCCGATGTGCCCGCGCGATACCTCTCCGCAGGACAGCGCCGCCGCACCGCGCTCGGCCGCCTTCTGTTGGAACAACGGCAGATCTGGATGCTGGACGAGCCTTATACCGCCCTCGATTCCGAAGGCCGGGAACTGGTTCTGGAACTGATCGAAGCGCACCTGAAGACCGGCGGCGGCCTGATCGCTGCCATCCATGGCGAGTCCGGTTTCGTGCCCTCAGGCGAGGTGGTGCTGTGAGCCCCGCCCCGATCTTCTCTGCCTTCCGGCAGGCATTGGGGGAGGCTTGGGCGGGCGGCGCAGGCGCGCTGCTGCCGCTCGGCTTCTTCGCAGGCGCCGCCGTATTGGTCCCGCTCGGCATCGGGACGGACCCGCAAACGCTGCGCGCCGTCGGCCCCGGCATCCTCTGGGTGGCGCTTGCCCTCTCCAGTCTCGTCACGCTGGAACGGATCTTCCAGGCAGACACGGAAGACGGCACGCTGGACCTGTGGCTGCAGACCGGCGCCCCTGCCTCAGCCATCGCCGCCGCCAAGACCTTCGCGCACTGGCTGGCCGCGGGCCTGCCGCTCGCCCTGCTCTCCCCCCTCCTTGCGCTGATGTTCCAGGCGGAGGCCTCTACTGACCTGCTGCGCAATGCCGCACTCTATGGCCTCGGTGGCCTCGCCTTCTATTTCTGGGGCGGTGTCGGCGCGGCCCTGTCAGCGACGGTGCGGCGCGGCGGCCTGTTGATCAGCCTGATCGCCCTGCCACTCTATGTGCCGACAGCCATCTTCGGAGCACTCTCCATGACCCACGGCCCCGGCAGCGAAAGCGCGCCCTTATTTCTGGCGGCCTCTACCCTGTTCGCCCTTGCGGCGGCTCCTTTTGCCATGGCTGCAGCGCTGCGCTTGGCGGCTGACTGACGGAAAGGTATCGCTGACACCCATGTTTTCCTGGTTCGCCAATCCCCTACGCTTCATGCGCCTGTCCAACTGGCTGGCGCCGCTTTGCTATGCGCTGGCCGCGCTGCTGATCGGCTGGGGCCTGTGGCAGGGCCTCTGGGTCGTTCCGAAGGACGAATATCAGGGCGGGGACATCATGCGCGTGATGTTCATCCACGTACCCGCGGCCTGGCTGGCCATGGCCAGCTATATGGCGATGGCGGTGATGAGCTTCATCTGGTTCATCTGGCGCCATGAAGTGGCCGACATCGCCGCCAAATCCATCGCGCCGCTGGGCGCGGTCTGGACGGCGATCTGCCTGGCCACCGGCTCGATCTGGGGCAAGCCGACCTGGGGCACCTGGTGGCAATGGGATGACGCCCGGATGATGTCGGTGCTGTTCATGTTCTTCCTGTTCCTTGGCTACATGGCGCTGCGTGCATCGATGGATACACGGCAGAAGGCGGCCCGTGCCGGGGCGATCCTCGCCATGGTGGGCGCGATCAATGTGCCGCTGATCAAATTCTCCGTGGACCTCTTCACCTCGCTCCATCAGGATTCCAGCGTCATCACGGCCGACGGGCCGAAAATGGCTGCCGTCTATCTCTGGCCCCTGCTGGCCAGCGGTCTCGGCCACACGCTGCTGTTCGCAGGCCTGACGCAGACGCTGATGCGCGCGGAAATCTGGGACCGGCGCACCGCGCAGGCCAATGCGAAACTGATGGCGGAGGGCTGATCAATCATGCTGCCGGATTTCGACAAGAATGCCGTCTTCATCTGGGCCTGTTACGGCATCGGCGCCGCAGGTCTGTTGCTGACGATCCTGCTGGTGACGCTGCGGGCGAAAGCCTCCCAGGCAAAGATGCAGCGCGCCGAGGCACGTCTGCGCGGAGATGACGCAGCATGAAACGCTGGCTTGCCGCAATTCCGGTCACTGCCCTTGTCCTTTTTGCCGCTCTGGCAGGCTGGGAACTCAGCCATCCGGAAAAAGGTGACTTCGAACGGATCTCCCGCTCAGCCCCGACACGCAGCTTCGAACGGCTGGAAGGCGGCACGTTGAGCTTCGTGCCCGCGCCGAACGGCAAGACCATTGCAGTGAACCTGTTTGCCAGCTGGTGCGCGCCCTGCGAGGCGGAGCACCCGCGGCTGGTGGAACTGGCCGCAGCCCATCCGGGGCAGGTTTATGGGGTTTTGTACAAGGATACGCCGGCCAATGGCCGCAAGTTCCTGGCAGAACTTGGCAATCCGTATGCCGATATCGTGATGGATCCGGAGGGTCAGGGCGGGCTGGATTTCGGCCTCACCGGTGTCCCGGAAACCTTTGTGATCTCAGCCGATGGCGAGATTCTGGAGCATATTTCCGGGCCTCTGGACGATGCCTCGGTAAAACGGGTGGGCGAGGCACTTAGCGCGCCCCGCCCATGACCCCTTAAGCCAGATTACTTCTTCTTGGCTTTTTTGGCGGCCGGCTTCTTCGCCGGTGCTTTTTTCACGGCCGGTGCCTTCACAGCAGCGACAGCTTTCTTCGGTGCAGCAGCCTTTTTCGGAGCGGCTTTCTTAGGAGCGGCCTTTTTGGCGGCCGGCTTCGGTGCAGCGGCCTTTTTCGGCGCAGCGGCTTTCTTTGCAGCCGGCTTCTTGGCCGGGGCTTTCGCAGCAGCCGGAGCTTTCTTGGCCGGAGCCTTCTTCGGTGCAGCAGCTTTCGGCGCAGCGGCCTTCGGAGCCGGAGCAGCCTTTTCTTCTTCTTCCGTCAGGCCGACGAGGCCGGACATCAGGGCGTCCTGCTTCACTTTGGCGAGGCCAGCGAAGAGGGCAGCGTCAGCGGCTTCAACAGCCGGAAGGGCCTTGTCGAGGGCCTTTTTGCCTTTGGCGGTCAGCGAGACAGCTTTGGCGCGTGCGTCGGTTTTCGAAGCGGCGCGCTTGATCAGGCCGCTGGTTTCCATACGGGCGACCATGTCAGCCAGCGTGGAGCGGTCGATGCCGGTGGCATTGACCAGGTCAGACTGGCTGGCGCCGTCATTGCCGTCGAGCGCGGCGAGCAGCGAGAACTGGCGCAGCGTGATGCCGGCAGAGCGGAGTGCCTTGGCGCTGTGGTTTGCAGCAGCCTGCTGAGCACGGTGCAGCAGGTGGCTGGGCGAAGCGTTGAGATTGAATGCCATTTTGGTTTACCTTTCGAGGGATGATCTAACTAGTTCGGCGGCCGACCCACCCACAAGCCCCCTAAAGCAGACGCCCGTGTGCGGATCAATACCCCTCTCTTAGAACGCGATTGGATAACAACAGATGACGGATCAATTATCGAATCCTTTCATTTCGCCCCTTTTTCACCCCGAAATACCCGAAGGAGACGATAAATTGCGGCAGGTTTGCGCCCATTGCCGGTTTATCGACTATGTGAACCCAAAAATCGTCGCTGGCGCCGTTGTGACCAAAAATGACCGGATTTTGCTCTGCCGACGCGCAATCGAGCCCCGAAAAGGTTACTGGACGCTCCCGGCCGGTTTCATGGAGGAAGGCGAAACGGTGGAGGATGCCGCCCGGAGGGAGGCGCAGGAGGAAGCGTGTGCCGATATCCGGATCGGACAGTTACTGGCCGTTTACTCTGTCCCCCGCATCTCGCAGGTGCAAGTCATGTTCCGGGCCGAGCTGATGTCTGACATTTCTGCAGGACCGGAAAGCGAGGAAGTCGGATTGTTCGCCTGGCAAGAGATTCCCTGGTCAGAACTCGCCTTCCCGACCGTGGTCTGGGCGCTGACACATTATGCCGGGATCCGGCACTTGCCCGCCTTCCCCCCGTTCACCAACCCTCCGGGAACAGAAAGGCTGACCCATTAGGCGAGTCAGTGCTCGTCGTGCTGGGTTTGCATATGCTTCAGAGTGTAGGGAGCATTCGCCATGGCAAACACGAAACCGATGAGGATATTGCCCATCTTCCAGTTCGCCCATGCCGCTTCACCGAAAGCCTGCCATACCACGACGTTCCATATTGCCATCGCAATAAAGTATAGGCCCCAGCGGATCGCCAGTACACGCCAGGCATAATCCGGCAGATGAAAAAGTTCATTGAACAGCATCTTCCAGATGTTCCGCCCCACGGCGAGCCCGCCGAAGATCGCTCCGGCGAACATCAGATTGATGATCGTGGGCTTCAGGAAAAGCAGCAACTTTGAATGAAACACGATGCCCAAAGTGCCAAAAATACCGATCAAACCGGATGAAACGAGCAGGAAGGGTGGTATTCTCTGCTTACGGATCAGTTTCATTCCAATCACAGCCAGTGTTGCGATGATCAGAACGCCCGTGGCCCAGTAGAGCGCGTTTTCCTTTGAGAACAGCCCCTGCTCCGGAAAGCGCAACATCACATTATAGATGACGATGAAAGCGAGCGTCGGGCCAAGCTCCGTCCAGATTCCCCCTGCGCGGGCAGCCGGGCTTTTCTCGCTCGCGTCCCGGGAGATGTCTTCCGGGCGGGTGGATTGGGGCTCGATCTCGGTCATGTACTTTCTACGCACCATCCGTGCTTGCGGTTTTGTTAAGGCCGCTGTCGCACGAAATGTCGCACACGGCGAGTCTCATGCTGCGCCGGCCTGCATCAGCACCAGCCCAGTGGCCAGGACAGCGGCAGCCACGATCCGCCGTGCGCCGAAACTCTCTTTCAGGAACAAGGCCGCCATCACCGCCGCGAACACAACGGAGGTTTCGCGCAGCGCCGTCACCATGGCCGCATCGGTCATCGTATAGGCAAAGATCGCCATGCCGTAGGACAGGCAGCCGACAATGCCGCCGATCACACCGGAGCGCAGCTGCGGACGGATGGTTGCCATGTAGCGGCCCCGGCGCTGCCAGAGGAAGACAAGCGTCACCCCGATCCAGTCCATCAGGAACAGGATAATGACGAACGTCATCGGATGGGGCATTGCCCGGGCAGCGCGTGTATCGTTCACGGCATAAAGCCCGATCCCGACCGCCGTCAGCATGGCCCAGAACAGCGCCCGCCGGTCCAGGCTGCGGCCTTCCTGTGTCACTGCCGTCGGCAACGCAAAGAAAAGAATGGCAAAGGACGCACAGAACAGGCCAATCTGCTGCATCGGGGCGAGATGCTCGCGCAGCAGGAACGTCGCGAAGACCGCTGTGGCAAGCGGACCGAGACCGCGCATCACAGGATAGACCAGCGACAGGTCCCCCCGGTGCATCGCCCTGATCAGGCAGGCCTGGTAAAACCAGTGAGACACCATCGACACGCCAAGCAGCGGCAGCGTGCTCAATGGCGGCATCGGGAAGAATGGCACCAGCGGCAGGACGATCAGGGCAGCCGTCACCTGAACAATCATCCGTCCGGTCAGAATGTCCCCTCCCCCCTTCACCAGTACATTGGTCGTCGCCAATGAAACGGCGGACAGGAGGCAGAGCGTGACGGGGAGGATTTCGGAGGCAGTCATGGAGTTCCCGGGAGGCGTCAGGACGGCCCGTCTCATGCCTGAGTTTCCGAACCCTTTAAACTGCTGACGCGCGGTCAGGCTTTTACCGCCTCCGCCTGTCTGGCATCCTTGGCAAAAGTATAAAGGAGGAAACCATGGCAACCAGCGACCTGATTATCCGCGGCGGGACAATTGTCGACGGCACTGGAGCGGAGCCTTTCGAGGGCGATGTGGCCGTCTCCGGCGGCCAGATCACGGCGGTTGGCAAGGTTTCCGGCAAGGGCATCGAGGAGATCGATGCGCGCGGCCAGATCGTGACGCCTGGTTTTGTCGACATTCATACCCATTATGACGGACAGGCGACCTGGGGCGGCGCCATCAGCCCGTCTTCCCTGCATGGCTGTACGACCGTGATCATGGGCAATTGCGGTGTCGGCTTCGCACCTTGCCGGCCTGAAGACCATGACCGGCTGATCCGCCTGATGGAGGGGGTGGAGGATATCCCCTTCCCCGTTCTGTCCGAAGGCCTGCCATGGAGCTGGGAGAGCTTCCCGGACTATCTGGATTTCCTGTCGAGCCGCCAGTTCGACACCGATATCGGCGCGCAGCTGCCCCATGCGGCCCTGCGCGTCTATGTCATGGGGGAGCGCGGCGCCAATCGGGAGGATGCGACCGCCGAAGACATCGCCGCCATGAAACAGATGGCGAAAGAGGCCGTGCTGGCCGGTGCCCTCGGCTTCTCCACGTCCCGCACATTGAACCACCGCACATCGGACGGTCAGCCCACCCCGACCCTGACGGCCAGCGAAGCCGAACTGATCGGCATCGCAGAGGGCCTGAAGGAAGCGGGCCGCGGCGTTCTGCAATTCGTGTCGGACTTCAACGATCCGCAAAAGGAAGCGGCCATGCTGCGCCGGATCGTCGAGGCATCCGGCCGGCCGCTGTCTGTTTCGCTGGCGCAGGCAGATGTCGCACCCGAAGGCTGGCGCGCCCTGCTTGGGGCGATCGAAACGGCGATGAATGACGGCCTGCCGATGCGGGCACAGGTCGCGCCCCGCCCTGTCGGCGTACTGCTGGGCCTGGAGCTGACCATGAACCCGTTCAGCGCCCATCCATCCTATGCCGCGATTGCCAGCCTTCCGCTGGCCGAACGGGTTACGGCCCTGCGCGATCCGGCCTTCCAGGCCAAGCTGCTGTCGGAAGAACCGGCAACGGACAATCCGTTCCTGAAGGTGATGCTGCGCAGCTTCGGCAAGATGTTCCAGCTGACCGATCCGGTGAATTATGAACCCGGCCCGGAAAGCACGCTGGAACACATGGCCGAGGCACGGCGCGTCAGCCCTGAGAAACTTGCCCTAGACCTGATGCTGGAGCGCGACGGGCATGGCGTGCTCTACCTGCCGTTCCTCAATTATGCGCAAGGCTCCCTCGAACCGATCCGCGCCATGATGGAAAGCCCGGCTACCCTTCCCGGCCTGTCGGATGGCGGGGCGCATGTCGGCATGATCTGCGACGGGTCCTTCACCACCACCATGCTGACGCATTGGGTGCGGGACCGGACGCGCGGCCCGAAACTGCCACTGGAATATCTCGTCCGCCGTCAGACGCATGACACGGCCGCATGGATGGGCCTGCACGATCGCGGCGTGATCGCACCCGGCTACCGCGCGGACCTCAACGTCATCGACCTTCTGAACCTGAAGCTGCACCTGCCGGACGTGCAATATGACCTGCCCGCAGGCGGACGCCGCCTGATGCAGCGCGCCTCCGGCTATACGGCGACAATCCTGAAAGGCGAGATCACCCATCGTGACGGAGAACCGACCGGCGCAAAACCCGGCCGGATGGTGCGGGGCGCGCAGTACCTCAGCTCATCTGCGATCGCCGCCGAATAGGCTCAGGCCGTTACACCGACGAGGGCTTTCGAGAAGGCCTCCGCACTGAATGGGCGGAGGTCTTCTGCCTTTTCACCGATGCCGATGAAATGGATCGGCAGGTCATACGCCTCGGCTATCGCCACCAGCACGCCGCCTTTGGCCGTTCCGTCCAGCTTGGTCATGACGAGCCCTGTCACACCCGCCGTATTGCGGAAGGCTTCGACCTGGCTGAGCGCGTTCTGGCCGACTGTCGCATCCAGCACGAGGATCACATCGTGCGGTGCCGTCGGGTCCAGCTTCTTGATAACGCGGACGACTTTCTCAAGCTCCGCCATCAGCTCCGATTTGTTCTGCAGGCGGCCGGCCGTGTCGATCAGGACAAGGTCCAGATCTTCCGCCTTCGCCTTTTCGATAGCCTCATAAACAAGGCCAGCCGCATCGGCGCCTGTCGGCTTCGACATGACCGGGATTCCCGCCCGCTCGCCCCACACGGTCAGCTGCTCAATAGCTGCGGCCCGGAACGTATCGCCCGCCACGAGGAGGGCCCTGGCGCCCTGTTCTTTCAGTTTCGAGGCAATCTTGCCAATCGTCGTCGTCTTGCCGGAGCCGTTGACGCCCACGAACAGTACGATGCGCGGGCGCGTGCCTTCCGAGAAATCCACGATCTTTTCGCGCGGTTTCAGCACGTCCGTGATTTCGCTGGCGAGGGCCAGTTTGATCTCTTCGGGGCTGATTTCCTTGTCGAAACGCTCTTTCGACAGATTGCCGGCCACACGCGCGGCGACCTTTGCGCCAAGGTCCGACGCGATCAGCAGGTCTTCCAGCTCTTCCAGCGTGTCATCGTCCAGCTTTCGGCGGCCGAGCGCGGCGAGTCCTTCGGTCAGGCGGGAGGAAGACCGCGCGAGGCCCTGCCCCAGCTTGGCGACAAAGCCCGGATTATTGGCCTCCGCCTCCATGGCCGCGCGGGCCGCAGCCTCGGCCTCGGCGCGCAGACGCTCTGCCTCGCGCCGGTCTGCCAGCAGTTTCAGTTCGGCTTCGGCTTTGGCCTTCTGGGCCTCGCGCTCTTCGCGCGCCTTGCGGGCCTTTTCAGCCTCTTCGGCAAGACGGGCCGCTTCTTCGGCGCCGGCCGCAGCCGCCGCCTCTTCCGCGCGGCGGGCCTCTTCTTCCAGACGTTGGGCCTCTGCGGCAGCCTCTGCGGCTTCGCGGGCCTGACGCTCTTCCCAGGCCTTGTTGGCCTCGGCAACGATCCGCTCGATCTCTTCCTTTTCGGCAGCCGCCTTTGCCGCTTCGGCCTCAGCGGCTTCTTTCGCGGCAAGTTCCTCCGCCGACAGCTCAGGCGCGGCCATCTCCGCGCCGGCAGCCTTCAGTTCGTCTTTTTTCTTTTTCTTCCCGAACCAGAGGATCATTCTTCTATTTCTCCGATCAGCTGCCTGCCGTCATGCCCGGTTATATGGGCACGCACCGGGCGTCCAGCTTGGCCGGGGTCGTGTGACAGTTTCACCGGGGTGAAATCCGGCAGGCGCGCAGATGTCCCCCGCTCGACCAGAGCCTCCCGGATTTCGCCAATATGGCGCGAAAAGTGGGTTTTGAGGGCGTTTTCGCCCGTTTCACGCAAGCGTGCCGCCCGCTCCTTCACGACGGCCTTGTCCAGTTGCGGCATGCGCGCGGCAGGGGTGCCGGGACGCGGGCTGTAGGGAAAGACATGCAGAAAGGCGAGGCCGCAGTCTTCCACGAGGCGGACCGAATTCTCGAAATGCGCCTCAGTCTCCGTTGGAAACCCAGCGATGATGTCGGCGCCAAGCGCAATATCCGGACGCAGAGTGCGCAGCTTCTCCGCCAGCGCAATCGCATCGTCACGGGAATGGCGTCGCTTCATCCGCTTCAGGATCAGATTGTCCCCATGCTGCAGCGAGAGGTGCATGAAGGGTGCGAGGCGCGGCTCAGCCATAACCTCGAACAAGGCATCGTCGATCTCGATGGCGTCGATGGAGGAAATGCGCAGCTGTTTCAGCTCCGGCACCAGTTTCAGGATACGCTGGACCAGATTGCCAAGCTGCGGCGTGCCCGGAAGGTCTGCGCCCCAGCTCGTCAGGTCCACGCCCGTCAGCACGACTTCATAATGGCCCGTCTCCACGAGACGGCGCACCTGTTCCACCACTTCGCCCGCCGGCACGGAGCGGGAATTCCCGCGGCCATAGGGGATGATGCAGAAAGTGCAGCGGTGGTCGCATCCATTCTGGACCTGAACATAGGCCCGTGCGCGCCCGTCCATGCCGTCGATCAGATGGGCGGCCGTCTCCTTCACCGACATTATGTCGTTGACGCGAACTTTCTCATGCCCGCCCAGCAGATCCACCGGTTTCCAGGTCTCGGCCTTCATCTTCTCATGATTGCCGATGACGCGAGTGACTTCCGGCATCTTCGCGAACATGTCGGGGTCGATCTGCGCGGCGCAGCCCGTCACCAGAATGGGCGCGCCCGGATGCTCCTTTGCCGCGCGGCGAATGGCCTGACGCGCGGAGCGCACCGCCTCCCCCGTCACCGCGCAGGTGTTCACGATCACCGCATCCTGCAGCCCGGCCTCCACCGCATGGCTGCGCATCACCTCGGACTCATAGGAGTTGAGGCGGCATCCGAGCGTAATCAGCGTCGGGCTGGAAGGCGGTTTCGGGTCTGTCATGGCGAACTCGTGCAGCGCACATCGCGCCAGATGGAACGGGAATCAAGATATTCGACCAGTTAGTGGGTCGAGGAAGCACACTAAGAGGCTACAATATTGCCAGATCAAGCGAGGCAAATTCGTTGGTGTTGAGAGAAGCGTCCATTTCAGATGCGCCGGCCATTGCAAGGCTTCACAGGGCTTCACGTGAAGTCGCAATGCCTTGGCTGCCTGTCATCCATTCACCGGATGAAGTCCTCGAATTCTTCCGCGACCAGGTATTGCCCAGCCAGACCGTAATCGTTGCCGACAAGTTGGGCCAGATGGCTGGGTTCGCTGCATACACAGACGGTTGGCTGCACCATCTTTATGTGGCCCCGGACGCGTGGCGTGGCCGTGTCGGCTCACAATTGCTGCATCAGGTCCAAGCGGCTTCCAACAGCCTTCAACTCTGGACGTTCCAACGCAATACCACCGCACGCGCATTCTATGCCCGGTTCCATTTCGATGAAGTCGAATTTACGGATGGAGGGCGAAACGAGGAAAAAACGCCTGATGTGCGGATGATTTGGCGCCGGAGCTGACTGCCTCAGATCTCAGTTTCGAATTCCAGTTCGACCGGGCCGGTCATGTAGACGCGGTCGTCGCTTTCGCGCCATTCGATCAGCAACTCCCCGCCATCGAGGATCAGCTTCGCCGTCCGCTCTGTAAGCTTTGCCCGGGCCGCACAGACGAGCGCCGCGCAGGCGCCCGTGCCGCAGGCCTTGGTCAGCCCTGCCCCGCGTTCCCAGACACGCAAGCGGATGGTCTGCCGGTCGATCACCTGCGCAAAGCCGACATTCGTGCCTTCCGGGAACAGCGGATGCCACTCCACCAGCGGGCCCAGCGCCGGAATGTCATAAGCGTCCACATCGGACACGAAAAACACCGCGTGCGGATTGCCCATGGAGACGACTGCAGGGCGCGACAGGATGGGGTTGTCGATTGGCCCGATCTTCAGATCCACGCCGCGTACATCCATCTTTTCCGACAGCGGAATGTCTTCCCAGCCCATCAGGGGCGAGCCCATGTCCACCGTGATCAGGCCGTCCTCTGCGCGGAAGGCGCGCAGCATGTCGGCCTCGGTCTGGATGGTGATCCGGTCCTTGCCGGTCTCGTCCAGCAGGAGGCGGCCGACACAGCGGCTGGCATTGCCACAGGCGGAAACCTCGGTGCCATCCATGTTCCAGATGCGCATGAACACATCACGCGTGGCATCCCGTTCCAGCGCGATCACCTGATCGGCCTTCATCTCTTCAGCCAGCTGGCGCACCTGGTCCGCCGTCGGAGAGAACGGCACGGAGCGGGCATCGAAAATGGCAAACGCGTTGCCGGCCCCGTTCATCTTCCAGATTTTCATGCGCGATGTCCTGTCCGGTTTCGGGTTTCGACGTAGCGGGCTCTATTGCCCTATCGCGGCAGCCGCGTCGAGACGATCCAGCCTGCCACCTGAATGCCGAGCGCCACCAGCAGGAAACCCGGCATCAGCCTGAACGGAACCAGCAGCGCCAGAACCGCCGCGGCGATACAGGCATAGTCTACGAGGTCCGATGACATCAGCCAGCCTTCCGGCGTCCGCGCGCGGCGCACATCCAGCAGCGTCACGCTGCGCCACACACGGCCCATGTCCGGCGGGCCGAAGACTTCCTGAAGGCGTTTCGGATCACGAATGCCGGTCATTTCGGCAAGATCGCCCACCTGCGCCTCACCCAGCGCGATGTTCCGCTTGCGCGACGATGTGCCGATCAGGCTGACAAGACTGGACAGGATCACCGCAAGCGCGATGGCCACCATCGTAAATCCGTCAAAAGGGCCATACCCGCTCATGCCGGCCTATATAGGCAAGGCACCTGCCCGCCGATAGTTCCCAGTGCCGGAATTCGTATCAAACGGTCGGCACCGTCCCGCCATCGATCAGGTATTCGGCGCCCGCAATGGCAGAGGCACGCGCCGAGGCCAGGAACACAACGAGGTCTGCAACCTCCTCCGGCTTCGCTGGCCGGCCAAGCGGGATGCCCCCCAGCGAGGCCATCAGCTTATCCTGGGCCGTGTTGTAGTCGCTGCCATCCTCGCGGGCGATCCGCTCGACCAGGGCGATGGCGGCATCTGTTTCGATCCAGCCGGGCGACACCCGCATCACACGTACCCCCTTCGGTCCGACTTCTTTGGACAGGCTCTTGCTATAGGCGGAAAGCGCAGCTTTTGCGGCCGCATAGGCCGTTGTCGCTTCCGGCAGGGGCATCAGGCGCTGTATGGAACTGATATGGATGATCACGCCGCTGCCCTGCGCGATCATTCCCGGTAACAGCGCCCGATCGAGCCGGACGGCGGGCAGCAGATTCAGATTCAGCTCCTTCTGCCACACATCTTCATCCTGTGCAGCGAAGCCCCCAGCCGGGGCGCTTGATCCGCCCACGACATGCACGATGACATCCACACCGCCCATGCGGGCCGTCACTTCCGTGGCAACATGGGCGCAGCCTTCCGGTGTCGTCAGGTCAGCCATGACGAAGCGTACCCCGTCCGGCAGACCGGAGGCCGAGCTACGGGCTGTGGTCAGCACATCTGCGCCCAGATCTGCCAGCGCCGCAACGACCGCACGTCCCGCGCCTTTTGTTCCGCCCGTCACAAGGGCCCGGCGCCCGTTCAGACCAAGTTCGTACGTCACAGGCGGATCTCCAGCGACATGATGCGGTCATCGGAAAGACGGAAGAAATAGCGGAGGTTCACAGGGCTGCCGGGAAAATTGCCCTCAACCCGGCCGGTCACGACAAACCGCCCCTCAACCTGCTCCGCCTTTAGCGGCGTCACCTGATAGGACGTCGCTGCCTTGCTTTCCTGTTTCCAGGCCCGGATCGCTTCCAGTCCGGTATGAGTCCGGCGTTCGTCGGTAACGGTTGCATCGGTGGCGAAGAAATCGCCCATATGGTTCGTATCGTCGGCCCGTTCGGCCTCGAAGTAGCGGCGCACGGGCGCGGGAAGATCTAGTGGCATCGGAACATCTCCTTGTGCAGTCCGGAATGAACTGCCTTGCGGGACCGCCGATATCGATTTAACCCGAGAGAATGACAAGTACGGACAAAAAAGTAGGGTACCTACCTGAAGGTAAGCGCCCTGATTACACACCCCAAACCGCTGCCCATGGCGTAGAAACGGCCCTCCGGATGCTGGAGGGCCGCTGGAAAATGATCATCCTGTTCCATCTGTTCAGCCAGCACTTGATGCGGTTCTCAGACCTGGAACGCGCGATCCCCGCGATTTCGCAGAAAATGCTGATCCAGCAGCTCAGAAAGCTGGAAGCGGACGGGATCGTTCGCCGGATCGTCCACCCCCAAGTACCCCCGAAAGTGGAGTATTGCCTGACCGACTGGGGCAAGGCGCTGTGTCCGGCGCTCGACGCCTTGCTCATATGGGCAGAACAGGCGCCGCCCACCGGGGCGTGACTACCGTCCGGCCCGCTTCGGAATGGCGGCCCAGTAGTCGAAGTCCAGCAGCACGCCGTCGGCATATTTGCCATCGGCCGTCTTGTAGGCGAAGGCTGCCGGGTCCTGGTCTTTCACCGCGACGAGGCGAAGGCGCAGGGCCCCTGCCTTGTCCGACAGCTCAGCCTTGTCCAGCACTTCGCTCCACGCATAGATCGTGTCGCCAGCGAACAGCGGGCTTGCATGCGTACCGGCATTGATGGCCAGCACCTGGCCGGCATTGGCGAGGCCGTTGAAGGCCAGCGACCGGGCAATAGAGATCACCACGCCGCCATAGATGAGGCGCTTGCCGAACCGGCTGGTTTTCTGGCCATGCGCATCGAAGTGCACTTTCGCAGTGTTCTGGTAGAGGCGCGTCGCGATCTGGTGCTCTGCCTCTTCCACGGTCATGCCGTCGACGTGATTGATCTTCTCGCCGATCTCGTAATCTTCATAGCCATAGGGGGAACCGGCGAGCGTGAAGTCCCAGTCCTCCATGGGGGCAAAGCCTTCCAGCTCGCTGCCCGGCACGGCGGCCAGCAGGTCCGGCACATGGGCGGGCGGCACGGCGGCGTCCTCTTCCCACTTGTTCACCATCACCCAGCGCACGAAGGACATGACCTCTATGCCGTTCTGGTTGAAGCCACGCGTACGGACCCAGACAACGCCTGTGCGCTTGTTGGAATTCTCCTTCATGCCGATGACTTCGGACACAGTGTTCAGCGTGTCACCGGGCATGATCGGGCGGCGGATGCGGCCATCGGCATAGCCGAGGTTTGCCACCGCGTTCAGGGAGATATCCGGCACCGATTTGCCGAACACGACGTGGAAAGCATGGATCGGGTCAAGGGCGAGGCCTGGCAGGCCGGCAGCCTTTGCGAACTCGGCCGAGGAATACTGGGCGTAACGGTTCCCGGTCAGCGCGCGATAGAGCGCGATATCGCCCTCGGTTACCGTTTGCGGCGTGGCATGGACCAGTTCCATGCCGATCGAGAAATCCTCGAAATAATTGCCGGGATTGGATTTTGTCTGTGCGGTCATGGCAGCCTCGTTTCCGGGGCTGCCGCCTGTAAGCCGGTCTACCCTAGACCTGCCAGCGGCTGCCCGTCATCTGATCGGCGACTACCTGCACGTCCGTCCCATGGGAAATCAAGGCCGGTGACGCCTGAAGGACCCAAACGAGCGAAATCGCCGCAGCCACAAGACCGCCCAGCGCCACCTTGTCGGTCGCGCGCTCGCGCAGCTGGTCCAGCATGCGCGGGCCTGCGATCATGTAAGGCAGGCCGAAAAAGCAGAAACCGGCGAAAGCCAGGCACAGCGCAGCAGTGGCGAGAAGGGCAGTCATCATCATGACGCCAGTCTCGCGTCAGATGGCTGACATCCGGCAACAAAAATCGGTGAAATTTGATCGAATCGGCCCGTTTCGGGCCGAATTCGCAGTGATTTCGATTCGATCAGACGAGTTTCAGCAGGTCTTCCGGCGGGCGGCCGAGAACAGCCTTCTTGCCCTTGATGCCGATCGGGCGCTGGATCAGCTTCGGGTTCTCCGCCATGGCCTCGAAAATGGCCTCATCGCTGGAGTCCGCATCGATCCCGGCTGCCGGAGCATCCTTGGCCCGCAGGAAGACGCGCGGAGAAACCCCACCCATCTTTTTCGCGATCTCCTTCAGCTCCTCCACCGACAGGCGCTCGGTCGCGTTCATGTACTTGCGCACGTCCGGCTCGACACCGGCTTCCTTCAACAGGTCCAGCCCCTTGCGGGAGGTCGAGCAGTTCGGATTGTGCAGGATCGTGTAGGTCATGACGGCTCCTGCGCTCAGGCGGTTTCGAAGGCGCGGATGGCCTCGTCCATGGCCACGGTGCGGCGTGCCTCGTCGAGGTGCAGCAGCTCGGTCATCTTGCCATTCACTTTCAGCACGCCCTTGCCCGCATTGGCCGGGTCCGCGAAAGCCTCGATCACGGCTTTCGCCTGCTCCACATCATGATGGCTGGGCGCGAAGACGCGGTTCGCCGTTTCCAGCTGCGAAGGGTGGATCAGCGTCTTGCCGTCAAAGCCGAGGTCCCGGCCCTGCTCGCACTCATTGATCAGGCCATCCTCGTCCTTGATGTCGTTGAACACGCCGTCGATGGCGGTCAGGCCATAGGCACGGGCCGCGGCGACCGACAGCTGCAGCGCCACCTGGAAGGCGATCCGGTCCGGCGTCATCCGGGCGCGGTATTCCTTGGCCAGATCGTTCGTGCCCATCACGAACGTGGTCAGGCGGGTCGTCTGTGCAGCGGCGGCGATTTCCTCGATGTGCAGGATCGCCTTCGGCATTTCGATCATGACCCAGAGGCCGAACCCGGCCGGTGCGCCCGCCTCGGTCAGCGCCTTGTCGAGCGCCTCGATATCAGCGGCGGATTCCACTTTCGGCGCCAGAACCGCCTGCGCCCCACTCGCGACAGCCATTTTCAGGTCGTCTGCCCCCCATTCAGTGGCGAGCCCGTTCATGCGCACCACAATCTCGCGATGGCCATAACCGCCCTGTTTCACAGCGTTGAGGATGGCTTCGCGCGCGGCAAGCTTCGCGTCCGGCGCCACAGCGTCCTCCAGGTCCAGCAGCAGCGTGTCAGCCGGCAGGCCGCGGGCCTTTTCGAGGGCGCGTTCGTTGGCCCCCGGCATGTAGAGACAGGAGCGGCGCGGGCGGTGCGTCTGTGAAGCCATAGTCGTTCATCCCTTTTCAAGCGCGCGGACTATCGCCTTGCACTGCAACAGGTGCAACTGCGGCAATTGCTTCCCGGCCACAAAAGCGCTTTCCTCCCTTACCTGTTCAAATATTCCGGTAAGTTTAAATGTTCTGGCGCGCCACGCCCACTCTGCTCCTTCTGGTTGCGGCACTTCCCTGCATGTCCGCAGCGGAGCCAATCACCGTCACCCAATTACGCGATGAATTTGCCAAACGCGGCACCGAAGCGCTGGATGTCGCCTATTTCGACGGACACCCTGTCATGACCGGTGAGATGCTGGGGCAGACCTTCGATGCAGTCCTGCGTGAATGCGAAGGCCCGCAGAAAGCCTGCCAGGCAGTGCGATATGTCTCCTGCCGTGAAATGCCGGATTTCTCCCGCATCGAGACCCTCGAAATCGCGAACACGCACAATACCGGCTACGGCAAGGCAACTGCCTATGCCGAAGAGAAATGGTTCGGCCAGGTGATCTGCATCCGGCTGCAGCAGGAATTTCCGGGCGAGGAAAAATTCGGCCTGAACCAGATTTTCGAATGGCAGATCGAACTGGAGGACTTCCTTCAGGAAATGGACGACGCCGAGACAGACAAACTGGCAGCAAACGTCCTCGACAACAGCGCGGATTAGGCCGTATGGCCGGAGTATGACGAATACTCCGATTTCCGGCTTCACAGCCGCCGGTCTCGAAAGCGTGCGTGACGTCTTCGAGGCGAATTTCAACGAGATGGACGAACTCGGCGCCGGGTTCGCCGTGTATCACCGGGGCGAGCTTGTCGCTTCCCTGCTGGGCGGCTGGGCCGATCGCCAGAAGACGACCCCCTGGGGCGCAGACACGCTGGTCCCGGTCTATTCGACCACCAAAGGCATCGCCGCCTTCGTGCTGGCCTCGCTCGTCGACACGTTGCCGGATGGGTATGAAACCCTGGTCGCGGCCGTGTGGCCAGAATTTGCCGCCAACGGAAAAGAGGCCGTCACCATCGGCCAGGCGGTGAGCCACCAGGCCGGCCTGCCGGGCTTTGCAACGGAAATTGATCCGGAACTCTGGCTGGACCCGCCTGCCTGCGCCGCGGCGATTGCAGAGCTAGCCCCGATGTGGCCGCCCGGTACGGCACATGGCTACCACCCCCTCACCTGGGGCTATATCGCGGGTGAAATCGCCCGCCGGATCAGCGGCGAGACGCTGGGCACAACGCTGAAAAGCCTGTTCGGCGGGATCGACTTCCATATCGGCCTGCCTGCCAGCGAACATGCGCGCTGCGCTGACATCAAGCGTCCCAATGCGCTGGCGGATCTGGGAGAGCTGAACGACTATCGCAAGGCCGCCTTCGTCTACAAATGGTCAGCCCCCAATCGTGGCGGTGCCATCTGGCGGGAGATCGAGATCCCCTCCGCCAATGGCCATGGCACCGCCGAAAGCGTCGGCGCGATTTACCATCACTATGCCCGCAGCGGCGGCGGCAAGCTTCGCCCCGGCATCTTCGAGGAACTGATCCGCCCGCGCACCCATGGACCAGACCTCGTCCTGCCGATGGACACAAGTTTCGGCGCCGGCATCATGCTGAACACGCACGGCCTGTTCGGACCGAACCCGGCCACGCTTGGCCATTCCGGCTGGGGCGGGTCCATGGCCGTTTCCGATCCGGATGCGGAACTGACCTGTGCCTATGTCATGAACCGCCAGTCGAACGTCCTGGTGGGCGATCCGCGCGCTGTCCGCCTGGTCGAAGCCGTCTACGCCGCCCTCTGACATGTTCGCTTCGCTCGACTGGCCCGCCTTTCTTGTTGCCATGCTGGCTGTGGAACTGACTCCTGGCCCAAATATGGGCTGGCTGGCGGCCCTGTCGGCAAAGGCTGGCCGGGAACATGGTTTCAAGGCAGTGGCAGGGATCACGCTGGGCCTCGCCGTTCAGCTGCTTGCCGCAGCCACGGGCCTGTCGGCCCTGCTGGCGGGGTCTATCACGCTCTACGAAGCGCTTCGCTGGGGCGGGGTCGCCTTCATGCTCTATCTCGCCTGGGAAGCATTCCGCGACGACGGATCGGCCGCACCTGCCCTTGCCAATAAGCTGGCCGGGTTCCAGCGCGGCCTGATCGCCAACCTGCTTAATCCGAAGGCCTTGGTGTTCTACCTTCTGGTCGTCGGCCAGTTCGCAAATCCGATGGCCGGACATGTCTGGCTGCAGATCCTGATACTCGGCAGCCTGCACATCCTTGTGTCGCTCATTGTGCATGTGTCGATTGTTCTGGTGGCCGACCATATGGGCAGCCTTCTGGAGAAGTGGCGCACCTCTTTTGTCGCCCGGCTTGGCTTTGGCCTGACGCTTGCGATCGTGGCTTTGTGGATCGCCATGTCGACGGCCCGGCCATGAGTTTGGCCTGAAACGCCGGGATCTGGCCTATTTATTGCAGAACACGCCATCAGATAGAGAGTCCCATCACTATCTGTTAGAAACTGACACGCCCCGGCGCCAATCCCTCTGGCCCGGGGTATTTTTTTGTCCAGGATTCAGACGATCCGTGCCGCGCGTGCCAGGCGGCGGGCTTTCGCCTCACCCACCATGGAGTCGACGGTGAAGACGGCCAGCGCCAGCCAGATGAAGCCGAACGCAATCGCCAGCGTGGCGCCGAACGGTTCACGGAAGATCAGCACCGCTATCAGGAACTGAATGCTGGGCCCGATATATTGCATCATCCCGATGGTCGACAGTTTCAGCCGCTTTGCAGCAAGAGCGAACAGGATCAACGGAAACGCCGTGATCGGGCCGGCCATGACCAGCAGCAGAATGTCCCATCCACCCTGCCCCATCAGGCGGCCATCCGGTTGCTGAGCGAACCAGGCGAGCCAGCCCACAGCCAGCGGCACCAGCACGATGACTTCCATCAGGAAGCCTGCCCGGCTGTCGATCGCCACTTTCTTCCGGATCACCCCGTAGGAGGCAAAGCTCATGCACAGGAACAGCGCGACCCATGGCACATGCCCGTAAGCGAAGGTCACGATACCCACGCCAATCCCGGCAATCACGACAGCCGCCCACTGCGCCGGGCGCAGTTTCTCGGCAAAGAACAGCATGCCGAACAGCACGCTCACCAGCGGATTGATGAAATAGCCGAGCGATGCCTCGATCGTCCGGTCCGCATTGACCGCCCAGATATAGACGCCCCAGTTCCCCCCGATCACCAGACCTGACAGCATCAGCCATTTTGCCGTCCGCCAGCGGAACGCCGCACGAATGTCATGCCAGTTGCCAGCCAGCGCGATCAGGAGGAGCGCCGTCGGCACGGACCAGACCACCCGGTGGGCCAGCAATTCCTGCGGCAGGACATGCCGCATCGCCCGGATATACAGCGGCAGGCTGCCCCAGATGAAATAGGCACCAAGGCCGACGAAGAATCCGAAACGCTGGCTGGGAGACATGCGGCGCGCTCTATCAGCCTCCCCCCACCTTGAACAGTCACGAAAACCGTCGTCTTCTGTGAGGATGGGGCTGCGGTCTGGATTCCAGGACGATCCCCTGCGCACCAAAAAGGAAATGTAGCCGCCCGATGGATGAAACCTCACCGTCCCTGCTCAATACGCTGAAGTTCGAAGATGTGCTTCGTTCCGTTCAGGAAGACATGACGCGGCTGGCGGCGGAGTTTCTGTCCTATCAGTCCCTCTGGCAGATCCTGGCCATCGTCATCGCCGGGATCATCGGGTTTTTCCTGTCACGTGTACCCGCCGCACGCCTGAAAAAGCTGGCCACCAGCCGCAAGCATCCGGACATTCTTTTTCATGCTGCCGTGTCGGCCTCGCGTATCGTCTGGCCTGTCCTCACGGCCATTGTGCTCTGGATTGCCATCCCGGCATTCAAGCAGTTCGGGTTGCCCAATGAAATCCTGCGCATCGCCGCCAGCCTTCTGAACGCCTGGATCATCGTCCGCCTGATTACTTCGAACATCCGGGATGGCCTTGTCGCGAATACGTTGGCCCTGCTCGCCTGGCTGATCGCCGCGCTCTATATCCTGCGCCTGCTGCAGCCGGTGACGGAATCTCTGGATTCCACGATCATCGAATTCGGCGGGGTGAAGTTCTCGATCCTGCGCCTGCTGACCAGCCTGGCCGTGGCAGCCTTTGCGCTCTGGCTTGGCCGGATTGCGGGCGATGCGGCGCAGGCGCAGCTGCGCAGCTCCAAGAAACTGACGCCTTCCATGGCCGGGCTTCTGGGTCAGGTCCTGAAGATTTCCTTCATCATCCTCGCCATCCTGATCGCGCTTCAGGTGGTCGGCGTGAACCTGACGGCGCTGACCATCCTGTCCGGTACGCTGGGCATCGGCATCGGCTTTGGCCTTCAGGCGATCTTCTCGAACTTCGTATCGGGCCTGATCATCCTGGTCGAGAAATCCGTGAAGGTCGGCGACTTCATCGAACTTCAGTCCGGCGTCACGGGCCTTGTTCGCGAAATCAACATCCGCTCCACGCTCGTTACCACGAACGACAATGTCGATATCCTTGTCCCCAATGAGGAGTTCATCAAAGCGCAGGTCATCAACTGGACCCTGCGCGATGCGCGGCGCCGGGTGCGCGTTCCGTTTGGCGTGGCCTATGGCTCCGACAAGGAACTGGTACGCAAGGCGGGCCTGGAAGCAGCCGATGAAATCGAGTGGACCCTGAAAGGACTGCCGGGCCGGGCGCCACAGGTCTGGCTGACCAATTTCGGCGACAGCGCGCTGGAGTTCGAACTTGTCGTGTGGCTGACCGATGCCGCCGTCAGCCGCCCAGCCCGCGTGGTTGCGGATTACAACTGGGCGCTACATACAGCGCTGGAAAAGTACGGGCTCGAAATCCCCTTCCCGCAGCGCGACCTGCACCTCAAAAGCGCGACGGGCCTCAACGTCACCGTCGAGACCCGCCAAACAAAAGCCAATCAGGCCAAATTCGATTCAGGAACGGATTAGTCCGTTGCAACCGGCTGCTTCTCCGGAACCAGCACGCCGCGGTTCAACAGCTCTTCAGCGATCTGAACGGCGTTGAGGGCAGCACCCTTGCGGAGGTTGTCGGAGACGCACCAGAACATCAGGCCGTTCTCCACAGTCGGGTCCTTACGGACACGGCTGATGAAGGTTGCCCAGTCGCCCACGCATTCTTTCGGCGTGATGTAGAGGTCTTCCTTCGGATCATCGACCAGCATGATGCCGGGGCTTTCGCGCAGAAGGTCCTGCGCTTCCTTCGCGGTCATCGGCGCGTTCAGTTCCACGCTGACCGCCTCGGAGTGGCCGACAAATACCGGCACGCGCACACAGGTTGCGACGAGTTCGATGCTCTCATCGACGATCTTTTTCGTCTCGACGCGCATCTTCCACTCTTCCTTGGTGAAACCGTCATCCATGAAGACGTCGATCTGCGGAATAACGTTGAAGGCGATTTCCTTCTGGAAGACCTGCGGCTCCGGCTCGTCATTCACATAGATGCCGCGCGTCTGGTTCCACAGCTCGTCCATGGCGTCCTTGCCGGCGCCGGAAACGGACTGGTAGGTCGAGCAGACAACGCGTTTCACGCCGACCGCATCGTGCAGCGGCTTCAGCGCCACCACGAGCTGCGCCGTCGAGCAGTTCGGGTTCGCGATGATCATCTTCTTCTTGTAGCCCATGACGGCTTCGCCATTGCACTCCGGCACGACCAGCGGCACGTCCGGGTCCATCCGCCAGGCGGACGAGTTGTCGATGGTGATGGCGCCGGCAGCGGCGATCTTCGGACACCACTGCTTGGCGGTGGACCCGCCAGCCGACATCAGGACGAGATCGACCTTGGAGAAGTCGAAGCTCTCGATATCCTGGCATTTGAGGGTACGGTCGCCAAAGGACACTTCCTTGCCCAGCGAACGGCGCGATGCCACGGCAAGGACTTCGTCCGCCGGGAACATGCGCTCGTCGAGAATCGCGAGCAATTCACGCCCGACATTTCCCGTAGCTCCGACAATCGCAATCCGTGTGCCCATGGCTCTCAAGCTCCTCGCAAATCGAGGCGGGCTTATGACGCATTTTTGTGGAATGCGCAAAGCCTGTTGCCATTCACCTGCCTGTCGGGCAACACGAATGGGCTTCTGAAGACCCGGATGGAGGCCCCCGCCTCATGCTCGACGACATAATTGCCCGTTATATTCAAAGCTATAATGCCCGTGACATTGACGGCATGCTCGACTGCGTCACCGATGATGTCGTTTTCGAAAACATCTCCAATGCCGGTGGATCCATGCGCCTCGACGGCAAGGACATGATGCGCCAGGTGGCCGAGCTTTCCGGCAATGCCTTCTCCTATCGCCGTCAGCGCCTGATCAATGTCGTCTCCGGCAGTGGCAAGGCCGCCGCGGAGATCGAGTTTGAAGGCAAGGCCGCTGTCGACCTGCCGAACGGCGTGAAGGCTGGCGAGACCGTGAAAGTGCGCGGCGCCAGCTTCTTCGAGTTCCGCGGCAACCTGCTCTGCCGCATCGCGGACTACAGCTAGGCCGACTGCGCGAGTTCCGGCACACGCAGGTCCGGCGCGAGGCCTTCCCCCATCATGTCGATGAAATTGCCGGAATAGAATGCTTTCACCGCGCTCTCGGGCAGGCCCTGCAGGGTTTCATCGAACCGTTTCAGCGGATTCCGTCCACCTTCCACATGCGGATAGTCCGATGAGAACATGGCGATTTCCTCGCCTGCATTGCGGATGATCCAGCCCGCATCCTCATGCGGATAAGGCGCAGCGCGGAACTGGCGGCGCACGATCTCTGACGGCCGTGCCGAGAGCTTCTGAAGCCGCTCCTCATTGCGCATGAAGGCATGGGCTGCCGAATCCATGGCGCGCATCCAGCCCGGCACCCAGTTCGCGCCAAGCTCGATCGCGCCCCATTTCAGGTCCGGGAACCGGTCGAACACCCCATCGAAGATCAGCGTTGCCAGCGTCTGCATCGCCGCCTCGGGGATCGGCATGTAGGAGACGGAGGTGAAATTGTCGTCACCGCCATGGAAATCCGGCACCGGCGGCAGGCCGTTTTCCTTGTAGGCCGGGTTCAGCTTCGTCTCCCCGCCGACATGCAGCACCACGGGCAGGCCCGCTTCCTGTGCCAGCGCCCAGACAGGATCCAGCGCGATATGGCTGGGCGAGTGTTTCTGGGGGCAGCGGCTCGGCACCATCAGCGCCTTGGCGCCAAGCTCAATCGCCAGCTTCGCCGTCGCGAGCGAGCGGCCGAAATCTTCCAGCGGCACATAGGCGACAGGCAGAAGGCGCCGGTCAATGCTGCAGAAATCCGTCATCATCCGGTTATGTGCATCGGCTGCGCCATAGCAGAGCTCCATGTCGTCGCCCTGATCCAGCCCGAAATTGCCGAGGCAATGCGTGGTGAAGACCAGCTGGCTGGCAAAGCCCAACAGGTCCATCGTGTGTGGCCGGTCAGACCGCCACCAGGCGCCATGGGCCTCATACCCTTTCCGCAGCAGAATGTTTTCGTCCGCCTCGGCGCGAAAACCTTCGTCTTTCTGCTGCCTCAGCTGTTCGTCGATCCAGCCTGCCTTCTCGGCCCGTAGCGCCTGCACCTGCGGCAGAGCCAGGAACCGGGCCAGCAAGCGTTTGTCAAAATACGGATCGAGGCAATCGACCGGCTCCATCAGATGGCTATCGGCATCATGGATCAGCCGTCCGGCAGCGTAAGACATGGCATTCCTCCCTTATGTTTTTGGGGAATGCTCTCATGCCGGATGTGGCGGGGCAATCTTGCCCCTGCGTCAGCGCAGGATCAGAGGGCGGCGATTACCGCGTCTGCCATTTCCCGCGTGCTGAGATTGCCGCCCAAGTCGCGAGTGCGTGCGCCCTGGTCGAGCGCCTTGCCCACGGCAGCGAACAGGATGTCTGCCGCCTTTTCCCGGCCAAGCGACCAGCGCAGCGCCATTTCCAGCGACAGGATCGCCGCACACGGGTTGGCGATGCCCTGCCCTGCAATGTCCGGCGCAGAGCCGTGCACCGGCTCATATAGGCCCGGCGTGCCGGGCGTGCCGAGCGAAGCAGACGGCAGCATGCCGATCGAGCCGGTCAGCATGGCCGCCTCGTCCGACAGGATGTCGCCGAAAAGATTATCCGCGAGGATAACGTCGAACTGTTTCGGCGCGCGCACCAGCTCCATCGCGCAGGCATCGGCATACATGTGCGACAGGTCCACGCCCGCGCCCATTTCCGCATGCGCCAGTGTCACTTCCTGACGCCAGAACAGGCCGGACTCCATGACGTTCGACTTCTCGACGGAACAGACGCGACCCTGACGGCCGCGTGCGATTTCAAACGCCACATGCGCCACCCGCTCGATTTCCGGATGCGTGTAGACGGCCGTATCATAGCCGCGTCGGATGCCGGCAGTCTCGTCGATGCCGCGCGGCTGGCCGAAATAGACCCCGCCCGTCAGCTCCCGGACGATCATCAGGTCCAACCCTTCCACCACGCTCTGCTTCAGGCTGGACGCCTCGACAAGCGCAGGGAAGCAATAGGCCGGGCGCAAATTCGCGAACACGTCGAGCCCCTTGCGAAGGGCCAGCAGGCCGGCTTCCGGCCGCTTGTCACGCGCCGCGCCAACCCATTTCGGGCCACCGACAGCGCCCAGCAGGACGGCGCTGGCGCGGCGGGCACGATCCAGCGTTTCTTCCGTCAGCGGATCACCATGCATGTCGATGGATGCCCCACCGACCAGACCGTCTTCCACCTTCAGGTCCGGCGCGACGATCTCTGCCACGCGGCGGGCTTCGGCAATGACTTCAGGACCAATCCCGTCGCCCGGGAGCAAGAGGAGCGTCTGCTGCATGTTCTGACCTATTTGCTGCGTAATACCACTGGGGCGGCTCTACTCCCGCAGAGCCGCCATGTCACCCATGGTTTTTGACGCAGCGCCTGCTCAGGCGAAGCGGATCAGCCGCCTGCCTGCGTAGCAGCCCCAGAGTTCACTCTCTGGAACTTGTCGGTGGATTCCTTGGCATTGTCGTTCGTGTAAGCGTCGTACTGTTCCCACGCCTCGGCCGTCTTGCATTCTTTCTGCGGGAAGCGCGTACCGGTTATCTGGATGCTGCGGCAAACCAGCGGCTCGCCATCCGGACCGACATTTGCGGCCATTTGTCCTGATGTGGACGATGTTGCACAGGCGGTTGCAAGTGCAGTGAGACCAAGGGCCGCGAGACCGAAAATGCGTTTCATTCAGAATATCCTTATTGCAGAACGATATGACTAATCTGTACGCTTCCCACGCGCAATGGCGTAGCCATCAATTTCTTTCCAACCCGAAAAAGAAATATCAAATGGCTTCCGGCTCGGCCTCATAAAGGCGCAGGGAGCGTTCGGTTATGCCAAGCGTGGAAAATTCTTCCCGCCAGGCCGCCATATGGGAGGTCGCAAAATGCGCCTTCAGTGCTTCGCGGCTTTCCCAGCGTTCCGTCACGCGTACGAGACCCGGATCCATCAGGTCCAGGCTGTAGGCATAGTCGAGACATCCGGCTTCGGCACGGCTGGCACGGATCATCGCCTCCATCGCCGGGCGGGCAGTTTCGATCCTGTCCGGCGGCAGGCGTACAGTGCCTTCGATCACGATCATGATGCGCCCGCCTCTTCACTGGCGTCATCCGCCCCCGCATCGTCCCCTTCCCCGGAAGGCGCCGCTTCCGGTGGCGGGTCTTTCGGCAAGGTCACATTGACCTCCGGCTTCAGGGAGAACGGATCATTATGACAGGCGCCAAGACCGATCAGGCCCAGCACGAGAATGGCGGCTTTCAGTCTGTCCAGCATCAAAGGCCCCTCTCTTGCCGACAGGCCGTCTGTCAGCCTGTGGTTTCGAGCCAGGGCGTCGAAACCTTGCGCGCAGCCTCAAAACTGCCGATCTCGCCTTCAGCCTGCAGCGAGGCCCCGATCTCGTCCAGCCCTTGCAGCAGGTTGGACTTGCGGCCCGGATCGACATCGAACGTGTAGATCTCACCATCAGGCGCGGTCACCGTCTGGGTTTCCAGGTTCACCGAGAACACATGGTTCGGGCCGCCGGCCTGCTGGGCCAGTTTTTCGCACACATCCACTGGCAGGCGCACGGGCAGGATGCCGTTCTTGTAGCAGTTGTTATGGAAGATGTCGGCAAAGCTCGGCGCGATGATGACCGAGATGCCCTGGTCTGCCAGCGCCCAGGGCGCATGCTCACGCGAGGAACCGCAACCGAAATTCTCGCCTGCGATCAGGATGCCCGCCTTTGCAAAGGCGGGCTTGTTCAGAACGAAATCCGGGTTCGGCGAGCCATCGGCCAGTGTCTTCAGCTCATAGAACAGGCCTTTCGACAAGCCGGTACGTTCGGTTGTCTTCAGGAACTGTTTCGGGATGATCATGTCCGTGTCGACATTGGACATGGGCTTGCCCTTTTCGAGCAGCGGCGCGGCGGTTCCGGTGATTTCGGTAAACGGTGTCATGGCGGCGTTCTTACTGCGGCTCATGCGCGATGAAAAGCGTCGGAACGCCCATCGTGCCATCACGCACCGTGAACACACTGGAACCCGGCTTGCGACCTTTGCGCAGTTCCGACACATTGAAGCCTGCACCGGTCAGGCGCGCATGGGCCGCGGCCAGATCGCGGACTTCCCAGGTCAGTCCCCAGATCCTGTCCGGCCCGGCGGCATCATGCGTTTCGCCCAGGCGATGGATGACCTCAAAGGTCAACCCGCCCGTGCGGAAGAACAGGAAGCGCGTCTTCCATTGCGGGGCATTCCGGTCGAGCGCCAGATCAAGATCCAGACGTGCCCCATAAAGGCCAAGCGCCCGGTCCGGATTGGGCGTGTCGATCACGATATGGTCGAGGGAGACAACGGCGCTGTCCGGCGTATCCTGTTGCGGCAGCGGCGTATCCGGCTGGATCAGAAAGGTCTTCACGCCAGCCGTCTGGTCATCCGCGCAGCGGAAGCGCTTCCAGCTGCGCAGCGTGCCATCCAGCGTGTTCGTGCTCTCGCCCGGCACGATTTCATGCGGGCCCATGCCCCGCCGGGTCAGCTTGTGATGCGCGGTCTCGATATCCGCCGTCGCAAAGGCAAGACTTTTGAGGCCCGGCCCTTCCGCTTCGATGATCTCGCGCAGACGGTCCGCTACCGGCCCTTCTGCGGCCGGCGCCATCAGTTCAAGACTGGTATTGGCCACGCGGAAAATCGCGGTCCCTTCCCCCGCCTCGCCATGGGCGCGCCAGACAGGCGCACGCCCCAGCAGGCTTTCATAGACGGCCGCGCCGGATTCGATCTCGGGCACGACAAGAACAATATGATCAAGGCCGGTAATAATCTGACTCATGCCTTTTTCTTCTTCTCTTTTCTTCCAAACCGCTTGCGGCGCGGGAACGGCATCACGCGCAGCTGCTCGCCTTCATGCGCCAGGGCTACGAGGCGGCCCTCGGTGTCCAGCCAGGCCTCGCCCTCCAGTTCGCCCTGCTTTCGCAGCTTCCGTACCCGGCGCGAGATGCGCAGCGGCGTGATCCACACGTCTTCGCCAATCTTCACCTCGGCAAGGAAAGCCGCCGATTCCCCGTCTGACGTGCGATTGATCTCGAACAGAACGGGTTGCGAAATACCTGTTTCCAGCACATGCGCCCGGCGCCGGTCAAAGCGCAGCGAAAACCATGACATGACAATGAGATAAACGCCGAAGCCGGCCAGCAGCAACTGCACCCAGCCGGACACGTCCAGCCGGATCATCGCATCCAGCCCCGCCGCCATGGCCAGCATGACCAGGCCAAGGAGGAACAGGGCAATCGTGTGAAGCGCGATCACGATGCCTTCAGGGTCTGCTGCGGCAGGCAGGTTTTGACATCGCGGAAGCCCTGCAGGGCCTCCACCTTTGCCATCCATTTGCGCAGGACCGGATAAGGGCCAAGGTCCATCCCCGCCTGCGGGGCATAGGCCGCGATGCCATAGAGATCCACGTCTGCAATCGTGGGCCCGGCGCCGACCAGCCAGTCGCGCCCGTCCAGCAGCATGTTCAGTTCCTTCAGGGCATTCAGGCCCATCTGGAGATTCGCCTCCACGACCTGCTCAGGAAAGGTGAAAAAGCCGAGCTTTGCCGCGCGGGAACGATAGATCCCGGTCGTAAGGGCACCAGCACCCCAGAGCTGCCATTCGCGGGCCCGCAGGCGGGAGGAACGGTCCTTGCCGCCGAACTGGCCCGTTTCATCGGCGAGATAATCGAGAATGACGGAGGACTGGCAGAGGCATTCATCCTTCTCGTGATCGTCGAGCACCGGCACCTGGCCATAGCGGTTCTTGGCGAGGAAGGCGTCGGCCTTGTGCGCGCCGGAGCGCAGGTCGACATGTTCATAATCGAACGGCGTGCCAGTGAGGTTCAGCATCAGGCCAACCTTGTAGGTCGGCCCCGACAGGAACATGCCGTGCAGGGTAAATCGGGTCATGCGTCTCTCCGCAATCTTGCCTGCCCTGCTTACAGGGTTTCGAACAGGGCCGTCGAGACATAGCGCTCGGCGAAGCTCGGCAGGATAGCGACCAGCGTCTTGCCGGCCATGTCGTCCCGGCTGCCCACCTTGATGGCGGCCGTCGCCGCAGCGCCGGATGAGATACCGCCCGGAATGCCCTCCAGCGACGCCAGCTTGCGCGCATTCTCCATGGCTTCCTCGTTCGTGATCATCACGACTTCATCAATCAGGCTGGTATCCGCATTGCCCGGCACGAAGCCTGCGCCAATGCCCTGGATCATGTGCGGCCCCGGCTCCCCGCCGGAGAGGACGGGGCTGCCTGCCGGCTCCACCGCGATCATTTGCAGGCCGGGCTTCTTCGCCTTCAGCACCCGGCCGCAGCCGGTAAACGTGCCGCCTGTCCCGATACCGGCAATCAGCGCATCCACGGCGCCATCCGTATCCACCCAGATTTCCTCGGCAGTCGTCTTTTCGTGAATGGCCGGGTTGGACGGATTGTCGAACTGGCTGGGCATCACCGCGCCCGGCGTCGAATCGAGGATTTCCTGCGCCTTGGCGATAGCGCCGCCCATGCCCTTCTCTTTCGGCGTCAGCTCCAGCTGTGCCCCCAGATAGGCCAGCATCTTGCGCCGTTCGATCGACATGGATTCCGGCATGGTCAGGATCAGCCTGTAGCCGCGCGACGCCGCCACAAAAGCGAGGCCGATGCCGGTGTTGCCAGAGGTCGGCTCCACCAGCGTACCCCCCGGCTTCAGCTTGCCGGACGCTTCCAGCTCCAGGATCATGTTCAGGCCGATCCGGTCCTTCACGCTGGCCAGCGGATTGAAGAACTCGCATTTGAACAGCAGGTTCGCCTTGATGCCTGTCTCGGCCGCAAATTTCGGCGCGCCGACCAGCGGCGTCGAGCCAACGGTTTCAAGAATGGACGCATAAGTCCGCCCGCGCGGGCCATCCAGCGTTACATTCCCGGGAAGTTTCACGGTTCCGGCCATCATGTCCTCCTATGGATTTGGCCCGGACTATCTTCCGCAAGCCACAAGGACGCAACTGAAAGCTCGGTTTAGGAGGTTGGCACGTTACCGGCATCAAGAATTGCCGGAACAATGTCGCTCCGCGCAATGAACTTCAAAGCCGATTGAACCTGACCGTAGATGTGAGGCTTCAGATGCGGCTTCAGAAGAGCGATGTCATGTTCGCCCAGCGCACAGAAGATCGCGATATTGAATGCCCATTCCGCTTCGCTGATATAGCCCAGTTTCTGGCTGGCCCAGCCTTCACTGTTCTTCCGGAAGTCGAAACTGGAGTTTGCCCCGAACAGGCCGAAGCCCAGAAAGACGGCGGTTACATCCGTGGCTGGCTCTGTAAGTTCAGGACCGCCCGGCGGCGGTTCATCAAAGGCACCATTGAGATAATGGCCCAGTTCGTGAGCAAACGTTGCCACCAGCACCATGGGCGCATCGATATGCGCCGGATCAAAGCTGATGACACCGCCAGTGCCGTGCATCTGGAAAGTGCCCGCTGCCCGGCCTTCGTGCTGAATGTAGACATTCTGCGAGAGCTGCGCTGGTAATTCGGCCTGCGCCACAAGATCTACTGGCCACTCATCCATGCGAGCGAGAATCTTTGTCCGGTCGAAAATATAGGCCGCCCTGTCGTAGCCCTGCGCCTCCGACTTCGGAAAGAATTCCGAGATCGGAAGGACAAGCGGCGTCTTGCCGAACTCGGCCATTCCGCCAGTGCCGCGCAGCAGCCAGCCCCAACACGCAATATGAAATGCGTCCACATCCTCGTCGAGGAAATGACGCCTTCTGAACATTTAGCCAATCACACCCGTGATCGCGGCCTTCGCGGCGAGGGCCGGGCTCATCAGGTGGGTGCGGCCGCCCCGGCCCTGACGGCCTTCGAAGTTGCGGTTCGAGGTGGACGCGCAGCGTTCGCCCGGCGCCAGAATGTCCGGGTTCATGCCGAGGCACATGGAGCAGCCCGGCTCGCGCCATTCGAAACCGGCATCGAGGAAGATCTGGTCGAGGCCTTCTTCCTCAGCCTGCGCCCGGACGAGGCCGGAGCCCGGCACGACCATGGCGCGCACGCCGTCGACGACATGATTGCCCTTCGCCACCTCTGCCGCAGCGCGCAGGTCTTCGATACGGGAATTGGTGCACGAGCCGATGAAGACCCGCTGCACCGGCGTGCCCGCAATCGGCTTGCCGCCTTCAAGGCCCATATAGGCCAGTGCCCGCTCACACGCGGCAGCCTTCACCGGGTCTGTGAAGTCTTCCGGCTTCGGAATAATACCGGAGACCGGAATGCCCTGTTCCGGGCTGGTGCCCCAGGTCACGGTCGGCTCCACCTCTTCGGCATTGATCTCGACGACATGATCGAATACGGCATCCTCATCCGTGTACAGCGTCTTCCAGAAATTCTCGGCCACTTCCCAGGCGCCAGCTTTCGGCGCGGAGGGGCGGCCTTTCATATAGGCGAAAGTCTTCTCGTCCGGCGCGACAAGGCC
>JACXUV010000098.1 GCA_014763715.1 Rhodobacterales bacterium | reverse complement strand
TCACCACTCTCATAAACTACTGTCTCATCACCACTACCACCAAGTGTTGTAGTCGCTGTATCAGTTCCATCTGTTGAAGTAACTGTAGCAGTTATAGGAGTTGTTTGCGTTGGATCAAGCTGTGTATCTGAGTAGATGCTTACTGTACTGTTACCATTGCTATCTAGTGCTACACTATAACTTCCATCTGGATTTTGAGCGATCTCAACACCATTGCTATCTTTAAGTGTAATATTATCTGGCATATTTGTAAGCGTTACATCTGAAAGTGTTTCATTACCATCGGCTAGTACTGCAGCAAGGTTTAAGTCGTATTTATAACCATTAGCTACTGAAACACTAAAGTTGTCAATCCAGATATCTTCATTATTCTGGCTACTACTATTAACTATACGAATATCAACTTCACCGTTTGCATCTAGGACTACATTGTTTATAGTTTGTGTTACTCCATCAAGATTATCTCTATAAATATCTGCTTTTGTCACCCAATTACCGTTTTCAAAAACTTGTACAAAAATATCATCATTTACATCAGATGAATGGCTATACCAGTTACCATCTATTATAGTTGAGAAAGAGATTGTTGCAGTTTTATTTGCATTCTCAGCACCAAAATTATATGCTGTAGTGTTAGTAGCAGTATCTCCCCCACCATCTATTCTCATGGTTCCATTATCTAAATATCCGCTTGATAATGTCCAAGCACCTAAGCTAGTGTCAAAATTATCACTTATCTCTACGTAAGCATTTTCTTCACTGCCAAGTGTCATAATAAGTGTTGCAGCTTGAGCATCACCAGGGTTTACACCAACAATCAGTGTTCTAACAGATGTTATACCATCATTGTCTGTTGCCGTAATAGTAACTTTATCCTCACCTGTATAACCAGCTGTTGGCGTATATGTAATATTTCCACTAGCATCGATCGTCACAGTTCCATTGTTTGCAGTCCCACTACTACTTACCACTGTTCCATTTGCATCTATTACAGTTGCTATAACTTGTGCCACATCTTTAGCTACACTGAGATCAGTCGGTGTGATGATTGGTCCACCTGTTAGCTCTCCTGAGAGATTTACATTGATCGTTAATATCTGAGTATTTATACTATCACCATCATTATCAACTACTGTTGCGCTCATTGTCTCAGTTACAGAATCTTGAGTAGCAGGATTGTATCTATATGCCCCTGTATTAAAGTTAATCTCAAATGTTCCATATTCACCATTAATTGTTTGTACAGGATTTGCTGCATCATAAGCTACAGCTGGTAATGAGCCTATAGTAATACTACCTATATGCCCACCATCGGCACCAAAGTCTATAAGTGCTGTACCATTGATAACTTCAGTTAAACTACCCTCTGCGTAAAGTTGAGCTGTTTGAGATAGTACTGTACCAAGGTCATTAATGTCATCGACAGGTATAGGATCTGGTGATTTTTCAGTTTCAGTTGGTAATGCAACTGCATCTAGGTCATCAGACATTCCACCAACACCTATTGTAAAGAGTTTTGTTATAGAATCTTGTCCTATAAAACTTTCCCATGCACTATTCCAGTTTGTCGTACTACCAACTGTAATTGCACCATCTGATAAGAAATATATAATTGTCTGATCCGCTTCTGGTCTATTTGTATCATAAGTATTCATTACACTATTAAGTGCATCCTCATAGTTAGTCTTTCCACCATTTGTATATAGTGAAGTTCCTTTAATGTTATTGGCATCGGTCCAACCTGTATTGTCATAAACAGTTGCCTCAAACTGTACCTGCATTGCATTTACATTTCCAAGCGTTTGATATTTACTAATTACCTCGTCTCTTGCATCCTCTTGAAGCCCAAGCTCAGTGTTATCCATACTTCCAGATACATCTAGTACAAAAATAACATTTGTTGTTATCGGCTCAACATACAACTCAACTGTACTAGGAGTTGATATTGGCGCATCATCATGGATCGTCACATCTAAGTTTGCTTGATAATCTGTACTACCATCAGAGACAGTATATGTAAAACTATCAATTGCTGTATCACTACCAGTAGCATGAGTTATAGGATTCACAAGCGTATATGTATAATCTCCCGTTGCTTTATCAACTACTAAAACATTCCCTTCAGCTGTTGTGACTTTATAATTAGTTCCTGTATCAACAGTTGTACCACCACTAATAGATACATCGCTAAGAGAGAAATTGCTTCCTATTTGATCATCACTTAAAATATTACCTGTTGCCACTTCAGCTGTACTCGCACTATTAGTTCCACTTGACATTGCAGCTTCATCTACACTAGCAGTGTTGTCTTGTAGATTTACATAATTTACGTCATTTACAGTAATAGTTACCGGAGCTGTTCTCGATGCGCTATCTCCGTTAGAGTACTCTGTAGCAGTTGCAACTACATTAAGAGTATATTGCATTGAGCCACTTGCAACACTTGGCATATTGAATGTTATATTTGTTAAATTCCAGTTTGTTATATCTACAGAAGTTGTTATTGCATCTGCTGTAAATGTATGTGTACCGTCACTTAAAGTAGCTCCTGCAGGTACATCTGTGATCGCAAGAGTTAGTGTTTCTGATCCATCTGTATCAATCAATGATGAAGTGATATCAAGTGCTACATCTTCGCCTTCACTTACGGAAAGATTATTTGATACAACCTCTCGATTAAAACTAATAGAGTGAATCAAGAAGTCATCATCTGCATCTGGAGGGTAGAATCTGATCTCATCAAACATCCCTCCACCACTAGGTTGAAGCGTACCAAGGTCATCGATAGCATCAGAACCACCACCTGTGTTAATAGTTTCTATGAGAACTCCATCTTTGTAAAATGCTACTGCGATATCTTCACTAGCAGCATTCCAAGCCACACTTACATCTACAGAATTTACATCTTGATCAAAGTTAACAACAATCTGTTCAGAAGCACTTAGAGCAGTATCGTAACTAATTTCAGTCACATCACCTCTTGCACTTCCACCAGCTACATCACCAGCCACCCCAAAACCTGTTGGTGTTGTAGTGTGTGTACTAATATTTCCAACACTTCCATCTGCATTATATGCTGTAACACTGTAACCGTACCCTGTATTGTTTACATTGTCAACGGTAATCGTTTCCGTTAAGACCGTAGAAGCTTCAACAATCAGGATCGGCGCATCTGCAACTGCGTTTACATCAATTGTCATCGTAGCACTTGAAGCACTCCAAGTTGTTCCGTCGTTAACACTATAATCAAACTGTGCGTAACTAGCACTTTGCTCACCTACACTTGTAGAGTTTCCAATATTATCAATGTATTGATCAGAACCTGAATCATTTACATCTGGTTTAAAAGTTAATAA
>JACXUV010000044.1 GCA_014763715.1 Rhodobacterales bacterium | reverse complement strand
CCGGTGATGCCGTTCACGATGGAGGAGGCTTTCCTCGAAAGCCATCTCAGCGGCAAGGCGGACTCGGTTCACCTGCTCCTCTTCCCGGAAACGCCGGAAGGCTGGAAGGATGACGAACTGGCCGCGCGCTGGGCGAAGATCTTCACGGTCCGCCGCGTTGTCACCGGCGCGCTGGAAGTGGAACGCCGCGAGAAGCGTATCGGTGCTTCGTTGGAAGCGGCGCCGATGGTCTTAATCGGTGACAAAGCGCTGTATGATGCGTTCGATGGCGAAGATCCGAGCGAAATTTTTATAACTTCGAATGCATCATTGGTTTTCACTGAACTCTTTCATGATGATGTGAAAGAGAGGGGACTTCAAATGCCAGACGGAGTTTTTGATCCTTCTGTGGTCGTAGATCCAGTCCTAGCCGAGGGCATCAAATGCCGCCGGAGCTGGAAGTATTTCGACCCGGCTTCCGCAGACCCGTCCTTCCCGGACATCACGCCCCGCGATGCGCTGGCCGTGAAAGCTTGGGACAAGACGTACAGCTGACATGACAAGGGCTTCAGCTCTCACGGGCTGAAGCCTTTTCCTGCACGGAATCGCTTGATCTGGCCGGGGCGGGATGCAATCTCCCCGCATGCAAATGAAACCCGCTCAGGTCTGGCCGCTGGCCATCATCCCGGTCACGCTGATTGCAGACCAGGTGAGCAAGTCGATGGTTCTGGCGAACGAGCGTTTCCGGGCCATGGAGTGCTTTCACAACAGCCTCGCCTGCGGCACGATCGAGCTGCCCGGCCCGATCAACCTGTCCATGGTGTGGAACCGGGGCATGAGCTACGGCATGTTCCAGTCCGAGGGCATCGGGCGCTGGATCCTCGCAGGCATCATGCTGGCGATTGCGCTGGGCTTCCTGCGCTGGCTGCTGGTGGCTGAGGGCAGGTTGCTGAAACTGTCGCTGGCACTGGTGATCGGCGGGGCCTTTGGCAACCTGATCGACCGCGTGCGGTTCGGCGCGGTGGTGGACTTCATCAACGCCGGAGGGCTCCATTTCCCGTGGGTGTTCAACGTGGCCGACGCTGCGATCAGTGTTGGTGCGGTCTTGCTGTTTTTCGATCAGTTCGTACTGTCTGGGAGAAAGTCGGCCGGAAAACCGGATCGGCCCTCCAAAACCTAAAGGCGAGGACGCCACATGAAGACTCAGCTTTCCCTTCTGGCCCTGGGCGCCGTGTGCCTGGCGACGACGGCCTGCTCCAGCGGAGCGGGCGGCGGGCGGACGCCGGACGAGTTCCGGGTCGTGACCAAAGCGCCGCTGACTGTGCCGCCGGATTATTCCCTGCGTCCGCCGGGCGCGGGCCAGTCTGTTCCGGCCGAGGTGGAGGCCGCCCAGCAGGACAACGCCGCCGCCTTCGGTTCCACGCTCGGCGCCAATGCCAGCGCTTCGGAGCGCGCTCTGGTGGCCTCGGCTGGCGCCAACGCGATCAGCCCGATGGTCCGCACCGAGCTTGACTATGAGCAGTACAAGACGATCCGCAAATCGACGAGCATTTCCGATCGCATCCTGTTCTGGCGCAAGGACAATCCTGAGGATGCCGCATCTGCCGCAACGGACAACGCCACCGGCAATGAACCGGTGACCATCGAGAGCACCACGGCCAAGCCGCGCGTCAAGCTGCCGGGAACCTGATCCAGCCCGGTGCCGGACTTTCAACTCTTGCAAGGGAACAAGCCCATGAAACGGACATTGACCGGAGGGCTTGCGGCCCTCGCCGTCCTCGCTCTGCCGGCGTTTGCCGATACGGCTGCCAGTTCGGCAGAGGCGTGGACCCCGAAGACCTTCGAACTCGATAATGGCATGCAGGTTGTGGTCATCCCTGACCACCGTGCGCCGGTCGTCACCCATATGGTCTGGTACAAGGTTGGCGCAGTCGACGAGGCGCCCGGCAAGAGCGGGATCGCCCACCTCTTCGAACATGTCATGTTCCAGCAGACCGACACGCTGGCGCCGGGCGAGTTCGACCAGATCGTTTCCCGCAATGGCGGCCAGTCCAACGCTTTCACAAGCTGGGACTACACCGCCTATTTCGAGCGCGTGGCCAAGGAACAGCTCGGCAAGATGATGGAGCTGGAAGCCGACCGCATGGTGAACCTCGTGATCGACGACGATCCGAAGGGCGCCTTCATCTCCGAACGCGACGTGGTGAAGGAAGAACGCCGCCAGCGGATCGACAACAATCCCGGCGTCATCCTGCAGGAACAGGTTCTTTCCGAACTCTGGAAAGGTCATCCCTACGAAATCACCGTTATCGGCAACATGGATGAAGTGGCGGCTCTGACCCCGGAAGACGGCCTCAACTTCTACCACGAATACTACAGCCCGGAGAATGCGATCCTGGTCGTCGCCGGCGATGTGACCGAAGACGAAGTGCGTACCCTGGCCGAGGCAACCTATGGCCAGATCGTTCCGACTGGCACGGCCCATGGCCAGCGCAAATGGCGCGACGTGCCGCTGCTGACGCAGGATGACGAAATCGTCCATTCCGATCCGAAAGTCCGCCAGCCGGTCTGGAGCCGCTATTACAACGGCGTCTCGCAGATCCGCTCGCCGAAGGAGGCTTATGCGCTGGACGTTGGCCTTGAAGTGCTGGGTGGCGGCATGACCAGCCGTCTCTATCAGTCGCTCGTGGAGCAGCAGCAACTGGCGATCAACGCATCGACCTATGCCTGGACCGACCTGCACGATCAGGGCCCCGCCGTCATCTCGGCAAGCCCGGCTCCGGGCGTCAGCATGGAGGACCTTGAAACGGCCATCATGGCGGAAATCTCCAAGGCGCTGGATGAAGGCTTCACGGAAGAAGAAGTTGTCCGGGCCCGGAACAAGCTGGCCGCGCAGGCGATCTATTCCCGCGATAGCCAGTCGACCATGGCGAACGTTTTCGGCTCGACCCTGGCCATTGGCGGTACGATCGAAGACGTTCTGAACTTCCCGGAAGATGTCCGCGCTGTGACGCCTGAAGAGGCGATCGCCGCCGTGCGCACCGTGTTCGGCCCTGACCGTCATTTCATCGAGGCACACCTGCTGCCTGCAGAGGGAGATTCCTGAGATGAGAATCGCAACGTTTGCTGCGGGCCTGCTCGCCGCCACCAGCCTGACCGCCTGTGCCAGCCTCGAGACGCCGGCCGAACCGGAGGTCGTTGCCGTTGAGGTCGTCGAGGAACCGGCCCCGCTTGAGGTGACGGTCCATTCGGGCGACTTCGCCGAGATCCAGCAATTCACCACGCCGGGCGGCGCTTCGGTATGGCTCGTGTCTGAGCCCTCCATCCCGATCCTCTCGTTCAACATGTCCTGGAAAGGCGGTGAGGCGAGCGATCCCGAAGGGCTGGAGGGCCTGACGGATGCGGTCACCTACCATATGAATGAAGGTGCGGGCGATCTCGATTCCCTCGGCTTCCAGACCCGTATGGAAGACCTGAACATGAGCTTCGGCTGTTCGGCCTCGAACGACTGGACGACCTGCTCTGCCTCGATGCTGACAGACAATGCCGACGATGCCATGGCGCTGGTCGCCACGGCATTTGCCGATCCGCGGTTCGACGACGTGCCGTTCGAGCGGTTCCGCCGTGAGCAGCAGGTCGGCCTCAACACCCGCGAGACCAATCCTGGTTTCCTGGCTTGGCAGGCACAGAGCCAGGCGCTGTACCCGGATCATCCCTATGCCCGGATCAAGACCGAAGAGAGCATTGCCGCGCTGACGCCGGAACTGGCGAAGGAGCAGATGCGCAAGCTGATGGTGAAGGACCGGCTTCTGGTCACTGCCGTTGGCGCCGTGACGCCGGAAGAGCTGGCCCCGATGATCGACGAAGTGATCGCCGGCCTGCCTGAGACATCCGACATTCCGGAAACGCCGGACATCGTCTTTCCGGAACTGGAACCGGCTGACCCGATCGTGGTGGAGCTGCCGCAGCCGCAATCCCTCGTCCAGTTCATCGGGCCGGGCATGACGCGCGAGGATCCGGACTTTTTCCCGGCCTATGTGCTGAACTACACCTATGGCGGGGGCGGCTTCGAGAGCCGGCTGATGAAAGTCCTGCGGGTCGAGAAAGGCCTCACCTACGGCATCTACACCAGCGTCTCGCCCGGCGAACACATGCAGAGCTGGAGCGGCGGCGGCCAGACCAAGAATGAAAGCGCCGGAGAGTTCATCCAGGGCATCAAGGACGAGATGGAAGACTTCGTCCAGAACGGTGTGACCGAGGAAGAGCTGTCCGATGCGAAAGCCTACCTCACCGGCTCCTATCCGCTGGGCTTCGATTCCAACGCCAAGATCGCCAGCCAGATGATGGGTGTGCGCCAGGAAGACCTCGGCATCGATTATTTCGACCGCCGCAACGACATGGTGCGCGCTGTCACGCTGGAAGACGTGAACCGTGTGGCGAAGGAATACCTGAACCCGGAGGATTATCTCTTCATCGCGGTCGGACAGCCGGAAGGCATCTCTGCGGAAGAGTTCGAAACCGAAGCGGAAGAATAGGTCAGTCGACTGAGCGGCGCGGGGTCGACAGGCCCGGCGCCCCGGTCGAGAGGGCCTGCTCGCGGCAGAAACGGTAAAGCTCGGCCGGGCGCCCGCCCGTGCCGGTCTCCATCGCACCCGTCCCTTTCACCAGCCCCGTCTTGTCCAGCGCGCGGCGGAAGTTCTGCGTGTGCAGGCCAAGGCCGAGGATGGCCTCCACCGTCCGCTGCAGGGCCGACAGGGTGAAACGTTCCGGCATCAGCTCGAACACGACCGGGCGGTATTTGATCTTGCCGCGCAGGCGGGAGATCGCCGTGGCGAGAATGCGCCGGTGATCGGACGCCATGGCTTCGCCGAGGGCGATGTCCGGCTCGGCAAGGTTCGCATCGCGCGCGCACTCTGCAACGAGCCCGGCTTCGTAGAGCAGTTCGTAACGGTCGAGCACGCGCTCTTCGGCCCAGCGTGCTCCGTCCAGCCCGAAGGCGATCTTCGCACGTTCCAGCCGCATGTCCTTGCCCGCGGCCCAGGTGAACAGGCGCGGCGCGATCTGGTTGTCAATGATCGCCGGGCGGCCATTGCGGTGATCTTCCCAAGGGAAATAGCGATACCAGTTCTGCCAGCGCGCCTCGAACCCCGCTTCCGCCGGGCGGGCCTCTGGCGTCAGGGCGAGATAGCCGATGGAAATCACGCGGGCATGCGGCGGGGCATCGGTCAGCGTCGCTTCCGGCGTCTCCCGGTCCCGGTCGCCGAAGGTGTAGAGCTGTTCGACATAGCCAAGCTCGAAGCCCGTCTGTTCCCTCACCCAGCCGCGCAGCGACAGGTCGAAGGTCCGGTGCCGGTCCGGATGGAACGGGCCGAAGGGCAGCGCATCCTCGTTGCCGCGCCGGGTGACCAGCACCAGCGGCATGTCATCCTGGATGGCGACCATCACAGCCGACAGGCCGATCAGCAGCGGGGAAGCCGACCGCATCATGGTGCGCCGATCTCCGTCATGATCTGGTTGAAGCGGGTCAGGAAGGCAGCCTGCGCATCCGGCACGGCTTTCGGCGTCAGGCGCAGGCGTATCTCTTCCGGCGGCGCGCCGAAGAAGCGGTTGGCTTCATCCTCCTGAAACCCCGCCAGCTGCGTCGCCTCGAACCAGGCGCAAATCAGGTCCGCCCGCTTGATTTTCTTCTTCAGGCGCGCAGGCGTCACCGGCGTCAGGCCGAAACGGATATGAATCGCTTCCTGCAGGCGCCCTTCGATATCCTTGTAGCCTTCGCCAAGCAGCGCCTTGAAAGGCGAGATCATGTCGCCGATCACATATTCCGGGCTGTCGTGCAGCAGGGCCATCAGGCTGTGCTTCGGGCTCATGGTCGGGTCCAGCTTCTTGCAGATCCGTTCCACGATGACAGAATGTTCGGCGACGGAGAAGGCATGTTCGCCCCTGGTCTGGCCGTTCCAGCGGGCGACACGGGCCAGGCCATGGGCAATGTCCTCGATTTCCACATCCATGGGCGAGGGGTGGGCAAGGTCCAGCCGCCGGCCGGACAGCATGCGCTGCCAGACCCTTGGAGCCTTAACGGATTGCTTCGTGCGAACGGTCATCACGCCCTTCCTTAAAGCATTGGCAATAAGGGTAAAGAAAGAGAGGCAATCTGGTTACGATCCCGCCCTGCGATTGCCCTTATTTCCAAATGCGCTGTTAAGGGCTTTGCGCGAAAACCGTTGCACTGACAACAGGGCGCGGAATCACAAGCCGCCGCCCGGCTTATAAGAAGGCGGTGATGATGTTTGAGGCAGTTGCACATACGGCTCCCTGGCAGGTCATGGCGTTCTGTGTGTTGCTCATGGGTGGCATCGTCGTCGTCGTCGAGGCTGCCAAGTCCAGCCGCGAAGTCTTCTGGGGCGACCTGTTCAGCGACGACGAGTACGACTGAGCCTGTTAAAGGCCCAGCCGACGCGTCTGCCAAAGGTTTTGGGCTTTAAGCCGTTTTCTCAACAAACACCGTGCCAGCCGAATAGCCGGCGCCAAACGAACAGATCAGGCCCTTGTCACCGGAGACGAAGTCTTCCGAGTGCTTGTGGAAGGCGATGATTGATCCGGCAGATGACGTGTTGGCATAGGTGTCCAGCACGGTCGGGCTTTCATCCGCGCTGGCCTCATGGCCCAGAACCTTGGTCGAGATCAGGCGGTTCATGTTCGCGTTGGCCTGGTGCAGCCACAGGCGGCGAAGATCCGTACCCTGAAGGCCAAGTTCATCGAGGTGTTCGTTGATCATCGTGGCTACCATCGGCACGACTTCCTTGAACACCTTGCGGCCTTCCTGCTTGAACAGCTTGTCCGGCGCGCCGATGCCTTCCGGGGCGGCGCGGTTCAGGAAGCCGAAATTGTTGCGGATATTGTTGGAGAACTCGGTCTTCAGTTTCGTGCCGAGGATCTTCCAGTGGCCTGCCGGGGCGAAGCTCTCTTCCTCCACCAGCACGGCCGTGGCCACATCGCCGAAGATGAAGTGGCTGTCGCGGTCGGTGAAGTTCAGATGGCCGGAACAGATTTCCGGGTTCACCATCAGCACCGAACGGGCAGAGCCGGAGCGGACGAAATCCGCCGCCGTCTGAATGCCGAACGTGGCCGACGAGCAGGCGACGTTCATGTCAAAGGCAAAGCCGCCAATGCCGAGGGCCTGCTGCACTTCAATGGCCATGGCCGGATAGGCGCGCTGCATGTTCGAAGCCGCGCAGATCACCGCATCGACATCTTCCGGCTTGCGGCCGGCCCGCTCCAGCGCTTCACGCGCGGCGTTCACAGCAATCTCGGCCATGACGGAAATCTGCTCGTTCGGGCGTTCCGGAATGCGCGGGGCCATGATGTCCGGGTCCAGCACGCCGGTCTTGTTCATCACGTAGCGGGATTTGATGCCAGAGGCTTTCTCGATGAACTCAACCGAGGAGTGGGTTTTCGGCTCGATCAGGCCGGAGGCGATGTCGGCGTCCCGCTCACGGTTCCAGTTGTCAGCCCATGCATTGTAGCTGGCGACCAGTTCCTCGTTTGAAATGGAATGCGGCGGCGTCCACAGGCCCGTGGACGAGATGACGGCGTTCTTCATTGTGCCCTCTTGATGCGCGCCGCATGCAGTTCACACGGCAATGTCCTGAATCTCTATCTGATTTTCTCTAGCGCGCCTTTCGGGCCGGGTCGAGCTACCCGATCAGTCCGGAGTGTGCAGGCCGGATTCGATGGTTTGCTTGGCATCTTCCCGCGAAACGCCGGAGGCTTCCAGAATGGCCTGGCGCTGTTCGGCGGTTTCCCGGTCTGTCTGAATGCGCTCGGCTTCCTTGCGGTCGCGGGCTTCGATCAGGGCCAGTTCCGTCTTGATGCATTTGGCGCGTTCTTCGGGGCCGGGGGTGTAGCGGCACTTGGCATAGGCCTCGGCTTTGTTGCCCTCGGCGCTGCTGGAAGAAACGCAGCCCGCCATCAACGGCAAGGCCAGAACAATCAGGGGTATCGTCTTTTTCATGCCTGCATCTCCTGCACTTCGCGATGTCGCGGGCAAGTTACGTCATGGTCATTCACCATGCCAACCGCCTGTGCCCAGGCATAGACGATGGTGGGGCCGACAAATTTGAAACCGCGCTTTTTCAGGTCCTTCGACATGGCCGCCGACCAGTCGGTGGAGGTCGGCGCCTGCCGGAAATGCTTCCATGTGTTCACGATGGGCGCGCCGCCGACAAAGCCCCAGCAATAATCGGAGAAGCCCTCACCGGCCTCTTCCATGGCGAGATAGGCCTGTGCATTGCCGATCACGGCGTCGATCTTCTTGGGGCTGCGGATGATGCCCGGATTTTTCAGCGCCTTCTCGGCACGCTTAGGTGTCCAGCGGGCCAGCTTTTCCGGGTCGAACTGGTCGAATTCCTCGCGGATCGACTCGCGTTTGCGCAGGATCGTGATCCAGGAGAGGCCCGCCTGCATGCCGTCCAGCTGCAGCTTCTCCCACAGGGCCCGGCCATCATATTCCGGCACGCCCCATTCATTGTCATGATAGCCGCGGTAAAGCTCATCCGTCAGCGGCGCCCAGGCACAGGGAAATGTGTCATTCATTGCCAGTCTCCTCGGCGAGGGCTGCCAGTTCCGCTTCGGCCCAGCCGGGCAGGTCGAACTGGACGGGGGCGCCATTGCAGGTCAGCGCCGCGCCCTCGGCCATGGCCTTCTGAAGGCGGTCTGTGCGGACCAAAGCGAGGCCGCTCTCTCCGGCGTTGCTGGTAACCGTGCCGATGGGGGCGCTGGCGAGAATGTCCGCGCCTGTTTCCAGGCCTGCGCCATGAACGACCAGCGTGCGCTTGCGGATCTTGCCGCGCCGCTTCATCCGGCTGGCCACTTCCTGCCCGACGAAGCAGCCCTTCTTGTAATCGATGCCGCCCATCACATCCATGTTGATGTCGGTCGGGAACGCATCTGCCGCGCGATAGTCCGCGCCCCATTCGGGCACCCCGGCAGCGATGCGGTGGGCGTGCCAGTCCTGGTCCGGGATCATGTCGCCGGCTTCGGCCAAAGGTAGCCATGCCCGGCCCCAGAGACCCGGTGAGCGCGGATCGCGGCCTTCGGCGGCCCGGACGGCGGCGACCGTCTCGTCGAGGCCGATCTCCACCGCGGTGCGCAGGCGGAACATCTTGAGGCGCTTCATGAGGTCTTCTGCAGCCTCCTCATGCACATCCACAAGCACGCCATCGTCCGTCTTAAGCACGATATAGTCCGTTATGATCTTGCCCTGAGGGGTCAGAAGTGCGCCGTAACGCACCTCGCCCACCGTCCAGTCAGCGACGGAATGGGTCACGGTCCGCTCCAGCAGGGCCAGCGTATCGGGGCCTGTCAGACGGATCAGACTGCGGTGGGCAAAGCGCATCGTAGGGGCTCCGCCTCAGCCAGCCTTGCGCGGGAACGCCGCCAGCAGCGCCGCCGCCAGGCCACTCTTGATCAGCGCGCCCACCAGGAACGGCGCCACGCCCGTCGCAAACGCCACTTCAGGCCCGGTCAGCGCGGACAGCCAGCTCCAGCCAGCAAACAGGATGACGGCATGCAGGCCCAGAAAGCCCGCAAGACGGGCGCCATGCGCGCTCAGCTTGTCGGCTTTCGGCAGGTAACCGGCCGCAAAGGCCACCAGCGGGAAGCTGAGCAGATAGCCCGCCGTGGGGCCTGTAAGTGCCATCAGACCGGGCTTGCCGCCGGAAAGAACTGGCGCGCCGGTGAACGACAGCGCCAGCCAGGCCAGCACGGTCGCTGCGCCTGCGCGCGGGCCAAGGATCGCGCCTACCATCAGCACCACCATGGTCTGCATCGTCATCGGCACCGGGTACATTGGCACGGAGATATGGGAGGAAGCCGTCAGCGCGGCCACGCCGGCAAGGCCGATCAGCAGAGGGCGCAACAGCGATGGCGTGGCGGGACGGGTCAGGGCTTGTTTCATGGGAGGGGCCTCGTTTCCGGTGGGAAGAAAGGCCGAGTTGTGGGGCGCGCCTGTGGCAGGGTCAAGCGCCAGGGCTGAAGCCTGTCTTCAGAGACAGGCAAAGCAGCCATGCGCCAGCATTCCGGCGGCTGTGGAATGACCGCCTCAGGCGTCCGCTTTTGCGCTGGCGGGCCAGGGCTGCAGCTTTGCGGGCGGCGGAGACGGTTTGAATTCGGTCTCGTTCAGTGCGGCGAGGGCGCGCTCCCGGTCAGCCTCTGTGAAGGTGCCGGTCGTGGCGCAGAACTCCACCATGTTGCCGTTCGGATCGCGCGTGTAGACTGAGTGGCACCAGTTATGGTCGATCTCCAGAACGTCCAGCCCGGCGGCGTTCCAGCGGTCTTTCCAGGCGGTCAGTTCCTCCACCGTGTCCACGGAGAAGGAATAGTGGTTCGTGCCCGGCGGCAGGCCGCCTGCTTCGTTGAGATCGTACTTGTAGTTTTCCTGCCCGGCCGTGTCGTGCAGTTCCCAGAAGGCGATGAAGCGATTGTTGTCGCCGCCCATGCGATAGAAGAAGTGCTTGCCCCAGCCGCCGCCGGGAATGGGCGCAACTTCGACCTTCACAAGCTCGAACCCCATGATGCGTTCATAGAAATCGTGCGTCGCCTTCATGTCTTTCGCGGCGAGGGCAAGGTGGTGATAGGTCATGATCCGTCCTCCTTCGTGTCCACCATGTTCATGACATCGGCGCTGTCGTCGCCATTGCTGGCGCCGGGGGCCGGGATTTCCACCACCCGTTCGTCGACATCGTCGTATTCAAGGCGCAGGGCCCGGCTCATCACGGCGTGCATCATGTAGGTGCAGGTGATGTAGGTGAATTCGAGGATTTCCTCGTCGCTTAGGTGGCGCTTCATCGCCTCGAACACGCCATCCGGCACGCGCCCGCGGTCCAGAACCAGCGCGTCGGTATAGGCCAGCAGGGCACGTTCAAGCTCATTGTAGCATTCGGCCACCTGCCAGTGCGGAATGGCCTGCACCTGTTCCTCGGTGAAGCCGGCATCCCGGGCCGCCTTGCAGTGCTGGGAAAAGACGAACTGGCTGCCGACGGCATAGCCTGCCCGGATCTGCCCGAATTCCCGCAGCTTGGGGCTCAGCTTGCGATTGGGTGACCGGTAAAAACGGAAGCCTTCGGTCGTATGGTCGAATGCGTCGGGGACGATATTGAACACGGTCCACCAGTTTCCCGGTGTGCCGGTTGCGGTGCCTGGCTCTGTGATCGGGTCACGCTCGCCAAACAGAAGATCGAAGATCTTGTCGGCATAGGGGCTTCCCGCCTCGCGGCCGGCCTGTTTCAGCCTGGGCATTGATTTTCCTCCCGTCGCGATGTGTCCCGCGATCTGAGGGGTAACGTAGGCGTAAAGCCGGGAGCGGCCAAGCGTCACCCCGCGTCATGCGGCCACGTCATGCGGGCGGGTGACAGCGCGCGTGTGCAGGCGCATATAGGGCGCATGAGCGAGACCTATGATCTGATTATCCGCGGCGGCACGGTCGCCACTCCCGGGGGCGAAATCCAGGCCGACATCGGCGTGCGGGGCGAACGTATTGCCCGGATCGGCGATCTTTCGGCGGCCTCTGCCGGTGAGATCTATGGCGCTGGCGGCCTGCATATCCTGCCGGGTGTCATCGACAGCCAGGTGCACTTCCGCGAGCCGGGTCTGGAATACAAGGCAGACCTCGAAACCGAGGCGCGCTCTGCTGCGCTTGGCGGCGTCGTCGCCGTCTTCGAGATGCCGAACACCAATCCCGCCACCACCACGCCGGAAATGCTTCAGGACAAGCTGAACCGGGCGAAGGGGCGTATGGATATCGACCACGCCTTCTATGCTGGCGCGACCCACCAGAATATCGACCTTCTGCCCGAGATGGAGAAGATGCTCGGCTGCTGCGGCGTGAAGGTCTTCATGGGCGCCTCCACGGGCGACCTGCTGATCGCCGACGATGAAGGTGTCGAGGCTGTCCTGCGCGTGATCAAGCGCCGGGCCGCCTTCCACTCCGAAGACGAATACCGCCTTGAAGAGCGCCGCAGCCTGGCCGTGACCGGCGATTGGACCAGCCACCCGGTCGTGCGCGATGCCGAGGCAGCGGTCATGTCCACGCGCCGCCTGCTGCGCCTCGCCCGCAAGGTCGGCAAGCGCATTCATGTGCTGCACGTCACGACGGCGGAAGAGATGGAGCTGCTGCGCGATGCGAAGGACGTCGCCAGTGTTGAGGCGACGCCCCAGCACCTGACTCTGGTAGCGCCTGAAGCGTATCAGCGCCTCAAGGGCTATGCCCAGATGAATCCGCCGATTCGCGAGCAGCGCCATGTCGATGCGCTCTGGCGTGCGCTGAATGCCGGGATCGTCGACGTGCTGGGCTCGGACCATGCCCCGCACACGAAGGAAGAGAAGGCACGGCCTTACCCCGCCAGCCCGTCGGGCATGCCGGGCGTGCAGACGCTGGTGCCGGTGATGCTGACCCATGTGAACAATGGGAAGCTCAGCCTGCAGCGTTTCGTCGAACTCACCAGCGCCGGGCCACAGCGTGTCTTCGGCCTGGCCGACAAGGGCCGCATCGCCGAGGGCTATCATGCCGACTTCACGGTGGTGGACCTGAAGCGCAAGGAGACAATCACGGAAGACTGGTCGAAATCCAAATGCGGCTGGACGCCGTTTGAAGGTTTCGAAGCCACCGGCTGGCCGGTGGCAACCATCGTCCGCGGCGGCTTCGTCATGCGCGATGGCGAGATCGTGAAGAAGGGCGGCGGCAAGCCCGTCCGCTTCAATGAAACTCTGGAGCCTGCCACTTGATCCCAGCGGTGCTGATGGATGGCTTGCGTGCGCGCTATCGCGAACCGCAGCGCCATTATCACACATGGGCGCACATTGAGGCGCTGCTGGGCCATTACCGCCGTTGGGTCAGGTATCTGAACCGGCCGGGCCCCGTCCTCTGGGCGCTCTACTGGCACGATGCGGTCTACAATCCGCAGGCAAAGGACAATGAGGAACAGAGCGCGCAGCTTCTGGAGCGCGAAGCGGCAGGCCATCTGTCGCCGCACGACATCGCCTTTGCCGCAGCCATCATCCGCGCCACGGCCACCCATACTGTGCCGGGCGGCCTGCCGGCGTACGACGCGGAAGACCTTGCCCTGTTCCTGGACATGGACCTGTCCATCCTTGGGGCGCCGCAACCTGTTTATGACCGGTACGAGCAGGACATCCGTGCAGAATATGCCTTCGTTCCGGAAGCGGCCTACCGGGCCGGGCGCGGAGCGATCCTGAACGGGTTCCTTGCCCGCCCGCGTCTTTACTTCACCGACATCGCCCATACAGAGTGGGACGCACCGGCACGGGCGAATCTGGCGCGCGCCGCAAGGGCGCTGGAGCAGGGGTCATGAAGCACGAACGCAAGGGGCTGAACCGCGCCCTTTTCTGGCTGTATGAAGGTCATGGCAAATGGCCCTTCATCTTTCGCTGGGCGCTGCTGATCTTCGATTTCGTCACGATCGCCTACTTCCTGTGGGCGCCATTCGAACAGCGCGGGCACCGGCATGTCTGGCTGGATTATGTGATCGGCAGCGTGATCGCGCTGGACTATCTCGCCCGTCTCTATATCGCCCGCCACAGGTTCAATTTCTTCTTCCGGCCCGTGAACCTTGCGGACGTCGTCGTCGTGGTCACCATGTTCGCACCGCTTCTGGTGTCGAACTTCGCCTTCCTGCGTGTGCTGCGCGCTATGCGGGCCATTCGCGCCTTTACCTTCGTGCGGCGGGTGAAGATCCTGACGCCTTTCTTCCAGCGGCATGAGCGTGTAATCGACAAGGTGACGAACCTGATCGTGTTCGTCTTCATCATGTCGGCGCTGGTCTACGCCACGCAGGTGGGGATGAACCCGAACATCCACAGCTATCTTGATGCGCTGTATTTCACTGTCACCAGCCTGACGACGACCGGCTATGGCGATGTGCTGATGATCGGGCGTCTCGGGCGCATCATCTCCATCATCATCATGGCGCTGGGCCTGACCCTGTTCCTGCAGCTCCTCAAGGCGATCCTGGAGCCGACCGACAAGATCGAGCATGAGTGCGAGAATTGCGGCCTGATGCTGCATGACCGTGACGCGGTGCATTGCAAGCATTGCGGCGTCGTGATCGATATTCCGACACGTGGCCTCGTCTAGGCCAGACAGATAATAAGATCAGGGAGGGCCCCGGTGGCCGACACAGCACATATTCCGTTCCGCGAGGTGCCTTACCTTCCGCTGAAGCTGAAGGTCGATCGGCATGAGGACGGCACGATCTATCTCGACAATGGCAATCCGCTGAAGACGTGCCCGCCGCACATGCTGGCGCCGCTGGTGAAGTGGGCAGCCGAAGTGCCGGACCGGATCTGGCTGGCAGAGCGCCACAAGGAGGGCGGTGAAGGCTGGCGCGAGGTGACTTATGCGCAGGGGCTCGCCACCGTGAAGCGGCTGGCGCAGGGCTTCCTGGATGCGGGTTGTGGCCCGGATGCGCCGCTGATGATCCTTTCCGCGAATGCGGTCGATCACGCGCTGATCAAATATGCCGCCATGTGGGCCGGCAGCCCCGTTGTGCCGGTCACCCCGGCCTACGCCCTGCTGTCGGAAGATCTCGGCCGCCTGAAATATATCGACCATCTGATCGAGCCGAAATTCATCTATGTCGAGGATGGCGCCGCCTATCAGCGCGGGCTGGACGGCATGGGCATGGACGGCCGTATCGTGATCTATGGTGGTGAGGCGCCGGAGCGCTGTGAAGCCGTCCGGATCGAACAGTTCGGCCGCGCGCCGGGGCCTGAGGTGGACGCCGCCTATGATCGTCTGACACCGGACACGGTCGCCAGCTACATGATGACGTCCGGGTCAACGGGTGAGCCCAAGGCAGTCATCAATCTGCACTCTATGGTCGCTTGTAATGCCCGCATGATCCGGTCTGTGTGGGATGAAGCACGCCTTGATGAGATCACCGGCGGGCCGCAGGTGATGTGCAACTTCCTGCCGTGGAGCCACACTTACGGCGCGCACTCCATCCTTCACAACATGCTGGACTGGGGCGGCACGCTCTATATCGACGAAGGCGCCCCGACGCCTGCGCGGCTTCCGGCCATGATCCGTAACCTGAAGGATGTTCCGACCACCCAGCACACGACTGTGCCGGCCGCCTGGGCCGCTCTGGCCACGGAACTGGAACGCGACCAGGAGCTGGCGGACATCTTCTTCTCCCGCCTCGTCTGCATGGCCTATGGCGGCGCCTCCATGGGGCAGGACATTTATGAGCGTATCCAGGCTGTTGCCGTGCGCACCACAGGCGAGCGTATCTCGCTCTCGGCCGGTTATGGCGCGACCGAAACCGCGCCGACCGCGTCCAACGTGCACTGGCCGAATGACCGGATGGGCCTGATCGGCCTGCCGCTGCCGGGCAACACGTTCAAGATGGTGCCCAATGGCGAGAAGATGGAACTGCGCGTCAAAGGCGTGAACATCACGCCCGGTTATTACCGCAATCCCGCAAAGACCGCCGAAGCCTTTGACGAAGAAGGCTATTACAAGCTTGGCGATGCGGTGAAGTTCGTGGATCCGGATAATCCCGAGCGCGGCCTCGCCTTTGACGGGCGCACGGCGGAGGAGTTCAAGCTCTCCAACGGCACATGGGTGTCGGCGGGCACGGTGCGTGTGCATGCCGTCGCCGCGACGGGCGGGGCGCTGTCCGATGCTGTGGTCTGCGGGTTGAACCAGACGGATATCACGCTGCTCGGCTTCCTGAACGAGGCCTGGTGCCAGCGCCTTGTGGGGGAGCCGTTGCCGCTGGAAGATCTGGCGCGCCATCCAAAGGTGATTGAGCATGTGAAGCTGGGCCTGCAGGATCACAACCGGCACCATCCGAACCCGGCTGCGCGCATCGCCCGCATCCTGCTCCAGCCGGTGCCACCGCGCGCCGATGCCGGGGAGATCACCGAGAAGGGCTATATCAATCAGTCCCGCACGCAGGATTTGCGCAAGGCAGAGGTTGAAAAGCTCTACGCCGCCGCGCTCGCGCCGGACATCATCGACCTCAGACATTGATCCGTGACGCCGACAGGCTAAACACGGGCAGCAGACAAGACAGGAAGGAAACACCATGGCCGACACGACGGTTCAAACCATGACGGGCGCTGAAGCGTTGGTCTCCACGCTGGCCGACCATGGTGTGACAGCCTGCTTCGCCAATCCTGGCACGTCCGAGATGCACCTTGTCACCGCGCTGGACCATGAGCCGCGGATCAAGTCTGTCCTGTGCCTGTTCGAAGGGGTCGCCACTGGCGCGGCCGATGGCCATGCCCGCGTCACCGGCAACCCGGCCATGACACTGCTGCACCTTGGGGCGGGTTACCTGAACGGCGGGGCGAACATCCACAATGCCAAGCGCGCCTGGACCCCGATGATCAATGTCATCGGCGACCATGCTGTGCCGCACCTGCGCTATGATGCGCCGCTGACCTCCAACATCATGGGGCTAGCCGGGCCGAACTCGAACTGGATCAAATCTGCCGACAAGGTGGCCGATGCCGGGGAACTGGCGGCGGAAGCCTGGGAGGCCAGCTTCGGCCCCGTGCCGGGACCGGTCAGCCTACTGCTGCCCGCCGACACGGCTTGGACCGAAGGCGGCAAGCCCGGCAAGACGCGCGCGAAGCCGTCGCTGCGCAAGCCGGACGCCGCCCGCATCGAAGATGCGGCCCGCAAGCTGAAAGACGCGAAGAAGCCGGTCATCCTGATCAACGGGTCCGCGTTGACGAAAGAGGGGCTGGCTCAGGGCGCCCGTCTCAAGGCCGCGGGCCTGCGCGTCATCACCGATACATTCTTCCCACGTCAGACGCGTGGCGCAGGGACCTTCATTCCTGACCGCATGCAGTATTTCGCCGAAGGCGCGATGGCGGACCTTGAAGGCGCTGACCTGATGCTGGTCGCTGGCACGCAGGTGCCGGTCGCCTTCTTCTCCTATCCAGGCAAACCGTCCGTGCTCGTACCGGAAGGCTGCACGCCGTACATCATCGGCGGGCCGGAAAGCGACAGCGCGGCCATCCTCGAAGCGTTGGCCGATGCCATCGGCGCAAAAGAGTCTGCCGTCTTCGCGGAACTGGACATCCCGGGACAGCCGACGGGTGATCTCAATGCCATGACGGTCGGCATGGCGCTGGCTCGCCAGATGCCGGAAGGCACGTTTGTGTCGGATGATGGCGTGTCGAATGGTCTGCCTTGCTTCCTGATGACCCAGCGCGCCCAGCCGCATGACTGGATGATGCTGACCGGCGGGGCTATCGGGCAGGGCATGCCGCTCGCCCTTGGCGCAGCCGTCGCTGCGCCGGACCGCAAGGTGCTGTGTATCTCAGGCGACGGAGCGGGCATGTATACGAACCAGGCCCTGTGGAGCATGGCACGGGAAGAGGCGAACGTGGTCAACGTCGTCTTCGTCAACCACTCCTACCGTATCCTGAACATCGAGCTGGCCCGCACGGGTGCCGGCAATCCGGGGCCGACGGCCAAGTCCATGCTGGAGCTGGGCGAGCCGGAAATCGACTGGGTAAAACTGGCCGAGGCCCAAGGCGTCGAAGCACAGGATGCCTTCACGGCGGAAGAATTCGATGCAGCGTTGGAGCGTGCCTTCGCCGCAGACGGCCCGCAGCTGATCGCCGCCCACGTCCCGGCGCGGTAAGGCGGCTTTACTGCTTCCCGCGTTCCAGGTCTTCCTGGATCCTGATCTCTTCCGGCTTGCCTGAGAGGCGGGAGCGGTAGACCTGTGTGTTCTCCAGAATACGCTGGACGTAGTTGCGCGTCTCGCTGAACGGGATGAACTCCACCCAGTCGATCGGGTCCACCTGGCCTGTGCGCGGGTCGCCATAATCGGCGATCCATTTTGACGGGCGGGTCGGCCCGGCATTGTATGCGGCGACCGTCATGATGTAGCTGCCGTTGAAGCGATCGAGAAGGTAATCGAGATGCTGGCCGCCCAGCGTCATGTTGTAACCCGGATCATCCGTCAGCCATGACTGGCGATAGGGCAGGCCACTCATCCGTGCTTCGCGCGAAGCGGTCGACGGCATGAACTGCATCAGGCCCCTCGCGCCAACATAGGAGATGGCGTTCGGGTTCATCTCGCTTTCCTGCCGCGAGAGGGCCAGCATGAGCGAGCGCTCCACCTGCGGCTCTTTCAGGAGCGGATAGGAGACAACCGGATAGGCGGCATCGGTCGCGACAACGCCCTTGGCGAGCCCTGCCTTGGCGCCGCGTACGCCGATATCCGGCACATGATAGTCAGTGGCGAGTTGTGACAGCTGGATGTAATCCGCCTCTGTCTCCAGCAGGTCGTCCAGATGGTAGGCGAACGTCCGGAACAGCTGCGTCTCGCCAGCTTCGCCCAGCAGGCGCAGCGCCTTGACCATGGGGCGGGCCTCGAAGGCCGATGTCTCTTCCTCTGTGGGCGGAACAGCCGGGGCGAAATAGATCTGGCGGTCGCCGACGCGTTCGGCGGCGAGCTGGCCGTAATACGTAAACTTGTGTTCGGAGGCATCGAGATAGGCCAGCTGTGCCCGGGCCGTATCTCCGAGGGCCTCTTCCGCCCGGCCGGTCCAGTACTGGCCGCGGGACAGGCTGATCGGTGTCGATACGCCTTTGCTCATGGTCTCGAAATGCTGCAACGCCCGCTCCGGGTCGCTGTTGAGCTGCAGCGCAATCCAGCCTGCAACCCATTCGGCCTCGGCAAAGTCGGAGCCATCGTCCATGCCATGCGGCGCAGCAAGCTGGTAGGCGCGGCTCCAGTTGCCGTCCTTCAGATCATTGCGCATGGCGATGGCGCGCTCTTTCCAGAGCTTCGTACGGCCGGCTTCAGGAATGTCCTTGCCGTCGATGCCGGTGAGCAGCGGGATGGCGCCTTCCTCATTGCCATGCGTACGGCGCCAGCGGGCGCGATCGTAAAGCAGGCCGGGATTGTCCTGCAGGTTGGCAGGGACAGCCTGGACCAGCGCATCGACATTCCGCCCGCGGGCGGCCAGCGCGATACGCGCATCGACCAGCTTGCGGTAATCCGGTGTCAGCAATTGCTTGAGGTTCGAGGCGGCCGTGCGCTGGTTGGTCCACAGGAGGAATTCGACACGGGCGCGGTGATCGTCCTGGGTCAGCTTGCCGCCGAACCGGGCCAGCACCTGACGCTCCAGCGCGCGGTCCATGGAATTGTTGTGCCAGGCGTCGCGGACGACCTCCATAGCCTCGTCCATCTTGCCGACTTCGCGCAGCGCATTTGCCAGCGCCACCTTGCCTTCGCCCGTGCGGGGGCCGGAGGCTTTCAGCCAGTCGATACGCTGGGTCGCAGTCAGGCTGGACAGTTCGATGATTTCTTCGGCCCGGGCGCGCATGCTGGCCGTTTTCGGCCAGTCGTTCAGGCGGGTGAGGGCATCATTGACCTCGTCGAAGCCCATGCCGGGCACGCCTTCGCTGGCGCGTTTCCACAGGATGAGATCCCGCACGGTCGGGTCGGTGGCCTGACCCTGCAGGCGGGCGACTTCTTTCCAGTCATACCGCCCGGCCGCATCCAGCGCCTTGTGCAGGATTTCGGCGTTCCGGGAATCCGTGGCGGTGGAGGCGTAGGGCCGCGCCGGTTTCAGGCTGGGCGACTCCGGCAATCCGGCGGCAGCAGCACCGGAAACGGCAACGGCAGCTAACAGGGAAAGCGCGAAGGGTCGGATCATGTGTGTTGTCACCGGGTGTTTATTTCTGAGCCAAAGCGTGGGAAGGCAGGAATGACTCATATATGGATCATTCCAAACAACACCTGAATCGCGGCAAGAATACGATGTTTCATGGCTCAATCCCAGCGCTGGTCACTCCATTCAAGAATGGGGCCGTGGACCGAAAAGCGTTTGCGGATCTGGTAGAGCGCCAGATTGCCGGGGGCTCCGCTGCCCTTGTGCCGGTCGGAACGACGGGTGAAACCTCCACTTTGAGCACCGAAGAGCACAAGGATGTTGTCACGCTTTGTGTAGAGGTTGCTGCAGGACGCGTTCCGGTTATTGCTGGCGCGGGCTCCAACGCAACGGACGAGGCAATTGACCTTGTTGCCCACGCCAAGGCTGCAGGGGCCGATGCCGCGCTGGTCGTCTGCCCTTATTACAACAAGCCAAATCAGGACGGTCTATACGCCCATTTCAAGGCGATCAACGATGCCGTCGACCTTCCTGTCTTTCTTTATAACGTGCCGGGCCGGACCGTGATCGACATGTGTGCCGATACGGTCGCCCGGCTTGCGCGCCTGCCGAACATTATTGGCATCAAGGACGCCTCGGGCGACCTCGCCCGCGTCTCCCAGCATGCCGCCCTGATCGGCGATGGGGAGCAGTTCGTCCAGCTGTGCGGCGACGATCCGATTGCCCTTGGCCACCTCGCCATGGGTGGCGTCGGCTGCATCTCCGTTACCGCGAACGTCATGCCGGAGGCCTGCGCCCTGATGCACAAGGCGTTCAATGAGGGCGACCTTGAAACTGCCCGCGCCATCGAGCGCCGCCTGATCGCCCTGCACAAGGCCATGTTCTGCTCGCCTTCACCGGGGCCTGCGAAATACGTGCTGCACCGTCTCGGCCTGTGCGAGCCGGACGTGCGTCTGCCGCTGACCCCGCCGGATGCCGCCGCACGTGAGCAGATCGACGCGGCCATGGCACTTGCCGGGCTTCATGCCTAAATAGGCCCCATGTCTAAGAACACACAAACCAAAGGCCGCTCTGATGGGCTGATCGCGGAGAACCGCCGGTCACGCCGCGACTATGAAGTGGAAGACACGCTCGAAGCCGGCATCATGCTGACCGGCTCCGAGGTGAAATCCCTGCGTGAGGGTAAGGCCAATATCGCCGAGGCCTATGTCAGCCCCGAGCAGGGCGAGCTGTGGCTGATCAATTGCGAGATCCAGGCCTACAAGGGCGCCAACCGTTTCAACCACGAACCGCGCCGCAAGCGGAAACTGCTCGTGTCAAAGCGGGAGCTGGCAA
>JACXUV010000043.1 GCA_014763715.1 Rhodobacterales bacterium | reverse complement strand
GGGGGGGGAGAACCGTCTGGATCATTGGTTCGCCGGGTGGACCTCTGGCGGCTCCGGCATGAACCAGATGTATGGTGTTTGCGGACCTGATCCATCCGTAACCGCTATTGGAACTTCGTTCCCACCTTCTCCGAGCGATGCGATGTAGGCGTGAAGAGCCATCAGGTCTTCCCGGCTCATATGATTCACCGTGGCCCAGGGCATTGGCGGCAAGCCGTTTCGGTCTTTCATCATGCCGGCCCACTCCTCAGCAGTGGACGCCTGAACGGATATGCGCAGGTTCGCAGGGTAGGACGTACCCCAAGGACCAGAAAACCCGATAATCGAACCAGCCAGCAACTGATCCTGGGGTACATTACCCGGTGTTTGTGCCCAGCCAGGCGTATGGCAATCATGACAACCGCCCACCTCAGCAAGATAAGCACCGATCTCCACTTGCGACTTGCCGACGACGTGCGGCTCCTCGCTGAAAATCGTTTTTGGTTTCGCGCAGCCGACAGTGAGCAGGACTACGCCTGCGGCCAGTATCCATATTTTCATGTTCATGGTTTCCGTTTACAGATCTTGCAGGTCAGTGCGCGGTACGGCGACAGGTTCGACGACGGCGGCGTTCCAGCAGGCAGGGGCGGAAGGAACGATCATCATTCGCCGGACGAGCGGTGAGCGTGGGCTGTCCTTCGACAATCCGTGCCAGAGGATCGTCACCAGCCGGAGTTACAATCGGGTATTCAGGTTTGAGTTCAACGAGCATGTTGTATGTTCCTTTGAGTGATCAACAATCCGGAATCATCCCGGAATTTGCTGGTCGGATGCTGTGAGGCAGGTGTTTGGATGCAGGCACGGCTGAATATTTTTCCAGGACCAGCATTTCGAGCAGGAGCTCAATACGGCAGGTACCGCTTTCCTCGCGGATGCGGCGCCCCAACGCGCTCGCATTTTCTGCAAAGGCTGGTTCGTCGAGCAGTCCAAGGATCGCTGCCGTTAGTGTTTCGACATCTGCATCGGGTGCCAGCGACAGACCAGCCCCGCGGTGCGCCACCCGAACGGCGTTATCCACCTGGTCACGTCCGTGCGGGATGACAAGCATCAGGCACTCGTGAACAAGTGCCTTCATCAGCGTGCCGTGTCCGCCATGGGTCACGACCAAGACCGCCTCCTGCATCAATTCGTGATGCGGCGCGCTTTCGACGATTGCGGTATTGGCCGCAGGCTTCAGTTCGTCCAGTCGGATCGCTCCTCCCAAGGTGACAACTGCCCGCACCGGTAATTCCGAAAGAGCATCAATAACACGCTGCAGGATGCCAGCGTGGTTCTGGAATGTGGTTGAAAAGCTGACAAGAACCAAAGGACGCCGATCATCTTGAGCAAACGGATTAGACCAAGGTTTTGACCAGATATTGTCGTCCAGCTGAGGGCCGACATAACCGATGAAATCTGGCAAGTCTGGCGGAGTAAAATCGAATGCATGGGCCGTGGCCAGGAGGAATTTCTCCGCGGCAAACACCTGATCGACGAGATGTTCCAATGGCCGCAAGCCAAACGCGGCACGGGCTGCATTGTAAGTGTTCAGCCGGCTATCAAACACAGCCATCGTCCCCGCACGGATTTCTGCGTGCAGCGCATGATCTTCTGCCGTCTGTGCCGGTGTCAGGCCCGGTCCCATCGGCGGGATACCCGGAACGATTGGGTACGGCATGACATTACAAGCCAGGATGACAAAGGGCTGGCCTGCGGCCTCACAGCCCATATGCACGCCGAGAAGCATGTCATTAGCCACAACGAGGTCCGCTGGCTTGCGGGTCAGTTCAGCCATCACATCTGCGGCATAATCAGCTGCCCGGCCAACCAGTTGCAGATCCAACATCAGACAAAAGCCCTCGAACGCACTTTCGGTCTCCCAGTCGCGAACAAACTCATGTTCCCGTCCACGGGCGGCACGGCTGGGGGCCGTCACCCAAGGCACGAACTCCGCACCAACCGCCTCGACCTCATAGCGATTGGCCACATCGCTCATTATACGGACTGATTTCCCCTCCGCGATCAGCTTGCGAGCCACCGTTATGAAGGGTGCAACAGCCCCTCCCCCCTCGAACGTAGCGAGGAGGTACGACCCATTCCTTGAGTCGATCATTTGTTTTCTCCAGTATTTGGCGGGCCCTATTGCCCGTCCAGGATTCCTTTCACCATGAGGCGCATATAGTGAGCGACCTCAGGCGGAGTGCGCCCTCGATCTTGTCGCAGCACTTTCCATACATAGATATCCAGTGCACCCATCAGGCCGTCCAGCATCCATTCTTGCTCGGCAGGTTTGCGCCCCGCGAGTTGCGGCGCGAAAACTTCCCTCAGCCAGATACGATGCTGGTTCCGTCCGTAATCTGCAAGTTCCCTCAACGTAGGCAGACGGTCCTCCTGCGCCAGTACGCGCAGGACCATTTCGGCAGACGCCTCATAATCATTTATGATGACATCAACGATTGCAACCACGTCGCCTGGTGTCACCATCCGGCGCGCATCAACCTCGCGTTCCATCTTGTCACGCACGGAGCCAAGCAGCCCTTCCTTGCTTCCGAAACGGCGCAGTACGGTAGGCACAGTGACACCAGCCGCTTTTGCGATCTGATCGAGGCTTATATCGTCGTACCAATCCGTTTTCAGAAATTCATGGAATACTTCCACAATACGAGCAGCTGTTGCCTCAGCTGCCTCAGCTCGAGCGGTCTGATTGTAGGTGCGTTTGCGAGAATTTGCAGCAGTCATTTTTTTCATGTTATCGCACATAACATGAATTTTCACGGGCGCAACTTTTATTTTATGATGACTAATATTAAATTTGTGTGCGCCCTCTTCGGATACTGAAGACACCGTTAGACACAGCCAAAAACTGCCCTAATGTTCATTCGTCTCATGACAGGACCAGTTCGAATGTATTCTGGCCAGATCGCCCTCTGCTTTGCCTCGGCAAGAACCGAGAAACTTCTTGCCTTGACAGAACGTCCAGCTGAGCTCGTCCCCAGCACAGCTGTCAGCCGCACCCTTATCCAAGTTTTCCAATTCATACGGACCATCATCAAATGACCCACAAGATCTTCACCAGCCTCGCAGCCCTCCTGCTCGTTGGGTGTGTCTCTGCCCCGACCACTGCCATGGCCGAGCAGATCGATGTCGACAAGGCCGTGGATATCCTTGGTCATTCCGTGGCGTTCGACACCGTGGCCGGGCGTGGCAAGGTGCCGGCCTACGCCGAATACCTCGCCGGGGAACTCGAAGCAGGCGGCTTTGCGAAGGAAGATATCGAGATCGTTCCGCTTGGTGAGACAGCTACGCTGATCGCAACCTACCACGGCAAAAGCTCGGAAGCGCCGATCCTGCTGAACGCCCACATGGATGTTGTGGAAGCAGACCCGGCCGACTGGGAACGCGCCCCGTTCACGATGGAAACCGACGGCACCTATTATTACGGGCGCGGTGTGCTGGACGACAAATACGGCCTGACCATGCTGGTCACCACCCTGCTGCGCCTGAAACGTGAAGGCTTCGAACCGGCAAACGACATTGTGCTCGTCCTCACAGGTGATGAAGAAACAGCCCAGAAAACGGCTGAAACGATCGCGCCGCGCTTCAAGCACGCCCGCTATGTCCTCAATGCTGACGGCGGCGGCGGCACGCTGAACGAAGACGGCAGCTTCGCCTTCTACAGCCTTCAGGCCGGTGAGAAGACCTATGCGGACTTCAAGATCACGATCACCAATCCCGGCGGCCACTCCAGCCGTCCGACGGCGCATAACGCCATCGTCGACATGTCCGGCGTGCTTGAGCGGATTGGCACATACCAGTTCCCGGTCCAGTCCAGTGAACTGACCCGCGCCTTCTTCGCCGAAACCGCCAAACGCACCGAAGGGGGCCTCGGCGAGGCCATGGCTCGCTTCTCCACGAATCCGGACGATGCGGAAGCCGCAGCTGAACTGTCGAAACTGCCGGAATTTGTCGGCCTGGTGCGCACGACCTGCGTGCCGACGGAAATCACCGGCGGCCACGCCCCGAATGCCCTGCCGCAAAGCGTGGTGGCCAACATCAATTGCCGGATCTTCCCCGGCATCCCGCCGCGTGACGTGATGGCGACACTACAGGAACTGGCTGGCGAAGGCGCGGAAGTGACCTTCCCGGAAGAGTTCCCGCAATCGGAAACCTCACCGCTGCACCCGGAAATCATGGCCGCCCTGCGCAAAGCCGTCGATGCCCAGGCGCCCGGCCTGCCGATCATTCCGTCCATGTCTGCAGGCACAACGGATGGCCTGTTCTTCCGCAAGGAAGGCATCGACACCTATGGCGTCACCGGCATCTTCATGAAGCCCTCGGATGAGTATGCCCATGGCCTGAACGAGCGCGTTCCGGTCGACTCGATCCCCGGCGCGCTGGAACACTGGCACGTCCTGCTGACCGAGCTCTCGAAATAAGCGGCAGTCAAAACACCTTGCATCGGAGGCCCGGATAGCGGATTCGGGCCTCTGACATTGAAAGGAAGCCATCATGACGGAGCGTCGAGAGACGGGCCGCCCGCGTTCCGGCCCCGCTGGCCGCAAAAGCCAGCCTGGGAACAGGGACGGAAGCAAGCCCAGACACAAGCCGAGCGGCAAACCCGCCTCCAAAGGCCAACCCGCCCCATCGCGCGGCCTGGCCGAAGAAGCTGACTGGAGCGAAGGCGAGCGCATTGCGAAATACCTTGCCCGCGCTGGCGTCGCCTCCCGCCGCGAGATCGAGCGCATGATCGAGGAAGGCAAGGTCAGCGTCGACGGCAAGAAGCTCACGTCTCCGGCCTTCAAGGTCACAGGCAAGGAACTGATCCGCGTCGGCCGCCGCACCATTTCCGCCCCGGACGCCACTCGCCTCTGGCGCTATCACAAGCCCTCGGGCCTGATCGCCACGAACTCCGATCCCGAGGGCCGGCGCACCATTTTCGACGAACTGCCGCGCACCCTGCCCCGCGTCGTCACCGTCGGTCGTCTCGACCTGACGACCGAAGGCCTCCTCCTGCTCACCAATGACGGCGAACTGGCCCGCACACTGGAGCTGCCCGCCTCTGGCCTGCAACGGACCTATCGCGTCCGCGCCAAAGGCACCGTCACGCCGCAGAAGATCGAGGAACTCGCCAGCGGCATCACCGTAGAAGGCGTGAAATACCAGCCGATCACCGCCGTGATGGACCGCGAGATGGGTGCCAACACCTGGCTCACCGTCACCCTGTCGGAAGGCAAGAAGCGCGAAGTGCGCCGCGCCCTCGAAGCAGTCAACCTGATCGTGAACCGCCTGATCCGTATCTCCTATGGCCCGTTCGAGCTGATCGACCTGAAGCCCGGACAGGTGGACGAAATTCCGCCAGACCTGCTGAGCGAAGCTATCGGGCACCTCTACGCCAATGTGAAATCAAGCACCCCTGTACCGAAGACCATAAGCAGCACCACCCCCAAACCCGGTGCGCGGACAGCCAGGCCACCCCAGAAAGCCACCTCGAAACCGGCTCCGAAATCACGAGGCCGGAAAGGCCAGAAACCAGTGGAGGAATGGTCCACCAGCCCCGAACGGCCTTCCCCCAAGTCACGCCTTGGCAGCAAGCCGTCATCCGGTAAGCTGGCTGGCAACAGGAAACGCAACAAGCCACGCTGAGACGGCTCAAGAAATGCCGCCCGTGGCCATCGCCAAAAGGGAGGCATTGCATGTCTGCAGAAGGCAAATCCGTTATTATTACAGGCGCGTCGAGCGGCATCGGCGCCGCTACGGCCAAACGGCTGGCCGAGGCCGGCGCACAGGTCATGCTGGCGGCCCGCCGGGAAGACCGGCTGAAACAGCTCTCGGATGAGATCGGTCCAAATGCGGCCTGGCGCGTCACAGACGTGACCAGCCACAACGACATGCTGTCGCTCGCTCAGGCTGCCATCAAGCATTTCGGCAAAGTCGATGTAATCGTCAACAATGCCGGCATCATGCCGCTCTCCCCGCTTGCCAATCGCCGGGTGGATGAGTGGGACCGGATGATCGACGTAAACATCAAGGGCGTGCTCTACGGCATCGACGCAGTGCTTCCACATATGCTGGAGCGCAAGGACGGGCACGTGATCAACGTATCTTCCGTGGCGGGCCTGATGACCAACCCGACCTCCGCCGTCTATAGCGGCACCAAGCATGCCGTGAAGGCCATCTCCGAAGGCCTGCGCAAGGAAACCGCCGGTGTGATCCGTGTCACAACGATCTATCCCGGCAAGGTGAACACGGAACTTGGCCTCTCCATCAAGGACCCGGACGTCCTGGCAGGCATAGGGGACCGATTCAACTATACCGGCCTTGAAGGCGGCGACATCGCCGAAGCCATCCACTTCGCCATCGCCAGCCCACGCAACATGGTGCTGAACGACATCGTCATCCGTCCCATCGAACAGGTTCTCTGAGGCTGCCATGACACTGTTGAACGTTACCGATACTTACCAACACGAAGTTCCGCCGCATGCCCCGGTGAAGCCCCCCGTCTACGATCTCACTCCGCCCGTCGACCTGACGGACCCGGAAGTCTTCTCGAAACATGGCGGTTACACGCATGATGCCTTCGCGCTGATGCGTGAGAAGGCACCCGTCATGTGGCACCCGGAGCATAAGGGCGCGGGCTTCTGGGCGGTCACCTCCTATGACCTCGTCAAATCGGTCGAACTTGACCCGGCCACCTACTCGTCACAGCGTGGCGGCATCCTGATGACCTACGGCCTGCCGGATGAGCCGCGCCATCCGCTGCTGCACTCGTCCAGCCTGAACAGCCTGATCAATCTCGATCGCCCTTACCACACCCCGCTCCGCATGGAGCACATGCACTTCTTCCGCCCCGGCTTCGTGGCCGAGCTGAAAAAACGCGTCGATGCGCACGTCACGGAACTGCTCGATAATATGGAGAAGCAAGGTCCGGTCGTGGACATGGTGGAAATGTTCTCTGCCGAACTGCCGCTGTTCACCCTGTGTGAAATCCTCGGCGTGCCCGCAGCCGACCGGCCGAAGCTGGTCCACTGGATGCACTTCCTGGAAACTTCGCAATACCAGGCCCAGCAGGAAGGCCTCGGTAATGTCACGCCGGAACAGATGATGGCTTTCCTGAGCGAGATCCAGGCCATGTTCGATTTCGGACGGCACCTGCTGGCCGAGCGCCGCAAGGAGCCGAAGGAAGACCTGCTCTCCGCCATCGCCAATGTCGAGATCGACGGCAAGCCGCTGAGCCCCGAATTCCTCGACGGCTCCTGGCTCCTGATCGTGTTCGCCGGCAATGACACGACCCGCAACTCCCTCTCCGGCACGATGCGCCTGCTGACGGAATTTCCGGATCAGAAAGCAAAACTTCAAGCCAATCCGGACCTGTTCCCGAACTTCGTCCACGAAGCCATCCGCATGGTCTCGCCGGTCACCTATATGCGCCGCACGGCGACAAAAGACACCGAACTCGGCGGCCAGCCTATCGCGGAAGGCGACAAGGTTGTGATGTACTATCCGGCCGCCAATCGTGACCCCGCAAAGTTCCCGGACCCGCACCACTTCGACATCACGCGCGACAATGCCAAGGAGCACCTATCCTTCGGCCATGGCCCGCATGTCTGCCTTGGCCAGCGTGTCGCCAACATGCAGCTTGAATCGGCTTACCGGCAGATCCTGTCCCGCTTCCCGAATGTGAAATGGACCGGGGAGCAAACGATCGCCCCGAACAATTTTGTCCATGCGATTTCCAGCCTTATGGTGGACCTCGGCTGATGACGGCCCCCCTCGTAACCCGGCAGGATCAGGATGGCTGCGCCACCCTCACCCTGAACCGCCCTGACAAGCTGAATGCGCTGACCGTCGGCATGTTCCGGGAACTCCGCGCCCATGTGTCCGATCTCGACAAGGATGACTCCATCAGTTGCGTCATCCTGCGTGGCGCGGGCAAGTGCTTCTCCGCCGGGCATGACCTGGCTGACATTGCCGAGGTCGAAGCCGTCCCCTCACGCGGCTGGCATTCGGAAACACTGCGCCTCATGGAACGCCTGCCGAAGCCGGTCATCGCGGCAGTGCATGGGCATTGCTATACCGGTGCATTGGAGGTCGCCCTCGCCGCCGACTTCATCATCGCTGCCGAAAGCGCGCGGTTTGGCGACACGCATGCCAAGTGGGCGCTGACCCCGATCTGGGGAATGAGCCAGCGTCTGCCTCGCCGGGTCGGCATTGCCACCGCCAAACGCCTCATGTTCACCGCAGAAATGATTGGATCCGCCGAGGCATTCCGGATCGGCCTTGCTGAAATGGTCGTGCCCGATGCGGAGTTCGATGCAGCCATCCTGAAGCTGGCAAAACAGATCACGGAAAACTCCGCCTTCTCCCATGCGGCTAACAAACGCCTGCTGGAGGCCACCGACGCGCGCGACATGGATTCCGGCCTGCAATGGGAAGTCCTCAACAATGAAGGCGCGGGGCCTGACATGCAGGCACGAATCGGGGCCTTTACGGGCAAGTCACCGAAAGCAAAAACATGAGCGATTTCCTTATCCGCCGTGATGACCTGCGTGCCGTGCACTGGGCCGACACACCGGCTGCACCTTTGGCTGATGGCCATGCCCGCCTGAAAGTCGAAGCGTTTGCATTGACCGCCAATAATGTGACCTACGCCACCTTCGGCGATGCGATGCAGTACTGGAACTTCTTTCCCACCTCCGACCCGGCCTTTGGCCGTGTGCCGGTCTGGGGCTTTGCAACCGTTGAGGAATCGAAGGCCGAAGGCATCAGCGTGGGGCAGCGCATCTACGGATACCTTCCGATATCGGACCGTTTCGACGTGCAGCCTGTGCGCGTATCGAAGGAAAGTTTCATGGATGGCGCCGCCCACCGCCAGCCCATGGCGCCGATCTACAATACCTACATCTTCACAGCGGCCGATCCGTCTTACGATGCCGCTTTCGAAGCACAGCAGATGCTGTTCCGTCCGCTCTTCACCACGGGCTGGATGATCGACGACTCCCTGATGGAAACAGGTGACCAGATTCCGGAAACTGTCGTCATTTCCTCGGCCTCCTCCAAGACGGCCATGGCGCTCGCCCATTGCCTGAAGCAACGCAGCGCCGTCGATACGGTCGCCCTCACTTCCGAAAGCAACAAGGCATTCGTGGAATCCACCGGTCTGTATGGGCGCGTGTGCACCTATGCGGATGTCGACGGCTTGTATGCGCGCGGTCTGACGGCCTTTGTCGATTTCCTTGGCCGCCCTGCTCTGACGGCAGATGTGCATAACGCCCTGAAAGACCGCCTCGTGCGCAGTCTCGTCATTGGTGTTACGGATTGGGAAGGCAACCGCGCGCCGATCCAGCTGCCAGATCCTCAGCCGGAATTCTTCTTTGTGCCGACCTACGCCGCAGAGCGCGCGAAACAGCTTGGACCGGATGTGCTGAATACGAAGCTCGGCCAGTCTCTTGTCAGTTTCTATCACGCTTCAGCAAGCTTTGTGACGCCGGAACATGCCACCGGGCATGACGCCATCACGGATGCGTGGCTCAAAACACTGGATGCGGATGTCAGCCCTGCATCAGGCCTGATCCTGACTCCATGAGGTCACTGTGACGACGCCGGCAGAGCTGCTCCGCGCCATTCGCGAGACAGCGGATGGCGCGCCGCGCATTTACATTCCGGGTGGCCCGGCGGAACCAGCCCTTCTCGGTGATGTGTTTCGTGCCGAGCCCGAGCTTGCCGATGGCATGACCTTCATCGGTCACTGGCTACCCGGCATCAACCGCACCGCCTGGGCAGGCCTGCACCCGAATGCCTCAGCCGAAGGCACATTCCTTTATGCAGAGCACCGCGCCAGCTTCGAAGCTGGGCGCTACCGCCTGCACCCGCTGCATTATTCCACAGCCTATGACTGGCTGAAAGCCACGCCACTGGATGCTGCCTTTATCCCGGTCTCTGCGCCTGACCGGAACGGCTATGTTTCCCTCAGCCTGGGGACGGACATGTCCCCAGCCCTTATCGACCGCGAGGCTGTGCGCCGCATCGCCTTTGTCCGGCCGGACCTGCCCTTTCCTGCCAATGCCCCGCGTCTGCCTCTGACCGCCTTCTCGGACGTGATCGAGGATGATACCCCGCTGATCACGCTTACCGATCCGCCCCTCTCCAATGAAGCCGCCGCTATCGCTGCACATGTCGCGACATTGCTGGGGGACGGGTTTACCGTGCAGTCGGGCATTGGAAGTGTTCAGCAAATCGCCATGGCAGCAGCCGCACAGCACCAAAACATCCGCATCCACACCGGCATGATCACCGATGCAGCCCTTGGCGCCATCCATATAGGTGCAATCAGTCCCTCCCCCGGTGCCATCCTGACTGGCACAGCCATCGGCTCGCCAGCACTCTATGAATGCGCCGGGAAAGACCCGCGTTTCAATTTCCAGCCCGTCAGCGTAACGCATTCCGTCCCCGTCCTTGCCGCTATCCCACGCCTGGCTGCGATCAATGGCGGCATCGAGTTTGACCTGTTCGGACAGCTCAACTCCGAATGGGTGAAGGGACGCCAGGTCGCCTCGACAGGCGGGCTCGGAAATTTCGTGCGAGGCGCCCAACTATCTGCAGGCGGACGCAACATCATTGCGCTGCCCGCCACGGCGAGGGGAGGCCAGCTGTCCCGCATCGTGGTGCAGCTCGCCTCACCTACGGTCACACTTACCCGTGCAGACGCAGGCTATGTCGTGACCGAACATGGCATTGCAGACTTGGCGACGGCAGACATTGACCAGCGCGCCGAAAGGCTCATCGCCATCGCCGCGCCGGAGTTCCGAGATGAACTCGCCAATGAATGGACGAGGCGACGCGCCAGCCTTTAGCCGCGCGCGCCTTCTAGATTCCGCTTCTTGGCGCCACGGTTGCGGCCGCCTGGCTTACCGCCTCCGCTGCTCTTGCCAGCACCTTGCGGGCGGGCCTTGCCTTGCGGACGGGAAGATTTCTGCGGACGGCGCTCACCGCCGCGGCCACCCGTGCCACGCGCCGGCCCTTTGGGCTTGTAGAGACGCTCGTTCGGGTCAGGTGTCGGCAGCAGATCCACTTTGGTGCCTTCCGGCGCCTTCAGCACATCAATCTCCATGCCGATGGTCTTCTCGATGTCGCGGAGATAATAGCGTTCATCTTCAGCGACGAATGAGACGGCAAGACCGGTGCGGCCTGCCCGTGCTGTACGGCCAATACGGTGAACATACTGTTCCGGAACGTTCGGCACTTCGAAATTCACGACATGGCTGATGCCGTCAATATCGATCCCGCGCGCGGCGATATCGGTCGCCACCAGAACCTTGCAGTTGCCATTCCGGAAAGCGTCCAGCGCCTTCAGGCGTTGCGGCTGGGATTTGTTCCCGTGAATTGCCTTCGCGTCCAGCCCCTTGGCCAGCAGCTTGCGCACGACCTTATCCGCACCATGCTTGGTCCGGGTAAAGACGAGTGCGCGATCAATCTCCGGATTGTTCAACACGTCGAACAGGAGTTCCAGCTTGTCATTGTTGGAAACGTGATAGAGCCCCTGATCCACCCGCTCAGCCGTGGTCGACGGCGGCGTGACGGAAACCCGCACCGGATTGTCCAGGAATTGCTGGGCAAGATCGGAAATCAGTTTCGGCATCGTGGCAGAGAACAGCAGCGTCTGACGGTCTTTCGGCACCTGCGCCACGATCTTCTTCAGATCGTGAATGAAGCCCATGTCCAGCATCTGGTCAGCTTCATCCAGGATCAGGACGTCAACATCCTGAAGGGTCAGAGCCTTCTGGCTGACAAGGTCCAGCAGGCGGCCCGGCGTGGCCACAAGCACATCGGTGCCATTTTGCAGCGCGCGGCGCTGGGCGTTGATGTTCACACCGCCGAACACTGTCTGCACTTTGCAATCCATGTGGCGCGAATAGGTCGAGAAGCTCTCTGCGATCTGGCCAGCCAACTCCCGTGTGGGGGCCAGAACCAGAACGCGCGTGCTCCGTGCCCGACGTTTTTCTGGGAATTCCAGCAGGAAATCCAGTGTCGGCAGGGCGAAAGCCGCCGTCTTGCCGGTGCCCGTCTGGGCGATGCCCAGAAGGTCTTTGTCTTCCAGCAGCAGCGGGATGGCCTGAGCCTGAATCGGGGTCGGGGTTTCGTATCCGGCGTCCGTAATTGCCTTCATCAGCAACGGGTTCAGGCCAAGGTCTGAAAACTTGGTCATATCATGTCTTTCATTCGAACGGGCGCGCGGCATGCCTGCGCGCAGCTCGCTCATAGGGTTTTGTTTCATGGAGCCCCGCGCGATCAGGGACAACGGCATTAGTTGAATGCCTGAAGGGGCTGGCCGGTCGCGGCGGAAATCCGCTGCACGTTTCACGCTGCCGGCCCCATGCGCCTGTTCCGGCGCTGCGACAAGGGGCACATGGCCCTGTTTGTATGAACAGTCAATGAAGCGAGTGAAAAATTCCGTCCCGCCTCAGCGACTCAGCGTGCCGTGACGTGGAACTCTGTCCGCTCGTTGCGGTCACGCGCTTCGGCACTGTTACCACTGTCGACCGGCTGGGATTCGCCATAGCCTTTCGCCGTCAGAGCCGCTTCATCCACGCCATGTTCGATCATGTAATCGCGTATCGCTTCGGCGCGCTCGCGCGAAAGCTGAAGGTTGTAGCTGTCGGAGCCGCGCGAGTCCGTATGCTCGGCAATCTCGATCTTGTAGGCGCTGCACAGGCGGGCAATGCCGGTCGTCGTGTTCACGACAGGCAGTTCAGCTGCGTTCAGCACGGCCATGTTCACCGGGAAGTCAACGTCATCGACGCGCAAGGTCTGATTGAAGGCATCCTGGCAGTCTGCCACGGACAGATCGCTGTTCATGAGGCGCTTCAGCCCCGCCCCGAGCGTCTCTTCGACGCCCTCCACGCCCATCGCATTGACGATCAGACTGACCTTTTCCGCACCTTCCGGATCGCTTTCGATCGCCGCTTTTGCCGCAACGAAACTGGCATCCCGCGCCGCAAGCCCCGGCGCCGTACCGATCACGGCGGCCACGCCATCCCGTACCTGCAGGCCCAGCCAGGGATAGCCCATTCCGGCAAAGGTCCGCTCAAGCTTCGCTGCCCAGCCGACAGGCTCACCGGCCACATCCGGCAGCGGCGTTGCTTCAGGACGGGACGCTGCCCCGGCCTTCATGACCAGGATCTTGCCATCTCGGATCTGATAGGTGCCGTCCGAAATCGGGATACAGTCTGCCGCTTCCACAGACGCTGTCTTCTGTACGGCTGGGGCGCTGTCCTGCCCCGAACAGGCGGCCAGCGCGAGGACTGCCGCAGCGCCGGTAACCATACGCGTTGCCAGAGCCATATTGTCTTTCCTTATGCCTTCAGGACCAGTTTACCGCTGGTCCCATGCATGATCCGGGCCGGTTGGCCCGGATCCCTGCACAGCATCCGGCGTTCGCCCCGCCTTGTCAAAAGCCTTCGCGGCACGGGCGAGACATACCGGCAAACGGGGATCAGTCCTCGTTCTTGTAAACCACGCCGCCCTTCATCACGAAGTCGACGTCTTCCAGCTCGGTCACATCCTTCAGCGGATCCGCCGTCACGGCGATGATGTCAGCATATTTGCCGGCTTCGATCGTGCCGATGTCGGCATCCATTTCAATGTGCTGCGAGGCTTTCACCGTAGCGGCGTGGATCGCCTCCTCCGGCGTGTAACCTGCGCCGACCATCAGGGCGAACTCTTCGGCATTGTCGCCATGTTTCGAGACGCCTGTATCCGTACCGAAGGCGACATTGACGCCGCCCTCATGGGCCCGGCGCAGCATGTCCTGCATCAGCGGGCCGACAATCGCCGCCTTTGCCCGGCTTGCTTCCGGGAACCAGGGCTCGTTCACCCAGCCGCTCACCGTGGCACCAGCCAGAACCGTCGGCACCAGCGTGGCGTTATGTTCCTTGAACAGGGCGATGGTCTCATCATCCAGATACGTTCCGTGCTCGATTGAATCGATCCCGGCGCGCAAGGCTGCCTCAATCCCGCCCTTGCCGTGTGCGTGCGCCGTCACCTGACGGCCCATGGAATGCGCCGTCTCGACGATGGCTTCCAGTTCCGCATCGGTGAACTGTTTTTCCAGACCAGCCTTGGTGTTGGACATTACACCGCCCGTCGCGGTGATCTTGATGACGTCAGCGCCTTCCTTCACCTGCTGGCGCACGGCCCGGCGGCAATCATCGGCGCCGTTGCAGATATTGGTGCCGGTGAACAGCGCCATGACATCCGGCGAATAGCCATTGATGTCACCATGGCCGCCCGTCACCGAGATCGCCTGCCCTGCGGCCCGCATGCGCGGCCCCGGAACATACCCCTTGGCGATGGCATCGCGCAGACCGAACACGGCGTCATTGGAACCGCCGACATCCTGCACCGTGGTGAAGCCTGCCAGCAGCGTCTTGTGCGCAAACTCGGCCCCGTCGAATGCCTGGTCGACGGTCGTTTCCTCGAACATCCTGATCCGTTCGTTCGGGCCGGATTCGCTCGTGATGTGCACATGGCTGTCGATCAGGCCGGGCAGCACATAGGCATCGCGCAGGTCAATCACCGGCACGCCTTTCGGGCCCGGCTTGTAGCCCGCCTCGACCGACACGATCCGGCCATCCTTCACTGTCACCGTCTGCTTGCGCAGATAGCCCTCACCGGGCTTGGCCAGCAGATAACCTGCATGGATCACCGCATCCTGCGCATTCGCCATACCTGCAAATGCCACAGCCGCCAGAGCGGCCAGACCGAAACGCTTCATAGGAATCTCCCTCTCAGTTGGCCGGACCCTAGACCCGCAGGGATGCGGCCGCAATTGCCCGGGCCGGGCTTATGCACCAGGCTTTTTCCAGCTGATGTCCAGCCGTGGCTGGTCACGGAAATCATCCTTGTTTTCCGGATCCCACGGGAAGTGGCCATCATCGCCGGGCCAGAAGACCTGGATCATGCCGGACAAAGGTGGGCGTCCCGTCTCGCGGCGGATCATGATGTTGATCGAACCAACTTCGCCGAGATGGTCGGGGTGCACCGGACGCAGCTCCACATCCACTTCATTGAGCACGCCGTCCATCCGCAGCGGCTCACCCGTCCATTTCTTTTCCTGCACGAGTTTGGCGGCCACATTGTGGATCACCCCATCCACTGTTTCCCGGTTCAGGCCGAACACGACAAGTTCCGGCAGGCCGAACTTCTCCTGCATCCCCACCGTCACGGTGAACAGGATACGGGAATTCGGGTCGCCCGGCTTTTTCTGGATATAGACCTTGGTCCAGCCGTCCCGGTCCACATTGGCCGCGATGGTTTGCAATTCAGGGGAAAGCGCCATGTTCGTCTCCTCAGGCCGGCAGCTTGTCGGCAGGATAGTCCGGATAGCTGGCCTTCATCACGCCGTGATTGAGCAGCATTTCCGCAATCTGTGTCGTGCCGGTCTTGTCGAAGAACTTCGTCCGGATCCAGTAGTTTTCAACGCGGCGGCTTTGCCCCAGCGCGACGACTTCGCGGCGCAGGATATAGGTCTCACCCACCAGAAGCGGGCCGTTCACCATGCGCACCTCAAGATCCGCGAACAGGCCAATCGCCGGCTGCTTCACCGGGAACTTCGCCGTGCGGCTGGTATAGTTGCCCAGCACACTGACCATTTCGAGCGGCACAATCGGCTTGCCCCACGGGCCGGCGGCAGCATCGCTGTAGACGTCCATCGGCTCGGTGATGACCTTCAGCTTGTCGGCCAGCGAGAAGGGATAAAGATTGCCCATGAACTGGTCCATCTCCATCGTTACGGTCTCGTCCGCCGCACCGGTCATACCGACTTTCATGTCTTCCAGGATCACCAGGTCGCCAGCCGGGCGCAGCTTTGCCATGCGCCCTTCCAGCAGTGTCCCGCCATGGTCCGGCCCGATGGAGGCGCTTGCTTCCAGCACCGGCGTACCGTCTTCCTTGAAAGCCCGGCACAGCGTGCGCGTTGCGCCCGGCGCCGGGCGGTCGACCTCGACGCGCACCTTCTCGCCTTCGAACACCATGTTCAGGAAGTGGCTGGAGAAACAGCCCCGCTCGAACCAGTCATTGCCCCAGATGTCGGCCAGATACGGTACGAATTGCGAGAAATGCGTCGGCCCTTCGATCGGCCCCGCCTTGATGCCGAGGCGCTCGGCCTCGCTGTCGTCATGCAGGCTCTTGTGCCCGTCATAGGATTGTTCCTGCAGCATCTGCACGGGCGCGCGCAGCGGTCCCTTGATCGTCTCGGTCATCGCGTTTCCTTTTTTCTGAAGTCTGCCACTGTCATTGCGGGCCGTCACCCTCGGCCGCTGCTGCTTCGACATCGATTGCGTGTTGCACCGCCTTGTAGAAGCCTTTCCGGGCCTGCCACTCGCCGCCCTTGTCTCCCAGAGCCGAAGTCCAGCTGGCGTTTGAAGCGATCACCAGCTGACGCGCCGGGTCGATAAAGATGCCCTGACCGAAGATACCATCGGCCTGATAGGAGCCGTCATCCCAGGTCCACCACTGATAACCATAGCCTTCGCCGGGTGAACCGATATCAGCCTGCTTCACCGTCGCCGCCGCGATCCAGCCTTCCGGCAGCACGTCCTGCCCGCCTGCCTTGCCGCCTTCCAGCATGAACTGGCCGAACCGCGCATAATCCCGCACGGAGGCCTGGATACAGCAGCCGCTGATCTCATGCCCGTCATGGCCGAGCAGCCAGCTTGCATCCTGCTGCATGCCATAAGGCGCCCAGACCTTTTCAGAAAGATACCCTGCCAGCTCCCGCCCCGTCGCGCGGCTGACTAGCACGCCGATCAGGTTCGTCTCACCAGTGGAGTAGTTCCACACCTCGCCTGCCGGATGCGCACGGCCAAGCCCCGCCATATAAGTCGCCAATGCGCTCTTGCCGGGCTCCACCTGCTGCAGGTCAAATTGCGCAACATCGGACTGCGGATCGTCATAATCCTCGTTCCAGTCGATGCCGGAGGTCATGGTCAGCACCTGCTCGACTGTCACGCCATCATAGGCGGAGCCTTTCAGCTCCTCGATATAGTCTGACACCGGATCATTCAGGCTCTTGATCGCACCATCCTTCACGGCCGCGCCCACCATCGTCGAGGTCAGGGATTTGGCGACGGAAAAGCTGGTCCAGCGTCCATCCGGACGGAACCCCATCTCGTAACGCTCTAGCCGCACCTTGCCGTCCTGCAGGATGACGATCCCCGCCGTCCTGTTCGCGGCAAGATAGGCCTCAAGGTCAATGCCGATGTCGAGCGGCTCGCCCTCCGGCAACTCATGCACCTCGCCATTCGCCGCAATCGTATGGGACTCGATCACGAACGGAATACGGTCGATCATGCGGAAGCCCGCATCGCGCTGGGCCTGGTTCCAGAACAGGACATCCCGGCCATAAGGCTGGTGCGCCAGCAAGGCGCGCCATTCCGGCCCGATCAGGACCCAGCCGATCCCGGCCGCCACGAACAGCGCGGCCAGCCCAAGACTCATACGTTTCAGTAATCTCATTTCACTTCCCCTCCGGGGCCTCTCCCCTTGCGTTCCGGCCCGAACCGCCAAGCAATGACGGCCAATGTCACCAGCATGCCCGACAGGCACAATGTCAGCAGCGTGGTGCCATGCCAGCCCGCATGTTCATAGGCATATGTCGCGCCCCAGCTCGCAAGGCCGCCGCCGATGAACATCAGCACGATATACGCCGTCATCAGTCGCGTGCGCACGCTGGGCGGCAGGCTGAGGAAAGTCATCCGGCCGGTGATATCCACCAGCGGCCCCACCATGGTCATCAACAGGATGGACGGCACGATCAGCCACAGGCTGTGCCCGAACAGGAAGAGCGCCAGGATCGCCGCAAATTGTACCAGCGCGATGATGGCGCGGGCCTTGCGCGGCCCGGTCCGGTCGGCCCAGGCGCCCAGCGGCGCGGTCGTAAACAGGTTCAGCGCCGCCACACCGGCCAGGTAGCCGACCGTATCGGTGCCATAGCCCATCTGCGGGCTGGTCAGGTACAGGCCAAGGCCCAGCCAGACTGACAGGAAGATGCCGAATCCCAGCGCCTGGATCAGGCCGGACAGGATCACTTCCGGGTGCCGCCGCACGACCGGAATGACTGACATGACCAGCCCGACATGGTTGGCCGGTGGCGCCTCGCCTTCGATCTTCTCCCGCTCGTCCATGATCTGCGGCAGCATCAGCGTCACCAGCAGCATCACGCCGCCCGCAATGTAATACACTGTGCGCCAGCCCAGATGCTCGCCGATCCACCCGGCGCCGACCCGCGCCAGCAGGATGCCCGCGACAACGCCGGTCGTCAGCGTGGCGGTCACCTGGCCGAGTTTGCCCGGCGGGGCCCGCTTCGAGGCATAGGCGGGCAACAGATAAGGCGTGATGGTCGAAAAGCCGAGAAAGGTGGAGCCCGCCAGGAACACGCGGAAATCGGTCGCCAACGCCATCACGATCAGGCCCAGCAACTGCCCGGCCGCAAACACCGTGGCCAGCCTGCGGTTCGAGAACCTGTCCCCAAGCGGCAGCAACAACAGGATGCCCAGTGCCAACGCGATCTGGTTCAGCGCCGGAACGAGGCCGATCTGCGATGGCGAAACATCGAAGTCTTTCGCCACCAGCGCGATAATCGGATGGATGTAATAGGCGTTAGCCGTCACCACAGCCGCCGCCAACGCCAGCAGGAACAGGTCCCGCTGGTTGAGATGGCGCTGCTGCGGTTCGGGGTCAGCCTCTCCGGAAGTCTCCGGCGTCACCCCGGCATCCCGGCACGGCGGGCATACTCAGCGGCAAACTTCGCCAGCGGCACAACGCGCGCGGCATTCGACTCGGCATTGGCACTGTTGGCCGTGCCGTCACGTACGCGCCCGATGATGCCCTGCAGGATGCCTGCGAGACGGAAGCCGTTATAGGCGAAGTAATAGTCGAGCTCCGGCAGGCCATCGCGGCCGGTGTGCTTGCAGTAGAGGTCGACATATTCGTCCATGGTCGGGATACCCCAGGCCTCAAGATCGTCAATCGCCATGATGGATCCGCGCGACGAGTCGCCCGGCGGCATCACCCAGTTCATCAGGTGATAGGAAAAGTCCGCCAGCGGATCGCCCAGCGTGCACAGCTCCCAGTCCAGAACAGCGATGACACGCGGCTCGGTCGGGTGCAGAACCATGTTGTCGAGACGGTAGTCGCCATGCACGATCGTGGTCCGGTCGCCGGGCGGAATGTTTTGCGGCAGCCATTCGATCAGCTGTTCCATCTCCGGAATGTGCTGGGTCTCGGAAGCCTTGTACTGTTTCGTCCAGCGGTGGATCTGGCGGGCCACATAGTCGCCCTCCTTGCCGAAGCCTTCGAGGCCGGCCTTCTTCCAGTCCACATTGTGCAGGTCTGCAAAGGTCTTCACCTTCGCCTCATAGATGGCGCGGCGTTCGGCCGGTTCGTATTGTGGCAGGGTGCCGTCCCACAGGATCCGGCCTTCCACCATGTCCATGACATAGAACATCGTGCCGATGACGGAATCGTCCTCGCACAGGCCATAGGGCCGGGCCACCGGATAGCCGAGCGGGTAGAGCGCGGAGATCACGCGGTATTCCCGGTCCACGGCATGCGCGCTGGGTAGCAGCTTGCCCGGCGGCTTGCGGCGCATCACGTATTTCTTCTTCGGGGTCACCAGCTGGTAGGTCGGGTTGGACTGGCCGCCCTTGAACTGGCGCACTTCCAGCGGGCCTTCATAACCCTCGACATTGGCTTCCATCCAGGCGGCCAGCGCCGCCTCATCGAACCTGTGCGTCTCGGCCACTTCTTTGGTGCCGGTGAACAGTTCGTTTGCTGTTGGCGCGTCGGCCATGTTCCTGCCCTCATTTCCGCAATTTTTCTGAGCATACCATACTCACGGGCCACGCTGCGCCAAGGCCTTCCGCGACGTCCGCGTCCCCGTCCCAGAAGGAAAGGCCAGGCGACATGCTGCAGATAAAAACCCTGATCACTGCCCTCACTGTCATTTGCATCGCCAGTGTATGTCTGGCGGGCCTTGTCACCTTCATGCTTTGGCGCGAAGCTGCCAAAATACGACATCAGGGAAAGGCGGCTTCCCTTACGGAACAGCCCTCTCTCCTTGTTGCATCTGTCAGGCGGAGTGAGGCCCCATGAAACGCTTCCTGATTCAGTTCGCGGCATGCATCGCAGCCATTTGTGTTGCGACTCAAACAGCCAGCGCGGTTCCGGTCGATCCACAGGGCCTGATCCGGCCAGACCTGCTGGGTCGGGCGCTGAACTCCCTGAAAGCCCACAAGGATACCGCCGATCCGGAATTTCTCGTGATTGTGGATTATGCCCGCCGCTCCGACGAGCCGCGCGCCTATCTGCTCAATCTCGAAACCGGCCTTGTGGAAGCCGCGTTCCGCGCCGCGCATGGGTCTGGCTCAGACCCGGACCATGACGGCTTCCTGGACAAATTCTCCGACATCCCCGGTTCCTCGGCCAGCCCGGAGGGCGCCTATCTCGTGGCCGAGCCCTATGTCGGCAAGCATGGCAAGTCGCTCCGCCTTGACGGCCTCGACCCGACCAATGCCAATGCCCGCGACCGGGCCATTGTCATCCATGCCGCGGACTATGCAGAACCGACCTTCCTGCAGAAATGGGGCAAGCTCGGCCGTTCGAACGGCTGCATCGTCTTCTCGAAAGCAGACCTCGCAACCTTCCTGAAGGACGTGCCCCGCCGTACGATGGTCTTCGTGAGCAAATAACAGCCGTGCAGTCTTCCTTTTATTAAACTTCCGCCATCCGTCACTTTTCCGCGACGGGATTGAGCAGGGCCTGCGTTCTACCCATGTAAGTTCGCTCTGACCGGTCCCGTTCGCTGTTGTTTCCTCCCCCTGAAAATGACGCAGCGAACTGCCCGCCATCCTGTTTGCCCTACCCCTGACCTCCAACAAACAGCATGGCGGGCACCTCCCTTTGCACGGCCTTCTCCACGCTTTGAAAATTACCGGAATTTCACCTCTCACGAACGCGTGAGCGGTATGGAAACGGGCAGGCATTTTCCCATATGGATGGAACGAGAGAGGTCCCGTT
>JACXUV010000042.1 GCA_014763715.1 Rhodobacterales bacterium | reverse complement strand
GACCATCATGATTGCGGCACCCGTAACGCAGGCAATGGCAAGGTTCGCAGGGGAGGCGCCCGTGGCAACCGGCTTGCTCTTGCCTTTTCCACGCACATACCGGCTCGTCGCAATCGTCAGGACGCTCGACAGGCGAGACAGTCCGTGTGCTGCGGGAAGTGTGATCAAAAGCACATAGGCGGGCAGCGCGATGAGGGCTGCGGCCTTCGTTGCCAGAGCCAGGCCAAGCACGGCGGCGCCATATGTGCCAAGCCGGCTGTCTTTCATGATTTCAAGAGAGGCTTCCGGCGTCAGGCCGCCGCCGATGCCATCGAATGTGTCGGCCAGTCCGTCCTCATGAAATGCACCGGTCGCCAGCAGCCCGGCAGCAATGGCGAGGATGACGCTGACAGATTGAGGCAGCACAAGAAGGGCGAGCCAATAGATGCCTGCGCTGATACAGCCGACCATGACGCCGACGAGGGGATAATAGGCTGTGGAACCGGCCATGCGCGCTTCGGTATAGGTGAAGACGGCTGGCACAGGCAGGCGCGTCAGGAACTGGATGGCCAGCAGCAGCTTGGCGATTTCATCCCTCATGCGGGGCCACTCACACCAGCGCTCTCGAAGCTCGCCATCTCGCGCAACATGGCCGCCGCCGCGCGGACAAGCGGCACAGCCAGAAGTGCACCCGTGCCCTCGCCAAGACGCATGTCCAACTCCAGCAGGGGCTCTGCACTCAGGGCGTCCAGAATGCGATTGTGCCCGGCCTCGGCAGAGCGGTGCGCGAACACGAAATGATCGGCCGCCGCCGGTGCCAGTTCCTGCGCGCACAGGGCGGCAACGCTGGCAATATAGCCGTCGACAATGACGATCCTGCCGGTTTCAGCGGCACCGCACATCGCGCCCGCCATCATCGCGATTTCGAAGCCGCCATATTCGGAAAGGGCTGTCTTCACATCCAGCCGGTCTGCCGTCCGGTCTGAAGCCTGGCGGAGCAGGGCCGCCTTGCGGGTGACGCCTTCATCGTCCAGCCCGGTGCCCCGGCCGACAAGGGGCTCGACAGGCAAGCCAAGCAGCTTCGCCCCGACCAGGCTGGCGGACGATGTGTTGCCAATGCCCATTTCGCCAAAACAGGCGATCTGATGCGTCCCTGTGGCCTCCAGTGCCGCGCCTTCGGAAAGAGCGATTTCCAGCTGCTCCGCCGTCATCGCGGGGCCTTCCAGCGCATTTTCTGTGCCGGGCGCGATCCGCCGCGAGACGAGCGCCGGATCGGGCACCGGCTCCCCCATCATGCCGCAATCGACGATCTGAAGGTCTGCACCGACTGAGCGTGCAAAGACGTTCGCCGCTGCGCCGCCGGACAGGAAGTTCAGCACCATCTGGCGTGTGACATCCTGCGGGTAGTGGGAGACGCCCGTCCCGGCGATCCCATGGTCTGCGGCAAAGATCGTGAGACGGCAGGTGTCTGCCACTGGTGTCAGTGTCTTTTGAATACGGGCGATTCTTGCTGCCAGCGTCTCGATGCGGCCAAGCGCGCCAACCGGCTTGGTCTTTGTGTCGATGGCCGTCCGCAGGGCGATTTCGAAGGATGAGGAATGGTCGGTCATGCTGCCTGCTAGGCGCCCCAGATCGTTTCAGCGTAGCGGAGGAAGTTGCGGCCCATGATCTTCTCGATCCGGCCCTCTGGCCATCCTTTGGCGGCAAGAAGGGATTCGAGCTTGCGGAACTGGTCCGGGCCTCTCAGATCGACCACGAAGGGGTAGGTGTCCGGCCGCTCTCCGGCTGCGCTGATCCCTGCGGCGCGGCGGTCGGCGATCTCTTTTGCCAGAACGGCCTGGTATGCCTGCAGGTCGTCGATCTGGCTCACCGTATTGTCCGTACCGATACCAACATGATCCTCACCGCAAACCTTCACGGCATGCTCGATGTGCGCGACCACATCGTCTGCGGTGGCGTGTCCGGTGGGGTTCAGGAAGGGCATGAAGTAGATGCCGACAAAGCCGCCCTGATCCGCGACCAGACGAAGCTCTTCATCCGTCTTGTTGCGGGGCAGGTCTGTCAGGGCCCGGCAGCCGGTATGGTTGATCGAGATCGGCTGGGTCGAGGCGCGGGCCGCTTCCAGACAGGTTTGCTGCCCGCTGTGGGAGAGGTCCACCATGACGCGATTGGCATTGCAGCGCGCGATCACTTCGCGCCCGAGCGGCGTGATGCCACGGTTCTCCGGCGCCATGGACCCATCGCCCAACTGGTTTGCCGGGTTGTAGGTCAGCTGGAATACCCGAACACCCAGCGCAGCAAACGTGTCCACACGTGACGGGTCTTCCCCCATCATGGCACCGTTCTGAAAACCATAGATCAGGCCGATACGGCCTTCATCCCTGGCGCGCTGGATGTCACTTGCGGTGTAGACCTTCAGAATGTCGTCTGCATGCTTGCGGACCAGTGCGTCCGTCGCTGCGATGTCGCGTACCGAATACTCATACGGGTCTTCCGGCCCGGCGACATAGCCGAGTGTGATGTTCACCGCCGTCAGGCCGGAGGCATGTGCTTCCGCGATCACGCGGGGAGAGAATTCCGGAACCAGCCCATCGCCGGGATGGTTCGGATCTGACAGGCCGCCAAGTGTGTTGATGACCATCATGCCGCTAGTCTTCGCTGACTTGCCGGAACGCTGCGCCAGCAAGTTCCGGGCAACACTTTTCTTGTTACCGGAAATCGTCTGCGCATGTGCGCCTGCTGCTGCGGTTGCCGACATGGCTGCCATCGCCGCCAGAAATTTCCTGCGGTCAGTTGCCATCGGTCTCTCCCATCTCTTCAGCCGTAACCGGACGATAATCTTCACGGCGGTATTCACGGCCGCGCTTCACGGTCAGCTCTACGGTGCGGATGTTCTCGATGTCTGCCAGCGGGTCTTCTGTGAGTACGACGAAATTGGCGAGCTTGCCTGAAACCAGCGTACCCATTTCTGCTTCCTGTCCCATCGAACGCGCCCCGATCTCTGTAGCAGAGTGGATGGCTTCCAGCGGCGGCATGCCAACATCGCGTGCGAGGAAGACAATTTCATCAAGGACGTCCGGCCACAGGCTCTCCGATCCGGCGACCGTATCCGTTCCGGCGGAGATCGGAACGCCCGCTTTCCAGGCTTGCCGGGTCAGCCGGGTCGTTGCCGGGCCCGTGCAGCGCAGCGGTCTCATCTCGGGGTGGCTCTCGCGCTCGGCGCCATGCTTCACGAACAGGCTGCCTGTTGCATCAATGATCATACCGCGTTCGGCCATCTCGCTGAAGAGGCCGGCCATCACCGGGTCTTCGGGCTGTTCCAGCAGCGTCTCGTTCACAGGCGTATGGTCTTCATATGCCTCCAGCATCACCGGCTCGACCTGGTAGGCGAGATAGCAGATGTGGCTGACCGTATCGACGCCTGCGCCGATCACGTCCGCAGGGCGGGTCGGGAACACGGCGCTGTGCGCCCAGACCTGAAGGCCTTGGGCGTGCGCTTCTGCGGTGATGTCGTCGATCAGGTCCGACGGCAGGTCGGCGTAGATCTTGAGGGCGGTTGCACCCGTTCCGCGGGCGAGGGTGACAGCTTCCTTCAGGTCGGTATTCTCGTCGATGGCTTGCATCCATGGCGCCGTGCCGGGGGCGTAGCCCATGCTGGCGGCGGCCACGCGCGGGTCTGCGAAGAAAGGCCGTCCGGCGAAGAGCGCGACATAATAGATGTCCGGCCCCGGGATCTCCGCTAAGCGCGCCTCGCGGGCGAGTTCGCTGACGAGCCGAATGTCGTCTGCCATGTCCCGCACGGCTGTGACACCGCCATAAAGGTTACGGCGCAGCATGGCGCGCGCCATGTCCGGTTCCGGCGGTGTGGCCATGTGCACATGGCTGTCGATCAGGCCGGGGATGACGTAGCGGCCGGCAAGGTCGATCACCGTTGTGGAGGCGTCATCGGCGGCTGCTGCGGCTTCTGCGTGGGGCACGATGTCGATGATGCGCTCGCCGGAGATGATGATGTCCTGATGCGGCAGCGCCGGGGCGCCGGTTCCGTCGATCAGCGTGACGTCCGAATAGATCGTCCTGGTTTCGGCCGGATCGGCAAAAGCAGCGCTGCTGTTGAGAAGGGGCGTTGCCAGAAGCAGCGCTGCGAAGGTCTGGGAGAGTCGGGTATGCATGGGCCTTAAGTTTCATCCGCCGGAGAAGGCGTCAATGGAGCAGAATCGGTCACCCAAGTGCATCGGCGGACGCTAGGGACGCGTGCTCACCCAGCTTGTCTACGAGCTGAAGTCAGGGGGGAGAGGCAGCAGTTACAATCCGAAGGGTAGCCTCCCTTGCCATGAAAACATGCTCTCTTCACCTTTTGCGGGCGTCAAAATGCAACTTTGGAGGGGGCGCAACATTTTTTTATCTGGCGTCGCAAAGGTTTCACGCAACCGAGACGATTTTGACAATGAGGGAGCGTCTAAGGCCGATCGGGAATATGATCAGTCGGGGTCCCATAATGACTTACAGGAATTTAGTGCTTGCCTCTGCGGCGAGCGTGCTCATCGCATTGAATGCCACGGCCCAGGAGGCCGGGGACAACGAGACACGAGTCCTTGATACCGTGGTGGTGGATGGGTCGAAGCTGTCGCGCAAACTGGGCATCGATGAGAAACGGGATGCGCTTCAGACCATCGAGGCGCTGGGCGTGGACGAGCTTGGCCAGCTGCCGGACAAGAACGTGGGTGAGAGCCTCAACCGTCTTGCAGGCGTCAGTATGCTCGTCGAAAAGGGTGAAGGCCGTTATGTTCAGATTCGCGGGATCAATCCCTCACTGAACAATATCACCATCAACGGTGCGGACATGGGCTCTCCGGAAACGGAAGGCGGTGGCCGTAGCGCGCCGCTCGATATCATTTCAGGCGGGGTTCTGAGCTCTGTTCAGGTGATCAAGACGCCGACCGCGGACATGGACGCGCAGGGCATCGGTGGCACGGTGAACGTCGACACGAAGTCTCCCTTCGACAAGCCTGATGACTTCTATGGCTACGTCACGGGCCGCTATGGCGTTGAGGACATCCAGCCGAAATCCAATGCCTATGGCGGCTCTGACCCCTATGGCATGGATGGCACGCTTTCAGGCAAGCTGATGGATGGCAAGCTTGGCTGGCTGGCCGCTGCTTCATGGTCGGACCGTGAATATGTCGCCCCCGGTTACTATGCCGATGACTGGGTTTCCTACGAAGCCACAGACACCAGCGCCGGTGGAGCGGCTCCGCAAAACGTCAAGAACAATTACTATATCATCGGCCGTGAGCGTCTGAATCTCAACGGTGTTCTCGAACTGCGTCCGGACGACAATTCGAAATACTATGTTCGCGGGTTCTATGCGACCTGGGACGAGTTCCAGCACCGCAACCGCTACGAACAGAATTTCGATACGGACATTTCCTTTGACACGGCGACCTCCGGCACCTCCGGTGGGAACCGGATCGCGCCGAACATCCGTCTGGAAACCGCAGACAAGGAAATCTTCACGGTCAATCTGGGCGGCGAGAATATCGTGGATACGCTGACCTATGCGTATGACGTGCAGGCCGGACAGAACTCGATCGACGAGGATTATTCCTACTGGGAATGGCGCTCCGGTAAGACCTTCGGTCCGAATGCCTGGTCGATGTCCGGTGATGGCATCGTCAACATCGTCCCGGATGCCGGCACGCCGGATCGTCAGGACCCGTCGCTCATGCCGTTCCGCCGGGCACGTTTCCAGGACAGCCACATGGACGAGGACACGGTTTCCGGTAAGTTCGACGTCACCTGGCAGCGTGATGAAGACACCCGCCTCAAGGCCGGTGTGAAGGCACGTCGTGTGGAACGGAGCTGGGATTATGAGCTGACCCGCTATGACCCGGGTTCGCAGGACCTCAATCTCGGAACGTCCACCAGCTTCACCAGAGGCGCCTTCACGAACTGTTTCGAAGTCGGGTGCGCGCCGAACATCATGATGGATGTTGACGCGATGAACGCGTTCCTGCGTGATCCGGCGAATGCTGAATATTTCACGCTCAACGAGTCGGATGGCTTCGTGAACAGCTACGCCTCCGACTATGAGATTACCGAAACCGTTCTGGCCGGTTACGTCATGGGTGTGAAGCAGGTGGGCCCGGTCGAGATGATCGGCGGCGTGCGGGTTGAGTCGACGAATGTCGACAGCTCCGGCTACCTGTTTGTCGATGGCGGGGCCGAGAAGGTCTCCGATAGCGGCGACTATATCAACTGGCTGCCGTCCTTGCTGGCGAACTGGGATGTCACCGACTCGGTCAAGGTGCGCGGGGCCATCACCCGGGCGCTTGGGCGTCCCGATTACGATAGGATCGCGCCGCGCTCTTCCTACTCCGAGGAACTCGGTATCGGCGCCCTGAGCATTGGCAATCCGGACCTGAAGGCACGGGTGTCCTGGAACTATGATGCCAGCATCGAGTGGTACCCTGACGATCTGACGCTTCTATCGGCGTCTGTGTTCTACAAGGATATCTCGGATGACCTTGTCGGGCTGTCCCAGCAGTTCACGACCGCATCTGCTATCGAGGCCTATCTCGCCTCGCGTGGCCTGAGCGGTGCCATCGACACGACGGACCTGACCCAGCTGGATGTCTCGACAACCGTGAACGCTGGTTCCTCCACCCTGAAAGGGCTTGAGCTGATCGCGCAGACGCAGTTCGACCGCTTCCTTCCGGAAGCGCTCGCCGGCATCGGCATCTCGGCAACGGCGACCTTCCTGGATGGCGAGACAGAGGTGGATGGTGAAACCCTGCCGCTGCTCAATCAGGCGGAACGGACATATGCTCTGTCGCTGTTCTATCAGAACTATGGTTTCGATGCGTCGCTCAGCTATGCCTACAACGACAACTTCCTGACGGACGTGAACCTGGACGAGCCCGAACTCAACCTCAACCAGGGTGAGTTCGGACGCTGGGATGCAAAAGTTACCTATTCAATCCGTGACAATCTGAAAGTGTTCTTTGAAGGGGTGAACCTCAACAACGAGCCCACGACGGAATTCCAGGGCGGACGCGTCAATTGGAATACGGAACATGAATATGTTGGCAGCACCTTCTACTTCGGTGTGAGCTACGGCTTCTGATTGCCGGTCTAATCCTCATTTCCTGCGCCAGCCCGTTCCACGGGTTGGCGCAGGTCTTTTCATTTTCGGGAGTCTGTCATGAAAAAGGCCTTGCGGGGTTTCGTCGGAAGTCTTGTGCTGTTCTGTGCCGCCTGTGCGCATTCGATGAGCGTAGCGCAGCCGCCGGGGCCGATTGTGAACCTGGAGGACGTGCCGGACTATGAGGCGCCTGAAATTGCGCAACTCAGCGCGCAGACCTTGAATGTCTGGCCAGCCGCGGAGGCCGATCAGGGCGTCGCTGTGGATGACGATTATTTCTACGCGCTCGACAATACGATCATCGGGAAATACCGGCGGGAAGACGGAGTACTGGTCGCCCGCTTTGCGGCACCTCACAAGGGCCTCATCCGCCACATGAATTCCTGTTACGTGCGTACGGGGAAACTCTGGTGCGCCAACTCGAACTATTCTCTTGTTCCGCACGGGTCTTCTGTCGAAGTCTTCGACACGCAATCGATGACGCATGTCGAGACGCATTCCCTGGGCCTGACCGAGGAAGGCTCCCTGACATGGTTTGACGACTGGAACGGGGGCCGGATCGCCGGCTTCGCGCATTATTCCGGAAATGGCGGCGTTCCGTTCAAGGACAGCACCTTCTCCAGCATCGTGACATTCGACAAGGAATGGCGCCGCACGGGTGGCTGGCTGATCCCGGCAAGTGCGATAGAGCGCATGGCGCCTTATGCAGCCTCCGGCGGCGCGCTTGGGCCTGACGGATTGCTATACCTGATGGGCCATGACCGTCCGGAAATGTATGTCATGGCGCGCCCGGTCATGGGGCCGGCACTCATCCACGTCGCGACCATCCAGCTTGAAGCCGAGGGGCAGGCGTTCAGCTTCGTTCCGGGTGGTGCGCATGAGGTCTTCGTGATCGACCGCCACAAGGGGCTGGTCCGTCAGATCGCCCTGCCTGAAATTCCTGACCTCCCGTCTCAGGCGCTGGCTTTCCGGTAATAATTGTCGCCTCCCGGCTCTCCTCCTGCCAGCGGAGCGACCGTCTCCGTTTTTGCGTGATTTCCGCAAGGAAAGACCTTTCATTTTCTCCGACCAAGGTCGGGGATGGTGATGAGGGGAAATCGCGTAAACTGCTGAAAAGAATACGGGAGGAAAAAGATGCTAAAATCGCATTTGATGATCGCGTTCGGCCTGCTGATGGCGGCCATCTATGCGGCGCGTCTGGTCTCGGGTTTCAGCCTGTCGGACGGGTTTGGCTTCGGTGAAGCCTACCTGATCGGCGGGCTGGGCCTTGCCGGCGCCCTGATCCATGGCGGCTGGAAAGAACGCCGCTACGCCAAGCGAAGCTAAGACCAAAGTGGGGCTGTTTCACACGGCCCCATTGCGCCAGCCTGCAATCTGCGGCTGCCGCACGCAATAAAAGAAGAACGGCCACAGAAGCCGGAAACGGCATGGCCATCGGCAAACGCCAGAAAGCCCATAAGGGGCCCCACAAAGGGGCATAAGGGAGGAAACAAGGAATGACACACAATCTCGCCGAGATAGATGCGAAGGGTTATTGGCGCGACGTCGTCAAGCTGACCCTCAGCCTGCTCGCCATCTGGTTCATCGTCTCCTATGGGGCAGGCATCCTGTTCCGGAGCTTTCTCGACCAGGTGTCGATCGGAGGCGCGCCACTCGGATTCTGGTTCGCACAGAACGGATCCATCTACGTCTTCGTGGCGCTTATTTTCTACTACTGCCGGGCGATGAACCGCCTGGAGAAGAAATACGGCGTGGAGGCCTGAGACGATGGGCGAGGAATTCTGGACCTATTTCTGGGTCGTCCTGACATTCGGGACCTATATCGGTATCGCGATCTGGGCGCGGGCCGGATCGACCGACGACTTCTACGTCGCCGGACATGATGTTCACCCCATGGTCAACGGCATGGCCACGGCGGCCGACTGGATGTCGGCGGCCTCGTTCCTGTCGATGGCGGGGCTTATCGCCTTCATGGGCTATGGCGGCTCCGTCTACCTGATGGGCTGGACGGGCGGCTACGTTCTGCTGGCCTTGCTGCTGGCCCCGTTCCTGCGCGAATTCGGCAAGTTTACCGTGCCGGACTTTGTGGGTGACCGTTACTACTCGACGACTGCCCGCCTGATCGCGGTGATCTGTGCCCTGTTCGTGTCGTTCACCTATATTGCCGGCCAGATGAAGGGCGTGGGCGTGGCCTTCTCGGGCTTCCTCGGCGTTGACTTCAACACCGGCATCATGGTCGGCATGGCCATCGTGTTCGTCTATGCAGTGCTCGGCGGCATGAAGGGCGTCACCTACACCCAGGTGGCACAATATGTTGTGCTGATCTTTGCCTACACGGTTCCCGCGATCTTCATCTCGCTGATCGTCACGGGCAATCCGATCCCGCAGCTGGGCTTCATCTCCAATGTGAAGGGCGAAGACATCTCCATGCTGCAGAAGCTGAACACCGTCGTGACGGATCTCGGCTTCATGGAGTACACGCAGACCGACAAGTCGATGTTCGACGTCTTCGCCATCACGGGTGCGCTGATGTTCGGAACGGCTGGCCTGCCGCACGTGATCATCCGCTTCTTCACCGTGTCGAGCGCCGGGGCAGCCCGCGTGTCGGCCGGCTGGGCGTTGGTGTTCATCGCACTGCTCTACACGACGGCTCCGGCAGTTGCTTCGCTTGCACGCCTCAACTTCATCGATACGGTGAATGAGTCGACCTATATCGCCAGCGATGCAGACTATGACGCCGAAGCAGCGGCCATCGTTGCCGAGGGCGGCAAGCCGATCCCGGCCTGGTTCAAGAGCTGGGAAAAGATCGGCCTGCTCGAAGTCACCGACAAGAATGGAGACGGCGTCGTCCAGTACCGTGCCGGTCCGGACAATGAGGTCACCAAGCTCGACCGCGACATCATCGTGACGGCCAACCCGTCCATTGCCGGTCTGCCGGGCTGGGTGATCGGACTTGTCGTGGCGGGCGGCCTGGCTGCGGCCCTGTCGACGGCAGCGGGTCTCCTGATGGTGATCTCGTCCTCCGTCAGCCACGACCTTTGCCGGCGGACCTTCTTCAAGGGCATGACCGACAAGCAGGAACTGCTGACAGCGCGCGGCGCGGCGGCAGGGGCTGTGATCCTGGCCGGGATCATGGGGATGAACACGGCGAAGCTCGGCTTCGTGGCGCAGGTGGTTGCCTTCGCCTTCGGCCTGGCTGCAGCCTCGCTCTTCCCGGTGATCGTGCTGGGTATCTTCTGGAAGCGGATGAACCGTGAAGGCGCCATCGCCTCCATGCTCACCGGCCTCGTCACCACCTTCTGGTACATCTACCACTTCAAGTTCGTGGATACGGATGCATCGCACTGGTGGCTGGGCGTCTCTCCGGAGGGGATCGGGTTCGTGTTCATGTTCCTGTCGCTGGCCGTGGGTGTCGTTGTCGCCCTGGTGACCGCACCGCCGCCGCAGGACATCCAGGATCTCGTGGAAGACATCCGCGTGCCTGGAACCCGTACCGCACACGGCATCGCCGATGCGGAAATGCTGCCCGAATAGAAGGCGGCAACCACTCTCCCTTCCAAACTGGGCGGTCCGGGGCAGCGGGCCGCCCTTTTTGGCGTTTGAGCACAGACCCTAGTCGAACTTGCCAGAGGGGCCTCTGGCGGGTGAAACTCCGCGTCTGAGGAGATATGTCCATGCCGGTCTGGCTGATTGTTGGGGCAACGGGGCTGTATGTGTTCGGCCTGTTCGCCATTGCCTGGCGGGGGGACCGGCGCGCGCGGGCCCCGTCGGTCACGCACAGCCCGTACACCTATGCCCTGGCGCTGGCCGTCTATTGCACTTCGTGGACCTTCTTCGGCGCGGTCGGCACCTTCGCCACAAGCGGGTGGGACTATATCGCCATCTATCTCGGCCCGGCGCTGGTGTTCCTGTTCCTGCCGGACCTGATCCGCCGCATCGGTGATGTTGCCCGGCGGGAGAGCATTTCCTCGCTGTCCGACTTCCTGTCCGCCCGGTACGGCAAGAGCCGGGGCGTCGGGGCCCTTGCTGCGCTGGCAGCCGTGGCGGGCAGCCTGCCTTACATCGCGCTGCAGCTGAAATCGGTGGGGATGAGCTTCCAGGCGCTGGCCTATGGCGCCGAGAATGCCGGCGCCCGCCCGGCCAGCCAGACCGTGCTGTTCACGGCGCTCGCCATGGGCGTGTTCGCCATCCTGTTCGGAGCGCGCCAGTCAGATGCCACGCGCCGCAATGCGGGCCTGATGCAGGTTCTGGCGCTGGAAGCGGTGATCAAGCTGGTCGCGCTGGTCGCGGTGGCGGTTCTCTCGCTTTCGCTGATAACATCGCCAGCGGTCGATATCCCGCCAGAGGCGACCGTCCCGTTCACCACAGGCGGCCTGTCACAGCGGATGATCACCACCACGATCCTCTCGATGTGTGCGATCATCTGCCTGCCGCGCCAGTTCCACGTTGCCATCATCGAGCGCCGCAACCGGGCCGAGGTGCAGACCGCCCGGGTCGTTTTCGTCGCCTACCTGGCGCTGACGAGCGCTGTGGTGATCCCGATTGCAATTGCGGGTCTGTCGACGCTGGACACGGGGGTTCCGCCAGACCTGTTCGTGCTGGACCTGCCGCTCGCGCATGGCAACGGCCTGTTGGCGCTGTTCGTTTTCCTCGGCGGTTTCTCCGCTGCAACGGGCATGGTGATCGTGGCCAGCGTCGCCCTGTCCACCATGGTCACGAACGACCTGATCGTGCCTGCGGTGATGCAGACCGGGCGCTTCTCCAGCCTTGGCGGTAACTCCGGTGCGCGCCTGACGACGATCCGCCGGGGCGTGATCATCGTCATCGTGCTCTGCGCCTATGGCTATTACCGCCTGGCCGGCACGGGCGAGGCGCTGGCACAGATCGGCCTCTTGTCCTTTGCTGCTGCGGCGCAATTCGCCCCGGCCCTGATCGGCGCGGTCTACTGGCGCAGCGGGCGGCGTACGGGCGTCTTGTGGGGGCTGGCCATCGGCATGGGCCTCTGGGCCTACACATTGTTCCTGCCGGCGATCCTGCAGCATGAGCGTATGGCGGCCAGCGTGCCAGGCTGGCTGGATCCGCACGCCCTGCTTGGCGTGCGCTTCGATGACAGCCTGATCCACGGCGTGGTGTGGAGCCTCGGGGCAAACATTGCGGCCTATATCACCCTGTCCCTGCGCTCGCGTGAGCGCCTGCGCGACAAGGTGCAATCATCTGTCTTCGTGGGAGAGCCGGAACGGCTGGGCCATGCCGAGGCAGGCGCGACAGATCCTGTGGCAACCGTAACACCGAACGGGCTGAAAACGCTGGCCTCACGCTTCCTGAACCCGGAGGCGGTAGACCACGCCTTTGCCGACCTGCACCGTGTTTCCGGCGTGACGGCGACCGGGGATGGCCCGGCGGACTGGCGCCTTGTTCAGCGGACGGAGCGGTTGCTGGCCTCGGCACTGGGCGCCTCGTCTGCCCGTGTGGTGCTGGCCTCTGCCATCGGGGGCAACAAGGTGGCCCTGCGCGATGTCCTGTCCATGCTGGACCACAAGACGCAGGCCGAACGCTTTGACAGGCACATGCTGCAATCCATGCTGGAGAATATCTCGCAAGGCATCTCGGTCGTGGATTCAGACCAGCGCCTTGTCGCCTGGAATACGGCTTATCTGGACCTGTTCCGCTATCCGAATGAGCTGATCTCTGTCGGTACGCCTGTGGCGAAGCTGATCGAGTACAATCTCAAGTCCGGCTGGATCGACGGTGACCCGGCCGAGGAGGCCCGCCGCCGCGTGGCCCATATGAAAGCCGGGCGCCAGCACACCTATGAGCGCCGTAATCCCGATGGCCGCTTCCTGCGCATTGTCGGGAACCCGACACCGGGCGGCGGCTATGTCACCACCTTTACCGACATTACCGAGGACAAGCTGCGCGAGCGGGCGCTGATCGAGGCGAACGAGACGCTGGAAACGCGGGTGCGCGAGCGGACGCAGGATCTGGAGGAAATGGCGCAGGACCTGGACCTTGCCCGCCGCGATGCGGAAGGGGCCAACGCCTCCAAGACGCGCTTCCTGGCAGCCGCCAGCCATGACCTGCTGCAGCCGCTGAATGCGGCCCGCCTGTTCCTCGGCTCCATCCGCGCAGACGAGAAAGGGCAGGGGCTGGTTTCCCGCGCTGACAAGGCCATTCAGTCTGCGGACGAGCTGATCCGGGGCCTGCTGGACATTTCCCGGCTGGACCATGGCAGCATCGCGCCCAAGCTGGCCCAGTTCCCGGTCGGGCCCTTGCTGGAAGACCTTGTGGAAGAAGCGATGCCTATGGCCGAACAGGCCGGGATCGGCATGCGCATCGCGCCCAGCAGCCTTGTCGTCGAGGCGGACCCCGACTTCCTGAAAAGTATCCTGCGGAACTTCATTTCCAATGCCCGGCGCTATACGCGCGAAGGGGCGGTGCTGGTCGGCGCGCGGCGGCGCGGGAACATGGCGCGCATCGAAGTGTGGGATACCGGCCCCGGTATTCCGGCGGAGAGCCTGCCGCTGATTTTCGAGGAATTCCGCCGTTTCGAGGACACCGACAATACCGGCATCCGGGGCGCGGGGCTTGGCCTGCCGGTCTCCAAGCGCCTCGCGGATCTGATGGGCGTCCGGATCGACATCCGGTCCGTGCCTGGACGGGGCAGCGTCTTCTCTGTCACGGTGCCGCTGGCGGCCACTTCCGGCAAGCGCAAGCGGACGGCGGCGAAAACCACGCAACGCCGCCCGGTCAGCCTGGCCAATCTGAGCGTTCTGGTCGTCGACGATGAAGCGGCGATTGTGGACGGGATGACGGCTCTGCTGACGGGCTGGGGCTGTAAAGTGCGCGGGGCCCGCTCCGTGGCTGGGGCGCAGGCCCTGCTGGAGGCTGAAGGCTTTGACGCCCTGATCGCAGACCTCAACCTGCAGGACGCCGTCGATGGCTTCGACCTGATCGCCATGAGCCGGCAGAAGCTGCCCTCGCCGGGCAATGTGCTGTTGCTGACCGCTGCGGCGAACGACGAGGTTCGCGCGCAGGCGGAGATCGACGGCATTTCCATGCTGCGCAAGCCAGCCGCCCCGGATGACATCCGCCGCTTCCTGGAAGACCTGCCGCAAAGCGTGATCGCCTGACCGGCAGGAGGGGCAGCAGGGTCAGATCGACGTGGCTTCCTTGTAGATCAGCAGCGCCTGTGTGCGGTTGTTGGCGCCGAGCTTGCGGAAGATCGCCGTCATGTGCGCCTTCACCGTGGCAACGGAGATATCCATCTCATAGGCGATCTGCTTGTTCAGCAGCCCGTCGTTCAGCCCGGCCAGCACCTTGCGCTGCGCAGGCGTGAGGTCAGCCACACGGGCGAGCAATTCTTCCCGGCCGGTATCGGCAGCGGCATCGCTCGGCGGGAACCACTGGCCGCCATCCAGAGTGGTGGCAAGCGCAGCGGAGAGGTCTTCCATCGACATGCTCTTGGGCAGGTAGCCCGCCGCGCCGAGGGCCTTCGCCGTGCCGAATGCCTGCGGGGATTCCGTCGCCGAAACGACCACTACCGGACAGCCCGGCCGCGCCGCCAGAAGCCGCGTCAGGCCGTCGAATTCCTGTGTGTCGCCGAGGGTGAGATCCAGCAGGATCAGGTCGCAGGAAAGCTCTTTCAGCTTGCTCAGCGCCTCACCCAGGCTGCTGGCGTGATGCGCTGTGGCGCCATCGGGAAACGCCGTGCCCAGTGCCGCCTCGAGAGCGTCACGGAACAATGGATGATCGTCCACAATCAGGACGGTCGGGACCAGACCCATGCTGTCAGCCTCCCCGGCGCTGCGAATTGCCTGATCCGCAGTCTGCACCTTGTCTGGGGAACATATACCGGTCGGGAAGGATGTCGAGCAGCATTAGACTTTTGTCGTAGCACCAATGGCCAATAGCGGCGTTTCCCCTCCGGCAGGATACTCCCGTCAAATAATAAGACATGGGAGGAAACTGATGTCACGTACTATCAGGGGTTTATTGCTCACAGCTTCAGTGGCGGTGATGGCCTTTGCCGCCAATGCGGAGCAAAGCGTCGAAGATCGTATCGCCGCGCTGGAGGCGATGGTCGCCGAACTGAAGGCTGAACTGGCCGCGGAAAAAGCCGACACGGATGCGGACATCGTCCGGATCGAGACGGCGGCGAGCGAGGCGCCCGCTGCAGCAGCTGCACCGAAGACGGACGGATTTCTGGTCGGCGACACGACCCTGAAATTCGGCGGCATCGTCGACCTCGACGTGCACGCAACCTCGCTCAGCGACGGGAGCATCGCGTCCACCTCGATCGCCCGCGATTTCTACATTCCGTCAGCCACACCGATCGGCGGGGAGGGGACGGATTTCACCGACTTCACCGCCGAATCCTCCCGCTTCTTCTTCTCCGCATCCAAGCCGGCGGGCGAGGGGACGGTGGAAGGCTATATCGAGCTTGATTTCCTCGGCTCCGCCCAGGGCAATGAGCTGGTCTCCAACTCCTATTCGCCACGCCTTCGCCGGGCCTATGTGAAGTATGGCAACTGGCTGGCAGGCCAGGAATGGTCGACATTCCAGAACACGTCCGCCATTCCGGAGAGCGCGAGCTTCCTGATCCTCTCTGACGGCATGATCTTCATCCGTCAGCCCCAGATTCGCTACACCAAGGGCAACTGGATGTTCGCCCTGGAAAACCCGAACACGACCACGCTCAACGCCGGATCGCGGGACGAGAACATCATCCCGGACGTCGTGGCGCGCTATAACTGGAGCGGCGATTTCGGCAATGTGTCGCTGGCCGGTATCGCCCGCCAGCTGAGGGCCGATTTCGGCGCCTCGGAAGATGAAACCTTCGGCTACGGCCTCAGCGTATCCGGCAAGGTGAAGGCCGGTGCGAAGGACGATATCCGCTTCAACCTCGTCGGCGGCGAAGGTATCGGCCGCTATGTCGGCCTCGCGGCCAGCCGCTCCACGGCGCTCGATCCGAACGGCAAGCTTGAGGCCATCCCGAGCTATGGCGGTCTCATCGCATGGCGCCATCCGTTTGGCGAAACGGCGCGTTTCAATGTCGGCTATTCCGGCCTGTTTGTTGACAATCCTGACTACCTCCCGGCGGATTCCACGACCAAGTCCGTTCAGTCCGCTTATGGTGCGATTTTGTGGGATGTGGCCCCGAAAGTGACAGTCGGTCTGGAGCTGCTTCACGGCATTCGCGAGGTGGAATCGGGTGCGGACGGGTCGATCAGCCGCTTCACCTTCTCCACCAAATATGCATTCTGACGTCAGGATAAAAATTCATGCCCTATGAGGAAACGACAATGAGCGAACAGGCAAAAGTTTACCCCGTTCCGGAAGAGTTTGCCGCAAAGGCCAATCTTACGCCGGAAAAGTACCGGGAGATGTACGATGCTTCGATTGCGGATCCGGAGGCCTTCTGGGGTGAACACGGCAAGCGGCTGGACTGGATCAAGCCCTATACAACGGTGAAGGACGTCTCCTGGGAAACCGGAGACCTCCACATCCGCTGGTATGCCGACGGCGTGCTGAACGTCACCGCGAACTGTATCGACCGCCACCTGGCGACGCGCGGCGACAAGACAGCCTTCATCTGGATCGGTGACGATCCGAACGAAAGCCACAAGGTCAGCTACAAGGAGCTGCACGCTGCCGTCTGCCGCTTTGCCAATGTCCTGAAGAAACTAGGCGTGAAGAAGGGGGACCGTGTCACCATCTACATGCCGATGATCCTGGAAGCGGCCTATGCGATGCTGGCCTGTGCCCGGATCGGCGCGGTCCACTCGGTCGTCTTCGGCGGCTTCAGCCCCGAGGCGCTGGCCGGCCGCATCACCGACTGCGAGTCCACCGTCCTGATCACGGCGGACGAAGGCCTGCGCGGTGGCCGCAAGGTGCCGCTGAAGGTCAATGCCGACAAGGCGGCGGACCTGTCGAACGGCATGCTGAAGACGATGGTGGTGGTCAAGCGCACCGGCGCCGACATCGCCATGGTGGAAGGCCGCGACCACTGGCTGCACGAAGCGGCTGAAGATGTCTCGTCCGATTGCCCGCCGGAGCCGATGAATGCCGAAGACCCGCTGTTCATCCTCTACACGTCCGGCTCCACGGGCAAGCCGAAGGGCGTGCTGCACACGACCGGCGGCTATCTCGTCTGGGCCTCGATGACGCATGAATATGTGTTCGACCTGAAGGAAGACGATGTCTACTGGTGCTCGGCGGATGTGGGCTGGGTCACCGGCCACTCCTACATCGTGTACGGACCTTTGGCCAACGGCACCACCACGGTCATGTTTGAAGGCATCCCGACCTATCCGGACGCCAGCCGCTTCTGGCAGGAATGCGACAAGCATGGCGTGACCATCTTCTACACCGCACCCACGGCCATCCGTTCGCTGATGCGCGAAGGCGAAGGCCCTGTGAATGCGACCTCGCGCAAATCCATCCGCCTGCTCGGCACGGTGGGCGAACCGATCAACCCGGAAGCCTGGGAATGGTATTTCCATGTTGTGGGTGAGGCGCGCTGCCCGATTGTCGACACCTGGTGGCAGACGGAAACCGGCGCCACCATGATGGTGCCGCTGCCCGGCACGACGGACCTGAAGCCCGGCGCGGCCAGCCATCCCTTCTTCGGGGTGAAGCCGGTTCTTGTGGATGCAGATGGCACCGTTCTGCCCGGCGCGACGGAGGGCAACCTCCTGATCACCGACAGCTGGCCGGGCCAGATGCGCACCGTCTATGGCGATCACCAGCGCTTCATCGACACCTATTTCACGGCCTATCCGGGCAATTATTTCACCGGCGACGGCTGCCGCCGCGATGAAGACGGTTTCTACTGGATCACCGGCCGTGTGGACGATGTGATCAACGTCTCCGGCCACCGTATGGGCACGGCGGAAGTCGAAAGCGCCCTTGTCAGCCACGATGCCGTGGCAGAGGCCGCCGTTGTCGGCTGCCCGCACGACCTGAAGGGGCAGGGCATCTATGCCTATGTCACGACGGTTCAGGGCGTTGTTGCGGACGAGAACCTGCGCAAGAGCCTGGTCCAGCACGTTCGCGCAGAGATCGGCCCGATTGCGACGCCGGACTTCATCCAGTTCGCACCGGGCCTGCCGAAGACCCGTTCGGGCAAGATCATGCGCCGCATCCTGCGCAAGATCGCCGAGAACGAATTCGGCAATCTCGGCGACACGTCCACGCTGGCAGAACCGGAAGTCGTCAACGACCTGATCGAGAACCGGCAGAACCGCGGCTAAGGGCGTAGCCTCCTGCCTGGTGTCACCCCGGAATTTGCGCAGCAAATATCCGGGGCCCAGTCCGGATTCTCGATATGGTGCTGGGTCCCGGATAGACCCTTCGGGTCTTCCGGGATGACACAGTGGGGAATAATTTCGTGATGTTCATCCTTCGACTTCGCTCAGGATGAGTCCGCACTTTGTGAGCGCTCATGCTGAGCGAAGTCGAAGCACGGGCGCGGGCTCTGCGCCTCAAACCGCCGGCAAATCCACGCAGAACCGTGCCCCGCCGCCGTCGCGGTTTTCGGCCCACACCTTGCCGCGATGGGTGGTCACGATCTGCTTCACGATGGACAGGCCAAGGCCGGAATTGTTGCCGAAGGCCGTGCCTTTCGGGCGGTCCGTATAGAAACGGTTGAAGATCGTGTCCACCTTGTCGGGCGGCACGCCGGGGCCGCAATCTTCCACCTTGATGCGGGCAATGGTCTGCGGGCCGTCATTGGTCTGGTCCAGCGTCACTTCCACCACCGAGCCGGGCGGGGAGAAGGAGCGGGCATTGTCGATCAGGTTCCGGATCACCTGGCCAAGCGGCCCCTCACGGCCCTGTACCAGCAGCCGCCCGCCCATGGTCGCATCATGGAACGACACCGTCACCGCGCCTTCATCCAGCGCCAGCGACTCATAGGTGCCCACCACGTCCTTCACGAAGCGGGCAATGTCGATCTGCTCGTTCGGCACGCGCGTCATTTCCGCTTCGAGGCGCGAAGCGTTTGAGATGTCGGTGATCAGGCGGTCGAGGCGTTTGACGTCCAGCGCGATCACCTGGCGCAGCCGCTCGGTCAGCTCCGGGTTCTCCTTCACGCTGTCCAGCGTCTCGATGGCGGAGCGGATGGAGGTGAGCGGGTTTTTCAGCTCGTGCGCCACATCGGCGGCGAATTGTTCATTGGCCTGGATGCGCTCGATCAGCGCTTCGGTCATGCCCTGCATGGAGACGGCAAGGTCGCCGATCTCGTCCTTGCGGGCGGAGAGTGCGGGCACGTTGATCCGTTCCGACGCGCCGGCGCGGATACGGTCTGCCGCCACGGCCAGGCGGCGCAGCGGGCGGGCAATGCCCAGCGTCAGCAGGACGGAGGTGATGAAAGCCATCAGGACGGCCACGCCGATAAAGGGCAGCAGCGCCACGCGCTCAGCGCGGATGATCTCGTCGATGTCGGAGGATTCCAGCGTCAGCACGCCCACCACGGCGGAGACGCGCTGGATGGGCATGGAGACGGAAATGATGCGCTGGCCGCGATCGTTGAAGCGCTGGCTGGCCGCTTCGCCGCCTTCGACGGCGATCTCGAATTCCTGCTCGAAAGTCTGTGTGCGCACCGCGTCGGAGGAACGGCGCGGCATGATCGGGCCAAACACATGGCCCGCCCATTCGGACAGGTTCCGGCCCCACAGGGCGACGCGTCCCGGTTCCCGCAGCGGCGGCAGGGCATCCACGTCCACCCGTTCGGACAGGTAGAAGCTGTCGCCCACCATGTCGCCATCGGGCAGGTAGATGCGCGCACGCACCCGCTCGGGCAGGTTCAGGCGCACAATGGTCTGCCGGGCGGCGTCCACGTCCAGCGCAGGCTGGGGCGTGGTGGCATCGTCGCCCAGCAGGCTGGTGAAGATCTGCGCCTGGGCGACAAGGTCCTGCTTCTTCGAGACGACAAAGCCGGCCCGCATCTCGTTCAGGACCATCGCCCCGACGATGAGGATCGCAAGGCCGGCAAGGTTCGACGCGAAGATCAGCCGCGCAATGCGCGAGCCGAACACCACTGAGCCGCGCAAGCCAGTGCGCGGGAGTGAGCGTGCCTTCTTTCTTCCGGCCATGCGGATCCTTCCGTCAGCCTTGGCTTAAGCGTCGGCAGCGACGCGCATGGAGATGATCTTGTCCGGATTGCGCGGCGGCTCGCCCTTGGCCAGCTGGTCCACAACGTCCATGCCTTCGGTCACCTTGCCCCAGACGGTGTATTGCCCGTCGAGGAAGCGGGCATCGTCGAAGCAGATGAAGAACTGGCTGTTGGCCGAGTGCGGGTAGTTGGTGCGGGCCATGGAGCAGATGCCGCGCACATGCGGCTCGCTGTTGAACTCGGCCTGCAGGTCCGGCTTGTCGGAACCGCCGGTGCCGGTGCCTTTCGGGCACCCGACCTGGGCCATGAAGCCCGGAATAACGCGGTGGAAGACGATGCCGTCATAAAAGCCCTCGCGGGCCAGTTCCTTGATCCGCTCGACATGGCCGGGGGCCAGGTCCGGGCGCAGCTCGATGGTCACGTTGCCTTTGGAGGTTTCGAGGAGGATCGTGTTTTCAGGGTCGGCCATAGGATATCCCGTTGCTTGTGCTAATCTAATGACTGGCTATTGAATGAAGCCCATTGCGGCAAGCCCGTCCGGCAGGAATGTGCTGGCGGGCCGCAGGCCGCGCGATCCTTGAGGAGCTCATGCTCACATCCCTTATTTCCGCACTTCTGGCCGCTATCCTGACGATTGTGGGGCTGTTGCATGCCCTTTGGGGCTTCGGCGTGACCTTTCCGGCCGCCAATGAGCAGCAACTGGCCCGCATGGTGGTGGGCAAGCGGGGCATCACGAAAATGCCTTCGATGACCGCCTGCCTGTTCGTGGCGTTCAGCCTGTTCGGCTTCGCCTTCCTGGCGCTGGTGCTGGGGCGTCTGGTGCCGATGCCCATATCGAAATGGCTGGTCGCGGCCGCCGGGGCCGGGGCGGCGCTGATCTTCATGGGGCGGGGCGTGCTGGGCGTGCTGCCAGCCTTTGAGCGGGCCTTGCCGGAACAGCCATTCCTGTCGCTGAACCGGCGGTTCTATTCCCCGCTGATCTTCCTGATCGGTGCCGGTTTCGCCCTGCTGACCCTGGCGCTGCCTTATTGGGGCTGGCGCCTGGGCCTGCTGGGCTGAGACCATCCGCTATTCAGTGTAGCGGTATCCGACGCCATAGAGCGTCTCGATCGCATCGAACTCGTCAGACACTTCGCGGAACTTCTTGCGAAGCCGCTTGATGTGGCTGTCGATGGTGCGGTCGTCGACATAGATCTGGTCGTCATAGGCCGCATCCATCAGCTGGTCGCGGCTCTTCACGTAACCCGGCCGGGCGGCGAGGGCCTGGAGGATCAGGAACTCGGTGACCGTCAGGCGCACCGGATGGCCATCCCAGGTACAGGCATGGCGGTTCGGGTCCAGTGTCAGCTTGCCGCGAACGATCGGCTTGTGATCGCCTTCCTCCGGGCCGGCCTGACCGCCGCGGGCACGGCGCAGCACGGCCTTCACCCGCTCTGCCAGCAGGCGGTTGGAGCAGGGTTTGCGCACGAAATCGTCGGCGCCGATGTTGAAACCGATCACCTCGTCGATCTCCTCGTCCTTCGACGTCAGGAAGATCACCGGCAGCTCGCTGGTCTGGCGCAGGCGCCGCAGCAGTTCCATCCCGTCCATCTTCGGCATCTTCACGTCGAGGATGGCGATGTCCGGCGGGTTCTCGGTCAGCGCGGGCAGGGCAGATTCGCCGTCATGATAGGTGCGGACATTGTAGCCTTCCGCTTCAAAGAACATCTTGAGAGAGGCGACGATGTTCTCGTCATCGTCCACAAGCGCGAGAGTTGTCATAGTCCGGTCCTTGTCCGCCAGTTTCAGCCCTGAATGGGGCCGGTCAGCTGTGGAGTGAAACATTGTTCGCGTCATGGAAATAGCCTCCCTTCAGTGGTCTTGCAATGAAAGGGCGTGACTTCGGCGAGCGCTTGCTCACATTAAGGCGCTTTGGAGGTCAATTGGGGCGAGGATGCCTTGAATGTTTCCACTGGCGACGATGGTCCACTTTGGTCGGTTATAGTCCGGTATAGTCATGACTGGTCATGCATGGTCATGGCGTAGCCGTGTGTGGTCACGCGCCAGTCACGCCTGACACGCCCCAAACGCGTCACGCCCGATGGCTGCAAGCCATCTGGGCGCCCATCTCTGAACGTTCCCTCGGGAACGTCATGCGCGTGACGCACTTGCCGTGATGTTCAGAG
>JACXUV010000097.1 GCA_014763715.1 Rhodobacterales bacterium | reverse complement strand
TGCACCCTGTGTCTCAAAGGACAGGTCGACGAGTTCACCGAGGCGCCAGCTATAAGATGTAGGGAGTTCGATCTTTAGCCGGATTGATTGCAGGCGGGCATCAACGGTCGGATCTATGGCAACCACAACGCCTTTTTCCGGTACACCAGCCAGGGAAACCGGGGAGCCGATCGTAAATGTTTTCGCGACCCGCTCAGGCAGGGCGACGTCCAGCCAGTAACGCTTTCCGTCGAAGATGTAGAGGAAAGGATCCGACATTGCGACGGGCTCGCCCGCTTCGACAGAAATGTCTGAAATGGTTCCGGAGTCCGAGGCCACCAGCTCAAAGCGGCCTGCGCCCTTGGCGGATCGGACTGCGCTGAGGCGCCGTTGTGTCGCCGCCAGGTTCAGGTGAGCGGTCCTTGCGTCGTGTTCGGCTTCGTCTGCCTCCTGAGCGGACCGCAAGCCCATTTCGCGGAGTTCCATCACGCGCTCATGGAGGTGATCCATATGTTCGGCCATTATGCGCTGGGAATCCAGCTCCGCCTGCGCCGTTTCGTAATCAGGGCTATAGAGAAGCGCGACCGGCTCCCCGGCTTTCACCTGCATGCCGGGGATCACGAGCGGTTCAAGCAGCACCGCGTCGAAGGGGCTTGTGACGGGATGGGAATTGCCAGGTGGGGCAATCACGGTGCCGAAAGCACCCGTTCCATCGATGGCGCCTTCCTGGCTAACCGGTGCCGTTGAAATGCCAAGTGCCTTGCGGCTTGCCGGTGAAACATCCACTGCCTGGGAAAGAGCAGGTTCACCGAATATTGCCACAGATGTCATCGCCAGCGCCGCGCGCAGTACCCAGTTCACCATCGTCTTCTCACCGTGTCGTGGTTTCTATCCGTGACGCGGTTTTCGCAATGTTGACTGACACAAGCCTGACAGCTGCGTGCGTTTTCGCATGTGTGACATGCGATGAAACAGATGTCAGGACGGGCGGGCTTCAGGAAAGCGCAGGGAGAGGCCAGCAAAATCGGGCAGGCAGGTGATAAGTTCGCCGCCATGCGCTTCGGCAATCCGGTCCGCAATGGCCAGGCCAAGTCCGGCGACGCCGCCGGGTGCGCGGTCTGCGCGAATGCCGCGGGCTTTCAGCCTGTCCAGTTCACCTGACGCGAGTCCTTTACCGCCATCGATGACAGTCAGGCTGGAGCCGGGGCCGGCCCGGACAATCACTTCGGTGCCTTCTGGCGCGGCGCGGAGTGCGTTCGATATCAGTGTGCGGAGTGAGGCTGCGACAGCTTCTTCAAGACCATTGAAGGGCTTGGGGGAGTCCGTTTCGACAGACAGCTGCCTGCCTGCCTGGATGGCCGTCGGCGCAAGTTCGGCAACGACCCGTCGGGCGAGGGCGTCAGGCTGGATCAGCGCGCGGCGCTGGGTCGGATCGGGCGCGTTGCTGCGCGCGAGCAGGAGCAGCTGGTCGACCATGTCCGAAAGGGCATGCACCTGCGTCCGCAGGGGCGCGGCATCTTCAGCAGGGAGCTTATCGAGAGAAACCGCCAGAATGGCGAGAGGAGTTTTCAGCTCATGCGCGGCGTCTGCAGCGAAGGCCTCCTGCCGCCGGGCATGCGCGGCGAGCCGGCTGGTCAACTCGTTGACGGCATCGGTGAAAGGCGTGAGCTCTGTGGGCAATGCATCCCGCGGTGTCTGGTAGCTTCGCAAGTCCTGCGCGGCATCCCGGACATCACCGGCGATTTCCTTCAACTCATTCTCAAGGCGCCGGACGACCAGAAGCGCCCCGGATCCAAAAAGGAGAAGGAAGACTCCAAATGGCGTGAGGACGTGTTCTATGATTTCGCGTACTGTTTTCCAGAGGGGCGGCGGATTGGGGCTCAGCAGCTCATATTCATAGGTCACCATCACGGCCAGCACCACGCCGCCGATCAGGCCGGAAACAACCAATCCACGAAGCAATCTTCCTGCAATGGATCTCATAGGGCTGACCTGCTCCCGAAAAAGTATCCTACGCCGCGGACGGTGTGGAGGATGTTGTCTTCACCTGCTTCTGCAAACCGGCGGCGCAGGCGGGAGGCGACGGCCTCCAGCGCGTTTGGCGTAACCGGGTCCGCCGCACTGTAGAGGGTTCCCTCCAGGCGTTCGCGCGGTACGACCTTGCCGGCATTGCGCAGGAGCAGTTCGAGGAAATCCGCTTCCTTGCGTCCGATGGCGAGCAATTGTCCGTCGACTTCTGCCTGCCGGCTGGTCGTGTCGAAGGTGACATTGCCGACCTTGAGGACGACTGGGTCGCGCCGGCCGGGGCGGCGGACCAGCGCGCGCAGGCGTGCGGCGATTTCCTCAACTTCGGCCGGTTTGACCAGATAATCGTCCGCGCCGGTGTCCAATCCGGTTACGCGGTCATCCAGCGTGCTGCGCGCCGACAGAATGAGAACCGGCGGCCTGTCAGTGGGCAGGCTGCGCAGCCAGTCGATGCCATCCCCGTCCGGCAGGCCAAGGTCCAGCATGATGGCGTCGAACTGGCCGACGGCCATGTGGTCATCCGCCTCGACGATGCCGCCGGCGATGTCACTTTCAATGCCTCGCGCAGCCAGACGTTCTGCCAGCAGGTTGGCAAGTTCTGTATTGTCTTCAATGATCAGCGTTCGCATGCGTTTCCGATACCCGGGATTTTTGCCAAGCTTATCCCGAAAAGCTGACATAGTCCTGACTTTCCAGCCAGACCGGATCGCATGTGCAGTGAGAGAAGCGTCGTACCCTAAGTGCCCTGATGGTTCAGGGAGTGGTTTTCGACTCGTAGAGCGGCGTGCCGCCATTCAGGTGAGCGTCAATAAAATTATAGGTGATCTGCCGCAGCGACGTTCCATCGACAGTCAGGCTGTCAATGGGGATGGCATCAAAGCCGTGGCCGCCGCCGGCAACAGTGTAAAAGCTGTAGGAAATACTGTTTGTCGCGGCTTCTGCCTGGATGGATTGGGCGAAGCTGTAGTCGACAACATCATCCTGATCGCCATGGAGGATGAGAAGCGGTGCATCGCCGGATTCCATGAGGCCATCGAAAATGAAACGTCCCCAATAGTCGATCAGGACGTCCGGTTGCGGCGTATAAATGGAGTATTCGTCCAGTCCGTAAGTGACATGCAGCCCGATCACGGCCCCGGCAGATTCTCCCCAGATGGAAATGCGGGAAATATCCACACACAGATCATCGTCATTGTCCTCGACCCATCTGAGCGCCGTTACTGCGTCCTCGATGGCGCTGGCGATAATGTCCGCCTGTTCCTGCAGGTCATTTGAAATGATCGCCCCGACGCCCGAATTCAGGATGCCGTCGCGAACGGGGTAGAACTCGGCAGACGGAACCGGATTGTCGCCGGCGAGTCTGTAATCGATCGAAATCGCTACATACCCCTGATCCGCCAGGTCAGATCCGATCGAAGGCCATTGCCCGGACTGTTTCGTGCCGGCGTCGAACCCGCCGCCATGGATTAGCAGGACAAGCGGGCGGGCTGCCGTACAGGCCTCTCCGGACTGATAGACGTCCAGCAGTAGTGATTTTGCCCCACTGGTAAGCAGGCCGCTTCCATAAACGACGTCCGTTTGGCTGGCCGGAACCGCAGGGGGCGGTGGAGGCGGGGGCGG
>JACXUV010000006.1 GCA_014763715.1 Rhodobacterales bacterium | reverse complement strand
TGGGAGCAAGTCAGTGTCGGCCTTGTCGATGAGCGTTGGGTGCCGCTGGATCATGACTTCTCGAATGAGGCGCTGATCCGTTCACGCCTGCTGACGGGACAGGCCGGTGCTGCGGGGCTTCTCCCGATGAAGACGGGGGCAGGCCGGCCGGAAGATGCGGTCGCAGACCGCAACACGGCTTATGCACCGCACTGTGATCCGGTCGATGTCATCCTCCTGGGCATGGGCGGGGATGGTCATACGGCCAGTTGGTTTCCGTACTCGAAGGGGCTGGAAGCTGCCCTGTCGCCTGCAGATGGCGCAACAATCGCGGCGATTGATGCAACCAACTGTCCCGGTGCGGGTTCCAATACTCAGCGGCTGACCCTGACGGGGCCAGCAGTTACCTCAGCGCGCATGGCGTTGATGTTATTGCTCGGTGATGAGAAGCTGGACGTGCTGGAGCGCGCACTGGTTGCGGACCCGCTGGATATGCCGGTGCGCTATGCGATTGATAAACTCGGTCCGCGTCTCACAATTGTATGGGCTGCCTAGATGACTAGTCTGCATCCGAAGATCGCCGAGGTGACCGAACGCATCCGCCAACGTTCGGCAGAGGCGCGCGCTGAATATCTGGATATGATCCGCTCGCGGCGTCCGAAAGGGTTTGCACGGCAGCGTCTGAGCGAGGGAAACCTGGCTCATGCCTCGGCGGGATGTGCCGTCATTGAGAAAACCCATCTTCTCGGCGCGGGATGGCCGAATATCGGCATCATCACCGCTTATAACGACATGCTGTCGGCGCATGCGCCATTTGAACATTATCCGGAGATTATCCGGGAGGCTGCACGGGAAGTGCATGCTGTGGCACAGGTGGCTGGCGGGGTGCCGGCGATGTGCGATGGCGTTACGCAGGGCCAGCAGGGCATGGAGCTGTCGCTCTTTTCGCGTGACGTTATCGCCATGGCATCCGCGATTGGCCTCAGCCATGATGTGTTCGATGCAGCCTTGCATCTTGGTGTTTGTGACAAGATCGTTCCGGGGCTCGTCATCGCCGCGCTTCGTTTCGGGTGGATACCCTCCATATTTGTCCCGGCTGGGCCAATGCCGTCTGGCCTTCCGAATCCTGAGAAGGTCCGTATCCGGCAATTGTTTGCTGAGGGGAAAGTGGACCGGAGTGCGCTGCTGAAGGCTGAGGCGGAAAGCTATCATGCCCAGGGTACCTGCACCTTCTATGGCACAGCCAATTCAAACCAGATGCTGATGGAGGTCATGGGCTTCCACCTGCCGGGGGCTGCCTTCACGAATCCGGGCACACCTCTACGCAAGGCATTGACCAAGGCCGCCACGCACCGGGCCGCCGAGATAACGGCACAGGGACACCAGTATCTCCCTGCCGGGGAACTCATTGACGAGCGTTCGATCGTGAATGGCATTGTCGGCCTGATGGCGACTGGCGGCTCCACAAATCATGCATTGCATATCCCGGCCATGGCTGCAGCAGCGGGCATTATCGTGACGCTGGAGGATTTCGCAGAGATCAGCCATGTCACGCCACTGCTGACCCGTATCTATCCGAATGGCCCGGCGGATGTGAACCACTTCCACGCCGCCGGTGGCATGGGCTTTGTTGTTCGTGAGCTGCTTGGCGCGGGTCTGCTCAATGGCGAAGCGCAAGGTGTGGGTGGACCGATCTCACACTATTCGCATGAGCCTTTCCTGGATGGTGACAAGGTGTCCTGGCGCCCGGCGCCTGAGGAGAGTGGCGACCTGGACATTATCCGTCCGGCCAGTGATCCGTTCTCGGCCGATGGCGGGCTGCGTCTGATGACCGGACCACTCGGGCGGGGCGTATCCAAGGTCTCGGCTGTGAAGCCGGACAAGCGCGTTTTGGAAGCGCCAGCCATCGTATTCGAGTCTCAGGAGGCGCTGAAGGAGGCGTTCGAGGCGGGGCGCCTGGACCGGGACTTCGTCGCCGTGGTGCGCTTTCAGGGACCGGCAGCCAATGGCATGCCTGAACTGCACAGCCTGACGCCGGCACTCGGTGTGCTGCAGGACAGGGGCTTCAAGGTTGCCCTGGTCACGGACGGGCGGATGTCCGGCGCCAGCGGCAAGGTCCCTTCAGCTATTCATATCAGTCCGGAGGCCGCACGTGGCGGTCCGCTTGCGCGCGTGCGTGATGGTGATGTGATCGTCTTCAATGCGGAGACAGGCACGCTCGATATCAAGGTCGATCCGTCTGAATTTGCGGCGCGGCAACCGGCAGAGTTCCGGCCAAACGCTTCCGCTTCTGGTCTGGGGCGTGAGATGTTTACCTATTTCCGCCAGATGAGCGGAACTGCGGACACTGGCGCCAGCCAGTTCACTTTTGTGACGAAAGAGGACTGACTCTTGGCTGAAGGAATTCTGGTTGGTGACGTAGGCGGAACAAATGTCCGCTTTGCGATTGCCCGCCGTCAGGAGGGCAGGATTGTCATCGACCATTTCGCAAAATTCGCGGGCGATGATTTTCCCGGTTTTGACGATGTGCTGGGAGTATATCTCGATCAGGAAAATGTACGTCCCGGGCGGGGCTGTTTCGCCATGGCCGGACCCGTACAGCACGGCCAGGTCACTCTGACCAATCGCGGCTGGACTGTCTACGAGCAAAAGCTGGAAGAGACATTTGGCTTCGTTGAGGCGCGCCTGATCAATGACTTCACGGCAATGGCGCGGTCCGTGCCTGAGTTGGATCAGGCAAATTTCGAACAGATCTTGCCAGGTGTGCCAGAGCCTGATGCACCGGTTGTTGTTGCCGGTCCTGGAACAGGCTTTGGCGTCGCAACCCTTCTTCGGGATCAGGACAATTGGCATGTGCTGACCGGGGAAGGCGGGCATATGGCTTTCGCGCCTCGCACAGACCTCGAATTCGAGCTTGCAAAGATCCTGTTGAAGAAATTCGGCTATGTCTCCAACGAGCTTGTCGCATCGGGGATGGGGCTTGAGCCGGTGCATGCCGCGTTCTGCGAAATTTTTGGACGTGAGATTGAGGGCCTGTCGCCACAGGACATGCGTACGCGTGCCGATGCGGGCGATGAGATGTTCCGCCAACTTATACTGGTGCGTGCCTGTACAGTGATGGGCGCCGTGGGGGATCTGGTCCTCGCCAATGGCGCCGTGGGCGGCGTTGTTCTGGCGGGTGGCGTAACCGAGCGGATTGTCGATTTCCTCCGTACACCCGAAGCAGCGGACAGGTTTCGCGAGCGTGGACCGATGAGCAGCTTCCTGGAAAACTGCCCTGTCGTTCTCATGCGTGACCCGGAAGCCCCATTGATCGGGGCGGCGGCTTATTATGATCAGGAGTTGCACACATGACGTCGTCTCTTACGTCCTTGAAGCTTGCGGCCGCCAAGGCGCCGATTGTCCCTGTGCTGGTGATCGGAGCGGTGGAGCAAGCCGCGCCACTGGCAAAGGCCTTGCTGGATGGTGGGCTGACGATTGCGGAAGTGACGCTCCGTACACCTGCAGGTGTTGGGGCGATTGAGGCGATGAAGGCGGCGGCGCCGGAGCTGATGGTAGGTGCAGGCACGGTGCTGAATGGGGAGGATGTGCGCTGTTCGATGGATGCCGGGGCGGACTTTCTGGTCTCTCCGGGCATGAGCCCGGGGCTGCTGGCGGCGCTGGGCAAGCACAAGCTGCTGATGATCCCTGGCGTGGCGACAGCCAGCGAGGCTATGAGCCGTCATGAGGAAGGCTTTGAAATACTGAAGCTTTTCCCGGCAAGCATCGCGGGAGGTGTCCCGGCCCTCAAGGCGCTGGCGGGGCCGTTGCCGCATCTTCAGTTCATGCCGACGGGCGGGGTTGGCGCTGATAATGCAGGAGATTATCTGGCGTTGCCGAATGTCGTCGCGGTTGGCGGGTCGTGGATTGCGACCCAGGCCGATGTGGATGCCGGCGACTGGGCCGGCATCACACGCAAGACCAAGGAAGCATTAAGCGCGATCAGCCGCTGACGATAGCGGACTATACCGGACTAATGCGGACTATGAGATGATCAGGTGCGACCGAAAACGCGCTGGAAGATCGTGTCGACGTGCTTGAAGTGATAGTCGAGGTCGAACAGGTCTTCGAGCTGTTCCTTTGACAGTTTCGCCATAACGTCCTCGTCCTTCTGGAGAAGGTCGAGCAGCGGGCCTTCGCCGCCCCAGGTCTTCATCGCGTTGCGCTGGACCATGCGGTAGGCTTCTTCACGGCTGGTGCCGGCCTCAACGAGGGCGAGCAGGATACGCTGCGAATTGTGCAGGCCGCCCATGGAGTTCAGCGTTTTCAGCATCCGCTCCGGATAGACGACGAGGTTTTCGACAACACCGGCCAGGCGATGCAGGGCAAAGTCGAGGTGCACGGTCGCGTCCGGGCCGATGCCGCGCTCGACGGAGGAGTGCGAGATGTCGCGCTCATGCCAGAGGGCGACGTTTTCCAGCGCAGGCGTCACGGCGGAGCGGACGAGACGGGCAAGGCCGGTCAGGTTCTCGGTAAGAACCGGGTTACGCTTGTGCGGCATGGCCGAGGAGCCTTTCTGGCCAGCGGAGAAGTATTCTTCCGCTTCCAGGACTTCGGTGCGCTGCAGGTGGCGGACTTCCGTTGCCAGACGCTCGACCGACGATGCGATCACACCCAGAACGGCAAAGTACATGGCGTGACGGTCACGCGGGATAACCTGCGTGGAGACCGGCTCGATCTGAAGGCCGAGCTTGCCAGCCACATGTGCTTCGATTTTCGGGTCGATGTTTGCGAAAGTGCCGATTGCCCCGGAGATGGCGCAGGTGGCGACTTCTTCGCGCGCGATGAGCAGGCGGGCGCGGGCGCGCTGGAACTCAGCGTGGAAGGTGGCGAGCTTGACGCCGAACGTGGTCGGCTCGGCGTGGATGCCGTGGCTGCGTCCGATGGTCGGGGTCATCTTGTGCTCAAAGGCGCGCTTTTCGAGGGCGGCCAGCACGCGGTCGAGCCCTGTGAGCAGCAGGTCTGCGGCGCGGACAAGCTGAACGTTCAGGCAGGTGTCGAGCACATCCGAGGAGGTCATGCCGAGGTGCAGGAAACGGGCAGGCTCGCCGACATGTTCGGCCACATTGGTCAGGAAGGCGATGACGTCGTGCTTCACTTCCCGCTCAATCTCGTCGATCCGGTCCACTTCGAAAGCGGCCTTCTCGCGCACGGCGGCGGTGGTGCCGGCCGGAACGATGCCGAGGCCTTCCATGGCCTCCGCGGCGAGCGTCTCGATTTCCAGCCAGATGCCGAAGCGGGATTCCGGAGACCAGATGGCTGCCATTTCGGGGCGGGTGTAACGGGGGATCATGCGCGCTTTTCCTGGTGGTTTGGGCCTGATGAGGGGGCCTGACGGTTCGGCCCGGACTGTTCGCGCTCCTAATACGCCGAACCGCCTTGTTTGCCACCCCCCGAGTCAGGCGGGCCGGGCAGGCCGGGCTCTGCTGTCGGGTGGGCTGTTCCATCCGGGAAAGCCATTGTCCGTCCGGGAGGAAAGCGCGCCGGTTTGGGGAACAGTGTGGCGGGGGCTGCTTGTGTACGCTAAGTTGCGCGCGCTTTACCGCTTCCAGAAGGGGGCGGATCGCGATCAGGGGACCTGGAATGAGCAGAATTCTCATCTTGTCGGTGGTGTCGCTGAGCGTGGCCGGTGCGGCCCTGGCGCAAGGGGCGGGGGACTACCCGCCAGATGCGGAGCCGGGCTCCTGCTACGCACGGGTCCTGATTCCCGAGACCTATGAAATCCAGACAGAGCAGGTGCTGGACCAGCCCGAACACACCGAGGCGCGCGTGATCCCCGCGACCTATGAAACAGTGGTGGAGCGCGTGCTGGTGAAGGAGCAGGCCATGACCTATCAGGTCGTGCCGCCCGTCTATCAGGTCGAGACCGAGCAATTGCTTGTGGTGCCGGAGCAGACGGAAACCGTCATCATTCCGGCAGAATACGAGACATTTACAGAGCAGGTGCTGGTGCGCCCGGCCTATGTGACCTGGAAGCCGGGGACGGGCCTCTATGGCCGCGCGCAGGGCGGTGGGGACAATGTTACCCTGGCGACCGGCGAAGTGCTGTGCCGTGTCGAGGTGCCTGCGCAGTATGACACGGTTACCCGCACGCGCCTGAAATCGCCGGAGCGGGTGGAAACCCGTGTTATCCCGGCCCGTTACCGGACCATTGAGCGTCAGGTCCTGCAGCAGCCTGCCCGCGTGGTCGAGGAAATCCTGCCCGCCGAGTACGAAGAGGTTGAGGTTCAGCGCCTTGTGGTGCCGGAACAGCAGGAAACGATCGTTGTGCCCGCAACCTACAAGACGATCGAAAAGCGCACGGTCACCGGCGGCGGAACCGTCGAATGGCGCGAAGTGCTGTGCGATTCCAACGCGACGCCGGGCAAGATCGCGGAAGTGCAGCGGGCGCTCGCGTCAAAAGGCTATGCGGTACAGGCGGATGGGGTCTTCGGGCCGGGAACGCTGAAAGCGATGGAAGACTGGCAGGAAAAGAACGGTCTTCCGTTGGGTTATCTGACCATCAGCACCGTTGAGTCGCTTGGTGTTTCGCCGGACTAGCGAAGAATTGGGGGCAGAGCTGCCTTTTGTGCAGGCATTTTGCCCGCTCAGCCGTGACGCACAGCCGCACATATGAGCCCGTGAAGTGGCTGGCTGCAGGCTTTAAGCTAAGTGTCACTGTTATGTGGCGTGGATGTGTTGCGCGGATGGCAAAACCGTCCTAATCCGGCGCCAGCACAGGCTAGGAGGCTCTCTCTCATGTCGGACATCGAACGGCTGGCGCTCGATTATCTACCGGTGATCATCTTCCTGGGTATCGGTGCGGCGGTTTCCGGCCTTTTCGTGGTCGGCAACTACCTGCTGGCGCCGTCGGACCCTGATCCGGAAAAGAACTCGGCTTACGAGTGTGGTTTCAACGCCTTCGACGACGCCCGCATGAAGTTTGACGTCCGGTTCTACCTGGTCGCCATCCTGTTCATCATCTTCGACCTCGAAGTGGCCTTTCTCTTCCCGTGGGCAATCAGCCTCGGCAAGATCGGCCTGCTTGGCTTCTGGTCGATGGTCGTCTTCCTTGGCGTTCTGACCGTGGGCTTCATCTACGAGTGGCGCCGCGGCGCGCTGGAGTGGGAATAATGGCCGAAGACTTCAAGACATACGCGCTTGGTGGCGCCCGTTCCGGCGTCGAAGGCGGCTTCAAGCCCGGCCAGGACGATCCTTTCTACAGCGGCCTGTCCGACCAGCTGGCCGACAAGGGCTATTTCACGGCAGCCGCCGATGACTTGATCGCCTGGGCGCGCACCGGCTCGCTGATGTGGATGACCTTCGGTCTTGCCTGCTGCGCCGTGGAAATGATGCACGCCGGTAACCCGCGCTACGACCTTGAGCGTTTCGGCATGGCGCCGCGCGGTTCACCCCGCCAGTCGGACGTGATGATCGTGGCCGGCACGCTGACCAACAAGATGGCCCCGGCCCTGCGCAAGGTCTACGACCAGATGCCGGAACCGCGCTACGTCATCTCCATGGGCAGCTGTGCCAATGGCGGCGGCTACTATCACTACAGCTACAGCGTTGTGCGCGGCTGCGACCGGATCGTCCCGGTCGATATCTACATTCCGGGCTGCCCGCCCACCGCTGAAGCGCTCGTGTACGGCTTCCTGCAACTGCAGAAGAAGATCCGCCGCGAAGGTTCGCTGGAGCGCTAGGGGAAAGACATGCTGGACCAAAACGCCATCGACGCCCTCAAGGATCTCGGCGAGCATATTGCTGCGGCCCGTTCCGATGCGGTGAAAAGCTTCCACATCAATCTCGACGAACTCGTCGTGATGGCGGAGCGCGATCACATTGTCGGGCTGCTGCGCTTCCTGCGCGAAGATCCGCAGTGCGACTTCGAAACGCTGATTGATATCTGTGGTGTGGACTATCCGGAGCGCAGCGAGCGCTTTGAGGTCGTCTACCACCTCCTGTCGATGCACCTGAACCAGCGCGTGCGCGTGCGTGTCTCCACCGATGAAGACACCGCCGTGCCGAGCGCCTGCGCCGTATGGCCGGCGGCCAACTGGTTCGAGCGCGAAGCCTTCGACATGTATGGCATCCAGTTTGCCGACCACCCGGACCTGCGCCGTATCCTCACCGATTACGGTTTCGAGGGCTATCCGCTGCGCAAGGACTTCCCGCTGACCGGCAATTACGAAGTCCGCTATGACGATCTTGAGAAGAAGGTTGTCTATGAGCCGGTGCAGCTGGTGCAGGAATACCGCAACTTTGACTTCCTCTCTCCCTGGGAGGGCATGACGTCCCAGATTCCGGGCCAGATCCCGGGCGACGAGAAAGCGACGGAGTCGTAAGATATGGCTGACACCGCTCACATCTCCGAAATGGAAGACCGCAAGTTCACGCTGAACTTCGGGCCCCAGCACCCGGCCGCCCACGGTGTGCTGCGCATGATCCTCGACCTGGATGGCGAGATCGTCACCCGCGTTGATCCGCATATCGGTCTGCTGCACCGCGGCACCGAGAAGCTGCTGGAGTACAAGACCTTCCTGCAGGGCATGCCGTATTTCGACCGGCTCGACTATTGTGCCCCGATGAACCAGGAGCATGCCTGGTGCCTCGCGATCGAGAAGCTGCTGGGCATCGAGGTTCCGCGCCGCGGCAGCCTGATCCGCGTGCTCTACTCCGAGCTTGGCCGTATCATGTCCCACCTTCTGAACATCGGTTCGCAGGTGCTGGACGTCGGTGCGCTGACGCCGATCACCTGGGCCTTTGAAGAGCGTGAAAAGCTCTGCGTGTTCTACGAGCGCGCGTCCGGCAGCCGCATGCACGCGGCCTTCTTCCGTCCGGGCGGTGTCCACCAGGACCTGCCGCAGTCGCTGCTCGATGACATTTCCGAATGGTGCGAGCAGTTCCCCGGCAAGCTGGACCAGCTTGAGGGCCTCGTTACCGAGAACCGCATCTTCAAGCAGCGTAACGTCGACATCGGTATCGTCGACGAGAAGACGATCATGGACTGGGGCTTCTCCGGCGTGATGGTGCGCGGCTCGGGCTATGCCTGGGACCTGCGCCGTGCCCAGCCTTATGAGTGCTATTCCGAACTCGACTTCAAGATTCCGGTCGGCAAGAACGGCGACAATTACGACCGCTATGTCTGCCGCATGGAAGAGATGCGCGAGTCGACCAAGATCATGCAGCAGTGCATCGACATCATGAACCGCGAAGGGCCGGGGCCGGTCCTCCTGAAGGGCTCGAAAGTGTCGCCGCCGCGCCGCGCGGAAATGAAGAACTCGATGGAAGCGCTGATCCATCACTTCAAGCTGTACACGGAAGGCTTCCACGTTCCGGAAGGCGAGTGCTACGCCCACATTGAAGCGCCCAAGGGCGAATTCGGCGTGTACCTCGTGTCTGACGGCACGAACCGGCCTTACCGCGCCAAGATCCGCGCACCGGGCTATCCGCACCTTCAGGCGATGGATCATCTCTGCCGTGGTTACATGCTTGCCGACGTGTCCGCGATCCTCGGTTCGCTCGACATCGTGTTCGGGGAGATCGACCGGTGAGCACGTCGTCCGATCTCGTCCAGCGACAGCTGGATGCCTATAACCGGCAGGACATCGAGGCTTTCCTCGAATGTTATGCTGAGGACGCTCTGCTGAGCGGCCTGAATGGCGACATCACGCAGGCTGGTGTCGAGGAAATCCGTGCGCGTCATCTGGAGTTGTTTGCGCAATTCCCGGAGAACAGTGCGAAAGTCGTCAACGAGATTGATCTCGGCTCTACCGTGATCCTCCATGAAGACGTGACGCGCGGACCGGGCGGCGACCAGTTCCAGGTAGCTGCGATCTACACGATCCGCGATGGCAAGATTGCGCGCGTCGACTTCGTGCGGGGGACGGCCTGACATGAGCATGACCGTAACCGGAATTTTCGTGCCGAGCGCACAATTCGTTCATCCGTCTCAGGATGAAATCGAAACGTTTTATGCAGGAAGGATCGAGTAGTGGCACTGCGCCGTTTTGATCTTGAGGCTGGTGGCGATACGTTCGCCTTCAAGCCGGAAACGGAAGAGAAGATTGCCTTCTGGCGGGGTAAGTACCCGGCAGAAAAGCAGCGTTCCGCCGTCATCCCCATGCTGTGGCTTGCCCAGAAGGACAATAATGGCTGGCTGTCCGAGCCTGCCATGCGCGAAGTCGCGGACCGGCTGGAAATGCCGTATATCCGCGTCTACGAAGTCGCGACCTTCTACACGATGTTCCGCCTTCAGCCGGTCGGGAAGTATCACGTCCAGCTTTGTGGCACGACGCCGTGCCAGCTGCGCGGCGCGGAGAAACTGAAAGAGGTTTGCCGCAAAGAGATTGGCGACATCATGTATGTCACCGATGACGGCCGCCTTTCCTGGGAAGAGGTCGAGTGCCTCGGTGCCTGTGTGAACGCGCCGATGGTCCAGATCAATGACGACTATTACGAAGACCTGACGCCGGAATCGCTGTCGCAGATCCTCGGCAAGCTGAAGAACGGTGTTGAGGTGGCCCCGGGCCCGCAGATCGACCGCGTCAACAGCGCGCCGGAAGGTGGCGCCACCACGCTGACGGAGCCGTCGCTGTTCGATGGCAGCCGCAATGCCATCACGACCCTGCCGAACCTGCCGTCTGCTGAACCGGAGGCGGCTGCTGAGCCTGCGCCGGCCGAAAAGCCGAAGACCACGCTGATCGGCGGCGGTGCAGAGAAGAAGGCGGAGACGGGTGAGCGCCCGCCCATGGTCACAATTGACCCGGCTGCGCATGACGACCTGAAGCGCATCAAGGGCATCGGCCCGAAGAATGAAGACGCCCTCAACGAGCTGGGCATCTACACATTCAAGCAGATCGCTGCATGGACCGCCGAAAACGTCGACTGGGTTGAAGACTTCATGAGCTTCCCCGGCCGGATCGAGCGGGAAGACTGGATCGGCCAGGCGAAAACGCTGGCTGAAGGCGGTGAAACGGAATTCTCCAAGCGCGTGGATGCGGGCGATGTCCCCTCCAGCCAGGAAGACGAGGACTAGGCCATGTTGCAGGACAAGGATCGTATCTTCACGAACCTGTACGGTCTTCACTCGCCGGAACTTGAGTCGGCGAAGAAGCGCGGTGCGTGGCACCTGACCAAGGAAATTCTCGATCTGGGTCCTGACTGGATCTGCGATCAGATGAAGGCATCCGGTCTGCGTGGCCGTGGGGGCGCTGGCTTCCCGACCGGCCTGAAGTGGACCTTCATGCCGAAGGAAGTGCGCGACCGCCCGCATTACCTCGTGGTGAACGCGGACGAGTCCGAACCCGGCACGTGTAAAGACCGCGAAATCATGCGCCACGATCCGCACCTGCTGATCGAAGGCTGCATGATCGCATCGCGCGCCATGCGGGCACACAAATGCTACGTCTATATCCGCGGCGAATACATCAACGAGCGTCACGCGCTCGAAAAGGCCGTGAAGGAAGCCTATGAGGCGAAGCTGATCGGCCAGAACAATGTGAACGGCTGGGATTTCGATCTTTATGTCCACCACGGCGCCGGCGCCTATATCTGCGGTGAAGAAACCGCGCTGCTCGAAAGCCTTGAGGGCAAGAAGGGCCAGCCGCGTCTGAAGCCGCCATTCCCGGCCAATGCTGGCCTCTATGGCTGCCCGACGACCGTGAACAATGTCGAGTCGATCGCCGTTGCCGGGACAATCCTGCGCCGCGGCGCCGAATGGTTCGCTGGCTTTGGCCGTCCGAACAATGCGGGCACCAAACTGTTCTGCATCTCCGGCCACGTGAACAAGCCGTGTAACGTGGAAGAGGAAATGTCGATCACCTTCCGTGAGCTGATCGATACCCATTGCGGCGGTATCCGCGGCGGCTGGGAAAATCTGAAGGCCGTGATCCCGGGCGGATCGTCTGTGCCGATGGTGCCTGCCGAGCAGATCATGGACGCCTATATGGACTTCGACACGTTGCGTGACCTGAAGTCCGGCCTCGGCACGGCGGCCGTGATCGTGATGGACAAGGACACCGACCTGATCAAGGCGATTGCCCGCCTCGCTTACTTCTACAAGCATGAATCCTGCGGCCAGTGCACGCCGTGCCGTGAAGGCACCGGCTGGATGTGGCGCGTGATGGAGCGCATGGCGAAGGGCGAAGCCGAGCATGACGAGATCGACATGCTGTTCGACGTGACCAAGCAGGTGGAAGGTCACACGATCTGTGCCCTTGGCGATGCCGCGGCATGGCCGATCCAGGGCCTGATCCGTCACTTCCGGCACGAGATCGAAGACCGCATCAACCAGTACAGACTGCCGCGCGCCATGGTGCAGGGCGCAGTCGTCGCGGCGGAGTAGATTCTGTGGACGAGCGTGAGGAAATCGGAAAAAACGTTTCGGATGTCGAAGAACGCTTGTCCGAAATCCGCACGAGCTTGGATGAACTAAGCGCGAAATCTATTTCTAGGCAACGGGAGTTGGACAAACTGGAAGGTAAGCTCCACAAGGACAATCTGCGAGCAGAAAAGGTGAGCAGGTTCTTTTCAGTGGCGACAGGGGCCTTGTTTTCTACGCTATTCGCATTTTTGTCTTCGACTGTGTTTTTTATAAAGAAGGAACAGCCGGAAGCTGTTTCTGTTCAGGTCAAAGAGCTTGCTGAGTTACTTTCGGACGCCTCTGAACGAATGACACTGATCGAAGCAGAAATTCAAAGTCGCCAAGCGGCCGTAACTTCGCTTGAAGAACGAGCAGCGAACGCGGAGGCAGTGAGTTCATTGAATGGCGAACAGCTGGCTGCTGTGAATTCACTTCTGCGGAGTCAGATTGATGAGGCAAATCGTAGCTCATTCTGGTCGAATGTCGGGGTTACTTTTTTGTCCAGTTTTGTCTTTTTCGTAGCGGGCATGTTTAGCCCCGCTATCGCACGTAAGTTGGGCTTCTTTGCTCAGGAAGTGAGTTCGCAATGAGCGATCTGTTCAAAATCAATATCGACGGCAAGGAAATCGAGGTTCCGAAGTCCTACACGCTGATGCAGGCGTGTGAGGCGGCGGGCGCCGAGATTCCGCGCTTCTGCTATCACGAGCGCCTGTCTGTGGCCGGTAACTGCCGCATGTGCCTGGTGGAGTGGGAAGGTGCGCCGAAGCCGATTGCGTCCTGTGCGCAGAATGTCGGCGACATGCGCCCGAACCGCGATGGCTCGGCACCGAACATACGCACCAAAGGGCCTTACGTTGAGAAAGCCCGCAACGGGGTGATGGAGTTCCTGCTCATCAACCACCCGCTGGACTGCCCGATCTGCGACCAGGGCGGCGAGTGTGACCTGCAGGACCAGGCCGTGGCCTATGGCCGCTCCGACAGCCGCTACGAAGAAAACAAGCGCGCCGTCGAAGACAAGAACATGGGGCCGCTGGTCAAGACGATCATGACCCGCTGCATCCAGTGTACGCGCTGCGTCCGCTTTGTGGCGGAAGTGGCCGGTGTGGAAGAGATCGGCATGATCTCGCGCGGTGAGAGCGCCGAGATCACGACCTATCTCGAGAAAAGTCTGACCTCTGAGCTTTCCGGCAACGTGATCGACCTCTGCCCGGTCGGCGCTCTGACCTCGAAGCCCTACGCCTTCAATGCGCGCCCGTGGGAGCTGCGCAAGACGTCCTCGATCGACGTGATGGACGCCATGGGCGCCTCGATCCGCGTCGATGCCAAGGGTGATGGCGTGATGCGCATCATGCCCGAGGTGAATGAGGACATTAACGAGGAATGGCTCTCCGACAAATCCCGCTTCGTGTGGGATGGTCTCGCCCGTCAGCGCCTCGACAAGCCTTATGTGCGTGTCGATGGCCGCCTGAAACCGGCAAGCTGGGGCGAAGCCTTCGAGGCTGTCAAAGCGGCGCTGTCGAAACCTGCTGACAAGATCGGTGTCGTCGCAGGTGACCTGATCGAGGCCGAGCAGGCGAAGGCCGCGCTGGACCTGTTCCGCGCCCTCGGCGTGCAGAGCACGGACTGCCGCCCGGCTGGCGCGCAATACGGCACCGATGGTGTGCGCGAGCACTACATTCTCAACCCGACGCTGGCTGGCGTGGAAGAGGCTGACGCGCTGCTGCTCGTCGGCGTCAATCCGCGCGTCGAGGCAGCTGTCTGGAACGCCCGTATCCGCAAGACCTGGCTCTGGGCTGACCTCAAAGTCGCCCTGATCGGTGAAGCGGCAAACCTGACCTATGACTACGCCCATCTCGGCACGGGCGCAGACGCTCTGGCCGATGCGGCGACGGCGGACTTCCTGAAAGGCGCCAAGCGCCCGATGATCGTGCTGGGCGAAGGCGCGCTGTGCCGTGAAGACGGTGCAGCCGTGCTGGCCGCTGCGATCAAGCTGGCCAATGAAACCGGCGCAATCGCTGATGGCTGGGCGGGCTTCGGTGTGCTGCACAATGCGGCTGGCCGTGTCGGCGCGCTCGAAACCGGCTTTGTGCCGGGTGAAGGCGGCAAGGCAACGGCGGAGATCCTCGGCGGCGGCATGGAAACGGTTGTCCTGCTCGGCGTCGACGAGATGGACCTCTCCGGCCTCGGCGGCGCAACGGTCATCTATGTCGGCTCGCATGGCGATGCCGGTGCCAGCCGCGCAGACATCATCCTGCCTTCGGCGGCCTACACGGAAATGTCGGCGACCTTCGTGAACACCGAGGGCCGCGTGCAGGTCACCTCCAGGGCCGTGCAGCCGAAAGGCGAAGCGCGTGAGGGCTGGGCCATCTTCCGTGCGCTGTCGGATGTCATGGGCAAGACGCTGCCTTACGACACGGTCGATGCGGTGCGCGAAGCCCTGCGGGAAAACGACCTGTTTACAGGCATTGGCTATGCGCCTGGCGCAGCTGGTGCCGAAGCGCTCAAAGCGGTTCCGGAAGCTTCCGGAAGCCTGTCGAGCGCACCGTTCAAACCGGTGATCGGAGACTTCTATCTGACGAATCCGATCGCCCGGGCATCGAAAACCATGGCGGAATGCTCTGCGCTGGCGACAGCGCTGGACACTCCGGTGGCAGCGGAGTAGGGCGGGCGCCATGAGTAACTACATCGAGTCTATGGGACAGCTTTGGGGGCCTCTGATGGTCCTCGGCCAGATCGGCCTCTTCACGCTGGTCCTGCTTCTCTCGATCGCATTCCTGCTGCTGCTGGACCGCAAGGTCTGGGCCGGTGTGATGATGCGGAAGGGCCCGAACGTGGTCGGCCCGTTCGGCCTGCTGCAGTCCTTCGCAGACTTCGGCAAGTTCCTGCTGAAAGAGATCGTCATCCCGGCGGGCGCGAACAAGTTCGTATTCCTTTTTGCCCCGATCCTGACCTGTACGCTGGCCTTCGCGGCCTGGGCGGCCATTCCGGTGGCGCCGGGCACGGTCAGCGGAACCAGCTGGGTGATCTCGAACCTGAACGTTGGGGTGCTGTACCTCTTCGCGATCAGCTCGCTCGGTGTTTACGGCATCATCATGGGCGGTTGGGCCTCGAACTCGAAATACCCGTTCCTCGGCGCCCTGCGTTCTGCTGCACAGATGGTTTCTTATGAAGTGTCCATCGGCCTGGTGATCATTACGGTCATCCTGCAGGCCGGTTCGATGAACCTTGCGGACATTGTGAACAGCCAGGAAGGCGGCTTCTGGAACTGGCATGTGCTGAGCTTCCAGAACTTCCCGCTGGTCGTGGTCATGCTGCCGATGTTCGTGATCTTCTTCGTCTCGGCGCTCGCTGAAACGAACCGTCCCCCTTTCGACCTGCCGGAAGCGGAATCCGAACTCGTTGCCGGTTACCAGGTGGAATACGGCTCCACGCCGTACCTCCTGTTCATGCTGGGTGAATACCTGAACATCGTCCTGATGTGCTCGATGATGACAATCCTCTTCTTTGGCGGCTGGCATGGTCCTATCGCCTTGGGAGACGATTTCACGCGCGACCATCCGTTCCTGACCAGCTTCTCCGGGCTGTTCTGGTTCATGTTGAAAACCCTCTTCTTCTTCTTCCTGTTCGCCATGGTGAAGGCCATCGTGCCGCGCTACCGCTATGACCAGCTGATGCGCCTTGGCTGGAAGATCTTCCTGCCGACTTCACTGGTGGCCGTTGTCGTTGTTGCCGGTTACGTCGCTTACATGGGAGTGCAGTCATGAGCCTCGCGCAGACCATTCGCGGCGCCCTGCTGACCGATTTTCTCGGGGCCCTCTGGCTGGCCACGGCGGAGATGTTCCGCCGCAAGGCCACGGTGAACTATCCTTTCGAAAAGAACCCGCTGTCGCCCCGTTTCCGCGGTGAGCACGCCCTGCGCCGCTACGCGTCCGGGGAAGAGCGCTGCATCGCATGCAAGCTTTGCGAAGCCATCTGTCCGGCTCAGGCCATCACGATCGAGGCAGAGCCGCGTGCCGACGGCGCCCGCCGCACGACGCGCTATGACATCGACATGGTGAAGTGCATCTATTGCGGCTTCTGTCAGGAAGCCTGCCCGGTGGATGCCATCGTCGAAGGACCGAACTTCGAATTTGCGACCGAAACCCGCGAGGAGCTGTTCTATGACAAGGACCGCCTGCTCGCGAATGGCGACCGCTGGGAACGGCTGATCGCCAAGAATCTGGAACTGGACGCACCCTATCGCTAGGGCGCGCCGCTAAAGACTAACCGGGCCCGTATGTGTGGCCCAAACACAAGAGGGGTCAGAGGGCTGTGGCACTGATCGCATTCTACCTGATGGCTGCGGTGACACTCGTGTCAGCGCTGATGGTCATCATGGCGCGGAACCCTGTCCACTCCGTGCTGTGGCTGATCCTGGCCTTCTTCTCGTCGGCGGGTCTGTTCGTTCTGATCGGGGCGGAATTCCTCGCCATGCTTCTGGTCGTCGTCTATGTCGGCGCCGTCGCGGTGTTGTTCCTGTTCGTCGTCATGATGCTCGATGTGGACTTCGTCGAGCTGAAGGACGGCACGCTCCGCTATTGGCCGTTCGCCATGCTGGTGGGTATCGTCTTCGCGGCTGAGATCTTCATGGCGTCTGTTCTGGGCGTGCGCTCCCGTCCGGATGCCTTTGATGCGGCACCGGGCGCTGACACCAACGCCGAGGCTATCGGCCAGGTCATGTATACGGACTACCTGCTGCTGTTCCAGCTGGCCGGTATCGTCCTGCTCATTGCCATGATCGGTGCGATCGTTCTGACGCTGCGCCACCGCGTGGATGTGAAACGCCAGAACATCGCCAAACAGACATCGCGTCGCCGTGCCGATGCCTATGAACTGAAGGACCCCAAGCCGGGGCAGGGGATCTGATACAGATGGAACTCGGTCTTTCCCACTATCTCGCGGTGTCTGCCGTCCTGTTTACAATCGGGGTGGTCGGCATTTTCGTGAACCGGAAGAACATCATCGTCATCCTGATGGCGATCGAGCTGATCCTGCTTTCGGTGAACCTCAACCTGGTCGCCTTCTCGGTCTTCTCCGGCACGATTGCCGGGCAGATCTTCGCCATGCTCGTGCTGACTGTTGCTGCTGCGGAAGCGGCTGTCGGCCTTGCTGTCCTGGTCGTCTACTTCCGGAACCGCGGTGACATCTCGGTCGAGAACGTAGACCTGATGAAGGGCTAGGCTGATATGCTTTCTGACGCACTTCTACTCTTTATCGTCCTGGCGCCGGGCCTCGTTGCGCTGACGGGCCTGTTCCACAAGATCATCGGCGACAAGGTCGTCATGGTTGCGACCACGGGCGTTGTCCTGACGGCCGGCGCGCTGTCGCTGTTCCAGCTGTTCGCTTATGCGGCGGGTGTCGGCGGTCACGCGGTTGAGGCCGCGCATGGAGCTGCCGAACACGGGCACGCAGTCAGCCAGCACATCATCAAGCTGATGCCCTGGATCCATGTCGGAGACTTCCGGGCCGACTGGGCCATCCGCGTGGACACGCTGTCGATTGTCATGATGGCCGTGATCACCGGCGTCTCCGGCCTCGTGCACCTCTATTCCTGGGGCTACATGAGAGAAGACCCGCACAAGGCGCGCTTCTTCGCCTACCTGTCGCTCTTTACCTTCGCCATGCTGATGCTGGTGACGGCAGACAACTTCATCCAGCTCTTCTTCGGCTGGGAAGGCGTTGGCCTCGCCTCCTACCTGCTGATCGGCTTCTGGTATCAGAACAAGGCGCCGAACGATGCCTCCATCAAGGCGTTCGTGACCAACCGGGTGGGGGACTTCGGTCTCGCGCTCGGCATCATGGCCGTGTTCTGCATCTACGGCACGGTCGAGTTCGCGCCCTTCATGGAAGCGCTGCGCGAGAACACCGTGGTCACACCACTGGCCTTTGCCGCTCCGGCGCCTGCCCGTGAAGTGATCATGGAATTCCTCGGCTACCGTGTCTGGGCTGTCGAAGTCATCGGCGTGCTGCTGTTCATCGGCGCGATGGGCAAGTCGGCCCAGTTCTTCCTGCACGTCTGGCTGCCGGACGCCATGGAAGGCCCGACGCCGGTTTCCGCCCTGATCCACGCCGCGACCATGGTGACCGCAGGTGTCTACCTCGTCTGCCTCCTGTCGCCGCTTTATGAATACACGCTGGTTGCTGCCGGCATGATCACGCTGGTCGGTGCCGTCACCGCGCTCTATGCCGCCACGGTCGGCATGGCGCAGAACGACATCAAGCGCGTCATCGCCTATTCGACCTGTTCGCAGCTCGGCTACATGTTCTTCGCGGCCGGTGTCGGTGCCTATGAGGCCGCGATGTTCCACCTGTTCACGCACGCCTTCTTCAAGGCGCTCCTGTTCCTTGGCGCCGGCTCCGTGATCCACGGCATGCACCACGAGCAGGACATGCGCAAAATGGGCGGCCTCGCGAAGTTCATGCCGATTACCTATGCGGCCATGATGATCGGTACGATCGCCATCATCGGCCTTGGTGTTCCGCACACGAAACTCGGTTTCGCTGGCTTCTTCTCGAAAGATGCGATCCTGGAGAGCGCCTTCGCCAGCGGTGTTGAGCACGTCGCCTTCGGCCAGATGGCTTTCTGGTTCGGCATCGTTGCAGCCTTCCTGACCAGCTTCTACTCTTGGCGCCTCATCTACATGACGTTCCATGGGCCGAGGGCATCGGAAAGCGCGCATGAGGATGATCATGCCCATGCCCACGCCGCCCATGACGCACACGACGATCATGCGCATGACGATCATGGCCACGGCCATGACCACACGCCGCATGAAAGCCCGCCGGTCATGCTTGTGCCGCTCGGCCTGCTGAGCCTCGGTGCGATTTTCTCGGGCGTGTACTTCTACAACTACTTCGTCGACCACTCGAACGAGGCCTTCTGGGCTGGCGCGATCTACCGTGCATCGGAGAACCATGTTCTGCATGCGCGTCACGAGGTGCCGGAGTGGGTGATTTATGCACCGTTGATCGTCACGCTGGGCGGTTTCGTGCTGGCCACGATGACCTACTTCTTCAATCGCGGCGTCGGCAAACGCATCGCCGACAGCGGCGGCCCGCTGTACTCGCTGTTCTACAACAAGTGGTACTTCGACGAGATCTACAACGCGACGCTGGTGCGTGGTGCGGCCTTCCTGGGGAATATCTTCTGGAAAGCCGACAAGAAGGTGATCGACGGTGTCGGGGCTGACGGCATGACCGCGCTAACCCTGTTCAACGCACGCCGCCTGTCGGCCATGCACACCGGCCGTCTGTATCACTATGCATTCATTATTATTGGCGCAGCTCTCGTCTTCGGGGCGCTTATGTGGCTGAACGCCGGAGGGGCACACTAATGGGCGGGTTTCCCATTCTTTCGGCGCTGACCTTCCTGCCGCTGGTTGGCGCACTGATCATCATGGCTGTGCGCGCCGCAACGGCTGGCAGCAGTGCCTCCGCGAATGCCAATGAGGGGCGCACGGCCTTGCTGGCCGGGCTCGTCATCTCGGGCGCGACCTTCCTGGTCTCGCTGGCAGCCTTCCTCTACTTCGATCCCTCGACGCCGGGGTATCAGCTGGTGGAACAGCACGTCTGGTACCAGAATATCAGCTACAAGCTGGGCGTTGATGGCCTGTCTCTGCCGCTGATCCTGCTGACGACGTTCCTGACGCCGATCTGCCTTCTGGCTAGCTGGAACTCGATCCATACGCGCGTGACCGAATATGTCGTCGCCTTCCTGGTGCTCGAGACATTCATGATCGGCGTGTTCACCTCGCTCGACCTCGTTCTCTTCTACATCTTCTTCGAAGCCGGCCTGATCCCGATGTTCCTCATCATCGGTATCTGGGGCGGCAAGGACAAGATCTACGCCGCGTTCAAGTTCTTCCTCTACACGCTGCTCGGCTCGCTGCTGATGCTGGTCGCGGTTGTCTACATGTACATCACCGCAGGCAGCTCCGACTTTGAGGTGCTTGAGAAGTTCGCCTTCGACCCGCATGTGCAGACATGGCTGTGGCTGGCCTTCATCGCGTCCTTCGCCGTGAAACTGCCGATGTGGCCGGTCCACACCTGGCTTCCGGATGCGCACGTTCAGGCCCCGACGGCGGGTTCTGTCGTGCTGGCAGGCGTGCTGCTGAAGATGGGCGGCTATGGCTTCCTGCGCTTCTCGCTGCCGATGTTCCCGGATGCGAGCCACTTCTTCCAGCCTGCCATGTTCACGCTGGCGGTGATCGCAATCGTCTACACCTCTCTGGTGGCGTGGCGTCAGACCGACATGAAGAAGCTGATCGCTTATTCTTCGGTCGCGCACATGGGCTTTGTCACGCTGGGCGTCTTCTCGTTCAACGAAGTCGGTCTGCAGGGCGCCATCTTCCAGATGATCAGCCACGGCTTCATTGCCAGTGCGCTCTTCCTGATCGTGGGCGTGGTTTACGATCGCATGCACACCCGTGAGATCGCGGCCTATGGCGGCCTTGTTCACCGCATGCCGGTCTATGCGACCTTCTTCATGCTGTTCACCATGGCCAATGTCGGCCTGCCGGGCACGTCTGGCTTCATCGGTGAGATCCTCAGCATGGTGGGCGGCTTCCAGGCTTCGACCTGGGCAGCAGGCGGCGCGGCGATCGGCATGATCTTCTCGGCCGTCTACATGCTGACGCTCTATCGTCGTGCCGTGTTCGGCCAGATCACCAATCCGGCCCTGAATGACCTCAAGGACATGAACCGGATCGAACTCGTTACTATCGTCCCGTTGGCGCTGCTGACGCTGCTGTTCGGCGTCGCACCCAATCTGATCTTAAACATGACCGAGGGCGCTGCGCTTCGCATTCTCTCGATGATGGCCGGAGGCTGACCGCCCATGCTGGACTTCACTGCCATGACACTGGCGATCGGGCCGGAACTCTGGCTCGCTGCCGCAGGTCTTGTCGGCGTACTGCTTGGTGCGCTGCTCAAGGACAAGTTCAACGGCCTGTCGTTCAAATACGGCGCGCTGGCCCTGTTCATCGCGGCTGGCATTGCCGCCATGACCTATCAGGGCGGGGAGGCTTTCAACGGCCTCGTCGTCACCAACACATTCGTCAACTTCGCCAAGATCGTTTCCTTTGTCGTCGGCGGCCTTGCGCTGGTCATGTCCGAGGGCTTCCTGAAGCGCCATGAAACGGCCCGTTACGAATACGCCCTGCTGATGATCTTCGCATCGCTCGGCATGGGGATCATCCTGTCGGCGGCAAACCTGATGACGCTCTACATGGGCATCGAGACGCTCAGCCTCTCGTCCTATGTTCTGGCCGCCTTCCATCGTGACTCTGCACGCTCTTCGGAAGCGGGCCTGAAGTACGTCATCCTCGGTTCGCTGGCATCCGGCATGCTGCTCTACGGGGCATCGCTGGTCTACGGCTTCTCCGGCACGACCTATTATGCCGGCATTGCTGCGGCAGAGCCGTCGGTCGGCATGATGTTCGGCATGGTGCTGATGATTGTCGGCCTCGCATTCAAGGTCTCGGCAGCGCCGATGCACGTCTGGACGCCGGACGTCTATGAAGGCGCGCCTACGCCGGTTGGCGCTTTCTTCGGTGCCGCGCCGAAAATGGCCGCCATTGTCGTGTTCGCGAATGTGATGTTCCAGGTCTTCGGCGATGTCATGGACCAGTGGCAGCTGATCATCCAGATCATTGCGGGCCTCTCCATGCTGATCGGAGCCTTCGGTGGTCTCACGCAGACCAATATCAAGCGTCTTCTGGGCTATTCCTCGATTGCGAACGTTGGCTATGCGCTGATGGCTGTGGCGGCCGGCAAGGAGCTGGGCGCGGGTCCGCTGCTCACCTTCATGACGCTTTATGTGGTCACGTCGCTCGGCCTGTTTGCTGCGGTTCTCGCCATGCGCCGTCAGGGCGGCATGGTGGAAGGCATTTCCGAACTGGGCGGCCTGATGAGCAAGCGCCCGTGGCTGGCGATTGCGCTCTCGATCCTGGTCTGGTCCGTGGCCGGCCTGCCGCCTTTCGGTGGCTTCCTCGGCAAGTGGGTCATTCTGGAAGCAGGCATCAGCGCTGGTCTTTACCCGCTGGCGATCATCCTCGTCCTCGCATCGGTCGTGTCGCTCGGTTACTACCTGCGCCTGATCAAGATCATGTGGTTCGATGAGCCGACGGAACGCTTCGAGGCGATCGACGGCTCAGTGACGCTCGTCGTGCTGGCATCGTCGCTGTTCGTCATCGTGTTCATGATCTTCTTCTTCCTGCTCAGCGGGTGGAGCGATCAGGCTGCGCTGGGGATCACGGGTTGAGCCTGGCCTGGCCCGTTCACAGCTTCGGCACGATAGACAGTACCAATACCGAAGCGCGTCGGCGCGCCCAGTCAGGCGCGTTCGAGGATTGCTGGATCCTTGCGGATGAGCAGACCGCTGGCCGCGGCAGGCTGCAGCGCAGCTGGGCCTCGCCGAAAGGGAACATCTTCACCACGGCCCTGTTCCGGGAAGCTGGCGGCATTCAGGTTGCGGCCCGGGTTCCGTTTGCGGCCGCGCTGGCCGTCAGCGATACCGCCCTGGAGTTCGCGCCGGACGCCGATGTGCGCCTGAAATGGCCCAATGACGTACGTGTGAACAAGGCGAAGCTGTCCGGAATCCTGATCGAGACGGGGCAGGACACGCAGGGCCTGTGGGTGGTTGCCGGCATGGGCGTGAACGTAGCGGAAGTGCCTCCCGGCGCAGGGCAGGCGGCCGTGTGCCTTGCGGATCTCGCGCCGGGCAAAGTCCTTGATCATATTGATGTATTCGGCGCGCTGACCCGTCATTTCATGACGCGGCTGGCTCAGGCCCGGGAGGGGTTTGCCTCCATTCGCACCGACTGGCTGAAACGGGCGGAAGGGCTTGGCGGAATGGTCCGCGTATCGCCCGGCGGTGTACCGATTGAGGGTATCTTCGAGGACATGGCACCGGATGGCGGCCTGATCCTCAGATTGCCGGACGGATCGCAACAGACCATAAGGGCTGGCGATGTACATCTTATTGGAGAGGTCTGACGCGAATGCTGCTCGCCATCGACGTTGGCAACACGAATACGGTCTTCGGCATCCATGACGGCAACACATGGGTGAACCAGTGGCGTAGCGCCACGGACCCCACCAAGACGGCAGACGACCACGCCGCCTGGCTATGGCGCCTGGCCGATATTCATGGCGCCGACCTGACCCAGATCAATGGCTGCGTGATCTCGACCGTTGTGCCGCAAGCCGTGTTCAACTTCCGCAACCTCGCCCGCCGCTACCTTCATGTGGAGCCGATGTTCATCGGTGACCCGAACCTGAAGACAGGGATGGAAATCCGCATCAGGCGGCCGGAGCAGGTCGGCGCGGACCGGATCGTCAGTGCCCTCGGCGCGCACAAGAAGTATCCCGGCAACCTGATCGTCATCGACAGCGGCACGGCAACAACCTTCGATGTGGTGGCCGAAGACGGCGGCTTTGAAGGGGGCATCATCTCGCCGGGTGTGAACCTGTCGGTGAAAGCCCTGCACGACGCTGCCGCGCAGCTGCCCCGCATCGCCATCCAGCGCCCGGAACACGTGATCGGCCAGGATACGGTGTCGGCCATGCAGTCGGGCGTGTTCTGGGGCTATATCGACCTGATCGACGGCCTCGTGAACCGGATCAAGGCTGAGTATGGCAAGCCGATGAGCGTGGTTGCCACGGGCGGTGTCGCCTCGCTGTTCGAAGGCGCCAGTGAAACAATCGATTATTACGACCAGGACCTGCTCATCCGCGGGCTTCTGGAAATCTACAAGCTGAATAAATAGGACCTCATGGCCGATACTGCCCAAACCCAGGACGAACTCGTCTTCCTGCCGCTCGGCGGTTGTGGCGAAATCGGCATGAACCTCAACGCCTACGGCTATGGCCCGCCGCATGCGCGACGCTGGATACTGGCGGATCTGGGCGTCACCTTCGGCAATGATGACACGCCGGGCATCGATCTGATCTGCGCCGATCCGGACTATCTGGTCGGTGAGCAGATTGATGCCGTCTTCCTGACCCACGCGCACGAAGACCATATCGGCGCCGTCGGATTGATCTATCCGCGGCTGCAGACCAAGGCGCCGATTTACGCGACGCCTTTCACGGCGGAACTCGTCCGTTCGAAGATGGGTGAGCGCGGTGTTGATCTGCAGTGGCTGAAAACGATCTCCATGGGCGGCACGGTTCAGGCCGGGCCTTTCGAGGTCACCTATGTGACGCTGACCCATTCCATTCCGGAGCCGAACGCGCTGGCGATCCGCACCCCGGCAGGCATGGTTCTGCACACGGGGGACTGGAAGATTGATCCCGATCCGCAAATCGGTTCGACTACTGACGTTGCAGGGCTGACCGCTCTCGGGGATGCCGGTGTCCTGGCCATGGTCTGCGACTCGACCAACGTGTTCGAGGAAGGTGAGGCCGGATCGGAAGAGACGGTCCGGCAGGGGCTTGTCGACCTGATCGCCGAGCAGAAGACCGGCGCGGTCGCCGTCACGACCTTCGCGTCCAATGTGGCGCGGGTGAAGTCCATCATCGATGCCGCGACCCGGGCAGACCGCCACGTCTGTCTTGTCGGGCGCAGCATGCACAAGATCACCGATGCGGCCAAGGCCGTCGGCATTCTTCCGCCCAAGCTGGAATTCGTGGACGAGAGCGAGGCGGGCCATTTCCCCCCGGAGCATATTCTCTATCTCTGCACCGGCAGTCAGGGGGAGCCGCGCGCGGCCCTGTCACGCATCGCGCGGGGCGACCACCGCCATGTGGTTCTGCGCGAAGGCGATACGGTGATCTTCTCGTCCCGTCAGATCCCGGGAAACGAGCGCGGGATTTTCGCGCTTCAGAACGATCTGGCGGAAAAGGGCGTCCGGGTGATCACGCCGCGCATGGTGCCGCAGAAGATCCACGTCTCCGGACACCCGTGCCGGGACGAGCTGCGCCGCATGTACCAATGGGTGCGCCCGCGCATTTCCGTGCCGGTGCATGGAGAGCGCCGCCACATCATGGAACATGCTGCCTATGCCCGCTCCCTGCAGGTGCCTGAGGCGATCACCCCCCGCAATGGCAGCCTGATCCGTCTCGCGCCGGGGCCGGCTGAGATTTTGGACGAGGTGCCGAACGGTCGCCTGTTCCTGGACGGGAACCAGCTGGTTCCGGAAGGCGCGCAGGGCATTCAGGAGCGCCGGAAACTGTCCTGGAACGGTGTGGTATTCGCCACCGTATCTCTCGACGGGCATGGCAACGTCATGGATGGGCCGGTCGTCGTGGTGAAGGGCTTTTCGGAGCCGGATGGGCGGCTCGCAGACGAAAGCCTTGAATACCTGGAAGAGGCGGCCGAAAAAGCAGTCAGCAGTATGAAACGCAAGGATCGCTTCGATGACGATGCGGTCGAGCGGGCCATCGGCCGCGCGCTTCGAAAGGCCGCAGAGACAGTCTGGGGCATGCGCCCGATGATCGAAGTCGTTGTTTTGAGGACCTGAGTATCATGAGTGAATTCAAGATCGGACCGTTGAACCATGTCGGCGTGGCCGTGCCGAATCTGGAAGAGGCGTGCGAAACCTACCGCACGCTGTACGGCGCGACGGATATCACCACCCCGTTCGATATGCCGGAGCAGGGCGTGAAAGTGTGTTTCGTGAACCTGCCGAATGCGCAGATCGAACTGATCGAGCCGCTGAATGAGCAGTCCCCGATCCATAATTTCGTCCAGAAAAACCCGAAGGGCGGACAGCACCATGTCTGCTTCGAGGTGGATGATATCAATCAGGCCGTCGAAGAGATGGGCAAGCGCGGCGCCACCGTTCTCGGCAAGCCCCGCATCGGCGCCCATGGCACGATGATCATCTTCGTGCACCCCAAGAATTCCAACGGCGTTCTTATCGAGCTGATGGAAACGCCGAAGGGCGCTCACTAATGCAGTTCATGAGCGGGCTGGTCGTTTTCACGATCGCCTGGTGGATCTGTTTCTTCACGGTTCTTCCCATTGGCGTCAAAGGCCAGTGGGAAGACGGCTCCACCATTGAAGGCACCGAAGAAGCGGCCCCGAAAGACCACATGCTTGGCAAGAAGGCCCTGTGGGCGACGATGGGTGCTGTCGTGATCACCGCGATTGCGGCGGTGGTCGTGCCACGCCTGCTTGCGCAATAGGCGCTGCTGCGGCTAGGTGAGCCGCGTTTTACACACAAGTCCCCGAGGATTCGATGCGGCTTTCCAGATACTTCCTGCCCGTTTCCAAGGAAGCGCCGGCAGATGCAGCCATTGTTTCACACAAGCTGATGCTGCGCACCGGAATGGTGCGCCAGAACGGCGCCGGTATCTACACCTGGCTGCCGCTCGGCTATCGCGTCCTGACCAAGATCGAACAGATCGTGCGGGAAGAAATGGACCGCGCCGGTGCGATCGAGCTTCTGATGCCGACCCTGCAACAGGCAGACCTCTGGCGGGAATCCGGCCGGTATGAGGATTACGGCAAGGAGATGCTTCGCATCCAGGACCGCCACGAGCGTGAAATGCTCTACGGCCCGACGAATGAAGAGCTGATCACCGATGTCTTCCGCACCTATGTGAAAAGCTACAAGCAGCTTCCGCTGAACCTGTATCACCAGCAGTGGAAGTTCCGTGACGAGATCCGCCCGCGGTTCGGCGTGATGCGCGGCCGTGAGTTCCTCATGAAGGACGCCTATTCCTTCGACTTGACGGAAGAGGGCGCGCGGATCGCCTATCGCAAGATGTTCTGCGCCTATCTGAACACGTTCGACCGGCTCGGCCTGACTGCTGTACCGATGCGTGCGGATACCGGACCGATCGGCGGCGATCTCAGCCACGAATTCATCATCCTCGCCGATACGGGCGAAAGCGCCGTCTTCTGCGACAAGGCGCTGCTGGACATGCCGGCGCCGGGGCTGGACCTCGATTTCGATGCGGACCTCACCGCCGAAGTCGAAAAGCGTACGCAATACTATGCGGCGACCGAGGAAATGCATGACGAGGCCGCCTTCAACGAGGTGCCGGAAGACCGCCGTGTTTCTGCGCGGGGCATCGAAGTCGGCCACATCTTCAATTTCGGCACCAAGTATTCGAAGCCGATGAACGCTGTGGTGCAGGGACCGGATGGGCAGATGGTGCCGGTCCAGATGGGCAGCTACGGCATCGGCGTCTCGCGTCTGGTCGGTGGCATCATCGAGGCCTGCCACGACGAGAATGGCATCGTATGGCCGGAATCGGTGGCACCGTTCCATGTCGGCCTGATCAATATGCGCGTCGGCGATGAGGCATGCGACAAGGCTTGCGACGATCTCTATGCCCAGCTTGAAGCGGCCGGCATTGATACGCTGTATGACGACACCGACGACCGCGCCGGCGCGAAGTTTGCCCGGATGGACCTGATCGGCCTGCCGTGGCAGCTGGTGATCGGCCCGAAAGGCCTTGAAAAGGGCGTAGTTGAAGTCAAGAACCGCAAGACGGGCGAAAAGGTCGAGCTGCCCTTCGCTGAGGTTGTTGCAAAGGTTACGCCCGCATGAGTCAGGCCGCTGCGCCATTCGGACGTCTCGAACGAACACTGGCCTGGCGGTATCTGCGCGCCAAGCGCGAGCATGGTGGCGCAAGCCTGATCTCGATCATCTCCTTCGTCGGCATCTTCTTTGCCGTGGCGGCGCTGATCATCACCATGTCGATCATGAGCGGCTTCCGCGCGACGCTGCTGGACGCGCTGCTGGGTGGCCAGCCGCACGTCTATGCCGTGGTCAATCAGTACACAGAGGCCGAGGCCGAGGCGCTGGCCGACACGATCCGCGACATCCCCGGCATCACGAGTGCCTCGCCCTATATCGAGGAATATGTCCTCGTCACGGCCAATGGCCGCAAGACGGGCGCCGTCGTGCGTGCTCTACGGAACGAAGACCTGTCAACGCTGCCCTTCCTGAAGGACCATGGCCAGGCCGCGATCGATGCCGGTTTCGGCGTTGGCAAGAATGGCGGCAACACGATCATGATGGGCTCTTTCCTGGCGGCGGGCCGGGAAGGGCTGGGCGTCATTCCGGGCGACAAGGTGGAGATCATCACCACCGGCACCAATGCCAGCGTCATGGGCGCAACGCCGCGCTCCAAGGCCTACACTGTGGGCGAGATCTTCTCCACGGGCAGCGTCGAACTCGACATGGCCTATATCTTCATGCCGATGGACCAGGCGCAGATCCTGTTCCAGTCCAAGGATCACTACCAGATGCTGGACATCCGGCTGAAGGACCCGGACAAGACGCAGGAAGCCATGCGGGCCATCGCCGAAGCCACAGGCAATGCCGTCTACATGTATGACTGGAAGAGCCAGCGCGCGGCCTATCTGAATGCGCTCAAGGTTGAGCGGACCATGGTGCGCCTGCTGGTCATGGTGATCATGGGCATCGCCACGCTGAACATCATCGTTGGGGTCGTGATGCTGGTGAAGAACAAGACCCGCGATATCGCGATCCTGCGCACGATCGGTCTCGGCCGGGGCGGCGTGCTGCGCGTGTTCCTGATGGTCGGCACCGTGCTCGGCACGCTGGGCGCGGCGCTCGGCATGACGGTCGGTGTCCTGTTCATCCTGAACATCGGCGCCATCGAGGCCTTCATCAACCTGTTCATGGATGGCGGAAAGGTGTTTGACGCGGAGACCTACGGTCTTGCCCACCTGCCGGCGATCCTCGATTGGGGTGACGTGTTCAGCACGGGCCTCTACGCGCTCGCCATGTCGGCGGGTGTCTCCCTCATTCCGGCCTGGTGGGCTTCCCGCCAGGATCCGGTCAGCGCGCTGAGGTTCGAGTGATGGCGGCCCCTGTGCTCGAACTGACCGGTATCCAGCGCGTCTACCGCACCGCGGCGGGCGAGCTGAACGTGCTGTCGGATGCCAACCTGGCGCTGCAAGCCGGCGAACTGGTCGGCCTGGTTGGCCCGTCCGGTTCCGGCAAGTCGACCCTGCTGCATACGGCTGGCCTCCTCGAAAAGCCGGAAGCGGGCAGTGTCCGCCTCGATGGTGTCGAGTGCCTGAAGCTGGATGACAAGGGGCGCACCGCGCTCCGCCGCGCCAAAATCGGTTTCGTCTACCAGTTCCACCACCTGCTGCCGGAGTTCAACGCGGCGGACAATGTGGCCATGCCGCTGATGATCGCCGGGGTCAGCCGCAAGGAGGCCCGTGCCAAGGCCGCCGAGCTTCTGGCCGAGATGGGGCTCGACCACCGGGCGGACCACCAGCCGGGTCAGATGTCCGGCGGCGAGCAGCAGCGTGTCGCCATCGCCCGCGCGCTGGCCAACAATCCGCGCCTCGTCATCGCCGACGAGCCGACCGGCAACCTCGACCCGGCCACGACGGAACGTGTCTTTGCCACCTTCATCAAGATGGCCCGTGAAGAGGGCGCCGCCGTTCTGGTGGCCACCCACAATCACGCGCTGACGGCCCATATGGACCGCGTCCTGACGCTGGAAGCCGGAAAGCTGGTTCCTTACGAACCGGAATAAGCTGTGAAAACCGGGCATTGCGGTCTGGTCTGGCGGGGCCGGGCCGGGCAGTTTATCCTGCTCTGAGGAGAGATCGCCTTGTCCGAGTCGCCCTTCATCCATCTTGCCGTCCGGTCCAGCTATTCGCTGCTGGAAAGCATGATTTCGCCCAAGGATGTGAAGGCCTGGTGCCTGGAGCATCTGGTGCCGGCCGTGGCGATTACCGACCGGAACAATCTGTTCGGCGCGCTGGAAATCTCGCAGACCATGTCGGGCGCGGGCATCCAGCCGATCATGGCCTGCTGTTTCGATGTCGTGGAGGATGTTCCGCGGGCAGAGCCGTCGCGCCTGACACTCTATGCCCAGAACGAGACCGGCTATCGCCGCCTCATGTTCCTGTCCTCGCGCGCCTATCTGGACGCGGCCGATGGCGTGCCGAAGCTGTCGCGCTCCCTGGTGATGGAGAAGACCGACGGCCTGATCGTGCTGACAGGCGGGGCGGAAGGGGAAGTTGCCAAACACCTCCTGAAGGGCCGCATGGCGGATGCGCGGACGGAACTGTCCACGCTGGCGAGTGCCTATCCGGGCCGTTGCTATGTCGAGATCACGCGCCATGGCACGCCGGAGGAACGGGCGGTCGAGGAAGGCCTGATCGAGCTTGCCTATGAGCTGGAGCTGCCGCTTGTCGCCACGCATGATGCGCGCTTCATGAAGCCGGAAGACGCACAGGCGCATGACGCCATGATGTGTATCTCCAATGGCGAATATCTTGGCCAGCCGGATCGCAAGCAGGTCAGCCCGCAGCAATACCTGAAAACGCCTTCGGAGATGCGGCTGCTGTTTGCGGACCTGCCGGAAGCCATCGAGAACACGGTGGAGATTGCGCGCCGCTGCTCGGTGAAGGCCGAGACGCACAAGCCGATCCTGCCGAACTTCTCCAATGAAGGCCGCTCCGAGGCGGAAGAGCTTCGCAAGCAGGCCGTGGAAGGGCTCGAAATCCGCCTGGGGCAGGCCGACAAGCTCTATGCCGACCGGGAAACATATTTCGAGCGTCTGGATTATGAGCTCGGCATCATCGAGCGCATGGGGTTCCCCGGTTACTTCCTGATCGTTTCGGACTTTATCAAATGGGCCAAGGAACACGGCATTCCGGTGGGGCCGGGCCGGGGGTCTGGTGCCGGTTCGCTCGTGGCGTGGGTCCTGCTGATCACGGACCTTGATCCGCTACGCTTCGATCTTCTGTTCGAACGCTTCCTGAACCCCGAACGTGTTTCCATGCCAGACTTCGACGTCGACTTCTGTCAGGAACGGCGGGGCGAAGTGATCCGCTATGTCCGCGACAAGTATGGTGCGGACTCTGTGGCCATGATCATCACTTTCGGTACGCTGCAGGCGAAGGCTGTGGTGCGCGATGTCGGCCGGGTGATGCAGATGCCTTACGGCCAGGTGGACCGTCTGGCGAAGCTGATCCCGTTCAACCCGGCCAACCCGCCCAAGCTTCAGGAAGCGATCGACGACGAACCGAAATTCTATGAGGAGATGGACGCGGACGAACGCGTCGGCGAACTCCTCAAGATCGCGCTGAAGCTGGAAGGCAAATACCGGAACGCCGGGACGCACGCCGCCGGTGTCGTGATTGGCGACCGCCCGCTGGTGGAACTGGTTCCGCTATATAACGATCCGCGTGCGGACCTTCCGGCAACCCAGTTCAATATGAAATATGCCGAGCAGGCAGGCCTTGTGAAGTTCGACTTCCTCGGCCTGAAGACCCTGACGGTGATTGACCGCGCCTTGAAGTTCATCCGCCGTGACGGCAAGGATGTCGGCCCCGAATGGCAAAGCCTGGATGATCAGGCTACGTACGACATGATGGGCGGCGGTGACACGCTGGGCGTCTTCCAGCTGGAAGGCGCGGGCATGCGCGACACGCTGAAGAAGGTGCGCCCGCACAGTCTGGAAGACGTGATCGCCATCATCTCGCTCTATCGTCCAGGCCCGATGGAGAACATCCCTGTCTATATCGAGGGCAAGGAAAATCCCGAGAGCGTCCAGTACGCTCACCCTGACCTGAAGCCTGTTCTGGAAGCCACCTATGGCGTGCCGGTCTATCAGGAGCAGGTGATGCGGATGGCGCAGGAAATCGCCGGCTACTCGCTCGGCGATGCTGACCTGTTGCGCCGCGCCATGGGTAAAAAGAAGCTGGAAGAGATGATCGCCCAGCGCCAGCGCTTCGTCGAAGGTGCGGCAAAGAACAAGGGCATGGAAGCCCCGCTCGCCAACGAAATCTTCGACACGATGGAGAAGTTCGCGGGCTACGGCTTCAACAAGTCTCACGCGGCGGCCTATGCGCTGATCGGCTACCATACCGGCTATCTGAAGCGTCACTTCACGGTGGAGTTCCTGGCCGCTTCGATGAGCCTCGATCTTGGTAACACCGACAAGCTGGCCGCCTTCTTCCAGGAAGCCAAGCGGCTGAAGATCCCGGTCATTCCGCCGGATGTGAACAGCTCGACGGCTGATTTCGATGTGCGCGATGGCTCGATTGTTTACGCGCTGGGCGCCCTGAAGGGCGTCGGCCTCGAAGCCATGAAGCACGTCGTGGCGATCCGAGAACAGGACGGCCCTTTCAAGGACATCTACGATTTCGCCGAACGGGTCGACCCGAAGCATGTGAACAAGAAGGCGTTCGAATCCCTCGCCAAGGCCGGGGCGTTCGACTGTTTCGACAAGAACCGGGCGCGGGTGCTGGCCGGGGCGCCGATGCTGGCGCAGATGGCGGCGAGCGCGGCGGAAGACCGGATGGGCGGGCAGGGCGGCCTGTTTGGCGATGCCGAACCCGCGCTGCGCCCTGCGATGCCGGTCGTGAAGGCCTGGAATGGCCAGCAGAAACTGGACGAGGAGTTCCGCTCCATCGGTTTCTACTTCTCAGGCCACCCGCTGGATGATGTCCTCACCGGCCTCGACCGGGAGCGTGTGACGCTCGCCATGGAGATCGAGGAGCGCGCGGCGGACGGGAAACCTCTCGAAATGATCGGTATCGTGCGCCTGCGCTCCGACAAGCCGGCGCGGAATGGCGGCAAGTTCGCCTTCCTCACCCTGTCCGACCCGACGGGGGAGGTGGAGATGATGGTCTTCCCGGAGACCCTCTCCCAGAATTACGACCTGCTCCAGGTCGGCAATGCCGTGGCGGTGACGGTCGGGGTGAAGCGGAACGGGGAGGAGATCCGCCTCAATGCGGAGCGGGTCCTGCCGCTGGAATCGGCTCGCCTCAGCACGGGCATGGGCGCGCTGAAGGTGCGACTCGCCGTTGGCGCGAATCCGGGGGAGATCGCCGGCGTGGTCCAGCACCTCGCCAAGCTGCCGGATGCCGAGCGCGGCAACATCCTGGTCGAGGTGCCGCTGGACGATGGGCGGCTGGTGATCCTCAAACTGCCGTCGACCTACACGATCAGCCTGAAAGCCCAGCGGGCATTGAAGGATGTGCCGGGGGTGGAGCGGGTGGAGCCCCTGAAGGCCGCCTGATGATCCGGCCAGGTCATGTCTGGTCATGCCATAGTCCGCTATAGTCATGGAATGGTCACCTGAAGTCCTGCCAAAACAGGCCTCAGACCGCTTGCCCGACAGGGGAATATCTGTATAAGCCCGCCTCATCTTAAACCAGTTCACGGGTGCATCCGGTGCCGCGGGCCATTGGGGTCCAAAGTTCCACCCGTGACGGCCAACCGGATGGAGACAATCGATGGCCCTTCCTGACTTCACCATGCGTCAGCTGCTCGAAGCTGGCGTTCACTTCGGTCACCAGACCCACCGCTGGAACCCGCGCATGAAGCCGTACATCTACGGCGAGCGCTCCGGCATCCACATCATGGACCTTTCGAAGACCGTGCCGGCTCTGCACCAGGCACTGCTGTTCGTGCGCGATACGGTTGCCAAGGGCGGCCGCGTTCTGTTCGTCGGCACGAAGCGCCAGGCCCAGGATCCGGTTGCTGAGGCTGCACAGCGCTGCGCCCAGTACTACATGAACCACCGCTGGCTCGGCGGCACGCTGACCAACTGGTCCACCGTGTCCAACTCGATCAAGCAACTGCGCGAACTGAACGCGATGTTTGAAACGGGCGGCGGCGCTGGCCTGACCAAGAAAGAACTTCTCGACCTGGAACGTCGCCGCGAGAAACTCCAGAAATCTCTGGGTGGTATCGCCGACATGGGCGGCCTGCCGTCTGCCATGATCGTGATCGACACCAACAAGGAAGCCATCGCTGTCCAGGAAGCCCGCAAGCTGGGTATCCCGGTTGTGGCCGTCCTGGATACGAACTGTGACCCGGCGGATGCCGACTACGGCTTCCCGGGCAACGACGACGCTGCACGCGCCATCTCGCTCTACTGCAACCTGTTCGCCGATGCCATCCTGGATGGCCTCGCCGAGTCCAGCGCCGGCTTCGGTGTGGACCTGGGTGAACTCGAAGACGTTGCGGCTATGGCTGAGGCAGATGTTGCTGCAGCGGACGAAACGGCTGACGAAGCCGGCGCATAAGCCGCGCCGGTACAATCGAGACTGAGGGAATACAGCTATGGCTGAGATTACAGCTGCGCTTGTGAAGGCGCTCCGTGAGAAAACGGGCGCCGGCATGATGGACGCGAAAAAAGCGCTCGTCGAAAACAATGGTGACGAAGCCGCAGCCGTTGAGTGGCTGCGCGCAAAAGGCCTGTCCAAGGCTGCCAAGAAGTCGGGCCGCACCGCGGCTGACGGCCTGGTGGCTGTGCAGGTGTCCGAAGACGGCAAGACCGGCGCAATCGTCGAGCTGAACGCCGAAACGGACTTTGTTGCCCGTAACGAAAAGTTCCAGTCCGCTCTGGCTGGTATCGCCAAGGCTGCCCTGGGCACCGACGGTTCCGTCGAGGCTCTGGCTGCAGCACCGTCGCCGGATGGCGAAGGTTCGGTTGATGACCTGATCAAACGCCTGATCGCCACGATCGGCGAGAACATGACGCTTCGCCGTTCGGCCAAGGTCACTGCTGGCGGCAAAGTCGCTTCCTACATCCACAACGCCGAAGCCGCTGGCATGGGCAAAGTGGGCGTTCTGGTTGCGCTCGACGGCGCTGGCGATCTGGACGAAATCGGCCGCAAGGTTGCGATGCACATCGCGGCAACTTCGCCGGCCGCTGCAACGACGGACGAGCTGGACCCGGCCATCGTCGAAGCTGAAAAGCGTGTTCTGACCGAGCAGGCTCGCGAAAGCGGTAAGCCGGACAGCGTCATTGAGAAGATGATCGTTGGCCGCATGCAGAAGTTCTACAAGGAAGTCGTGCTGGTCGAGCAGCCTTTCGTCATGAACCCTGACCAGACGGTCGGCGAGTTCCTGAAAGGCGAAGGCGCTACGCTGAACGGCTTTGTCCACTTCAAACTCGGTGAAGGCATCGAGAAGGAAGAGGACAACTTCGCAGACGAAGTTGCATCCATGACAAAAGGCGCCTGATCAGGCTTGCCTTTCCGCCCGCAAGGGGCTTTGAACATCCCGGCCGCCCATGACAGGCGGCCGGGAATCTTTTAGGAGGCCGTAAGGTCTTCAGCGAAGGGAAATTGACGATGCCGAGCGGGGATCCCGAGACAAGCCAACTCAAGTACAAGCGCGTACTGCTGAAGCTGTCGGGAGAGGCCCTCATGGGCCCCGGCCAGTTCGGAATCGATATCCCGACCTGCGAGAAATTTGCCAAGGCAATCAAGGGTGCCCGCGATGCCGGCGCCGAGATCTGCCTTGTGATTGGCGGCGGTAACATCTTCCGCGGTGTTGCCGGGGCCGCAAAGGGCATGGAGCGCGCCCAGGCGGACTCCATGGGCATGCTGGCCACCGTCATGAACGCGCTCGCCATGCAGAGCGTGCTTGAGAACATGGACGTGCCGACACGCGTCCTGTCCGCCATCCACATGGATGCGATCTGTGAGCCCTACATCCGCCGGCGCGCCCAGCGTCATATGGAAAAGGGCCGGATCGTGATTTTCGCGGCCGGCATCGGCAACCCGTTCTTCACGACCGATACCGGCGCCGCCCTGCGTGCGATCGAAATGAATTGCGATGCCCTGCTGAAGGGGACGCAGGTGGATGGCGTTTACACCGCCGATCCGAAGCTGGACGCGACAGCGACGCGCTATGAAGACGTGTCCTATCAGGAGCTGCTGGTGAAGGACCTCCGCGTGATGGATTCCTCGGCTGTGAGCCTGATGCGTGACAACAACATACCGATCGTGGTGTTCTCGCTTAAGGAAGAAGGTTCCCTGCTGAAAGTGCTGCACGGGCAGGGCACCTCGACAACGATTACGAACAAGGGAGCGTCACCCAAATGAGCTATGACAAGAAAGACCTTGAGCGCCGTATGGAAGGCGCACTGGCTTCGCTCGCTACGGAATTCAGTGGCCTGCGTACTGGCCGCGCTTCGGTCAATCTGCTCGATTCGATCATGGTGCCTGCCTATGGCTCGACCGTGCCGTTGAACCAGGTCGCTTCGGTGACGGTGACGGACACGCGGATGCTTTCGGTCAACGTCTGGGACAAGGCTGTTGTGGGCGCCGCGGATCGCGCCATTCGCGATTCCGGGCTTGGCCTGAACCCGGTTATGGACGGGCAGAACCTTCGCCTCCCGATTCCCCCCCTGAATGAAGAGCGCCGCAAGGAGCTTCAGAAGGTTGCGGGCAAATATGCCGAATCTGCTCGCGTCGCGATCCGCAATATCCGCCGGGACGGCATGGATACGCTGAAAGCCATGGAGAAAGACGGTGAGATCAGTGAAGATCGGCACCGCGCCCTTTCCGAGGAAGTCCAGAAGCTGACGGATGCTTACGTCGCAAAGGTAGATGATGCCCTGAAGGCCAAGGAAGCGGAGATCATGCAGGTCTGATGTCCCGCGAACCCGCCCCCGCTTCAGAGGGCGCCGGGGCAGAGCGGCTTCCGGGGCCGCAGCACGTTGCCATCATCATGGACGGCAATGGGCGCTGGGCAAATGCCAGGGGGCTGCCGCGGGCAGTGGGGCATGAGCGCGGGGTTGAGGCCCTGCGCAGGACCGTGGAAGCTGCGCCGGAACTCGGCATTCGTTATCTGACCGTCTTCTCGTTTTCGACCGAGAACTGGCGTAGGCCTGCCGCTGAGGTCAGCGCGCTGTTCGGCTTGCTGAAAGCTTATGTGCAGCGAGACCTCTCCCGCCTCAAACGCGAAGGCGTCCGCATCCGGGTAATGGGAAAGCGCGAGGGCTTACCGGCCGATATTGCCGAGCTCGTGGACAAGGCTGAACGTGAGACGGAGGCCAATTCGGATTTCTATCTCAACATTGCTTTCAATTATGGCGGCCGGGAAGAGATCCTCCGTGCGGCCCGGAAGGCCTGTGACGCGATCCAGCACGGTGAGCTTGCGGTCGAAAATCTGGATGAAAAGGCGTTTGCCGGGTTCCTCGATACGGACGGTATTCCTGATCCCGATCTGCTGATCCGTACGAGCGGCGAATACCGTCTGTCCAATTTTCTGCTCTGGCAGGCTGCTTATGCTGAATTGGTCTTCACGGATGTGCTGTGGCCGGACTTTGACAAGTCGACGCTGGAGCAGTCGATCGCTGAGTTCAGGAGCCGTGAACGACGGTTTGGCGCGGTGTCGCCGGAGGCAAACTGATGGGTGACTGGACACCCCGGGAGCTCAGGTTTTCCAATCTGGGGCTGCGGCTGATATCCTCAGCCATCCTGATTCCGCTCGGCCTGGCAGCTGTCTGGTCAGGTGGTTGGGGGCTTGCTGTTGCCTGCGCTTTGACAGCGGGTGTCATGGCTTGGGAATGGGGGCATATCAGCGGCTTTACGCGGCCTTTCCTTTTGGTCGTGTTTGCTGCGTTGACATGTCTCTCCCTGCCGCTCGGAATGCCTGCCGTCTCGATTGGCGTCCTCATCGCGGGCGCGATATTCGCCGCACTTGTTGCGAAGGGCGCGTGGAACCATCGGGGCAGCGCCATATTCGGCCTTCTGTACGTGACGGCTCTCCCGGCTTCGCTTTGGCTTCTTCGGGAAGGGCCCTGGGATGGCCGTTCAGCGGCACTCTACTTCATGTCTTTTGTCTGGGCGTCTGATGCAGCAGCCTACTTTACCGGAAGGGGCCTGGGTGGCCCGCGGCTTCTGCCGAAGGAGAGCCCGAACAAGACCTGGAGCGGTGCGATCGGGGCTGTTTTCGCCTGTATCGTTTGCGGGACTGCCGCTGCGGACATTCAGCGAGTGCCATTTATCGGCTGGATCCTTGCCGGCATTGCCATCTCTGTTGTTGCGCAGGTTGGGGACCTGTTCGAGAGCGGTCTGAAGCGCCGGTTCCGAGTGAAGGATTCCGGTACAATTCTTCCTGGGCATGGCGGGGTCATGGACCGTGTCGACGGGCTTGGAGCTGTCGCATTCATCTCCGTACTGGCATTCCACATTGCACCGAATCTGCCGGATGTGCTTGGGCTCCAGTCATGAGTGACCGGCGTTCTGTATCTGTAATGGGATCCACAGGATCCATCGGCTGCAATGCGCTTGATGTCATCCGGCATGCTAACAGGGATGGCGAAGGCGGTTTTGACGTCGTCGCGCTCACCGCTGGCAGCAATGCGGACATGCTGGCTGAGCAGGCGTTGGAGTTCAGGCCGCAAATCGCCGTGATCGCGGATGAAAGCCAGTTGCCGGTCCTAAAGACGAAGCTCCACGGAAGCGGCATCGAAGTGGCCGGCGGCAACGCTGCTGTGGTTGAGGCTGCAACCCGCTCGGCACGGGTCCTGGCGGCCATTGTCGGTGCGGCCGGGCTGGAATCCACACTGGCGGCGGTCCAGGCCGGAAACGATGTTGCGATTGCCAACAAGGAAAGCGTCGTCTGCGGCGGTCGGCTGATCCTGGAAGAGGCGAAGCGCGTGGGCGTGAATGTGCTGCCTGTCGATTCCGAGCACAGCGCGATACATCAATGCCTGGGGGACGGCCGTGAGCTGGAGCGGCTGACGATTACGGCGTCGGGTGGGCCTTTTCGGACTGCAACGCTTGATGAGATGCGCCTGGTGAGCCCGGCGGAAGCAGCGGCTCACCCGAACTGGGCCATGGGTATCAAGAATTCCATCGACAGTGCGACCCTCATGAACAAAGCCCTTGAGTTCATTGAAGCGGCGTATCTGTTCGATGTCCCGGCGGAAATGATCGATGTGATCATTCACAGGCAGTCAATTATCCACGGCATGGCCCATTTTACGGACGGGTCTGTCATTGCACAGCTCGGGTCGCCGGACATGCGCACACCGATTTCCTATGCCCTTGGCTGGCCGGAGAGGGTGCCGACACAGGTGGAACGCCTGGACCTTGCCAGCCTCGGAAAACTCGATTTTGAGCCAGTGGATGCAGGCAGGTTCCCGGCAATTCAATTGGCGCGTGAGGCAATCGCTGCCGGTCCCGGTGCAACCACGGTATTAAATTGTGCTAATGAATCAGCGGTTTCTGCATTTATTGCGGGCCAATGCGGGTTTCTGGACATAAGCTGGGTGGTAAAGGAAGTGTTGAGTCGCTTCCTTTCCGGCAATATGGCCGGAGTGGCTTGTGGTTCGCTAGAAGAGATCGGCTATCTGGACCGATACGCGCGGACTGCAGCGGAAGATGTCTTGAAGCGGGCCCCGGGTGGTGGGGCGGAGGGTAGAACGCTTGGGTGAGTTGCTGAGCCAAGGTCCTTTGTTTCTGGCTTGCCTCATCTTCATGATGGGCATCGTGGTTATTGTTCACGAGTTTGGCCACTACCTTGCCGGCCGCGCCTTCGGTGCGGCGGTTGAATCCTTCTCCATCGGGTTTGGCAAGCCGCTGTACGAGCGCAAGGACAAGCGCGGAACTCGGTGGCGGATCAACTGGATTCCACTGGGCGGCTTCGTAAAGTTTGCAGGCGAGAGCCAGCTTGCCGGGGATGTCGGCAAGGTCGAAGGCGGCTTGGTCGGACGCGCTTATCCGGACCTCGGTGTCGGGCAGCGCTCTATCGTAAGCCTTGCTGGCCCCTTTGCCAATTTCGTTCTGGCCAGTCTGATCTTCGCGCTTTTCCTCGGCATGTTTGGCCGCCCGAACCTTGAGGTCGGTCTGGTGTCTGTAGATGCGGGCTCGCCTGCAGAGATTGGCGGCCTGGAGGCTGGCGATGTTTTTGTTTCGGCGAACGGCAAACCGATCAAAAGTCCCTGGGACGTCCAGCTGGAAGTGATCCTCAATCCGAATACACCTGTAACGTTTGTTGTCCGCCGGGATCAGGCCGAGACAGCGCTTTCGGTGACTCCGAAGGAAAGCTTGCGGGAAAACGAGTTCGGCCAGGTCGTGCCCCAGGCCACGATTGGCGTCGCGCTCGACAATGTCAGTGTTCTTCCGCCAACCCGGTACAACCCTGTTGAGGCGCTTGGGCAGGGCGTGCTGCAGACCGGTGCAACGATGCAGCAAACCGTCACGATGCTGACGCGCATCGTAACAGGGCGGATGTCCATCCACACCATGTCAGGTCCGGTCGGCATCGGCGATGTTTCCCGGCGAGTGGTCAACAAGGTCTGGCAACAACAGGACGTTCCTGTGGGGACGCGCCTTTCCAGGCTATTCTGGATGCTGCTCAGTATGTGCGCTTCGATTTCAGTCGGAGTTGGCTTTTTCAACCTGTTGCCGCTGCCCGTCCTGGATGGCGGGCATCTGGTATTTAATGCATACGAGTTCCTGACCGGGCGCCAGTTACCGGAAAAAGTACAGGAAGTGAGCCTGACATTCGGGCTGATCCTGTTATTGGGGATGGTGGTCGTTATCACTTGGGGCGACATCATTGAAACCGGCCTATTTGGCAGCGGGGGCGGTTAAGCCGGCCGGATCAGGGACTAATCAGAGAGTTTATTCGACGATGCGTAAGTTTCTTGCAGCGACCTTCATGGCGACCAGCGTCTTCGCGCTTTCGGGTGTGGTGGGTGACGCCGGATCGGCACAGGCGCAGGAAGACAATCGGTACGGTGGCACGATCCGTTCGATTGTCGTTGAAGGTAACAAGCGTATCGAAGCGCGTACCGTTCAATCCTATTTGCTTCTGGAGCCTGGCGATTCCTTCGATCCGAACCGGATCGACCTGTCCCTGAAGACCTTGTTTGCAACCAATTTGTTTGCGGACGTCTCGATTGACAGGCGCGGGGATGATCTTGTCGTCCGGGTTGTCGAAAACCCGATCATCAACCGTGTGATCTTCGAGGGCAACAAGGCGCTCAAGGAAGACAAGCTCAAGGAAGAGATCCAGGCTGAACCGCGTGGCATCTTCACCGCGGCGCGTGTGCAAAGCGATGTCCAGCGGATTCTTGAGCTTTATCGCCAGTCCGGCCGGTTCGCTGCCAAGGTGGAGCCGCAATACAAGCCGCTGGAGCAAAACCGGGTCGATCTGATTTTCCAGATCACGGAAGGTCCGGTGACGGGCGTGCGCTCGATCAACTTCATCGGGAACGAGGCTTATTCAGACTCCCGTCTGCGCAGTGAAATCGTCACCAAGCAGTCCCGTTTTTGGCGGTTCTTCAGCTCCAATGACAACTATGATCCGGGGCGTCTCGAATATGACCGGGATCAGCTGCGCCAGTTCTACCAGAACAATGGCTATTATGATTTCCGCGTGACGTCCGCAGTCGCAGAACTGACACCGGACCAGAAGGACTTCTACATCACCATGACGGTCGATGAGGGCCGCCAGTATGACTTCGGTGAAGTGAAGGTCGAGACGGCGCTTGAGAAACTCAATGCGGATGCGCTGCGGGCCGCTGTCCCGATTCAGGAAGGAGCCCTGTTCAGAGGGGACCTGATCGAGACGACGATCGACTCCCTGACTTATGCTGCCGGTATTGCGGGTTATGCCTTTGTCGATATTCGGCCCCAGTTGGATGTGAACCCGGAGACGGGTCGTATTGATGTGACTTTCGTCGTGGATGAAGGTCCGCGCGTTTACATCGACCGGATCAATATTGTCGGCAATACACAGACTTTGGATCGCGTGATCCGCCGCGAGCTTCGGATTTCGGAAGGCGACGCCTTCAACCGGATCCTTCTCGATCGTTCGAAAAACCGTGTGCGTGCGCTCGGTTACTTCAAGGAAGTCGACATCGAAGAAGTTCCGACAGATGAGCCGGACCGGACTGTCGTGAACGTGAAGGTGCAGGAGCAGCCGACCGGTGAGCTTTCGTTCGCTGCAGGTTTCTCCTCTGTTGACTCCTACCTGATCGACCTTTCGGCGAGCCAACGTAACTTGCGTGGCCGCGGTCAGACCGTTGTCGCTCGCGTATCCTCTTCAAGCCGGCAGCAAGTTGTAGACTTGCGCTTTACAGAGCCGCGTTTCCTCGACCGGAACCTTTCGGCGGGGGTTGATGTCTTCGCGACCCGCCAGGACTTCGCGGACATTTCCTACTTCACCAGCGATACCTATGGTGCCGGTGTGCGGGTTGGCTTTCCGCTGACGGAACGGCTGCAGCTGGGGCTCAGCTATCGTCTGCAGTATGATGATATAAATGTTACGGATATTCCGTACCTGATTGATCTCGAAACCGGACGGCGTTCTTCCCGCGTCATTCAGGTCGGTGGCCTGGATACACCTGATGATACGTCGGACGATACCTTCAGGCTTGCTGGGCCCGACGATGTGATTGATGGGGAGGAGGTTGTACTTGATCGGTGTGACCCATCTTACCTCTATCGTGAGACCATTTGCCGGTCTGAGCGTTCGGACCTTTCAAGCATCATCGGGTATCAGTTGTATTGGGATCGCACGAACGACCCCATCACACCAACCCGGGGGTTTGACTTCTCATTGAACCAGGATCTCGCTGGGATCGGTGGTGATGTTCACTATCTGCGTACGGAGACACGTGCTTCCTTCTATCGTGGGATTTGGAAGAGTGTTGTGGCCAGTGCGCGTCTGTCAGGTGGCTACGTTTTCCCACTGGAAGACGGTGAAGGCATTCGGATCAACAATCGCTTCTTCCGTGGTGGGTCTACTTTCCGTGGCTTTGACGTGGCAGGTCTTGGTCCACGTGAGATTCTCCGTGTTGTCGATCCTGAGACGGGTGAGCTTGTCGCGACCCGGCGCCTGAACGCACAAGGCGGGAACCTTTACTATCAGGGGACGTTTGAGCTCAGCCTGCCAAATGTTTTCCCAGAGGAATACGGCATCAAGAGCGCACTCTTCCTCGAAGCCGGCTCACTTGGCACCCTGCGTGGGCCGGACAAGGCGCCGAGCTTCTACACCACGGATCCGATTACAGGGTTCCCCGCCGCTCAGATGACCAAGGAGGCCGCATCGCTGCGTGCTTCCACAGGTCTCAGCGTTTTCTGGAACTCGCCGTTCGGACCTATCCGTTTTGACTTCTCACAGATCCTCCGCAGCGAGGACTATGACCGGACAGAGACGTTCCGGTTCTCGACATCAACCCGCTTCTAATCGCAAGCCCCCAGAATGGAGACTGGCATGTCCCAACTAAAGAAACTCCTGTTCGCGTTCGCTCTACTGATAGGCAGCGCAGCAGTCACAGCACCTGCGGCGGTTGCACAAGGCAGCACTGTTGTGGCTATCGATGAAGTGAAAATCCTTCGGGACAGCAAGGCAGGCAAAGATATGGCTGCCAAGCTGGATACGATCGAAAAGCAGATGAACACCGAGCTCACCCCGGAGCGCACCACGCTACAGACGCAGGGCAAGGCTCTGGATGCAAAGCTGGCTGGCAAGACTCGTGATCAGGTCAATGCTGACACGGCACTTGTGACCGAGCTCAACAACTACCAGGCCAAAGCAAATGCTTTTGGTGCCAAAGCGCAGAAATACTCGCAGGAGTTTGCGCTGACGGAGCGCGTTGCCCTTGCGACCTTCAACAAGGCGCTTGAGCCGGTTCTGCTGCAGGTCATTCAGGAAAAGAATGCTCAGCTGGTCGTCTCCAAAAGCTCCGTGATCTATTCGGCTGACTCGATTGATGCGACTGCGCTGGTTATCCAGAAGCTGGACGTGGCGACGCCTACTTTGGCTGTCACCCGTCAAAAGATTCCTGACCAGCCGGCTAATCCGCAGTAACGGAGCCCATCGTGACGGTTGATCCGCGATTCTATACGCCTCTTGGGGCTCTGACGCTCGGGCAGATTGCGGAGATGACCGGGGCCGTGCTGGATGGGGATGACACCCTGTCCGTAACAGGCATTGCTTCAGCGGCGAATGCGCAGGTAGGCGATCTCGCATTTTTGGATGGTGACGGCAAATCCACACCAGACATTTCGGCCAATGCGCGTCTCTTTGTGACCAATGAGGCGAACCTCGGCTTTGTGCCAGAGGGGGCGGCGAAGCTGGTTGCGCGTTTCCCGCGCTATGTCCACGCGGTGGCGGCGTTGGCGATGTATCGACCGCGGCATCTGGATTGGACGGGTGAGGCACGTATCTCACCGGACGCCCAGGTGCATGAAGGGGCTCGTGTCTCTCCAGGGGCTGTTATCGCACCTGGGGCCGTCATCGGTGAGGGCAGCTGGATTGGCCCCAACGTGTCGATCGGCCCCGGTGTGCAGATCGGGCGGCATTGCCAGATTGGGGCGAACACAAGCGTGTTTTGTGCGCTCCTTGGTGACCACGTCACGCTGCTGGCGGGCGCGCGTATCGGCGAGGCTGGCTTTGGTGTTCTTGCTGCGCCCGATGGCCAGCGAGACGCACCTCATTTTGGCCGTGTGATCCTGCAGGACCACGTCACGGTTGGCGCGAACACCTGTATCGATCGTGGGGTGTTTGAAGACACGATCCTTGGCGAACGGACCAAGATCGATAACCTTTGCCAGATCGCACACAATGTCGTTTTCGGCCGGTCGGTAATCATGGCGGCATTTGGAGGTATTTCCGGTTCTGTTCGAGTAGGCAACCACTCCATGCTGGGGGGACGCGTCGGCATTGCTGATCATGTTGTGGTGGGCGAAAATGTCAGTCTGGCGGCGTCTTCTGGTCTGTTCCGCAACATTGAGGATGGTGAAACCTGGGGCGGGACACCGGCGAAACCGATCCGTCAATGGATGCGGGAAGTGGCCTGGTTGCAGAAACAGGCAAACCCGAAGAAGAATGGCTGATCGGCGCGGTTATTCCGCCAGACTGCAGAGACATTGACATGCCAACACAGATCCACCCAACCGCGTATGTTGAAGACGGGGCCCAACTGGGTGCGGATATTACAATCGGGCCGTTCTGCCATGTCGGCGCCAATGCCGTCATCGGGGATGGGTGCAATCTGCATTCCCACTCAGTCGTGACGGGCTATACCAGCCTTGGCCGCAACAGTATTCTTTTCCCACACGCCACACTGGGCTGTAGTCCTCAGGTCATCGGTTTTCAGGCCTCGCCGGAATCCCGGCTTGAGGTGGGGGAAAACTGTACGTTCCGGGAATACGCGACGGCGCACGCCGGCATGCCGAAGTTTGGTGGCCTGACAAAGGTTGGCGATCATTGCTACATCATGATCGGAGCTCACATCGCGCATGACAACCGGATCGGTAATCATGTCGTGATGGCGAACAATGTTTCATTGGCGGGCCATATCGAAGTGGGCGACAATGTGTGGTTCGGTGGATTGTCAGCCGTTCACCAATTTTCCCGGATCGGCCGTAATGCCTTTATTGGTGGCGGAGCGATCGTGGTTGAGGATGTCATCCCATTTGGTTCGGTCGTCGGTAACCACGCCAAGCTCTCCGGTTTGAACATGGTTGGCCTCAAACGCCGTGGTTTCAGCAAAACCGAATTGATGCAGATCCGCGGCGCCTACAAGGCGGTTTTCTTCGGAGATGGTCTGTTCAAGGATCGTCTGGAAAATGCTGCACGCGAATTCGCAGACCAGCCGCTTGCCATGGAGCTTATTTCCTTCATCCAGGCCGGAGGGGACCGGCCGATCTGCAAACCGGCTTGAGTTATGGCTGCTCCATTAGGTTTGATCGCGGGGCTGGGAGAACTTCCCGTCGCCATTGCGAGTAACGCGGTTGCCAGCGGGCAAGGGGTGTACGTCCTTCGCCTCAAGGGGTTCGAGGAACCGGCTCTTGCAGAATATCCTGGCGACGTGGTTGGGCTTGGAGAAATTGGCGGCGTTATCGATCGCCTGAAAACGGCTGGCTGCAAGGATGTGGTCTTTGCCGGCATTGTGAAACGTCCGAACTTCAAGGACCTGAAGCTGGACATGCGTGGAGCAATGCTGCTCCCCAAGGTCATCTCCGAAGCCCGCAAGGGCGATGACGCCCTGCTAAAAGTGCTGGTTGGTGAGTTTGAAAAGCACGGCTTTAATGTGATCGGCAGTGAAGAGGCCAACAAGGCGCTTCTGGCCCCATCGGGCCTGATCGCCGGGCCGCAGCCGAGTGAAGACAACATGGCGGATATTCGGCATGCCGCCAAAGTCGCCGCCGCTACGGGTGCTCTGGATATTGGGCAAGGTTGCGTCGTTTGTGATGGCCTGGTTCTGGCCGTGGAGGCTCAGGAAGGCACGGACGAAATGCTGAAGCGGTGCGCGTCATTGCCGGAGGAAATTCGTGGCAAGCCAGGTGCAAGACGCGGTGTTCTGGCAAAACGCCCGAAACCTGATCAGGAGCGGCGTATTGACCTTCCCACAACAGGTGTGTCGACCGTGGAACTAGTCGCCGCCGCCGGGCTCGCCGGGTTGGCTGTTGAGGCAGGTGGGGCGCTTTTGTTGCAACGCCCGGAAATGGAAGCAGCTGCTGAGAGGTTGGGCGTTTTCATTTTCGGATTTGTGCCGGGCGACCTCACATGAGCGCATTGCGTATCTTCATGGTTGCGGGTGAGGCGTCAGGTGACCTGCTCGCGCGTGAGGTTGTGGAAGCAATACGTCAGAGAGCTGATGACGTGGAGTTCGCCGGCATCGGCGGGCGGGAGCTGGCGTCTGTCGGGATCAACTCTCCGTTTGATATTTCACCACTCTCTGTTCTTGGGTTTGCTGAGGGCATCAAGGCTTATGGCACGGTTGTGAAGCTGGCCGATGCGGCGGCGGACGCAATCATTGCGTACAAGCCAGATGCTGTCGTACTGGTGGATTCTTGGGGCTTCATGCTTCGGGTGGCGCAGCGCGTGCGAGCGCGCGCACCGGAGATCAAGCTTATCAAGCTTATCGGGCCACAAGTCTGGGCAACACGTCCCGGGCGGGCCAAAACCCTCGCGGCGATTGTCGATCATCTTCTGTGTATGCACGATATGGAAGCGCCATACTATGCGCCATTTGGGCTTCCTGTAACTGTCATCGGGAATCCCGCCCTGTCGCGCAATACGCCGGGGGATCGTGACGAATTTCGGATTCGGCATGGTATCGGCCCTGACGAGAAGGTCTGTCTTGTCTTGCCTGGCAGCCGCCGTAGCGAACTCGCAAAAGTTGCTCCGGCTCTCATAGAAGCGGCGCGGATCATATCGCAATCCGTTGAGGGCGTTCGAATAATCATCTCGCCAGCCGGGAATATGGCTGACTTGTTTGATGATGCCTTTCCTGAAGTTTCGCACTGGGCAGAAGTTCTGCGTGCACCAGAAGAGCGTTATGACGCTATGGCTGCGGCCGACCTTGCCTTGGCTTGCTCCGGCACGGTGACGAGTGAACTCGCCATGCAGGACACGCCCATGATTGTTGCCTACCGTACAGGATGGCTGACCTGGGCGCTTGCGCGTGGCTTGTTATACAAGAAGCATCATATCACGCTTCTGAATATTGTATCTGATGACCGCGAGATTGTGCCGGAGTTCGTGCAGACTCAACAGAAGCCGGGACTTATCGCCGCGAAAGCCATTGGGTGGCTGGAGGACCCGAAGCTGCTCGAGACGCAGAAAGTGGCCCAGCGCGAGGCTCTTGCTCGCATGCAGGGCGACGGCCACTCATCTGCGGACATATCTGCAGACGCGATCCTGTCAGTCGCCCGGGGGCAGGCTGTGTTGCCGTAGGAATGAGAAGTCTATAGATTTCTTGAGGTTCCAGACCCATCCACCTTCCAGGGTTATCCCGAATTTTTCGGCAATGGCTCGTCGTCTGCCCAGGCTGACAAGTTTCAGGTAGTCAGATTGCGGACGAAAGGCGTATGGCTCGCTGTTCTTGGAGTAACGTCGAATGTTCTCGGCGATAACGGGGGCGGCGCGCACAGCAAATACGCCTGCAGGGGCTAATGGTTTGGGCTTGAAGTAGGCTGTGTCGCCAGCAGCCCATATGTGCGGGTGACTTGTTGAGCGCAGGTATTCGTCCACTTCCACGCGCCCGTTGATCGTTTTTAGGCCTGTTTGGTCAATCCAGTCGTGTGGCGCAGACCCGGCACAATTTACGATGAAGTCAGCTTGCACGGTCTCACCCGAAGAAAGGGTGACTGTGTCTCCGGAAATATTGGTGATCCGTGTCTGCAGGAGGCAAGCTATGCCAGCTTTCTGCAAGGCGCGGCTCAGCCTTCGGCGAAGGGTGTGAGCGCACTCACTTGCGATTGTTGGGGCTGTGTCGACAAGGCAGACTTGGGGCGATGCAGCCCTCTTGCTCTTAAGCCTGTGATCAAGTGCGAGCGACACTTCGATGCCGGCCAGTCCCGCTCCTATGACAAGAACGGTTTGCCGTGTTTTTGCTGTCTCGAGGTGGCTTAACAGAGAATCCCACCGCTCAAGAAACGGGGCGATAGGACGAATTGGGACGATCTTTTTTGAGCCTCCGGGAATGTTCAGGTCGCGAATGCCCGAACCGACATCAAGGCTCATTAGGTCAAAGCGTAATTCTTTTCCGGAAGCCAGGTGAGCGATACGTGCATCAGGCGAGATCGACTCGACACGGTCCTGAATGAAGTTCGTCCCTGTCGCAGTACATAAAGGTTGTAGCGGCACAGCAATCGCATCAACAGGCCAATACCCGGCAATCACGCCAGGCAGGGCACCGCTATAGAGGTTGTATGGTGAGGGAGAGGCAAGTGTCAGGCGGACATGGGGGGCAGGAGGCTTGCTTGCTAACAGGCGCAGGGCCACGGCATGAGCATGCCCGCCACCAGCGAGCAAAATGTGGCGTCGGGTGTCGCTCAGCGTGCCCACCATGATTGCAAGGCGCTGGCAATATTCAGGGAAGCTTCTCGTGCTACCGCCGGGGCGCGGTAGGCAACGATTGCAGACCCTTCCAGTGCGCCCTCATCCAGCGGATCCATCGGCCAGCGGGCGCCAGCGACGAAGCAATCATCAAGCTCGGTCAGATACTCGCCAAACTCGATTTCCCGCCCATCCTTGAAGAGGGGCAGCCACAGGATGAGCGTGCCTGTGGGCCAACGCTTGAGGGCTTTTGGTGTCCACAAGGCAAGAGCATCGATATCCCGGCTGGTTTCGTAGCTTGGGTCCACGAAGCAGATCATTTTCTCATTGCTGCGTGGTGACAGCTTGAGCGCACCGGAATAACCGTCGGTGTGCTTGAGCTGCAGACGAGGGTCATTCTCCATCGCTTTGACAAGTTCCTTGTGCTCGGTCGGGTGTTTCTCAAAGAACACCATCCGTGCGCTGGCGGGGAGGATCTGTTGTGCAAGGGCTGGGGAGCCGGGGTAGTCGCCAGTCCCGCGCGCTCTCACGAAGTCCAGCCAAGGGCGAACTGGCCTGGGGGCGCCATCGTCAAGAAGGGAAAGGACGCCATCCACGGCCTCACCACCCTTGGTCGCCTGTGCGCCATTCAGGTCATACCGCCCACGTCCGGAGTGGGTTTCGACGTAGAGGCAGTTTGAGGTTTCTTTTGCCACCGCACTCAGGATGGCGTGAAGAACAGCATGCTTGAGCACGTCTGCGCGGTTACCTGCATGAAATCCGTGCTGGTACGAAAGCATGATCGAGATCGTCCATGTAAAGAGTGTTACCCGCCGGAAAAGGTCCGGCGGGTAACAAGAGAGATCAGTTTTCGCCGAGGCTGGCCTTCCGGGCGGCTTCGAATTCGTTGCCCGGGTACCAAGTCGGCCATTTGTCGGATTGGGCAATGGCCTTGCCGACTTCGAAGAGCGCGGTGACGTCTTCCACATTGCCGGAGAGATCCCAATCGTCGGAATATTCATCCATCGGCTTGTGGTAACGCTGTTCGTTGTATGCCTGCGCGATGGCCTTGCCGGCTGCGATGCCGCCATCCAGCTTGTCTTCGCCGCCGTCCGCATAGAGCATCGGCACGCCACGTTTCGCGAGCGAGATGTGGTCCGAGCGATAGAAGGAACCGGCTTCCGGTCTCGGATCAGGCTTCACGACGCGATCTTGCGTGGCAAGATATTCCGTCAGCATATTTTCCAGTTCCGAAGCACCATAGCCGACGACGACCATGTCATGTGTCCGGCCGACAGGCAGGGAACCATCCATATTGATGCCGGCGACGATCTTGTTCAGCGGTACAGTCGGGTGCTGCGCGAAGAATTCAGAGCCCAGCAGGCCGGATTCTTCCAATGTGATCGACAGGAACATGACCGAACGATCAACCGGCTGTGCTGCCATGGCTTCAGCGATTTCAAGCAGGGCTGCTGCGCCGGTTGCGTTGTCTACGGCACCATTGAAGATCTGGTCCTGGTAGAAGTCCTCGCCTGGGGCACCAGTTTTCTCGCGGGATTTCTTGCCGAGGTGATCCCAGTGAGCCGTGTAGAGAACATACTCATCCGGAGTGGTCTGGCCAGGAAGAACGCCGATGACGTTATGGCTGGTCAGTGGTTCGATCGTCTGGGTGATCTCGCCTTTCGCTTTCAGGCCTGTCAGCGGAACAGGCTTGAAGCCCGGTTCCTTGGCTGCGTTCTTCAGCGTCTCATAGTCCAGTCCAGCAGCCTTGAAGAGTTCTTCCGCCTTGTCGCGGGTGATCCAGGCTTCCATCGTGGCGCGATCTTCGCCGCCGTTGGCACGTACCAGATCCGATTGCGCACCGGACCAGGAGTTTGCCACGACATCCCAGCCATAGGCGGCCGGGGCCGTTTCGTGCACGACAATTGCAGCAGCTGCATGTTGACGTGCGGCTTCTTCATATTTGTAGGTCCAGCGGCCATAGTAGGTCATGGCCTTGCCTTTGAAGAGGTCCGGATCCTGCGTTGCAAAGCCGGGATCGTTGACGAGAATGATCACGGTCTTGCCGGTGAAATCCTGATCAGCGTAGTCGTTCCAGTCATATTCAGGGGCGACTGCGCCATAGCCAACAAAGACGACGTCGCTCGGATCGACGGTCAGTTCTGTCGCGTCTTGGTGCTTGCTCCAGATGACTGCATCTTCTTTCAGTTTGGTCGGGATCTCAGTTCCGTCTTCGGTGGTGAAGGTAAGGAAGGATGCAGCCGGGTCGATGGTCTGGTTCACCATCTTCACTTCCTGAAGATAGGAGCCGTTGTCGCCAGCCGGTTCAAGGCCGATGCGGGCCATTTCAGCGGCGATCCAGTCTGCAGCTGCTTCCCCGGTCGGTGTGCCGGGGCCACGGCCTTCGAAAGTGTCATCTGCCAGCGTCTTTACGCGGATTGCCAGGTCTTCCGCCCTGATTTCCGGAACAGTGTTGTCCGGCAGGGGCAGCAGCAGTTCAGGCGCAGCGGCAACTTCAGTCGGTGTCGCTTCTGGGGTGGTGTCCACCTTGGCAGTCTTCTCGCCACACGCAGTCAATGCGAGCAGAGAGGCTGCCAGGAACAGCTTCTTCATGGGATTCTCCGTAACACTTCTGTTGGGATGGGTTTTGCACGGGCTCGGTCGAGGGGCAAGCATCGCTCTCAGGGCAACGGAATCCATTCCTCTGTGTCGCCAGGAACTGTTGGAAATCGTTCAGATCCACCCGTACGGGTCGACTCTGTCCAGTCCGTTTTGGCTTGATCGATCAGGGATTGGTCGCTGGCGACGAAGTTCCACTCGATCTTGCGGGGAGCATCCATTGCCGCCCCGCCACAGATAACGCCTTTTGTGCCCGGTTCCAGACGAATGGCGACATCGGCCCCATCTGCCAGTACCAGCATCTGACCTTCATCAAAGCTTTCTCCCTCGATCATGGCCTTGCCGCTGACGAGATAGATGGCCCGCTCTTCAGCGAGGGAATGAGGCAGGATGAGGTTTGCGCCATCATCGGCTTCGAATGCCAGATAGAGGATGGGCCAGGGGAAATGCACTGGCGAAGTCTGTCCGAAGGCCTCTCCTGCGAGTATGCGCATCCGTGCGCCATGGTAGTCAAATTCCGGGAGCGTATCTGCCGGATGGTGATCGAATGCGGGCGGCATGTCCTCATGCGTCCTGGGGAGTGCGACCCAGGTTTGTAGTCCATGCATACGCTGGCCTTCTTCCCGTTCCGGCGCCGGTGTGCGTTCGGAGTGAACGATGCCATGGCCTGCCGTCATCCAGTTCACGGCGCCAGGACGGATCACGATGTCTGTGCCGAGGGAGTCTCTGTGCTCGATAGCGCCTTCAAAGAGGTACGTTACGGTCGATAGGCCGATGTGGGGGTGCGGACGCACGTCAAATCCCTCTCCCGGTGGATAGTCGACCGGACCGAAATGGTCGAAAAAGACGAAGGGGCCAACCATGCGTTGCGCATAAAATGGGAGCACCCGGCGCACACGGAACCCGCCACCCAAGTCGCGTGCACGTGGTTCAATTTTCCGCGAGATCTGATCGCTCATGCCGATGACTCCTTTTCGCCGCCGTATTCCGCATCAAATATGACCTTATGAGCGATGATCTCCAGTCCCTGATCGCGGATATGCATCAGTGCCGCCTGTGCGAGGCCGAGATGGAGCGCGCGCCTAATCCGGTCTTTCAGTTGTCTGATACGGCCCGCATCTTGGTGGCGGGGCAGGCGCCGGGAAATTTGGCCGATACTACGGGTGCGCCATTCAATGATCCGTCAGGAGACCGTTTGCGTGACTGGATGGGGGTGAGCCGGGAAGAATTCTACGATGCCACGAAAGTGGCAATCCTGCCCATGGGCCTGTGTTTTCCCGGATATGACGCGAAGGGCGGCGATCTTCCTCCGATGAAGCGTTGCGCGGAAGTCTGGCGGCAAAGGGCACTGGACCTGATGCCACGAATGGAGGTTGTTCTTCTGGTCGGCGGATACGCGCAGCGCTGGCATCTTGGGCAGCGCGTTGGAAAAACCCTGACAGAGACAGTTGCGAACTGGAAATCCTTTACCAGTGATCGTATGTTCACATTGCCGCATCCAAGCTGGAGGAACACCGCATGGCTGAAGCGCAATCCATGGTTCGAGGCAGACGTTCTGCCCGAGTTGAGGGGCGCAATCCGTGCGGCTCTTTCCGAAAGTTGATGGTGGTCTCAATGCTGGCAGTCAGTGCCTGTGCAACGCCCAAGGTTCAGGAACCGCACTCAATGACGCAAACCGTGACACCTGAGTTTCAGGTTGAGCAGAACGTATTTGTTTCGTTCGATGGAGCAAGGCTCGGCCTGACGGCTTGGGAGGGACAGGCAGATGGTCCCGCATTGGGGCATGTTGTCGTCGGCCTGCACGGCATGAACGATTACGCGAATGCCTTCCACATGGCGGCGCCTTATTGGGCGTCACAGGGCGTTACAGTCTATGCCTATGACCAGCGGGGTTTCGGGCGTTCGCCTGAGAGGGGAATTTGGCCTGAAGAAGAACTGATGCGGGAGGATCTGCGGACCGCCGTGGCGCTTGCACGGCAGTGCCACCCGGACGCGACGATCACGGTCGTCGGGATCTCCATGGGGGCGGCTGTCGCTATTTCTGCTTTTGGGTCTGACAATCCCCCGGCGGCCGACCAGTTCATTGCCTCTGGGCCTGGTTTGCGAGGGTGGGGAGCCATGAACATGGCTTACCGGACCAGCCTGTGGCTGTCGGCGCATATCCGGCCCAGCTGGATCGTGCAGCCGCCACGGCGGTTCGTCCGCATCGAGCCGTCCGACAATGTCGAAATGCTGCAGCGGACATGGTCTGACCCTCTGATGATGCCGACCAACAGGATCGACCAGGTCTATGGCCTCGTCTCCCTGATGGAGCGGGCCCATGATCGCGTGCCAAGGCTGCCGGAAAGTGTGCCGACGCTCATGTCGTATGGCGCCAATGACTATGTTGTGCCTGTTGAGGGAGTGAAACGCACGGCGAAAGTTCTGCCGCCGCATGTTCGCACGGTCTATTACGAAAAAGGCTATCACATGCTAATGCGGGACATTCAGGCGGGCACCGTGCATGATGATTATCTGGCCTTTATGCTGGATCCGGCCAGCCAACTGCCCAGTCAGGCCGTCGAATGGCCGTTTCGCTAACGCATTCCACAGCGCATCGCCTCTTGCAGCACTGCCTGCGTGGACAAATATCAGCCGTTCTGCCAGTTCTGGCAAAGTAGAGATTCCTTTTTTCGACGCCCGAGGCCCGACTTATGTCAAATCCGTATCAGACTGCCCTCAACCTTGTCCCCATGGTGGTGGAGCAGACCAGCCGCGGCGAGCGGGCCTTCGACATCTTCTCGCGCCTCCTGAAGGAGCGGATCATCTTCGTCACCGGCGGGATTGATGATGGCATGGCAGCGCTGATCACGTCCCAGCTGCTGTTCCTCGAATCGGAAAATCCGAAAAAAGAAATCGCTATGTATATCAACAGCCCCGGCGGATATGTGTCCTCCGGCCTGGCGATTTATGACACAATGCAGTTCATCCGCTGCCCGGTGTCGACGGTCTGCATCGGTCAGGCGGCCTCGATGGGGTCGCTGCTGCTCGCGGCCGGTGAGCCGGGCGTCCGCTTTGCGCTCCCGAACGCCCGTGTGATGCTGCACCAGCCCTCCGGCGGCTATTCCGGCGTTGCAACCGATATTGAACGCCACGCCGAGGAAATCATTGATCTTAAACGGCGTCTGAACAACATTTACGTCAAGCATACCGGTCAGGAGTACGACGTCATCGAGCGGAAACTGGACCGGGATACTTTCCTCACAGCTGAGGAAGCTCAGGAGTTCGGCATCGTAGACAAGGTGTTCGAGCGTCGGGCTGCAGAGGATGATAAATAGATCGCGCCTCTCCATGAATTGCGGCCTGCCACTTGCAGTGCAGGCTGATGCCCATATTGTCCTGTTAAGGAACTGGGCATGGGCGTTTAAAACCACGTTAAGCCTTAACCGGCATTGAGGACGGCATGACCAAACAAAACGGCTCAGGCGACTCGAAGAACACGCTTTACTGCTCGTTCTGCGGCAAAAGCCAGCATGAGGTAAAAAAACTCATTGCTGGTCCGACTGTGTTCATCTGTGATGAATGCGTTGAACTCTGCATGGACATCATTCGCGAGGAAAACAAAACCTCGCTAGTCCGTTCGCGCGAAGGCGTCCCCACACCGCAAGAAATCTGCGATGTGCTGGACGACTACGTTATCGGGCAGGTCTATGCGAAGCGCATTCTGTCGGTCGCTGTGCACAACCACTACAAACGCCTTTCCCATGCCGGGAAGACGGATGGCGTCGAACTTTCCAAGTCCAACATCCTTCTGGTCGGTCCGACGGGCTGCGGCAAGACGCTGCTCGCGCAAACGCTGGCGCGTATCCTGGATGTGCCCTTCACGATGGCTGACGCCACAACCCTGACGGAAGCCGGTTATGTGGGTGAGGATGTCGAAAATATCGTTCTGAAGCTGCTGCAGGCCGCTGACTACAATGTCGAGCGGGCACAGCGCGGCATCGTCTACATCGACGAGATCGACAAGATTTCGCGGAAGTCCGACAACCCCTCCATCACGCGAGACGTATCGGGTGAGGGCGTTCAGCAGGCTCTTCTGAAGATCATGGAAGGCACTGTAGCGGCCGTTCCGCCGCAAGGTGGCCGGAAACATCCACAGCAGGAATTCCTGCAGGTCGACACGACGAACATCCTGTTCATCTGTGGCGGTGCCTTTGCTGGGCTCGACAAGATCATCTCAGCGCGCGGTGAAGGCGCTTCGATCGGTTTTGCTGCCCCTGTGAAGGATCCGGAAGGCCGCGGCGTTGGGGAGATCCTGCGCGAGGTGGAGCCGGAAGACCTTCAGCGTTTCGGCCTCATCCCGGAATTCATCGGCCGTCTGCCGGTCATCGCGACCTTGGAAGATCTCGACGAGAAGGCCCTGATCCAGATCCTGACCGAGCCGAAGAATGCTCTGCTGAAACAGTACCAGCGCCTCTTCGACATGGAGAACGTCCAGCTGACCTTCGCGCCGGATGCCCTGACGGCTGTTGCTCGCCGCGCCATCACGCGGAAGACCGGTGCGCGTGGCCTGCGCTCCATCATGGAAGGCATCCTGCTTGATACGATGTTCGAACTGCCGAACCTGCGCGGTGTCGAAGAAGTCGTGATCAGCGGCGAAGTTGTGGATGGTAAAGCCGAGCCGCTCTACGTCCACGCCAAGAAGAGCCAGCCAGAAGCCGGCTGATCTCTCTGCCAGAGCCAAGACATCAAGCGCCCCGATCCTGAAAAGGCCGGGGCGTTTTCTTTTGTGTCCGGAACCGTGCCCCGAACAAGCAACAGCGGGCAGGGCACCTGTTCCTGGAATTTTAAAGGGCCGGCGCTTCGCAGCGCCGGCCCTTCCTTCCCCCGTGTATCGGGTATCTGATCGTCTGTGCGATCAGTATTTGTAGTACATGTCGAACTCGACCGGGTGCGGGTGGAGTTCATATTTCATGTTCTCTTCCATCTTCAGGTCGATGTAGGCATCGATCTGGTCGTCGTCGAAGACGCCGCCCTTCTTGAGGAAGTCACGGTCAGCATCGAGGGCAGCAAGAGCCTCACGCAGCGAGCCGCAGACTTGCGGAATGGCTTTGGCTTCTTCCGGAGGCAGGTCGTAGAGGTCCTTGTCCATGGCATCGCCCGGATGGATCTTGTTCTCGATGCCGTCGAGACCGGCCATCAGCAGGGCTGCGAAGGCGAGGTACGGGTTGGCCATCGGGTCCGGGAAGCGGGTTTCGATACGCTTCGCTTTCGGGCTGTTGCCGAAAGGAATACGGATCGAGGCCGAACGGTTCCGTGCGGAGTAAGCCAGCATGACCGGCGCTTCATAGCCCGGGACCAGACGCTTGTAGCTGTTGGTCGACGGGTTGGTGATCGCGTTGAGGGCCTTGGCGTGCTTGATGATGCCGCCGATATAGTAGAGGCAGGTCTCGGAGAGGTCTGCATACTGATTGCCGGCGAACAGCGGCTTACCGCCGCTCCAGATCGACTGGTGGACGTGCATGCCCGAGCCGTTGTCCTTGTACATCGGCTTCGGCATAAAGGTCGCCGTCTTGCCGTACGAATGGGCAACGTTCTGGATGACGTACTTGTAGAGCTGCAGGCGGTCAGCCATCACAGTCAGCGTCGAGAATTTGAGGCCGAGTTCGTGCTGGGCAGGCGCCACTTCGTGGTGGTGCTTTTCCGGGTCAAGGCCGATGTCCGCCATTATGGACAGCATTTCCGAACGCATATCCTGCTCGGAATCGATCGGCGGAACCGGGAAATAACCACCCTTCGGGCCAGGGCGGTGACCCATGTTGCCCATCGGGTATTCCTTGCCCGTGTTGATCGGCAGTTCCGTCGAGTCGAAGGAGTAGCCGGTGTTGTGCGGCTCAACGCTCCAACGAACGTCGTCGAAGACGAAGAACTCGGCTTCCGGACCGAAAAACACCGTGTCGCCAACGCCCGAAGCCTTCACATAGGCTTCGGCCTTCTTGGCGGTCGTGCGCGGGTCGCGGTTGTAAGGCTGGCCGCTGATCGGATCCAGAACGTCGCACATCACGGCAAGCGTGGTCTGCTGGAAGAACGGATCGATGATGGCAGACTTGGTGTCCGGCATGAGCAGCATGTCGGACTCGTTGATCGCCTTCCAGCCGGCAACCGAGGAGCCGTCAAACATCTGGCCGTCGATAAAGAAATCGGCGTCCACCATGTCCTTGTGGAAAGAAACGTGCTGCATCTTGCCGCGCGGGTCGGTGAAGCGAAGGTCCACGTACTGGACGTCTTCTTCCTTCATGATTTTCATGAGGTTTTCAGCCATTGGAAATGCCCTCCATCTGTAAATTCGCTGAATCTTGTTAGGTGCTGCGCCGGATTAAAGCGCGGAATCGCCGGTTTCGCCGGTGCGGATCCGTACCGCATCAATAATATCGGAAACGAAGATTTTACCATCGCCGATCTTGTCAGTATGTGCGGCTTTTTTGATTGCCTCAACGGCACCTTCGACGGCGCTGTCGGCCAGAACGATTTCGATCTTCAGTTTCGGCAGGAAGTCGACGACATATTCCGCGCCACGGTAGAGCTCGGTGTGCCCCCGCTGACGACCGAACCCCTTGGCCTCGATGACCGTCATGCCTTGCAGGCCGATTTCCTGCAGAGCCTCTTTCACGTCATCGAGTTTGAAGGGTTTGATGATTGCCTCGATCTTTTTCATGGCCCTGTTCTCCCAGCCGCTGAGTGTCTGTTTGTAGACTCCGGTAGGCGGCTTCCGGAGCCTAGGCGAGACATTCATGCGTGTCTGGCCCCCTCCGATACGGGCGTGGTCAATAATTGTGCGTCGTTGCCGGTTATTTGGTCAAAGTGTGTGCGATTGCTTTCGGCGAACTTACGGCGTTCGTGTGAAGCTCAAACTGAAAATGACCTGTGTTAGTAATTGGTTGCGCCGGAAACAGGGGGATATCCAGCGCCTGCCGTGGCTGGCATTCATCCATATCTGCTTGGGGGCGCAACCAGCCATAGACCGCTTAAGGCGTGTGCAGATGTTACCGGACTGGACACGGATGCGAATGGTGCTGCCCCAAAGTCGGGCATCTCTGAAGCCGTTCGGGGCGGTGATCGGCAATATGGGCAGCATCTCGAATCGGCTGTCGTGGCTACCGGGACTTTTCAGCGGCTTAACATCGCTGGCTCGGGGCCTTATCACCATGCCGACAGAAAGCTGGTCATCACCCGGCCGGAGCTGAACTGAATAAATGATACAAGGGAGCAGCATGATCTATCTCGTCCGCCATGGAGAGGCGGCCGCGAGTTGGGGGAACCACCCCAATCCCGGCCTGAGTGAACTGGGGCATAAACAGGCCGAAGCCGCTGCGACCGCGTTGGTCGGCCTTGGGGCGCGGAGCGCTGTGTGTAGCCCGATGCAACGTTGCCGGGAAACGGCAGCGGCGTTTGAGCGCCTGGCTGGGGTCAGTGCTGCGGTTGAGCCGGTCGTTTCGGAAATCGAAACGCCGGATAGCGTGAGCGATCGGGTTGAATGGCTGCGGGCCTACATGGCAGGAACCTGGGATAAGGAAGGCGCAGATCATGATGCCTGGCGGAAGAAGATCGCTGAGGTTCTGGCGCTGCTTCCCGATAATACGGCCGTGTTTTCCCACTTCGTTGCGATCAATGCCGTGGTCAGCCTGATAGACCAGGATACCCGCACGACCGTGTTCAAGCCGGGGCATTGCTCGATCACGAAAGTGGATTTCAGTGGCGCTGTGCCGCGCGTCATCGAATACGGAAGCCAGGCCGCGACTCGCGTGCTATGAGCCCGTCATGGGCAGACCGATACTTACACCGCAGGAAATGCAGGCCGCCGAACAGGCGGTGATTGCGCAGGGACTCGACAGTTTCGAGCTGATGCAACGTGCCGGCGATGCCGTTGCCGAGTTCGTGCATGCCAACTGGCCGGAAGGCTCGATCCAGGTTCTGTGCGGTCCGGGCGGCAATGGCGGCGATGGCTTTGTCGCGGCGACCAAGCTGTCGAAGCTTTGGCGGGACGTGAAGGTCTACTGCATGGTTCCGGTTTCGGAGCTGAAGGGCGATGTAGCGAAGGCGGCGGCGCTCTGGGAGGGGCCTGTCGGCACGCTGGAGGAGGCCGTTGAGGCGCCACATGACCTTGTTCTGGATGCGCTTTTCGGGGGTGGACTGTCACGTGCGCTGGAAGGGACTGCAGCGCAGCTGGCCCAGCGTGGAGGGCGTATCATCTCGATTGATGTGCCTTCTGGCATCTGCGGCCTGCGCGCGAAACCGCTGGGGCCTTGCTTCCTGGCGGAAGGCACAATCACGTTTGCAGCCCTCCGGCCGGCGCATGTATTGAGGCCCGCGTCGGCGTATTGCGGAAGCGTTTTTGTGGCGGACATTGGTGTGCCGGTTCAGACGCGGCTGATGGAGAACAGCCCGGTATTGTGGCTGCGCCTGCTGCCCCAGCCGGGCATGGCGGACCACAAGCACAGCCGTGGGCATCTGAAAGTGCTGAGCGGAGGAGTCTCGTCCACGGGGGCAGCGCGGCTGTCGGTGCGGGCAGGGCTACGCATCGGGGCGGGGCTGGCGACGCTGTTGACGCCACCATCGGCGCTGATGGTCAATGCCGGCCAGCTGACGGCCGTGATGGTGAAAGCCGTCGACGGGGCTGAGGAGCTTTCCGAAGCGATCCAGACGGCTTCGGTCGTGATCGCCGGACCGGGCGCAGGCATCACGCCGGCGACGCGCGCCAATGTGGAGGCGATCCTCAAGGGACCAGGGCGGGCCGTGCTCGACGCGGATGCGCTGACTGTGTTTGAAACACAGCAGGATCAACTGTTTAAACGCCTGCGCCCGGCTGACCTGCTGACCCCGCATATCGGCGAATTCAAGCGCCTCTTCGGAGACCTTCTGGACACAGCCACCAACAAGGTTGAGGCCGTCCGGCAGGCTGCCGCCAGAGCCGGATGCACTGTTCTCCTGAAAGGGCCGGACACTGTGATCGCGCAGCCGGATGGCGCTGCCGTCGTCAATATTCACGCCACGCGCTGGCTTGCCACAGCAGGCTCAGGCGACGTTCTGGCAGGTTTCGCAGGCGGGCTGATGGCGCAGGGCGCTGACACGCTGGTCGCGGCCAGCATGGCGGTATGGATCCATGGTGAGGCTGGGCGGCGCGTCGGGGCGGGCCTGATTTCGGAAGACCTGGAGCGTCAGGTGCCCGATATTCTGAGCGCGCTGCATGGAGAGATCGGCTGAGCCGGGTGGTGGATAGATTCGCTCGTCTGGCGCGAGGGACACACCGGATAACTCACCGGAAACACACCGGATACACACCGGATACCGGGGCGCCTGTGCAGTGACCCGTTGTGTGCACGGGCGTGCTCGCTTAAGTGTGCGGCCGGAACGCGGATGTGGCGGAATTGGTAGACGCACTGGATTTAGGTTCCAGCGCCGCAAGGCGTGGAGGTTCGAGTCCTCTCATCCGCACCATTCAATTCCGGTGACGCTGCGCGCCAGAAATTGATCAAGGATCGATTTCGGGAATTGAATGCTCGAAGCGCAAGCGAGAGCCAGCGCGATCCGTCTTCAGATGCAAAGGAAACAAGTCGCATGGCATTCGACCCGTCGATCGGCGTTCCCGGCAAACCCTGGGGCGAGGAGGAGCGCCGCCAGTGGCGATCCCTGCAAAGTCCGCAGCGTAGCTACGTCAAGGACGTGGTCTCTCGAATCGACGGGCTGGCTGATCGTTTTGAGCGCGTCACATATGGCCGGATCGAATATGGCAGCGACGCCTACGACCTCTATGCCTTTCGCTGCGGCGAGATGGACCCTGCGCTGCCGACGGCGCTCGTGACCGGCGGTGTGCATGGATACGAGACCAGCGGTGTCATGGGTGCCCTGGCGTTTCTGGAGGAAGCTGCCGCCGCCTATGCCGGAAGGGTCAACCTGCTTGTGGCGCCATGTGTCAGCCCGTGGGCGTATGAGCGTATCAACCGCTGGAATTACGATGCCGTCGATCCGAACCGCAATTTCCGGATCGATGGGCCTGCGCGCGAGGCGACGGCCCTGATGGAATGGGTGCGGTCCGCCTCAAGCGACTACCTTCTCCATATCGACCTGCACGAGACGACGGACACTGATGAAACCGAGTTCCGGCTCGCCCTGAGTGCGCGGGATGGCGTGGATTTCAAAGCGGGCACCATTCCTGACGGGTTCTATCTGGTGGCCGACAGCGAGGATCCGCAGCTGGAATTCCAGGAGGCCATCATCGCGGCTGTCGAGCAGGTGACCCATATCGCCCCGGCAGATGAGAAGGGGGAGATCATCGGATCGCCCGTTATTGCGCGGGGCGTGATCGAGTATCCGCTGGCGCAGCTGGCGCTGTGCGCGTCGATCACGAATGCGCGCTTCAAGACGACGACCGAAGTCTATCCTGACAGTCCGCGCGTCACGTCTGAAAACTGCAACCGGGCGCAGTTGGCGGCCGTGTGCGCCGCGTTGGATTACGCGTTAGCGCGCTGATCAGCCCTCATCCGGACGGGTTAATTCGCCCCCGCCATCTGCACCGCAAACGGATCATCTGACGGATCGTCGTTCCAGATATACTCCGCCACCCTGGCGATATTCTCTGCTTTCTCCCGGCCTTCCAGGTCTTCGATGAGGGCGAGGGCCATGTCGATGCCGGCCGAGATGCCCGAAGAGGTGACGTATTTCCCGTCCTCGACCCAGCGGGCGCTCGGCTGCCAGAGGACGTCGCCGTCCTGGCTGGTGACGAAGGCCCAGGCCATCTTGTTGGAGGTCGCCTTGCGCCCGTCGAGGATGCCGGCCTTGGCGAGCACAGCAGAGCCGGTGCAGACTGAGGTCGTGTATTCGGTGCCCTCGTCCTGCTTGCGCAGGAAATCCAGCATGACGGGATTGTTCACCTCTGTCCGCGTGCCCATGCCGCCGGGGATCATGATGATGTCGAACTGTGGCGCGTCTTCAAAGGAGTAGTCGGTGACGGTGTCGATGCCCTGTGCAGAGGTGATCGTCCCGCCATGTTCCGACACGGTGACGATCCTGTAGTCCTCGAGGCGCCCCCACATTTCGACCGGGCCGAACACGTCCAGCGTCTCGAAGCGGGGAAAGAGGACGATGGCGAGCGTCTTGGTCTTTTCCTTCGCCGTAGCGGTGGGCGGGGCGGTTTGTGCGGCAGCCTGCAGGGTGGAAGGGCCTGCCAGAGACAGGGCGGAAGTGGCGAGCAGGATGCGGAAAAGGGCGGGAAGCTTCATGTCGGGGTCTCCATCTGAAACGGAGCCTGCTGTCGCATGTGCCGTAGCGAAAGGGATTTCAGGCCGATCCGGGTGAATTTCCCGTCTTCTCCCGTGGTTGCGTCATAGGGCGGGCGGCAGGGCCGGGATTTTGAGCGCAGATCCCGGGGCCACCCCACCAAAATCCGCCGCTGAGAAACCCGCAGAACCCGCGTGGACAGGGCGTTTTCCGTGTGACATAAGCCGCCCCTTCAGACACAGATCAGATGGCTGCCGGAAGGGCATGACCGGGCCTGATCGCCAGAACGGATGAATGAACCGATGGAAGTGACCCAGACGAAGGCAGAAGGTCTCAGCCGCACCTTCGCCGTCAAGGTGCCGGCAAGCGAACTGCAGGCCAAACTCGACGCCCGGATTGAAGAAATCCGCCCGACCATGAACCTGAAGGGCTTCCGCCCGGGTAAGGTTCCGGCTGCGCACGTGCGCAAGATGTTCGGCCGCGACCTGATGGGCGAAATCATCGACAAGACCGTCAACGAGACCAACCAGAAAGCCATCGAGGACGCAGAACTGCGCCCGGCAGGCCAGCCGGATGTGCATCTGGAAGGCGACATCGAAGACGTGGTGAAAGGCGAGGCTGACCTTGCCTATCACATGCATGTCGACATCATGCCGGAGTTCGAGCCGGTGGACGTGAAGACGCTGAAAGTCACCCGCCCGGTCGCCGAAGTGGCTGACGAGCAGATCGACGAAGCGCTGAAGAACCTCGCTGAGCAGAACAAGCAGTATGAGCCGCGCGGCAAGACCGCCAAGGCGAAAGACGGCGACGCAGTCGTGATCGACTTCGTTGGCAAGATCGACGGCGAACCCTTTGATGGCGGCGCTGCCGAGCAGCAGACCGTCGTACTCGGCTCCGGCCGCTTCATCCCGGGTTTCGAAGAGCAACTCGTCGGCGTGAAGACGGGCGAAGAGAAGAACCTGGAAGTGACCTTCCCGGAAGACTACCCGTCGAAAGACCTGGCTGGCAAAGCCGCCGTATTCGAAACCAAGGTGCACGAAGTGCGCGCACCGAAGGAAGCCGAGATCGACGACGAATTCGCCAAGGGCCTCGGCCTTGAGTCGCTGGAACAGCTGAAAGGCCTGATCAGCGACCAGCTGAAAGGTGAACTGGACCAGGCATCGCGCAGCAAAGCCAAGCGCGATCTGCTGGACCGTCTGGACGAAGCACACAGCTTCGACCTGCCGCCGAACATGGTGGAAGCCGAATTCGGCCAGATCTGGGACCAGCTTCAGCGTGAAATGGATGCCGGCCGCGTCGAAGACGAAGACAAGAACAAGTCGGAAGACGACCTCAAGAAAGAGTACCGCGAGATCGCAGAGCGCCGCGTGCGCCTCGGCCTCGTCCTGGCGGAGATCGGCCGCGTCAATGACGTGAAGATCACCGAGCAGGAAGTCCAGCAGGCCCTGATCCGCGAAGCCCGCCAGTATCCGGGCCAGGAGCGTCAAGTCATCGAGTTCTTCCAGAAGAACCCGAACGCAATGGCCCAGCTCCGCGCTCCGATCTATGAGGACAAAGTCGTCGACTTCATCCTTGGCGAAGCGGAAGTGACCGACAAGCCGGTCTCCCGCGAAGAGCTGTTCAAGGAAGACGAAGAGTAAGGCTCTTCCCACCTCACATAAATTTAACGACGCCGGGCCCCAAAGCCCGGCGTTTTGCTGTTCAGAGCCGGTGTGAGCCAGTTGGTAAACCGCCTATTAACCGAGCCGGGCGAAGGTGCCTCGAATCGTTAATAAGGGGTTTCGGTTCTCATGAGCGTGCAAGCGATCCGGCCGCAGCTGACAGAGCAGGATATCCACCGCCTGATGAAGGGCGAAACGCCCGAACAGCGCGCGTCGGTGGCTCACCGTCTATGCCGCCGTATCGCGCTGGATGTGCTGAGCGACGATGAGCGCAAGTACGCTGAAGAGATCATGGCGATCCTGGCGGATGACGCGGCGGACCTCGTGCGCCGTACGCTGTCCGTCACGCTGCGCAATTCGCCGATCCTGCCGCGTGAGATCGCGTTGAAGCTGGCGCAGGACATCGAGGCCGTTGCCATTCCGGTTCTGCAGGATTCTCCGGTGTTCACCGAGGAAGACCTGATCGAGCTGGTCCTGTCGGTCACGGCGGCGAAGCAGGCGGCGATTGCCGCGCGGGACAATATCTCTGTCACGCTGACCGAAGTGATTTCGGAGCATGGCGCTTTGGAGGCCGTGCGGGCGCTCGCGTCCAATTCCAGCGCCGAATATACCGACCGGGCCTATGACGACACGCTGCGCCGTTTCGGCCGCGACGAGATCGTTCAGAAGGGCCTGATCCGGCGGGAGTTCATCCCGACTCATATCGCGGAGAAGATGGTTTCGCTGGTTTCCGGCCAGCTGTTTGACATGCTAGTGAACCGGCATGAGCTGCCGGCGCAGATGGCGATCGACCTGGCGGCGGGCGCGCGTGAGCGGGCGACGATCGACCTGGTGGAACAGGCCGGGCGCTCAAACGACCTGACGCGCTTCGTGGCGCAGCTGAACCTCAATGGCCGTCTCAGCCATTCCCTGATCATGCGTGCGCTCTGCTGCGGCCAGATGCCGTTTGTGGAGCATGCGCTGGCGGAACTGTCCGGCGTGGCGCACCAGCGCGTGTGGCTGATGATTCATGATGCCGGTCCGCTGGGTCTGCAGGCCGTGTTCGATCGGGCAGGCCTGCCGCGCAAGATGCTGCCAGCCTTCAAGGCGGCAGTGAACGTGTTCCATGAGACGGAATATGATGGCGGGCCGAATGACCGCGCCCGTTTCCGCGCCCGCATGATCGAGCGCGTGCTGACCCAGTTCCAGGCCATCCCGAAGGACGATCTGGACTACCTGCTCGACAAGCTGGACTATTATTCGGAAATGGCTGCTGCCGAAGAGGCAGACGGGGCCGATACCGACGCGGCTTAGGCGTCGGTACGCAGGCGCGTCCCGGCCGAGATGCCGAGGCGGGCAAGCTCGTCTGCATCTCGCCAGTTGGCATTTTCTGCGATCACCAGGATGCCGGCGCCCGCAGCGGCTTCGCATGTTTCCATGAGAAGGTCGCAGTCGAGGTTGCGGGCATCGACGCGCAGCGTGTCGATCAGAAGGCGCATGCCTTCAGCCAGCGGTGTCTGCCAGGATTTGCGCATATCGACTGAAACGCGGAAGCCGTGACGGCGGAAATGTGCCACGCGGCTGGTGCAGTCTGCGGCGTCACCGGCGAACGCCGTGTCGGTGAATTCAATGCAGAATTCCTGCTGGCAGAAGACGCTGCGTCGCACACGGGCGTCGCAGGCCAGGGCCGTATCCGGGTTGGCGAGCGCGGCGACCGGCGCAGGGACGATGATCGGGCGGTGATCGTGGCGGAACTGGTGGGCGACGCTGGCGACCTCGCCAATCCGGTCTGCGACCCACTTGGCGGAGTTGGATTCGCTGCGACGGGTGCGGGCCGGGCCGAAGGACGGGCCATCTTCAAAACAGAAGGGCAGTTCCGCCGCCATGCCGAGCGCATCGCCCGTGGCCAGGTCCAGGACCGGATCGAAGCGAACCGCCGGTGCCGGAAGGGTTTGGACGGAAGTGTTTGCCCAGGTCTGTTTCATCATGTCCCGCTCTTGTGTCTCGTTGGTCTTGCTTTCCCTAGGGGCTGAGGCTGAAGATCACGCGTAAGAACAGAGGCACATTTCGATAAAATTTGCCCGATAGGGGGAACCATCATGGAAAAGACGCCCGCTGAACCAAGGCTTTCGGCAACAATTCTGATGCTGCGCGACGCGCTTCCAGGCCCGCCGGAAGTGCTGATGGTCAAGCGCCATTACGAGATCGACTTTGCGGCTGGTGCGCTGGTGTTCCCTGGCGGCAAGGCCAGCGCTGACGACTCACGCGCGGAGTGGGATGCCTACACCGATGGCGACTATGGCCCTGTGCAGCAGGATGCGCGTATTGCGGCCGTCCGCGAGGCGTATGAAGAAAGCGGCCTGCTGCTGGCCCGCCCGGCCTCGGCACGCGGCACCGGCGCGGCGCTTGTCGGCGCGGACGTTGCCGACAAACTGGCGCCGCACCGCCACGCGGTGGACCGGGGCGAGATGAGCTTTCTCGACCTGATCCGTGAGCATGACCTTGTTCTGGCACTCGACAGTCTTGTTCACTTTGGCCACTGGATCACGCCGATCATGATGTCTAAGCGCTTCGACACGCATTTCTATGTGGCGCCAGCCCCGGCAAACCAGATCGCGGCGCATGACGGACGCGAGACGACGGATGCTGTCTGGTTGAGCGCTGAAGAAGCGCTGGCGCAGGAGGCCGATGGTCGCGCGACCATCATCTTCCCGACACGGATGAACCTGAAGCGCCTGACGCTGGCGACCTCCATGACCGATGCGCTGGTGCGTTTCGGCTCAATGGATGTGCCGACTGTCCTGCCCAAGCCCGGCAAGAACGAGGCAGGCGAGACCTGCCTGTTCATTCCGGACGTCGAAGGCTATGGCCAGACGGTAGAGCTGCTCTCCAACGTCAAGGTCTGAGCTTGTCCGTTAAAGGATGAACTTCGACAGGTCTGCGTTTGCGGCGAGGCCGCTGACACGCTCGTTCACATAGTCCGCCGTGATGGTGATCGTTTCCCCCTTTTTCTCGGGGGCTTCGAAACTGATCTCGTCGAGCAGGCGTTCCAGAACGGTTTGCAGGCGGCGGGCGCCAATATTCTCGACGCTGTTGTTCACCGCTTCGGCGAGATCAGCTAGCCTGTCGATGGCGGAATCCTCGAACACAAGCGTCACGCCCTCGGCGGCCAGCAGGGCCTCATACTGGCGGATAAGACTGGCTTCCGGTTCGACCAGGATGCGGCGCAGGTCGTCGCGGGTCAGGGCTTCCAGTTCCACGCGGATGGGCAGGCGGCCTTGCAGTTCCGGCAGCAGGTCAGACGGCTTGGAGACGTGGAAGGCACCGGAGGCAATGAACAGGATGTGGTCTGTCTTCACGGCGCCGCGCTTGGTGGAAACGGTAGTGCCTTCGATCAGGGGCAGCAGGTCGCGCTGCACGCCCTCGCGGCTGACGTCGGCGCCGCCGCGCTCTGACTTGGCCGCGATCTTGTCGATCTCGTCGAGGAAGACGATGCCATCCTGCTCCACCGCGTTGATGGCTTCGCGGACGATGGCTTCCTCGTCCAGCATCTTGTCGGCTTCTTCGTCGAGCAGGGGCTTGTAGGCGTCTTTCACTGTGGTGCGCACGCGCTTGGTGCGCCCGCCCATGGCCTTGCCCAGCATGTCCGACAGGTTGATCATGCCCATGGAACCGCCTTGTCCGGGCAGGTCGAACATCTGCATCGGACCGCCGGTTTCCGGCATGTCGATGTCAACTTCCTTCTCGTCCAGTTCGCCATCACGCAGCTTGCGGCGGAAGACTTCGCGGGTGGAGGACTGGGCTTCCTCGCCGACAAGGGCATCCAGGAGGCGCTCCTCGGCGGCGTCCTGCGCTTTCTGTTGCACGCCGGCGCGCTTTTGTTCGCGGATCATGCCGACGGCGGCCTCGACCAGGTCGCGTACGATCTGCTCCACATCACGGCCGACATAACCGACCTCGGTGAACTTGGTGGCCTCGACTTTCAGGAAGGGCGCATTGGCGAGGCGGGCGAGGCGACGGGAGACTTCCGTCTTGCCGACGCCGGTGGGCCCGATCATCAGGATGTTCTTCGGCGTGATCTCCCCCTGCAGGTGTTCCGGGGCCTGCTTGCGGCGCCAGCGATTGCGCAGGGCAATGGCGACGGCGCGCTTGGCGCCGGTCTGGCCGACAATGTGGCGATCGAGTTCAGCGACGATTTCGCGGGGTGTAAGTTCGGTCATGTCGTGTAGAGGTCCGGTCAGATGTCGAGGGTTTCGACCGTGAAGTTCGCATTGGTGTAGACACAAATGTCCGCGGCGATCTGCATCGCCTTGCGGCCGATGGTTTCGGCGTCTTCTTCGTAGTCGTAGAGCGCGCGGGCAGCGGAGAGGGCGTAATTGCCGCCGGAGCCGACTGCGACGACGTTGTATTCCGGCTCCAGCACGTCCCCGGCACCGGTGAGGACGAGGGTGACTTCCTTGTCCGCCACGATCAGCAGGGCTTCCAGCTTCTGGAGGTACTTCTCGGTGCGCCAGTCTTTCGCCAGTTCGACGGCGGCGCGTGAGAGCTGGCCATTGTGGCGCTCCAGCTTGGTCTCCAGCCGTTCGAACAGGGTGAATGCGTCTGCCGTGGCTCCGGCAAAGCCGGCAAGGATTGCCCCGTCAGCCAGGCGGCGGACCTTGCGGGCATTGCCTTTCATGACAGTCTGGCCCATCGAGACCTGACCGTCTGACAGCATGACAAGTTTATGGTTCTTGCGAACGGCCAGGATGGTCGTGCCATGCCAGCCGGGGGAAGTGGAATTGGATGCGCCAGTCATGCCGGAGATGTGGACGCTAAGGCCGTCTGGTGCAAGGAGTCGGCTGGACCGCAATGTCGGCACGTTTTGTCACATAAGTGTCGCGGCACTCCAGTAAGGGGTGCACAGCTGACGGTTGAACGGGGACTGGATGCTCTCTGAATTGGGCCACCTGCCAATGGACTTCCTGCTTCTCGCGGCGGCGGTGACTCTTGCATCCTTTGGATTCATTGCAGGGCGCCTTCGGGCGGAGCAGTTTTCATTCTCCGGCGACATCCATCCGAACTCCCGCCCGAATGCTCATGGCTATTTCGTTCTGATGTGGAGCCTGGTGCCTGTTGTGCTGGTGGGGCTCGGTTATATCATTTTCGGCGAGGGCGCTTCCCGGGCGGTCCTGCGTAGTGAATTGCCCGACGGGTTTTCGATCCTGACGCCGGGCGAACTGACGACCTATCTGGACACGGTGGCCCGCGCGGCCCGCATGCCGGGCTTTCTCAGCGGGGAACGCGTCTTCGACACAGTGACCGAACGCTATGGCGAGATCCGTGGGACGATCAACCTGATCACATTGTGCATAGCGGGTGCGCTGTCTCTCAGCGGCATGGTGCTGGCGCGGCGCTGTCTGTCGCCGGAATTCCGGGCGAGACAGCATGTCGAAAGCGGGATCGAGTGGTTCCTGTTCCTCTGCGCGGCGCTGGCCATCGCGACCACGGTCGGCATCGTCGCCTCGCTTGTGTTTGAGAGCTTGCGATTCTTCTCTGAAGTTCCGGTCTGGGATTTCCTGCTTGGCACGCGCTGGAACGCGCAGACCAGTGCCGAGTTTGGGGCGCTGCCGCTGTTCTTCGGCACATTCATGATCTCTTTCTTCGCCATGATGGTGGCCGCGCCGGTCGGCCTGTTCGCGGCAATCTATCTTTCGGAATATGCGAGTAGACAGGTGCGGGCGATCATCAAGCCCGTGCTGGAGATCCTCGCGGGGATTCCGACGGTCGTTTATGGCTTCTTTGCCCTCTTGGTGGTTGCGCCTGCCGTGCGGAGCGTCGCACTGTGGATCAACCAGTTGCTGATTGCCTGGGGCTTGGCCGATGGTGCCGTTCTGGCCGCGCAGCCGACCAGCGCGCTGGCGGCGGGGATCGTGATGGGCATCATGGTGATTCCGTTCGTGTCGTCCCTGTCAGACGATGTCATCCGCGCGGTGCCGCAATCCTTACGGGATGGGGCCTATGCCATGGGCGCCACAAAGTCCGAGGCTGTGCGCCAGGTCGTCGTGCCGGCAGCCCTGCCGGGCATTATCGCGGCGTTGCTGCTGGCCGTGTCGCGTGCCATCGGTGAAACCATGATCGTGGTCATGGCGGCGGGCCAGCGTGCCCGGATCTCGCCCGACCCGACATCGGACCTCACGACGATCACCGTTCAGATCGTGTCGCTGCTGACCGGGGAATCCGAGTTCGACAGCCCGAAGACACTATCGGCCTTCGCGCTGGGACTTGTACTGTTCGTCATCACGCTTTTGTTCAATCTGGTCGCCATCAACGTCGTAAAGCGGTTCCGGGAAAAGTATGAGTGATCCGGTCGCCTCCCCCTTCGCCAGTGAAAGGGCGCTTAAGCGGCTCCGCCGTCGGCGCGCGGCCGACCGGCGCTTCAAATGGTATGGGCGCTTGGCCATCGGCTTTGCGCTGGCCGCGCTTGCGCTGTTGCTGGCCTCCATCGCGACGCAGGCTGTTTCGTCGGCGAGCTATCATGTTGTCGCTTTTGATCTGAACCTGGACAAAAAGACGTTCGGTACAACGAGGCCGGATGATCCGCCGCCGGTCGACAAGGTGTATGGCCTTGTGCGGTCCGATCTGCTGGAGCGGTTTCCAGAGGCGGATACGGATCCGGCCTTGCGGCATGAACTGATGGGGCTGGTTACACGCCTGGCGGTTCTGCCGGTGGCGCGCGAGATTGTGCGGAAGCCGAGGGACATCGGAACGGTGCGCCGGGCGGCGTTGCCTCTATCGGACGATCTGGACCTCTTCCTGAAAGGCGCCACGGCGCGGCACCTGACCGTGCCGGTCGGGCGGGTCGAGGTGGATGAAGATGAGCTGCCTGCCGTTACATTGACGGGGGCAGGGGCGTTCGAGCACGTGATCGCGGTGGCGTCGCTGGAAGCCATGCCGGAGCTGGGCTCACCGGGGGCGGGGTCCATCCTGATGACGGCGGGCGCTTCGAGTCTGGAGCTGACCCGTCTGACCACTTCCGAAGCGACCGGTAATCTGCTGACGGGCAGCATCGATGACTTCCGCGCCCACCCGGTGCGGGCGCGCCTTATTCCTGCGCCGGAATCCGAACGCACGATCAGCGACCGGCAGATCGCCTGGCTTCTGGCGCTTAAGGCTGACGGGCGGGTTGCGCGTGTTCCGCACTGGAGCCTGCTGACCCATACGGACAGTACCCAGCCGGAACTGGCCGGGGCGCTGGCGGCGATTGTCGGGTCCCTGCTGACCCTCCTGATCACCGCTGCTCTTGCCATCCCCGTGGGGATTCTCGCGTCGATCTATCTGGAAGAATTTGCACCACAGAACCGGGTGACGGGTCTGATTGAGGTGAACATCAACAATCTGGCGGCGGTACCGTCCATCGTGTTCGGCCTGTTGGGGGCGGCTGTGTTCCTGGGAGCGTTCGGTCTGCCGCGGTCCGCCCCTGTGGTTGGGGGGCTTGTCCTGGCGCTTTTGATCCTGCCTGTGGTGATCATTGCGTCACGCACGGCGCTTAAGGCCGTGCCGCAGTCGATCCGCGACGCGGCGCTCGCGATCGGAGCATCGCGGATGCAGACCGTTTTCCATCATGTCCTGCCGCTGGCAGCGCCGGGCATGCTGACAGGCGCCATTCTGGGCATGGCGCGTGCGCTGGGTGAGACGGCGCCTCTGCTGCTGATTGGGATGGTCGCCTTCGTGGCGGAAGTGCCGCGCGGACCGACGGATGAGGCAACTGCCTTGCCGGTGCTGATCTATTCCTGGGCGACGCAAGCCGAACGCGCCTGGGAACCGATGACGGGTGCGGTCATTTTGATCTTGCTCGCCTTCCTGATAGCGATGAACGGCGTGGTCGTATTCCTGCGCCGGAAATTCGAGCGGAGATGGTGATGGACGGTACACTCGGAGAAAAGACCGCGCCCGATAAGGGCGTCCTTCCGGATGCGCCGGAAGTCGCTGCGCGCATGTCCTGCCGCAACATCAATGTCTACTATGGTGAGAAGCAGGCCATTTATGATGTGTCACTGCAGATCGCTGATCGCTCTGTCACGGCCCTGATCGGGCCTTCTGGGTGTGGCAAGTCCACCTTCCTCCGCTGCCTGAACCGCATGAACGATACGATCGAAGGCTGCCGTGTGGAGGGAGAGATCCTGATGGAAGGGGAGAACATCAACTCTCCCAGTATCGACCCGGTTCTTCTCCGCTCCCGTGTCGGCATGGTGTTCCAGAAACCGAACCCGTTTCCGAAGTCGATTTATGAGAACATCGCCTACGGGCCGCGCATTCACGGGCTTGCCCAGGGGCGGGAAGACCTGGACGAGATCGTCGAGAAAAGCCTGCGCCGGGCGGGCTTGTGGGAAGAGGTGAAGGATCGCCTCAATGTTGCGGGCACCAGCCTTTCTGGCGGTCAGCAGCAGCGTCTTTGTATCGCCCGCGCCATTGCTGTGCGTCCGGAAGTCATCCTGATGGACGAGCCGTGTTCGGCGCTTGACCCGATTGCCACGGCAAGGATCGAGGAGCTGATCGACGATCTTCGCAAGCGCTACTGCATCGTGATCGTGACGCACTCCATGCAGCAGGCTGCGCGGGTTTCTCAGCGTACGGCCTTCTTCCATCTTGGCTCTCTGGTTGAGATGGGCGAGACGGATCAGATTTTCACCAGTCCCCGTGACCGGCGGACGGAAGACTACATTACGGGACGTTTTGGGTAAGGGATCATGTCGGAACATATTGTTTCTGCTTTCACGGAAGAACTGGAGCGTCTGTCTGCAGACATTCTCCGCATGGGCGGTATCGTCGAAGAAATGATCGTCGATTCCTGCCGCGCCGTACTTCACAATGATCTGGAGCTTGCTGCAGAGGTGATCGAGCGGGACCCTCAGGTCGACAGGATGGAGGCGGATGTAGAGCGCCAGATTGTCAGCCTGATCGCACGCCGCCAGCCCATGGCGCACGACCTGCGGTCTGTTTTTTCTGCCTTGAAAGTGTCAGGCGAGCTCGAGCGTATCGGCGACCTATCCAAGAATATCGGCAAGCGTGCGCTGAACCTTGATACCGCGGTCTTTCCCGCGATGCGCAGCGGAGTTGCCCGTATGGCCGGGCCTGTGTCGCGGCAATTGCACCAGGTTCTGAACGCATACGCTTCGGGCAATGCCGCAGAAGCTAAAGCGGTTTGGGAAAGCGATGATGAAATAGACCAGCACTACAATGCCCTGTTCCGCGAGATGTTGACCTACATGATTGAAGATCCGCGTTCGATCAGTGATGGGGCACATATGCTGTTCATGGCGAAAAACCTTGAGCGGATCGGCGACCACTGTACCAACATCGCTGAATTCGTATTTTTCCAGATCACCGGTGAAAACCTGATGCAGCAGGATCGCCCGAAGCTTTGAGTGCCCGAATGGTGCTTGCCAGGAGTATGACATGAAACCTTATGTGCTGATCGCAGAAGACGAGAGCGCCGTCTCGGAACTGCTTCAATACAATCTGAAGCGCGAAGACTATGAGGTGGCCATTGCCAATGATGGTGAGGAGGCCCTTCTGATGATCGATGAGCGGGCGCCGGATCTTTTGTTGCTCGACTGGATGCTGCCGAAAGTCAGCGGTATCGAGGTCTGCCGCCGTGTGCGGAGCGGCGGGGTCAACCCGAACCTGCCGATCATCATGTTGACGGCGCGCGGGGAAGAGAGCGACCGTATTCGCGGGCTTGATACGGGTGCGGATGACTATGTCACCAAGCCGTTCTCGACGACCGAACTGATGGCGCGGGTGCGTGCTGTGCTGCGGCGTATCCGGCCGGGTCTGCGGGATGACAAGGTGGTTGTCGGCGACATCGAGATCGACCGGGTGGAGCACCGGGTGACCCGTAACGGGGAAGACATTCATCTCGGGCCGACGGAGTTCCGCCTGCTCGACTATTTCATGCAGCACCCGGGGCGGGTCTTCTCGCGTGAGCAGCTGCTCGACACGGTGTGGGGCTCGGATGTCTATGTTGAGCTGCGCACGGTGGACGTGCATGTCGGGCGCTTGCGCAAGGCGCTCCGGCAAAGCGGGGGGGACGATCCGATCCGTACCGTCCGCTCTGCCGGGTATGCGCTGCGCGGCGACTAGAAGAGTTCTTCCAGGAAGAGCTTGAGGCTGGCGAAGCTGCGCCGGTCTGCATCGGCATTGTAAACCGTGCCCATGTCCATGTTGTTCGCGCCGAGCGTGGTAAAGGCGTGGTAGGACTGGCCGTGTGCATGCAGCTGCCAGTCTGCGCCCGCGTCACCCATCTCCTTGGCAATGGCCAGCACGTCTGCCGGCGGTGCCATCGGGTCCAGCCAGCCATGCTCGATCAGGACTTTGGCGCTGATCTTCGGGCTGGGGATGTTGTCGGCCGGGTTGAACAGGGCGTGGAAGGATGCGACGCCAGCAACGTCCATGCCGGCGCGTGCCATGTCCAGCACGCACAGGCCACCAAAGCAGAAGCCGATTGCAGCGGCTTTTGAGGCGTCGACGCCCAGTTGGGTCTTGGCCGCCGCGAGACCGCCTGCGAGGCGTTTCTGGAGCTCGGCGCGGTCACCCACCAGCGGGTTCATAAGGGCCTGGCACTCCTCGACCGTTTCGCCGCGCTTGCCCTTGCCGTAAACATCCATGGCGAAAGCTGCATAGCCGAGTTCGTTCGCGACCCGGCCGGCTTTCTGGATCTCATTGGCGCTCAAGCCGCCCCAGGCGTGTGCGATCACGACGACGGGCAGGTTGGTCTTGCCTTCCGGAGCGAGGAAGTAGCCCTCATAGGTCTGGCCATCCACGGTGTAGTCGACTGCGCTCATGTTGAAGTCCTCTCTTTCTGATGAGGCTTTCATAGAGAGGCAGCGCTAGGCCAATCAAGGGAAATGGCGATTAGTATGCGGATTCTAGACTTTTCCCTTATCTCTGGTGTCATGGACAATCCGTGAAGGAGTAACTCCCATGGCAAAAGACAAAAAAGCAAAGAAAGCCAAGAAATCCGAAGCCCGCGCGAAGGCCGAACAGATCGGCAAGGCGATTGAGGCGCAGTCGGCTGAAATGGCTCACAAGATCTGGCTTGCTGGCGTTGGTGCGTATGGCAAAGCCTATGACAAGGCGCTCGCCAATGCTGCGACCTTCAACAAGCAGTCGACCGAACTGTTCGAAGACCTCGTAAAGCGCGGCGAAGAGATCGAATCCGACGTGAAAGCCCGTTTCGCGGCCGATGAGCGCGTCACCAAGGCGACGGAAACGGTGGCGAAAGCCAATGCTGCGGCCCGCAAGTATCAGGCAGAAGCCTATGACCGCTTTGAAGCCCGTATGGAACGCATGCGTGACCTGCTGGGCGTGAAGCAGCTCAGCGAACGTACCTCGAAACTCGCTTCCAAGCTCGACAAGTTGGAAGACGATGTGGCGGAAACGGTCGCCAATACCAAGGATCGCATGAGCAAGGTCGACCTCAAGGCGCGCATTGCCCGCCTGTCGGCTGAAATCGAAGCGGTTGCCGGTGAAACCGGTGCTGATATCGCGAAGACGGCGAAGAAGGCTGCAGGCAAGACGTCGAAAGCTGTGAAAGCGGCTGTCGCTTTGCCGGAAGCCTCTGACGACCTTTCGCAGATCACCGGTGTCGGCCCGGCCATGGTGAAAAAGCTGAATGACGCGGGCGTCTACAGCTTCTCTCAGCTGGCTGCGATGAAGAAGGCCGATGCCGAAGCGCTCGATGCGAAGATCGGTGCTCGTGGCCGCGTGACCCGCGACGGCTGGGTCAAGCAGGCCAAGGCGCTCGCGAAGAAATAAGGGGCAAAGGGCAGGCGGGCGGCTGCGACGGCCGCCCGCCGCTATGCCTTGCTTGCTTCATAGTGCGCAATCATTCGAGATAGCGCGTCGAAGCCGTTCTCGCCCATATAGGGTACGATCAGGCTCATGACCTGGAACACGGTCTTGTGGATCAGGGCCGTGCCGCTCAGATTGCTGCGGTTCATGGTGTCGGCTTCCAGCCAGAAGGTCAGTGCCATCATGATCTGATCCGTGAGGGCTTCGGAAAGCCGGGGATCGAGCGTGATCACCTCGGCTTTGCCAAGGTCCTCCAGCACGTACCGGATTGTTGTGCGCTGTTCGGCAACAAGGGTGCGGAAGCGGCTGGCGAGGTCCGGATAGCGATCCAGGAGCACGCCAAGGTTCCGGTAGAAGAAACGGAAATCATAGATCTCTTCGAGGATGATATAGAGATAGACCCAGTTGTCCTCGATGGAGGTTACCCGCCCTCGGGAGCCGCGCAGGATCACCCGCATCTCCTCTTCGAAACTGGCGAAAAGGGCGCGGATGATCGCGTCCTTGCCCTTGAAATGATAATACAGATTGCCAGGGCTTATCCCCAGCGCATTCGAGATATCGACAGCCGTCTGCTGGGCTTCCCCCTCTTCGTTGAAGAGAAGCAGGCTGACATGGAGGATGCGGTCGCGTGTCTTCATCGGCTTGAAGACTGAGTTTGACACGCAATTCTGACTATGAAACGAATTTTCTCTCAAAGTTTACAAGTAACTCTTTCCTCGAATGAAAGAGAAAAAAGATAAACATAAAGCTGGGAGGCGGAATACATGCCTCTCCGGCGGTCTCTGGGAGGGACACGCAGAATGACGCCGAAGGATGAAATCGCCAGAAGTGCGGCCGAAACCACGCTGGCCATGAACCCGCTGATGGGCGGGATCAATCGAGAAGAGTTGCTGGGCGCGGTCGCCATGATGTTGCGATCCACCATGACCAATCCGCTGACTTCGGCAAAGGCGGCGACAAAGATCGCCAGGGAAAATACCGAAATCCTGCTGGGTAAATCCGCTCGCAAGGCAGATCCGAAGGATCGCCGCTTCCGGGATGCAGCCTGGGAACATAACCCGTTTTACCGGCGCGGCATGCAGGCCTATCTCGCGACGCAGGAGCACCTGAACGAATGGGTGTCCGATCTGAATATGACGGAACTGGAACACGCCCGGGCCAAATTCGTCATGGGCATGATCACGGATGCACTGGCGCCAACAAATACGTTGCTTGGCAACCCGGCCGCAACCAAGCGCGTGGTGGATTCCGGTGGTCTTTCCCTGCTCAAGGGATTGAAAAACGCCTATGTGGACCTGACGAAGAATGGTGGCATGCCCAGCCAGGTCGACAAGCGGTCTTTCAAAGTGGGCGAGAATCTGGCCGTGTCAGAAGGACAGGTCATCTGGAAGAATGAGATGCTGGAGCTGATCCAGTACGCCCCGAAGACCGAGAAGGTTCATCGGACGCCAATCCTGATCATCCCTCCACAGATCAACAAATACTATGCGATGGACCTTTCGCCGATGACGTCCATGGTCCAGTTCCTTCTGGCCATGGGGCTGCAGCCTTTTGTGGTGTCATGGCGCAATCCCACCAAAGAGCATCGTGATTGGGGGCTTGAGGCTTATATCGACAGTCTGGTTCAAGCGAGCGAGGTTGTCAGGCAGGTTACCAAATCGAAGAAGATCAATGTCTCCGGGGCATGCTCTGGCGGCATCACGACCGCAACGCTGGCCAGCCTGTTTGCTGCAGCAGGCGATGACCGCATCAATTCCATTACGTTTATGGTCTGTGTGCTTAATCCCCAGAAGGAAGACAGCGAGCTTGGGCAGATCGTCTCTGATGGTAGTCTTGAGGTTGCGCGGGCCTATTCGAAACGAAAGGGCATCCTGAAGGGGGATGACCTGGCACGTATGTTCGCATGGATGCGCCCGAACGACCTGATCTGGAATTACGTCGTCAACAACTATCTTATGGGCGAGGACCCGGCACCGTTCGACGTACTTTACTGGAATAATGATTCCACAAATTTGCCGGCGCAACTGCACTCGGATTATCTGGATCTTGGTCTCAACCAGCCATTCGATCATCCGGGTGAGTTCGAGGTCGCGGGCCATATGCTCGACATGTCGAAGGTGACGGCTGATGCCTTCATTGTTGCGGGCCTGACGGATCACATCACGCCCTGGAAGGCTTGCTATCGCACAGCGGGTCTGCTCGGCTCGGAGAATGTCGAATTTATCCTTTCGTCCAGCGGACACATCCAGTCCCTTTTGAATCCGCCGGGCAACCCGAAGGCGAAAATGTTCCGTAATCAGAGCATTGCGCCAACGGCAGACGCGTGGGCAGCTGATGCAACAGAGGAGGCCGGCAGTTGGTGGCCTGTATGGAGTGAATGGCTGAAGGGGCGGTCAGGTGCACTAAAAGCTGCACCAAAAGCTTGCGGGAATGAGGCTTTCCAGCCTCTCTATCCGGCACCGGGCCGGTACGTCTTCGATGAGTAAGGCCCCCAAGCATACTCTGGAAGGTTCTGGCATGCCCGAACAACGCCCACAGATCACCATGCAGGATGTCGATGGCGTCATGCTGCGCACGGCATTCTGGCCTGCGAAGCAGAAGAACGACAATCTGCCATTGCTGTTCTTCAACGGCATCGGCGCCAATCTGGAGCTGACGCAAGGCCTGGGTGACATGTTCCCGGACCGGGACATCATCACTTTCGATGCGCCGGGTGTGGGGAAGAGCCCGGTGACGCAATGGCCTTACCGGCCATGGATGCTGGCCCGCTGGGCGCGTAAGTTGCTGGACCAGTTCCATATCGATGCAGTCGATGTAATGGGCGTATCCTGGGGCGGGGCACTCGCGCAGCAATTCGCGTTTCAGTATCGTAACCGTGTCGGAAAGCTTGTCCTGTGCGCGACGACCGCAGGTATGACGATGGTTCCGGGGCGGCCCAAGTCGCTATCGAAAATGGTGGATGCGCGCCGCTATACAGATCCGGACTTCATGCGCGAGAGCTTCAGTACACTGTATGGAGATGCGGTAGACGGAGAGGTTGGGCGTCATATCGACAATCTTCTTCCGCCAGACCCGCGCGGATATTTCTATCAGTTGCTGGCCTTCATCGGCTGGTCCAGCCTGCCATTCATCCGTTTCCTGAAGATGCCATCTCTGGTGATCATGGGTGATGCGGATACGATCGTGCCGCTGGCCAATGGGCATATCCTGCGCCTTGGTCTGCCGGATGCGCGTTTGCATGTCGTCGAGGGCGGCGGTCACCTGTTCCTGGTTACCCGCGCTGCGGAAACAGCGGCGGTTATCCGGGATTTCCTGGACGAAGCGGAACAAGCATCCGCTGTGGCTGCGTAGCTGTCAGGCTTTTGCGACCTTCATCGCCACGCGTTCTTCGAGTGCTTCGCACACGGCGTCAGCGATTGACTGGCCGTCGCTGCCTTGTCCGATGGAATTGAAGGCTGCGCGGCAGGCTTCCACATGCAGATTGATCAGGGCGGCGTTCTCACCGGGGCGCGTATCTTGAAGCAGGCGGCTGAGAGAGCCGCACAGTCTGGCGATCGCCGGATAGCCGTAGGAATTGGCGGCGCCCTTGATGTTGTGAGCCGCGGTGAAGACGGCGCGATAGTTTTCTGCCGTCGCTTGAGCTTCCTTTGCGACGCCCCATGCGCTGACCAGCTCATCGAGATCGGAGCGCATCCACGCTTCGAATTGTCCTGAGAGGGAATCGACCGCCTCCTCGGCGAGGCTGCCCAGCGTTTCCGACGTGAAGATATCCGATTGTGCGGGGGCAGGAGACTCTACGGCAGGTGGCGACGGGACATGTACAGGCTCTGCCGGCTTGATCACTCGGCTGATGTCGATGGCAACTTGAGGGGAGTCAGATTTCGACAACTGACGTTTGTTCGGAAGGGTGGACAGCAGATTCTTGAACATGGATCACTCCTGAGCGTCCAATAAAGCGTCCAAGCCTTAAAAATATCCTAGGAAATCAGAAACCAAACTGTTCCCGGAGAATGCGTTCGTCGAGGGCGTGGCCGGGATCGAAAAGCATGGTCAGGCGCTGCTTGCGGTCTGCCTCTACCCGGACGGTGGCGATGTCACGTACTTCCTGGTTGTCGGCAGCGGCAGCGACGGGCCGGCGGTCCGGTGCAATCACTTCAATCGTGACTTTCGCATCGTGGCGCAGCAGCGCGCCGCGCCACCGGCGGGGGCGGAAGGCGCTGACCGGGGTCAGTGCAAGCAGGTTCGCGCCGATCGGCAGGATCGGGCCATGAGCAGAGAGGTTGTACGCAGTGGAGCCGGCGGGCGTAGCCACCATGACGCCATCGCAGGAGAGTTCCTCCATGCGCACCTTGCCATCGACGGTGATGCGAAGGCGCGCGGTCTGGGCGGTTTCGCGGAAGAGGGAGACCTCATTGATGGCCAGCGCTGTGTGTTCCTGCCCGTGAATGTCGGTCGCGACCATGCTGAGCGGAACGATTGTTGCGCGTTCGGCAGCGTTCACGCGTTCGACGAGGTCATCTTCGCGGTACTCATTCATCAGGAAGCCGATTGTGCCGCGGTGCATGCCGTAAACTGGTTTTGAGTCCCCAAACCGGCGGCGTAGCGAGTCGAGCATCGCGCCGTCGCCGCCCAAAGCGATCACGACATCCGCTTCTTCCTCGCTGTACTGTCCATAACGATGGACGAGCGTAGGCAATGCGGCCTGTGCTTCAGGGCGCTTTGAGGCGAAAAAGGCAAAACGTAGCGTACTCATCGCGCCCATGTGGTTGAGGTTCCGCAGGGACGTCAAGGCATGGAGTTGGGCGTGGAGTTGCAAGTGATTTGCAAAGTGTGACGCCGGCGTCAGCTTTGTTGTGGCGAAGCATGCGCTTTTCGGATACGGTACGCCACAAAATGCAGGGAGACAGAGGCATGGCCGACGGAAATCAGAGTGTCGATATTCGCAATTCAGTGAGCGCAGAAGAGTGGCAGGCGCGGGTCGATCTGGCCGCACTTTACCGCCTGACGGCCATGTATGGGTGGGACGACATGATCTTCACCCACATCTCTCATCGCGTCCCCGGCCCGGAGCATCACTTCCTGATTAACCCTTATGGCTATTTCTTTGAGGAGATCACAGCTTCTTCGCTGGTGAAGGTCGATCTGGACGGAAATGTCGTCCAGGAAACGGACTCGATGATTAATCCGGCTGGCTTCACCATTCACTCCGCAATCCATGCCGCGCGTGAAGATGCACTTTGCGTGATGCACGTTCATACCGATCAGGGCGTGGCTGTTTCTGCCCAGAAAGAGGGGCTTCTTCCGCTTAGCCAGACTGCAATGGCGATCCGGGAAGATGTGGCCTATCACGACTATGAAGGCATCGCGCTGGACCTGGATGAACGTGAGCGCCTTGTGGCCGATCTGGGCCCCAAGAAGCATTCCATGATCCTGCGCAATCACGGTACGCTGACCTGCGGTGACAGCGCGGCGCTGACCTTCACGCGGATGTTCTTCCTGGAGCGTGCCTGCAAGATGCAGATCATGGCCCTTTCGGCAGGCCGCGATGGCGTTCTCGAGTGTGATGAGCCTCTACAGGGCAAGGTGGCCGGACAGGGTGGCATGACCGAGCATAGCACTGGCATGTCCATGCTGACCCAGAAGCTGGTCTGGCCAGCCCTGCTGCGCAAGCTGGACCGCGAATATCCAGGCTACGACTCCTAAGTAGTCTCCCGGATGCGACAAAAACGGCGAAAGCGCTATCAGCCCATTAAATGTCGCATCGGAACCGACTAAGTAGATCTACGCAAAGCGTACAAGGGATAAGCAGATGAAACACCTGAAGGCCTTTGAAGACGCCCTCGGCGCCATTCATTCCGAGGGACGTTATCGGGTCTTTATTGACCTTCAGCGTCACAAGGGCCGCTTTCCGAAGGCCACCGCGCGCTTCGAGGATGGCGAGCGCGAAGTGACGATCTGGTGTTCCAATGACTATCTCGGCATGGGGCAGGATGACGATGTCATCCAGTCCATGCACGAAGCGATCGACAGCTTCGGCGCCGGGTCTGGCGGGACGCGCAACATTTCGGGCACGACGCGTTACCACGTCGATCTGGAGCGTGAGCTGGCCAGCTTGCACGAAAAGGAAGCCGCGCTCCTGTTTACGTCCGGCTATGTGTCGAACGATGCGACCCTGTCGACCCTCGGCAAGATCATGAAGGACCTGATCATCTATTCCGATCAGCTCAACCATGCTTCCATGATCGAAGGGATTCGGCGCTCCGGGGCAGACTACCGTGTCTTCCGCCACAATGACGTCGATCACCTGCGCTCCCTGTTGGAGAATGATGATCCGAACCGTCCGAAAGTGATCGCGTTCGAAAGTGTTTACTCCATGGACGGCGATTTCGGTCGGATGAAGGAAATCTGCGATCTGGCAGACGAGTTCATTGCGCTGACCTATCTGGATGAGGTACACGCCGTCGGCATGTACGGTCATGAAGGAGCAGGCGTCGCCCAGATGCTCGGTCTGGCTGACCGGATCGATATTATCGAAGGGACGCTGGGCAAGGCTTTCGGCGTGATGGGCGGTTATATCGCTTCGAAGGCGACCGTCATCGACGCGATCCGTTCCATGGCGTCCGGTTTCATTTTCAGTACGTCGACTTGCCCGGTCATGGCGGCTGGTGCTCTGGCCAGCATCCAGAAACTGCGCACCGATGATGGCCGCAAGCTGCGCGCTATTCATCAGGCCAAGGCTGCAGAACTGAAGCAGAAGTTCCGCGACGCAGGCTTGCCTGTGATGGATTCGCCTTCGCACATTGTGCCGCTGCTGGTAGGTGATCCGGAGCGCTGCAAGGCCCTGTCCGATACGCTGCTGTTCGACTTCGGCATCTATGTTCAGCCGATCAACTATCCGACTGTGCCGCGCGGCACAGAGCGTCTGCGTTTCACGCCGAGCCCGGTGCATGACGCGGCCATGATGGATGAACTGGTCGAGGCGATCCTGGCCGTCTGGAAGCAGCTGGGACTGGAAAAGGCCGCCTGACGGCGCTGCCCGTACGAGAATTTATTGACGAGATAGGCGCTTCAGGGCGCCTATTTCTTTTTCTTGCCGAGGCCTATGTTCTTGGCGTGCTTGGAGCGCAGCTTGGCATAGTTTGGCGCCACCATGGGGTAGTCTGCCGGCAGGTTCCAGCGCTCCCGGTATTCTTCCGGTGTCATGGAGTAGCGCGACCGCAGATACCGGCGCAGCATTTTCAGCTTCCGGCCATCTTCCAGGCAAATCAGGAAGTCGGGCGTGATCGATTTGGACACCGGCACGGCTGGCGAGAGTGCCTCGGTATCCGATGTTTCACCTGATGAGAGGTTTGAAATTGCCTCATGGACCGACCGGATCAGGCCCGGAAGATCCGCAGCTGAAACTGTATTATTTGAAACGAAAGACGAGACGATGCCCGTCGTCATCCCCAGCACGTCAACCTGTTTAGGTTCGCCCATCTTGCCACCACCGTTATTTTTATAATGCTACGGTAATTGAAGACATATTCTCACGAAGCAAGCCACAGCACCAGTTTTTCTAAAGTATTTGCGAGCGATTACCCGAAATACATCAAACAAGATTGAGAAAATCTGCTGCGAGTTGTGCAGGATTGTCCAGTTGCGACAGCGCGCCTCAAAGCGTAAACAGCGCTCGGAAAGCAGGAGATTCCCATGGCAGACACCGCACCCTCCCAACGGTTTGATACCAGCGGTTTCTTTACGACCGGTCTTGAGACCAGCGATCCGGAAGTGTTCGCCGCGATCGGCAAGGAGCAGGGGCGCCAGCAGCACGAAGTCGAGCTGATCGCTTCGGAGAACATTGTCTCCAAAGCTGTGCTGGAGGCCCAGGGGTCTGTCCTGACCAACAAGTACGCCGAAGGGTATCCGGGGCGTCGTTACTATGGTGGTTGTGAGTTCGTCGATATCGCTGAGAACCTCGCGATTGACCGCGCAAAGCAATTATTCAATTGCGGTTTCGCAAACGTGCAGCCGAATTCGGGCAGCCAGGCCAACCAGGGCGTGTTCCAGGCTGTCCTGAAACCCGGTGACACCATTCTCGGCATGAGCCTCGATGCGGGTGGCCACCTGACCCACGGCGCACCGCCGAACCAGTCGGGCAAATGGTTCAACGCCGTGCAATATGGTGTTCGCCGCGAGGATGACCGGATCGATTTCGAACAGGTCGAGCGACTTGCCAAGGCTCACCGCCCGCAACTGATCATCGCCGGCGGCTCAGCGTATCCGCGGGAAATCGATTTTGCTCGCTTCCGCGCCATCGCGGATGAAGTCGGCGCTGTTTTCATGGTCGACATGGCTCACTTTGCCGGGCTCGTTGCCGGCGGCGCGCACCCGAACCCGCTGGACTATGCTGACGTTGCAACGACAACGACGCACAAGACACTTCGTGGCCCGCGTGGCGGCATGATCCTGACCAATGACGAGAAACTGGCCAAGAAGATCAACTCGGCCATCTTCCCCGGCATTCAGGGTGGCCCGCTGATGCACGTTATCGCTGCCAAGGCCGTGGCATTCGGCGAGGCGCTGCAGCCCTCGTTCAAGCAGTATGCGGCACAGATCGTCACCAATGCCCGCGCGATGGCCGCCGCAGCAAAGGCGAGCGGTCTTGATGTTGTTTCCGGCGGTACTGATACGCACCTTGCACTGATTGACCTGCGCCCCAAAAAAGTGACCGGCAAGGATGCCGAGGCTGCTCTTGGCCGCGCCTACATCACCTGCAACAAGAATGGTGTACCGTTCGACCCGGAGAAGCCGACTGTCACCAGCGGTATCCGTGTCGGTTCCCCGGCAGGCACGACGCGCGGCTTCGGCTCTAAAGAATTCACGCAGATCGGTAACTGGATTGGCGAGATCGTCGACGCCGTCTCCAGCGGAGACAGTGCGTCTACTGAAGATCGCATCCGCGAAGAGGTGAAGGCGCTGACGGCGCAGTTTCCAATTTATGGCGGTCTGGGAGGCTGATCGGGTTTGCGCTGTCCATTCTGCGGGTCTGAGAACACATCGGTAAAAGACAGCCGCTCGGCTGAAGACGATACCGCTGTGCGCCGCCGCAGGGTCTGCGAGAGTTGCGGCGCCCGTTTCACCACCTTCGAACGCGTACAGCTGCGTGAGATCACAGTGGTGAAGCGCGATGGCAAACGCGTGCCTTTTGATCGGGAACGCCTCGCGCGCTCCATCACGATCGCGCTGCGAAAACGGCCGGTGGACCGGGAGCAGATTGATCAGATGGTTTCCGGCATCGTCCGCAAGCTGGAAAGCGCTGGTGAGCCTGAAGTCGCTTCAAACGACGTTGGCGAACTGGCGATGGAAGCACTGCGTATGGTCGACCCGGTCGGCTATGTGAGGTTTGCCAGCGTCTACAAAGACTTCCGTGATCCGAGTGATTTTGCCCAGTTCATCGAAAAGGCATCGCTCGAGGACGAAGAGGACTTCGCGGACGAATGAGCAGCGTGCGCGTCACGCTGAAGCTCGCCACGTCGCTGGATGCGCGCATCGCGCTTGCCGACGGAACGAGCCAGTGGATCACGTCCAGTGAGTCCCGGGCCCGTGGGCATGAACTGCGTGCATCACACGATGCCATTCTTGTCGGTATCGGCACGGTTCTGGCCGATGACCCGCTCTTGACGGCTCGTACTGTGCCCATGCCAAAGACCCAGCCTGTGCGGATCGTGGCGGACTCCAATGGCCGCACTCCGCTGAGCTCGCGTCTTGTCCAGTCAGTCTCAAGCGGCCGGGTTGTCGTAGCGACGAACGGCCAGCCGCAGGATTTCCTGGCGCGTAGCGGCGTAGAGGTCTGGCGTTGCGGCAATGGCGTACGCATGGATGTGAAAGACATGCTCCGCCGGGCTGCGGCAGAGGGAATTTCTTCTCTGCTCATAGAGGGCGGCGGTACGCTTGCTGCGAGCTTTGTGCGTGCGGGCTTGGTCGATGAAATCGCCTGGTTCGTTGCGCCGATCCTGATTGGTGGTGATGGCCTGCCAGCACTTGGCGGTCTTGGCCTTCAGACCCTGTCGGATGCGACACGGTGGAAACCTGTCGCGACGGAACGCATTGGGGATGACGTTCTGAACACTTATGTTCGTTCTTAGCAAAAGTCTCCGAAGGTCGTTTTCCCATGTTTACAGGTCTCGTTACTGACGTCGGCACTGTCCGTAAGGCGGAACATCGCAACGGCCTGACGCGGTTCGAGGTCGAAAGCGGGTTCGCACTGGAAGACATCGCCATGGGTGCGTCGATCATGCATTCCGGCGTGTGTTTGACAGTCGTCGATATGGGGCAGGGCGAACGCGGCGCCTGGTTCGCTGTAGAGGCTGTACCGGAGACCCTTGCAAAGACAGTTCTCGGTGACTGGAACGAAGGTGCACGGGTGAACCTGGAGCAAAGCCTGAAATTGGGCGATGAGCTGGGCGGCCATTTCGTTTTCGGTCATGTCGATGGCGTGGGCGAGATTGTCTCCATCGAACCGGAAGGCCAGAGCCGCCGGATCACGATCCGTCCGCCAGTGGCGCTTGCGAAGTATTTTGCGACCAAGGGGTCCGCAGCGGTGAATGGCGTTTCGCTAACCGTGGCAGATGCCTTGCCGAACGGTGACTTCCAGGTCGCCGTCATTCCACACACTTGGGAAGTGACCACACTGTCCGAACTGCAGCCGGGCAGCCGTGTAAACCTTGAGATCGATATGCTGGCACGTTACGTGGCCCGCATGATCGGTGCAGACGCACCGGAAGGGCAGTGAAACAATGTCAGACGAGTTCAAGCACGCGATCTCCTCGATCGACGAGATCATCGAGGATGCCCGGAATGGGCGGATGTTCATTTTGGTCGATGCCGAAGACCGCGAGAATGAGGGTGACCTCATCATCCCGGCGAATTTTGCGACGCCAGAGCAGGTAAACTTCATGGCGCGGCACGGCCGGGGGCTGATCTGCCTCGCCATGACGCAGGAGCGTGCGCATACGCTGAACCTCGACATGATGACCCGTAACAACCGGGAAAGCATGGGCACCGCCTTTACCGTGTCCATCGAGGCAAAAGAGGGCGTCACGACCGGTATCTCTGCGCATGACCGCGCGAAGACCATCGCTGTCGCGATCGACCCGACCAAGGACTATGACGACATCGTCTCGCCGGGGCACGTTTTCCCGCTGGTCGCCAGGGATGGCGGCACGCTGGTCCGCGCCGGGCATACGGAAGCGGCGGTCGATATTTCGCGTATGGCCGGCCTTTACCCGGCCGGCGTGATCTGCGAGATCATGAACGAAGACGGCTCCATGGCGCGCCTGCCGGACCTCGTCTCTTTTGCGCAGCTTCACAATCTGAAAATCGGTACGATTGCCGATCTGATCGCATGGCGCCGTCAGAATGACCGCTTCTTGGAGCGCCGGGTCGAGGCGCCGCTGGAGTCTGCCTATGGCGACGGGTTCAAGACGGTCTGTTTCCGCAATGTCCTCGACAATTCCGAGCATATCGCCATCGTTCACGGCACCATCAAGCCGGACTCGACCACGCTTGTACGTGTCCACCGCACAGATGTGCTGGCGGATATCCTGGGCGAGCGTGGGCCGCGGCAGGGGCTGGTCGAGCGGGCCATGCGCATCATTGCAGAGGCAGAAGAGCCGGGCGTCGTCGTGTTCGTGAATACGATGCAGCCGGATTCCATCGCCGAGCGGCTGGGCCTCAAAACCTCCAGCCCGAAGGATCCGACAGCGCCTTTGCGTGAATACGGTATCGGGGCGCAGATCCTGCGGGAACTGGGCGTCCGCAAGATGATCTATCTATCCGATACGCAGCCGACCCGCGTTGCAGGGCTTGACGGATACGGCATGACAATAGAGGGGTGGCGCCGCCTCAACGAGGAGACAAACTGATGGCTGACCGGGTTCTGATTGCGGTTTCGCATTACTACAAACATATTTCGGAAGAGCTGCTGGCTGGCGCTGTGGAAGTGCTGGAGACGGCTGACGCGAAAGTCACCATCATGGAAGTGCCGGGCGCATTCGAGCTGCCGGGCCTGATCGCCATGGCGGCGGATTCCGGCCGTTTCGACGGTGCGGTTGCGCTTGGCTGCGTGATCCGCGGCGAGACCACCCACTATGATTATGTCTGTGGCGAAAGCGCTCGCGGCCTGATGGATCTGATTGTCAATCGCCGTCAGGCGATCGGTTATGGTATCCTGACTGTCGAGAACGAAGCCCAGGCGCTGGCTCGTGCTGACCGCAAACGTGGCAACAAGGGTGCGGATGCGGCCAATGCTTGCCTCTCCATGATCAAATTCCGCAAGGAACTCATTCGTTGAGCGACCAGAAGTTTCCGTTTGAAGTGACACGCGCGCGCCGGGCAGGCGCGCGTCTTGCCGCTGTGCAGGCGCTCTATGCTATGGAGCAGACCGGCAAGTCAGCGCGCGAGACCATTCGTGCCTTCATGGAAGACAAACTCGGCATCGGTCCAGACGAGGAGCCGGTGGAAGAGGCAGATCCGGATCTCTTCAAATCCATTGTCAATGGTGTGGTGAACAATCAGGCGGAAATCGACAAAGCAATCCTGAAACGCCTTGCTTCTGGCTGGAAGCTGACCCGCCTCGATGCAACCATGCGCGCCCTGTTGCGTGCGGGTGCAGGTGAATTCATCGTTCACCAGCACCTCTCCCATGCCGTGATCATGGATGAATATGTCTCGCTTGCGCATGACTTCTTCGAGGAGTCGGAGGCGAAATTCGCCAATGCCGTGCTGGACAATGTCGGACGTGACCTGCGCCCCTAAGCAAGCGTGCGCGCCCACGTCCTGACTTCATCGACAAACAGGGACGGCTTTTCCATCGCAGCGAAGTGACCGCCCTTTGGCATGTCTCGCCAATGCGTGAGGTTATATGCTCGCTCGACCCAGCTTCTTGGGGGCGCCGTATAGACTTTCTCGCCGGGGAAATTCGCAAAGCCGGTTGGTGTTTCGCAGCGGACCCCTTCGGGCAGTTGAACGCCCCCTTCCTGGAACAGGGCATTATAGTACCAGACACTGGTGGCGATGGCGTCATTGACAAGGTAGAGCATCACGTTCGTCAGCAGCTGGTCTCGTGTGTAGACGGAATAAAGGTCTCCGTCCCGCAGGTCTGACCATCCGTGGAACTTTTCGAGGATCCATGCTGCTGTTCCGACCGGCGAGTCCATCAGGGCCATGGCGAGTGTCTGCGGCTTGGTTGCCTGTTCCATGAAGTAGGCGCCTTCTGTCTGCATGGCGCCTTGCATGTGTGCGAGCCATTGGACTTCTTCTTCCGTGTTCGGAGCAGGTGGTGTTGGCCGAAAGCCTATCATGTTGAGGTGTATCCCCAGGCAGCCGCCTTTCTTGTCATGCGCGCCATGATTGAGGCCGAGCCATGATGTCACAAGGCTGCCCCAGTCGCCCCCTTGGGCAAGATAGGTCTTGTATCCGAGAACCTCCCGCATCAATTCGTCCCACAAGGCGGCCGTGGCGCGTTGACCCATAGGTGACGTAGGCTTTTGAGAAAAGGCGTAGCCCGGCAGGCTTGGAATAACGAGGTCAAACGCATCGGCGGGATCACCGCCATGGCGCGATGGGAACGCGAGCGGTTCGATGGCATCCCAGAACTCGAAATAGGAGCCCGGCCAGCCATGAGTCAGGAGGAGTGGGCGCTTAGCCTCGGCTTCGCCCACAACATGGATGAAATGGATTTCCATGCCCGCGACATCTGCCTTGAAGTTCGGATGCTTGTTGAGCAGGTCTTCCTGAGCACGCCAGTCATAATCGCTCAGCCAGTATTTGCAGAGGTCCTGTAGTACCGGCGTGGACATGCCATAGGCAAAGCCCTGTTCGTTTTCCGGGGCCGGAAACCATCTGTAAGCGGCAATCCGTTCCCGGATTGCGGCGAGTTTTGCGTCCGGGATGGAGACGGTAAAAGGGCGTGCGTGGCTCATGACGGTCCTCCTGCAGGGCAAACCCTAACGCGAAGGCCGTGCGGGGGCGAGCGGTGACCCGGCGTCAGATCGAAAAGCTGGTTCCGCAGCCGCAGGCCGCTGTGGCGTTCGGATTGTTGATCTTGAACGCTGCGCCGATCAGCTCGGTCGAGAAGTCAATCTCCGAGCCATGCAGGAATTCGAGGCTCATCTCATCAATCAGAACCTTCGCACCATCTCGCTCGACGAGAAGGTCGTCAGGGTTCGCCTCCGAGGCGAAATCGAATTTGTACGAGAAGCCGGAACAGCCGCCGCCTTCAACAGACACGCGCAGATAGTCTGCACCGTCCTGTTTGGCCAGAATCGCATTAATGCGCTTGGCAGCCGAGGCCGTAAGGGTCACATCAGGGGCAGTTGTTGTGCTCATGGCCAATAGATAGGGACGTTTGGACCGATGGAAAAGAGAGCCGTGTATGCCACGCGTCACGAAGATAGCCGGGGGCGGTATTATGACGAGGCTCCATCAGCCACGCGCACGCCGTTCCAGCGTGACCGGGACCGGATCATTCACTCGACGGCCTTCCGGCGGCTGAAGCAGAAAACACAGGTTTTCGTGGCCCATGAGGGTGATCATTTCCGCACGCGTCTGACCCATTCCCTGGAAGTGGCGCAGATCGCGCGCAGTATCTCGCGGACGCTGGGGCTGGACGAGGATCTCGCAGAAGCTCTCGCTCTGGCGCATGATATCGGCCACCC
>JACXUV010000096.1 GCA_014763715.1 Rhodobacterales bacterium | reverse complement strand
GGCCAGCGCGATCTCCGTTTCAGTGAAGACGCGGTTCTCGAAGCGCTCTCCGAACCGGACAAGCGTACTTTCAATCCGCTCGATATTGCAGAGATCATTGCCGATGCCGATGATCATCCGCGCGCCTCATCCATGCAGCGGCGCATCTCCCGGATGGCAGCTTCGAGACCAATGAAGATCGCCTCACCGATCAGGAAGTGACCGATATTCAGCTCAGCAAATTCCGGAATGGCTGCAATCGGGCCGACATTTTCGAATGTCAGGCCATGACCGGCATGCGGCTCGATCCCGCGCTTGCGCGCCTCATCGGCTGCCGCCTGCAGGCGGGCCAGTTCCGGTGCGGCGGCTTCGGCACCGCCTTCGTTCCAGAGTTCGGCATAACGACCCGTGTGCAGCTCCACGACTGGCGCGCCCAGCACTTCGGCAACCGCGATCTGAACCGGGTCCGGCTCAATGAACAGGGAAACACGCGCCCCGGCATCACGCAGACGGCGCACGACCGGTGAAATTTGGTTATGCAGGCCCGCCACATCGAGGCCACCTTCGGTCGTGCGCTCTTCACGTTTTTCCGGAACAATACAGGCCGCATGCGGATGATACCGGCAGGCGATCTCCGTCATCTCTTCCGTTGCTGCCATTTCCAGATTGATCGGCAGGCTGGAAGCCGCGCGGATCGCCTCCAGGTCTCCATCGCGGATGTGGCGGCGGTCTTCCCTCAGGTGGATGGTAATGCCGTCAGCACCGGCAGCGGCTGCGATCCCGGCGGCCCGCGCCGGATCCGGGTGTGCCCCGCCACGGGCGTTCCTTATGGTCGCCACATGGTCGATGTTCACCCCCAGACGCAGCCGCCCACTCATCAGGCGAGCCCCCGCGAGCCCGGTTTCACGGCTGGCATGGCCGCGAGTTCCGGCGGCAGGTCGTCCGCGTCATAGTCCGGGAAGTCGACCGAAGCGAGCGAGACGAGTTCACAGCCGACATCCGCGCGCCCGCCAGAGCGGTCGATGATGCACGCGCCGCCGACAACTTTGCCCGGCAATTTCTGCAGAGCTTCCACCGTCTCGCGGAACGAGAGGCCCGTCGTCACAATGTCTTCAGCGATCAGCACGCGCTCACCTTCGGCAATGGAGAAGCCGCGGCGGAACTGAAGCTGGCCATCTACGCGCTCGGCAAAGATGGACCGGCAGCCAAGCTGGCGCGCCAGTTCATAGCCCGGAATGATGCCGCCCACGGCGGGGCCGGCAACAACGTCGATCTTGCCGAACTTCTCGGTCAGCTTCTTCGCGAGCGCCGCGCAAAGCTTTTCGGACTTGTCCGGCTGGGAGAAGACCAAGGCCTTCTGCAGGAATACCGGGCTGCGCCGTCCCGACGAGAGGATGAAATGCCCCTCCAGCAGCGCCCCTGCCTCGCGGAACACCGCGAGCACGTCTTCATTGGTCATCTTCGCCCTCCTGATCGCGCACTGCCCGGTCGACCACTGCGAGCGACCGGAGCGCGGCCAGTATCTGCGTCAGGCGTTTCAGGTCTTCAACCTCAATTTCCATGACCAGCTCAGTGAAGTCCTTCTGGCGGTCCACGGTGGCAATGCGGACGATGTTCCCGTTCGATTGCGCAACGGCTGCACACAATTTGGCCAGCACACCACGCGTGTTCGCAGCGTTGATGCGGATCCGGCCCACGGCCATGGCATCCGTGCGGGCGAGTTCGGTCCACTTCAGGTCCACCCACAGCTCAGGCTTGTCGTCATATTCGGCGAGCTTCGGACAGCTCGCGACATGCACGACAATGCCTTTGTCAGGCACCTGCACCCCCATGATGCGGTCACCTGGCAGCGGGCAGCAACACTGGCCGAGATGCAGGGTCACGCCCGGCGTCAGGTCATGGCCGGACACAAGCAGCGGCGCATGCTGGGAGTCGAGCTTCGTCTTGGACGGATCTCCCATCGGCTCTGCCTTGTAACCGGGGAACGCCGCCTGGATCACATCGGACGAGCTGATCCGGCCGCGCCCGACGGCTTCGGCCATCTCCTCGCGCGTTGTGAACCCTGCAAGCTGGGCCGTGTGGGTCATCTTCACATCAACCGGGTCGATCCCAGCCCGGCGAAGCGCCTGATTGATCAGACCTTCACCAAGGCGGCGGAAGTCCGCCGTATCGCGCTCACGCACCAGCCTGCGCAGCGCTGAACGCGCGCGTCCGGTAATCGCCAGCGCCTCCCAGCCATGGACGGCCGAGGGGGTCTTGCCGCGAACAATTTCGACGACATCACCATTCTTCAGCGGACGGCGGAGCGCCTTTGCCTCACCATTGATCTTCACGCCCACGCATGTGTCGCCCACAGCCGAGTGAACGGCATAGGCAAAGTCCAGCGGCATCGCGCCCGCCGGCAGGATGATCAGCTTGCCCTTAGGCGTGAAGGTGAAGACGTGCTCACGATACATTTCGAGCTTGGCGTGCTCGAGGAATTCGTTGGCGTCTGCGCCGTCCTGCAACAGGCTCGATATGGTTTCGAGGCTCGCCGCCGGATCGAGGCCCGCTGCCTTGGCGGATTCCGCATCGAACCCGTACTGCTTGTTCTTGTAGCCCCAGTGTGCGGCAACACCGAACTCTGCCGTCTGATCCATCGCTTCGGTACGGATCTGTAGCTCAACACGCCGGTTGCCGGAGGCACGCACGGTTGTGTGAAGGCTTTGATAGCCGTTCGGCTTTGGCACAGAGATGAAATCACGGAACCGGTCGGGGATACAGGCCCACAGTGTGTGCACCTCCCCCAGAACGCGGTAGCACTCTTCCGTGGTCTGAACGATGATGCGCAAGGCGAACAGGTCTGCCACATCGCGGAAGGAAATGGATTTCCGTTCCAGTTTCCGCCACAGCGAGTACGGCGCCTTGCGGCGGCCCTTGATGCGGCACTCTATGCTGGCCATTTCCATCAGCTGCGTCAGGTCAGCCCGGATGCGCTCCAGATCGTCCGCATTCTCCAGTGCGAGTTCTTCCTGACGGTAGAGGATCGCACGGCGCGCTTCCGGGTTCAGCTCCTGAAAGGCCAGGTCTTCCATCTCGGCCGCGAGCTGGTAGAGGCCGACCCGCCGGGCGAGCGGCGCATAAATGTCCATCGTCTCGCGCGCCGTCCGCTCCCGGCTCTCGGCCTTCTTGCGGAAATGCAGCGTGCGCATGTTGTGCAGCCGGTCAGCCAGCTTCACCAGCAGGACGCGGATGTCGCTGGTCGTGGCCAGGATGAACTTCTGGAAGTTCTCGGCCTGCGCGGCCTCCTTGGATGAGAATTCGAGCTTGTCGAGCTTGGTGACGCCATCGACCAGTTCGGCAACGTCAGCTCCGAACCTCACCTCGATCTCGCCAATGTCGATCTCGTCGACATCCTCCACCACATCGTGGAGCAGACCGGCAACAATCGTGATCTCGTCGAGATGCACGTCGGCCAGCAGATTCGCGACCGCGACCGGGTGGGAGTAATAGGCTTCGCCGGAATCGCGTTTCTGCTCGCCATGGTGGATCTTGGCGAAGTCATAGGCTGCGCCAAGCAATTCGGACTTCACGCGTGGATGATACGCGCGGACCTTGGCGATAAGTTCTTCGCGGGTGAGGACATGGTGTTCACCCACGGCCGTTTCGGCCGGTGGTGCTTCGCCAGCCCCTTTGTCCTTGGCGGAAAGGGTGCTGCCGTCCATCGAACCT
>JACXUV010000095.1 GCA_014763715.1 Rhodobacterales bacterium | reverse complement strand
CACGGCAGATGCTGAGATCCTCGGCTTCGAGGCTGAAGGCCGCTATGCGGTTCTCGACAACCTGCTGCTGACGGCCAATATCGGTGTGATCGACGCAGACTACACCGATGTCTGGTATGACATCTCCAGCGATGGCATGATCAATGGTCGCGACCTCAACCTCGACCTGCCGCGTGTGCCGGAAACTACCTATGGTGTGGGCGTCATCTACGATCACGATCTGGGTGACCGTGGCTCGCTGGTTGCGCGTATGAATTACCAGCACCGCGACAAGAATGCCTTCACGGACAACAACTGGGGCTGGATGAATGCGGCCGACATGATCGACGCGAACCTGACCTGGAATACCCCGTATGAGGGCCTGTCCGTGGCAATCTTCGGCAAGAACCTGCTCGACGAAGTCACGGCCGGTAACGACACCCAGGTGCCGTGGGGTGGCAATGTGTCCGCGCTGGTGCCGGGCAGTGAGAACCTGTCGACGGGCGTGAACACGCCGTATGCTTACTATCCGGGTGCCGGCACGCTGTCGCCGCTGATCCCGGGCCGTCGCATCGGCTTCGAAATCACCATGAAGCGCTAGGCTGACTGAATAATCTTTCCGAGAGAGGCGGGCGGCAACGTCCGCCCCTTTTTTGTCTGCAGTCCTGATCATTGCGCTTATGGCCTTGCGGGCCGGTCAGGCAGGTGGTGATTGGGGGGCATGACAGTTTCACCTCCGATTCTTGCGCTTGCCGATTTTCTGGCCGACCCCGTCGACCCGGCGGACTTTCCCGAACATCATGTGCGCTTCTGGAATGCGCGCTGGGCGGGGGAGGTCGGCCTGGGTGCACTGGATGCGGCTGGGCAAGTGGCGCATTTCGGCCGGTTCGCGCCCTTGCCTGACAACCTGCCTCGGCCGCTGGCATTGCGATATCACGGCCACCAGTTCGGTGTTTACAATCCGCAGCTGGGGGACGGACGCGGTTTCCTGTTTGCGCAGCTGCGCGATAGCGGGGGACGTCTGTTGGACCTTGGCACCAAGGGCTCCGGTCAGACACCGTGGAGCCGGCAGGGGGATGGGCGTCTCACACTGAAGGGTGGCGTGCGGGAGGTGCTGGCGTCCTCCTATCTGGAAGCGCTGGGCGTCAACACATCGAAATCCTTCGCCCTGATCGAAACGGGCGAGCAGCTGGCCCGGAATGACGAACCCTCGCCGACACGGTCCTCAGTGCTGACACGCCTGTCGCACAGCCATATCCGTTTCGGGACCTTTCAGCGCCTCGCCTATCTGGAAGACCGGGAATCCATGGCGAGGCTGGTCGATTATTGTGTCACGCAATTTCACCCGCAGGCGGAGGACGCGGACATGGGCCGCAAGGCGTGCGGCCTTCTGGCAGCGGTCACAGAGGCGACGGCCCGAATGATCGGGCAGTGGATGCCCGCCGGCTTCGTGCATGGCGTGATGAATACGGACAATTTCAACATCACCGGCGAAACGTTTGATTTCGGGCCGTGGCGCTTCCTGTCGAAGTCAGACCCGAATTTTGTTGCCGCTTATTTCGATCAGCAGGGACTCTACCGCTTCGGACGCCAGCCCGTACAGGGCGCCTGGGCGTTGCAGCAACTGGCTTCCGCGCTCCTGCTGCTGGCGGATGCAGATGATCTCGCAAAGGCGCTGGCGCCGTACCAAGAGGTCTATCGCGACAGTTTTGTTGCCCACACCCATGCGCTGCTCGGCATCGCACCTGCCGGGAGTGTGGAGGACGATACCGGCTTCCTTCAGGACCTCTATGCCTGGATGACCGAAAGCGAAGCCTCCTGGCCCCAGGTCTTCCATGACTGGTTCGGCGGGGCGGCGAGTGAGGCACGGGCGAAGGCATCGCCACAGGCGGCGCTGTATGAGGCGGCGGCCTTCTCGCCCGTCAGGGCGCATCTGCTTGCGCGGGAGCCCGTCCGGCCTGAGCGGCTGGAGCAGGCGATCTTCCAGCGCCAGACACCGCCCTCGCTCCTGATCGAGGAAGTCGAGGCACTCTGGACACCGATTGCGGAGGCGGACGACTGGACGGCCTTCGAGGCAAAGCTCGCTGATATCGAGGCCCTGCGGCTTGCCCGCTGGGGCTGACTTATTCTGCGGGCAGTTCTGTTTTGCCTGCGTCGCTGTGCGCGGAATAATTCCGGGCGAAGGGGTAGGCAGATTTCCAGACTTCCCGGCCATCTTCATGTTCCACGAAGTGGCACCCGATCAGGGTGCGCACAAAATCGGCCAGAACGAACCGGTCTGACTTCATGTACCAGTCGCCAAGGACCGGGCGCACGGCATCGGTGGCTTCCTGCAGGCGGTAGTGCGGGATCGTCGGGAAGATGTGGTGGATGACGTGGAGGTTGCCGATATTGTGGGTCAGCCAGTTGAAGGGGCCATAGTTCCGGTCGACCGTCGCCAGCGCGCCTTTCAGGCCGGACCAGTCACCGGAATCATAGACCGGAACTTCCGGCGCGACATGCTGCATATAGGTCACGAAGGTCAGCCAGGCGGCATAGATGAAATAGGGGGCGACGATGTATTTCAGCGCGAAGACCCAGCCAAACTTCACGCCCAGGAAGATGTAGAGCGCAAAGAAGGCGAGGTTCATGCCAAGGCTCGCAAACCAGGACCATTTGACGTGAGAGGCGTAGAGGTCGCTGACGGGCAGGTAGTGGCTGCCATGCACGGGGTCATAGGTCGTGATGTTGCGGAAGCCGAGCTTGTACATCGGCCAGCCGATCAGAACGAAAATGCCTGAGCGGAAGAGGACTTTGCGGCTGAACCAGTCCTGCTCTGCGCGGCAGGCGCGGAAGACTTCCTCTTCCTGCAAATGGCCGGTCTTCATGTGGTGCATGGCATGGCTGCGCTGCCAGCCGCGATAGGGCACCAGGATCGGGCCATGGGTGGCGAGGCCAACCAGCGTGTTGACCAGCCGCGAGCGGGAAAAGGCGCCGTGCCCGGCTTCGTGCCCGATCACGAAGAGAGACCAGAACAATGTACCGATCAGGAAGATCAGCGGCGCTTCGAGATACCAGGCAGATGTGTGCGCCAGCGCCCAATAGCCAAGGGCAATCAGGGCAATATCGAAGAAGAGATAGCCAAACGACCGGGCGGTATCCGGGCGGAAACAGCGATCCGGAATCGCGTTCTTCAGGTCCTGTCGGGTGAAGGTCGGTTCCATGGCGAATCCTCCGTCAATCTCCGCAGGAAAGCGTCAGTTTGCTTGACAGGAAGTGAAAGGAGCTTCCATCCGGAACATCTGTGATGACTGTGACTGACTGAGGCAAAGGTGAAACATGAGCGCTGACAAGACATCCGGCCCGCTGGCTGGCCTGAAGGTCGTGGATATGAGTTCGGTCGTGCTTGGCCCATTTGCGACCCTGATTTTCGGCGATCTTGGCGCAGAGGTCATCAAGGTGGAAAGCGGGCAGGCGGGCAAGGGCGGCGATGTGATGCGCTATGCGGGCAAGTCCCCCACGGGAGATCTTGGCCCGATCTACATGGCGCTGAACCGGAACAAGGCCTCGGTCCAGCTGGATGCCAAGACGGAAGAGGGCAAGGCCGCCCTGACGGCGCTGCTGAAGGATGCCGACGTGTTCTTCCACAATGTCCGCATGGCGGGCATGGCGCGTCTCGGCTTCGGTTATGAGGATGTGAAGGCCATCAAGCCCGATATTGTCTATGTGCAT
>JACXUV010000041.1 GCA_014763715.1 Rhodobacterales bacterium | reverse complement strand
GGGGACGCAGGGTCGCCACACGGATTGCACTCGTGGAAATGCCTTTACCCCTCACCCCAACCCCTCTCCCAAGGGAGAGGGGCTTACGCCTCCCCCTGCCGGAAACCTGACACGAAACCTCACCCCGAAAAAATATCCACCCACCAAGCGCCTTCACGGGCGTTGCATCTGCTAATTGATCACAATTCTCCGGGTTAACTTTCCTCTCTCGCCCCGATATGCCACCTAGGCCCGGTTGGAATCGCTCCAAACGGGGCGGCGAGGGCATGAAGGGATTTCGGGATGTTGGACCGGTTTGGCTGTACGGCCTTGAGCGCGCTGTTCCTGCTGGGGGCCTGCACCCATGAAGCAGAGGTCCCGGCCACGGAGCCGGCTGCTGAGGCGGCCGCGGCGCCTGAAACCGTAACGGAGACCTATTCGGTCCGCCTGTTCGACACGACGATCGGCCAGATGGTCGCCACCACCGAGGGCAGCACGGTCACGGTGGACTATGAGTACCGCAACAATGGCCGCGGGCCGACGCTGGCCGAAACGATCGAGCTGGGCGAAGACGGCCTGCCGGTCGGCTGGACGGTCGATGGCGCAACGACCTTCGGCAACAAGATCCATGAGACTTTCGCGCTGGCCGATGGCGTTGCCAGCTGGACCGACACGACCGGCTCGGACACGGCAGAGGCCGGCGAGCCGACGATCTATATCCCCCAGAACGGCACGCCCTACACGCTGTCGGTCTATGCGAAGGCCCTGCTGGCGGATGCGGACCACAAGATGCCGGCTTGGCCTGCGGGCGAGCTGTCGCTGGACGCGCTGCAGACGCTCACCGTGGATGGCGAAGGCGGCCCGGTCGAGGCGACGGCCTATGCGCTGGTCGGCGACAATGTCGATCCGACCTATTTCCTGGCAGAGGCCGATGGCAGCCTGTTCGCCTTCATATCGCCGCGCTTCGTGATCGTGCGTGAGGGCTATGAGGCCGCCGACACGCAGCTGAAGGAACTCGCCGCGCAGCTTTCGACCGAGCGGCTGGAGACGATCCAGGCCGAGACGGCCCACAAGTTCGACGCGCCGCTGGCGATCACCAATGTCCGCGTCTTCGATCCGAAGGCAAAGGCGCTGACGGAGCCGGTGACCGTAGTGGTCGCTGACAACACGATCCAGAGCGTCGGCCCGGATGCCCCGCCGGCTTTCGCTTACACAATTGACGGGCAGGGCGGCACGCTGGTGCCCGGCCTGATCGACATGCACGGCCATGTCAGCCAGGACGCGGCCCTGAAGAACATCGCCGCCGGGGTCACGATGATCCGCGACATGGGCAATGACAATGCGGTGCTGAGCGAACTGATCACCAAGATCAACGAGGAGATTCTGGCTGGCCCGCGGATTGTCCGCTCCGGCTTTATCGAGGGCAAAAGCCCGTTCAGCTCCAATAACGGCATCCTCGTGAAGAGTGAGGAAGAGGCCGTCGCTGCGGTCGACTGGTATGCCGATCAGGGCGATTTCTGGGAGATCAAGGTCTACAACTCGATGAACCCGTCCTGGGTGCCTGCGGTGGTGAAGCGCGCGCACGAGCGCGGCCTGCGCGTCACCGGCCACGTCCCGGCCTTCACCCGCGCCGACAACATGATCGAAGCGGGCTATGATGAGATGACCCACATCAACCAGGTCATGCTGGGCTGGGTGCTGGATGATGGCGAAGATACGCGCACGCTGCTGCGCCTCACGGCCCTGCAGCGCCTGCCGCAGGTGGATCTCGACGGCGCGAACGTCCAGCACACGCTGGACCTGATGGTGGAGAAAGGCGTCGCCATCGACCCGACCTACGCCATCCACGAAGCGCTGCTGCTGTCCCGCAATGGCGAGACGCAGGCAGGCATGGGGGATTATGTCGACCACATGCCCGTCGCCGTTCAGCGTCAGGCCAAGGCGGCCTGGTCGGCCATCGGCAGCCCGGAGGAAGACGCCGCCTACAAAGGCGCGTTCGACCAGATCACTGATACGATCAAACGGATGAAGGATCGCGGTATCTTTATCGTCTTCGGCACGGACCTCGGCGGGGCGCTGACCCTTCACCGGGAACTGGAGCTGTACCAGAATGTCGGCTTTACCCCGGCAGAGATCCTGGCCCGCGCGACGCTGGAAGAGGCGGAGTATATGGGGCTTGGCGATGAACTCGGCTCCATCGAGCCGGGCAAGAAGGCCGATTTCATCCTTGTGCCGGGCAACCCGGTGGAAGACCTGAAAGCCATCAAGACCATCCGCCTCGTCTCCAAGGGTGATACGGTCTACTTCCCCAGCGAGATCTATCCCTGGTTCGGTATCCGGCCTTTCACGGATGTGCCGGAAGTGATGGCGCCGGTAGAGCAGTAAGTGCAGGGAAGCTTCAGGGGACGATGAAACGCATGCCGAATCTCAAGCGCATCCTTGGAATGGACCAGCGTGTTACGCCAGCCTGGCCGCTTTCGAGCGACCCGTTCGGGCGTGAGGTGGAGATATTCCGGCAGGGGATTGATTCCCTCGAATATATGTCGTGTGGGGCACCGGACCTGCGGCCGATGGTGGTTGTACAATCCATGGATGTCTGCTGCTGGCCGACCGCTGTCTTCTGCAGCACAGCCGAGGCGACAGGATTCCGGGTTATCGCGCTCCGCCGTCCGGGATTCGGGGCGAACGCGCCACTGACGGACCTGGATGCCCAGGCACGGCTGATCCGCAGCTTTCTGGAAGAGAAAGGGCTGGAGAATGTCGTCCTCGTCGGACAGGGCTCCGCCAACCCGATCTGTGAACGGGTAACCCTTTCGGGCGACTCACGCGTCAGCTTCACCGTGTTCGCGAATTGCTGCTTCAATTACGACCAGATCAGCGAGTTTCAGCCGGAATGGATTGCCAAGGCATTCGAGCAGGCCCTGAGCAATCCGGCTGGGGCCCGTTTGTCCCTGATGGCGCTGAAGAGTTCGTGGGGCATTTTCGGGCCGACCTGGGTGTTCGAGAACATGTGGCGCAAGAGCCTCGGCGATATTGCCTTCCTGCGGAACAATCCGGAGCTGATGGCCGAGATGATTTCCATGCTGCAGATGCGGCTGGATGTGCCGACCTTCATGTTTGAACTCGAAAATTCCCTGCATTTTGATCCGCTTCTGACGGATGGCTGTTTCAAGGACATTCCCGCGATCACCATCTCCGGCACGGAAACGAGTGGCAGCTGGAAGAACGGTGTCGAGCGGGAGGTGATACGACTCGGCCTGCCGCCGGCCGTGTATCTTTCGTCCGGCGACATGTCGGTGATCTACCAGTCGGCAGACGAGTTCTTCGCCGCACTGGGCGATGCGCTCTGATCAACATTACGAATTGCACATAACGTGACGTGGTTTACCGCCCGTTCACCACTCCACCGCATTCTGCGGACAGTTAATTTTCCTGCCCGTATTGTTAATGAGGATGCGTTATGGCGAAGAACACTGTGCGCTGGGGCGCAGATGTCGGTTGTCAGACCAAGGTGAAGCCGCTCGAGCTTCCCAATGACCTGGCCGAACACGGCCTGAAGGGCAAACGTGCCAAGGGCGAGCTGGGAATCAGCCGCCAGATGACCCGCAAGGATGCAAAGGCCGACGCACAGGACGGCCTGCCGGTATCCGAAGCGATCACACAGGATCAGTGGAGCGAGCGCGAGCAGATGATTGCCGAGCGCGCCGAGGAAGTCCGCCGGGGCCTCGGCACCTGGATGTCGTCTGCTTCCGCGACGGTCCGCAACTATATCGCTGACTATACGCCCATCGACATTCACCCCGACCAGCTGCGCGAAGCCATCAAGTCGGAAGAGAATGAGTATCGCCACTATGAGACGGACGATACGAACGAGGCCAAGGAAACCCACTCCGCAGCCATTATCGAGCTGCAGCAGTTCCGCGCCCGCCATGGCGACCGGATCGGCGACCGTACGCCGGACATCAAGAAGAATGTAGAGCAGGCGATTGCGATTCTCGTCTTCATCATGATCCTCGAAGGCGGCTTCAATGCGCTGCTGTTCAAGGACGCGCAGGCAAACGGCCTGATCGGCGGCATGATGATCGCTTTCGGTGTCAGCGCCGTGAACGTCTGCCTTGGCGTCGTTGCCGGCTTTTTCGGTCTTCGCTATGCCCTGAACAGCCCGAACATCGTGAAGCGTGTCCTCGGCGGCGTGGTCGCGGCGGTCTGCATCCTGGCTGGGATCGTGTTGAACTTCTTTGTGGCCCACTTCCGCGATGCGGTCGAAACCGGGCTGCTGAGCGCGGATTCGGAAACGGGAATCGGCACCTTCTCGCTGTTCTCGATCTCGCCTTCGGACGTGTTCGTGTCGATGTTCCCGAACGTGTTCAGCCTCGACAGTTTCATTGCGCTCGGCCTGCTGTTCATGGGGCTGACGGTTTTCGGCCTGGCTGTTTACGAAGGCTATGACCGGATTTCGGATCGCTATCCGGGCTATGGCCGCGTGTGGCGCAAGGAGCGCAAGGCTTATGAGCGCCGTCAGGCCGTTCGCAACGCCGTGCGCGATGATCTGTCGGACTATTTCACCAGCTGCCGCCAGTGGTTCGAGACACAGCAGTCGCGCCATGTCTCCGCCAAGCGTGAGATCGAGAAGGCGATGAACCTGCTGGACGCGCGCCGCGACTTTGCCATCGCCATCGCCTCGCGCGCCGCAGACCAGGAACGCAGCCTGAAAGTGGCTTACCGTCAGGCCCACCGCCGCGCGCGCAATGCGAATCGTGACCGCCTCGGCGAGCAGGCGGCTTGCCCGGCCTATTTCGACGAGATCGTCACGCCCCAGCTTCCAGCTTTCGAGCTGCAGAAGGAGCGCGAGCAGGCCCAGGCCGCGATGAAGGCGATCGACAACAACATCACGGCCCTGAACATCTGCCGCGAATGGCTGGAACAGCACATCCAGCAGGTTCAGCAGGGCCTGTCGTCGATCGAGAAGAAAGTGGTCGAGGAAATCGGCAAGGTACGTGACGTCAAGCAGGCCAAGGGCTCAACCCATGTGCCGGTTGACATGGCGCGCCGGGCCTGAGGAGACAACCGGTCATGGCACGTCGCAGGAGTACTCGAGGTCCGTGGTTCTGGCGTGGCGCCATTGGTGCCATGCTGGCCGGCGTGTTCGGCCTGTTCGCGCTGGTCGCCTTCAGCCAGCCGCCTGCCGTGATGCCGGAGACCAGCTGCCGCGTGGACCGCAAGGACCCGGCGCACACGATCCTGCTGATCGACCAGTCGGACCCGTTCAATCCGAACGACATGGACTGGGTGCGTGAGCTGGTGAACGATGAGGCGCGCGCCCTGCCGAAATATGGCAAGCTGACCATCATGGTGCCGAATGCGGCGGACCCCTTCAGCCCGAAAGTTCTGTATGCGGCCTGTTCGCCGGGCAGCGCGGCAGCGGCCAACCCCATCACCCAGAACCCGAAGATGATCGAACAGGCCTGGCAGAAGAAATTCTACCAGCCCATGGTCGGCACGGTCGAAACGGCACTGATGGACAAGGAACAGCCAAGCTCCCCGCTGAGCGAGGCGATCTACACGATCTCCGACCGGGCAGACTTCCAGCCGAAGCAGGCCGGGCGCCGCATGGTATTGGTCTCTGACCTGATGCAGCATTCCGACGGCTTCTCCTTCTACAAGAAGGGCGCCGATTATGATGCCTATCTGGAATCGAAACTGGCCGAGACCCAGCCCAAGCTGGAAGGCGTGGACGTCGTCGCCCGCGTCGTCCCGCGCCAGATCTATGATCTCCCGATTGCCGACGTGAAGGGCTTCTGGCGCGCCTACTTCAACGATGCCGGCGCGACTTACGGATCTGTGAACTAGTCTTCGAAGACGCCAATCACAGGCACATGGTCTGACGGCTTCTCCAGGCTGCGGGCCTTGCGGTAGATTTCCACGGACTGGAGCCGGTCGGCGGCCTGCGGGGAGACCAGCAGATGGTCGATCCGGATGCCGTGATCCTTCTGGAAGGCGCCGCCCTGATAGTCCCAGAACGTGTACTGGTGGGCGCGGCCATCGGCGATCTCGAACGCGTCCGCCATGCCGAGGTTCGTGATCCGGCGGAAAGCGGCGCGCGTTTCGGGCAGGGCGAGGGCGTCATCGGCCCATTTGGTCTCGTCCCAGCAATCCACCGCCGTGGGGATCGTGTTGTAGTCACCGCAGAGGACATAGGGCTCCTCCGCCTTCAGCCGCTCGCGGGCATGGCCCAGCAGGCACTCCATCCATTCGAGCTTGTAGTCGAATTTCGGGCCCGGCGCCGGGTTGCCGTTCGGCAGGTACAGCCCGCCGACGCGGAAAGGTGTCTCGGCCATGACCAGCGCCTCGATGAAGCGGGCCTGGTCGTCCTCCATGGTGGAGAGGCCTTTTGTGACGTCTTCCAGCGGGTATTTGGAGAGAATGGCCACGCCATTATAGCTCTTCTGGCCCAGTACGGCGCAGTTCCAGCCTGCTTCTTCCAGCTCCATATAGGGGAAGGCATCCGTCTCGCACTTCAGTTCCTGAAGACAGACGACGTCACAATTAATGTTCTGCAGCACTTCCTGCACAGTCGGGAAGCGCGCTTTGATCGAATTGACGTTCCATGTGGCAATACGCATGCGCTGACCTTTAAGCAGCTTCGCCCCATTGTTCCAGCCAGTCACGGCCCTTATACTCCCGGAAACTTCAAGGAGACCCCCGGCATGGCCCCCAGCTGGATTCAATTGCTGATCGTTGTGATCGTCGCGCTGCTGCTGTTCGGCGGACGGGGCCGGATTTCCGGCATCATGACCGATATGGCCAAGGGCATCGGTGCCTTCCGCAAGGGCCTCAAGGAAGAGGAAACGAAGGCGGTCGACAAGGAAGACATGGTCGATGTCACGCCCAAGAAGGACGAAACCAAGGCTTCGTCCTGAACTCTGACGGAGGGCGCACCCAATGCTGCCCGGAATCGGTTTTACCGAATTAATGGTGCTGGCCGTTGCGGCCCTGATTATTGTCGGGCCCAAGGACCTGCCAATGATGATGCGCCGCCTTGGCCAGTTCGTGGGCAAGGGCCGCGCCATGGCGCGCGAGTTCCAGGCCGCTTTTGACGACATTGCGCGTCAGAGCGAGCTGGAAGATCTGCGCAAGGAGATCGAGGATCTCAAGCGGACCAATTCGCTGAAGCAGGCGACCGATGACCTCTCATCCTATGAGAAGGATGTGAATTCAGCCGTCATGGCCCAGACGGCGGCCACCAAACCGGCCGCTACGGCTGAAACGCCTGAAACAGAATCCACCCCGGATGCCCCATCAGAGGCAAAGCCGGATGCTGAGCCGAAAGGGGATCCGGCATGAGCCACACGCCCCCCAAGGACGAACAGCCCGAAATCCTGGATGATGAGGTCGAGGCGAGCCGCGCGCCGCTGCTGGACCACCTGATTGAGCTGCGCTCCCGCCTGATCTGGAGCCTTCTGGCTCTGGCTGTGGCAACGATCGGCTGCTTCTTCTTCGCGCAAACCATCTACGAGTTCCTGCTCGCGCCTTTCGCCCACATGGCGCAGGAGATTCGCGGCGCCAAGCTGGACTTCATCTACACCGCGCCGATGGAGTTTTTCTTCGCCAAGCTGAAGCTCGCCCTGTTTGCGGGCCTGTTCGTAGCGTTCCCCTTCATCGCCTGGCAGGTCTATGCCTTCGTCGCGCCAGGCCTCTACAAGAATGAGCGCGGCGCCTTCTGGCCTTACCTGGTGCTGGCGCCCATGCTGTTCTCGGCGGGCGCGGCCTTTGTCTACTTCGTCATGCTGCCCATGCTGGCCCGGTTTACCGTGGGCATGGAGCTGACGGACAGCGAAGTCGCCAACATCACCATGTTGCCCAAGGTGGCGGACTATCTGTCGCTGGTGATGTCGCTGATGCTGGCGTTCGGCATCTCCTTCCAGCTGCCACTGATCCTCACCTTGCTGGGCAAGATCGGCATTGTGTCTTCCGCAGCCCTGTCCAGCGGGCGCAAGTTCGCTGTGGTCGGCATCCTTGCTTTCTCGGCGGTTTTCACGCCGCCGGATGCGATCTCCCAGATCCTTCTGGCTGCGCCTGTCCTGTTTCTCTACGAGATCGGGATTCTGAGCGTGAAGATGATCGAGAAGAAGCAGGCCGAGCAGGAGGCTGCTTCCGCAGCGGAATAAGCACAACGCTGCCTGAACGCTGTTGAAATGATTGCGCGGATGTAGAACTTTAGGGCCGAGCCCGGCCTTGAGAAGCAAGGAGTGATATGTGGCGCGCATGAATAGCGTTCTGCTCGTGGATTTCGACAATATCTTTGCCGCCACGGGCATCGCTATGGTCGATACACTCCCGCAATGGCTGCTCTGGCTGTCCGACGGTGCGCTGTCGGAGAAGGGGCGCCGCCGCAAATTCGTGTCCAAGCGGGTCTACTGGAACAGCCAGTATGATGTTTACCGCGACACGTTCAGGGCCGCTGGTTTCGAGACATTCGATTGCCGCGCCAATGCCAAGATGAAGATCGCCGCGGGCAAGTCCTCGGCTGACATTGTCATGACCATGGATGCGATCGAGCTGCGTCACATGATGCGCGGGGTCGATGAGATGATCCTGCTGACCACTGATTCCGACTTCGTGCCCGTGGTGAACCGGCTGCAGCTGGCAGGCCTGCGCGTGGTGACGGCCGGCAAGGAGACGGACCCGACCTACCAGCTCTATTCAGAGCATGCCGATGACGTGATCCATATCGGCGCCCTCAAGGCCGCGTTCGATTACGAACGCACGCCGCGCAAATGGTACAAGCTGCGCTCCGATCCGCCGGTCATCGCGCCGCTGCGCCAGCAGGCAGAGCGCCGCTCGCCCCTGATGAAGAAGGTGCGCGATGCGGTGCAGATGGAAAAGGCCAGCGGCACGCCGACACCGGTGCAGCAGATCCGCCTTGCCGCGGATATCGTCATGCAGCTGGGCGCCCGCACGCCGGACCAGCCGCTGCCTCGCAACAAGGTGATCCGCGCGCTGGAAGGCGTCGAAGGCTTCCAGACCAAGTATGGCAACCGGGTGAAGCCCTGGCTGGGGCAGAAGAACTTCAAGTCGCTGATGCACAAGCTGGCCAAGGAAAATCCGGACATTGAAGTCACGGAACTGGCCGACAAGACGGTGCGCATCGTGTGCCGGGTGCGCGGGCCGCGTGGCCGCCGGGGCCGTGTGGTCGGGGTTCCGTCGCCTCTGACGCCGCCACCGCAGAAGACGGAAGACCCGAAGCCAAACGGCAAGCTGGCGGAGAAGCCTGCTGAAAAGCCGGAAGAGAAATCAGCCTCAAAGCCTGACGAAAAGCCCGCTGCGGCTGAAACGCAAGTGGACGTGCCTGCCGCAGCGGATTAGACGCTGGGGCTGTAGAAGACCCTTAAAAGTCATCAAAGGCCCGCCACGATGTTTGACCTCCGCGCGATCCGCGAAAACCCCGAAGCCTTCCGCAAGGCCTGGAACCGGCGCAAGCCGGGCCTGGGCGACAAGGTGGACGATATTCACCGCCACGATGCGGCCCTGCGTACGGCCCTGACCGACAAGCAGGAAGCCGAGAAGCTGCGCAATGAAACGTCCAAACTGATCGGCAAGGCCAAGGCATCCGGCGATGAGGCGGAGTTCGAGCGCCTGCGCGCTGTCGTGGCCGATGCGAAGGACACGATCGAGGCCTGCGCCGAGCAGGAAGAGGCCGCGCGTGCCGAGCTGGACGAGCTGCTTTATGGCTTGCCGAACCTGCCGCTGGACGATGTGCCGGAAGGCCAGGACGAAGAAGGCAATGTCGAACAGCACCGCTGGGGCACGCCCAAGGGCATCAACGGCCCGAAAGACCATGCTGACCTCGGCGAAGCCCTCGGCCTGATGGATTTCGAAACGGCCGCCAAAATGAGTGGCGCGCGCTTCGTCCTGCTGAAAGGCAAGCTCGCCCGCCTCGAACGCGCCATCGCCGCCTTCATGCTGGACCTGCAGACCGGCGAACATGGGTACACGGAATGCTCACCGCCGCTTCTGGTCAAGGATCAGGCGCTGGTCGGTACTGGACAGTTGCCGAAATTTGCCGAAGACCTGTTCAAGACGACAGCAGATCATTGGCTCATTCCTACTGCTGAAGTCTCGCTTACGAACATCGTCCGTGAGACGATCATCGAGCCGGGCGAACTGCCTTATCGCTTCACCGCGCACACGCCGTGCTTCCGGTCGGAAGCGGGCAGCGCCGGGCGTGACACGAAGGGCATGATCCGCCTGCACCAGTTCAACAAGGTCGAACTCGTCTCCATCGTCGCGAACGAGGAAGAAGGGCTGGCCGAGCTGGAGCGCATGACCGGCTGCGCCGAGGAAGTGCTGAAGCGGCTCGACCTGCCGTTCCGCCGCATGCTGCTCTGCACGGGCGACATGGGGGCAGGGGCGCGCAAGACCTATGACCTCGAAGTCTGGCTGCCGTCGCAGAACACCTATCGCGAAATCAGCTCGTGCTCTTACTGCGGCGACTACCAGGCCCGCCGCATGGACGCGCGCTACCGCCCGGAAGCCGGCGCGAAACCGGAATTTGTGCACACGCTGAACGGCTCCGGCCTCGCCGTCGGCCGTACGCTGGTCGCCGTGATCGAGAACTACCAGAACGAAGATGGCTCCATCACCGTGCCGATAGCCCTCCGTCCCTACATGGGCGGCCTTGAGGTGATTTCGTGAGGATTCTCCTCACCAATGACGATGGCATCAACGCGCCCGGCCTCTCCGTGCTGGAGGAGATCGCCAAGGAGCTGTCGGACGATATCTGGATCGCCGCGCCGGAGGAGGAGCAGTCCGGCAAGGGCCGCGCGATTTCGCTGACGCATCCGGTGCGCACCCGCAAGGTGGGCGCCCGCGCCTTCGCGATCACGGGCACGCCGTCGGACTGTGTACTGCTGGCGACGCACGACCTGATGCCGGACAAGCCGGACCTTGTCCTGTCCGGCGTCAATCGGGGCCAGAACATCGCCGAGGATACGAGCTTTTCCGGCACCATCGCGGCGGCCATGTTCGGCATGCAGCTGGGCATTCCGTCCATCGCGCTCAGCCAGTCGCAGAACTTCCGCGAGCGCGGCTCCCTGCCATGGGACACGGCGCGGGCCTGGGGCGCGAAGACGCTGCGCCCGCTGATCGACCATGGCTGGCCGGACGATGTGGTGATGAACGTGAACTTCCCGGACGTCGAGCCGGAGGACGTGCGCGGTATCCAGATCACCCGTCAGGGCTTCCGCGACGAGTCGATCGTGCATACCGACCGGCGCGAGGACCTGCGCGGGAACGATTATTACTGGATCGGCTACAAGGGCAAATTGTCAAAGCCGGCCGAAGGAACTGACCTGAGAGCGATCTATGAGGGTTATGTTTCGGTGTCTCCGCTACATGTGGACTTGACGCACGAGGCGTTCCTCCAAAAGCTCAAAGGATCATGGCAGGCCTGATCGCCGATCCTTTTCGTTCCGCCCGTCTCGTCCTCCACCTTCGGCAGGAAGGCGTGACCGATGACGGCGTGCTGCGGGCCATGGAGACGATCGACCGGGCGGCCTTCGTGGACGATCCGGCCTTGTCCCAACTGGCTTTCGAAAACGCCATCCTGCCCATTCCCTGTGGCCAGATCATTCCGCGTCCGGTCACCACGGGCCAGCTGATCCAGGCGCTGCAGCTGGTGCGGGGGAATGAGTCGCGTGTCCTGCTGGTGGGGGCGGGCTCAGGCTATACCGCCGCGCTTCTGGCCCAGCTGGCGGCGGATGTGTTCGCGGTAGAGCGGTTCCACACGCTGACAGAGGCGATCCGGCGCCGGATCCTGGAGCTGGAACTGTCGAATCTGGCGGTCCGCTGCGAGGATGGCCTGCTCGGCTGGCCGGAACGGGGGCCCTATGACCGGATCCTGCTGGCCGGGGCGGTGGAGGAGATCCCCGACACGCTGCTTTCCCAGCTGGGCAAGGGCGGCATGCTGGTCGCGCCCGTTGTGACCGGCGCGGGGCAGGTGCTGATGCGCCTTCACGAGAATGGCGAGCGGGAACGGCTGGGCTTCCGGCATGCGCTGCCAATGCTCCGCGAGGGGCGTTCTCAGGCGCTCTGACTGCGATTTGGCGCCTGCAGCCCTTGTTTGCCAAGCCCGGCAGCCACAGCTATAGGGGCGTATCTTTTTTGGGGCCTGAAGAGAGGAAAATCATGGCGAACAAGCACGTTGCGCTGCTTATCGGGGCTGCCCTTTCGGCGCTTCCGGCGGTGGCTCAGGAACAGGCAGCCCGTCCGGGCGGTGGCATGTTCGAACTGCTGATCATGCCGATCGGTCTGGTCGCGATTTTCTACTTCCTGCTGATCCGTCCCCAGCAACAGCGCGCCAAGAAGCACTCCACCATGGTGTCTGCTCTGAAGCGCGGTGACACGGTGGTCACGTCCGGCGGTCTGGTCGGCAAGGTGAACAAGGTGTTCGACGACGAGATTTCCCTCGACCTGGGTGAGAACGTGAAGGTTCGCGTGATCAAGAGCATGGTTATCGAGGTGCGTGGCAAGTCAGAGCCGGTCGCCGCGAACGACTAGGCGACAGGCGCGGCCGGGTCATCCGGCGCGGTCATTCAAGGATTCCCACATGCTTCAGTTTCCACCCTGGAAGATTGGCCTTGTGTTTCTGGTCCTCCTCTGGGGCGTCGTCATGGCGCTTCCGAACGTGGTCAACATGTCCGGTGCGCCGGGCTGGATGCCGAAGAAGGGCGTCAATCTGGGCCTGGACCTTCAGGGCGGCGTCTATCTGATGATGGAAATCGAAGCGGATGAGGTCGTCGCCAACCGGCTCGACGTGCTCTCCCGCGATGTGTCCTCCGCGCTGACCACGCCGCAATCCGACCGCATCTTCAACCTGCCGGAAGTGAAGGGCCGCGAGCTGGTCGTGAAACTGACCCGCCCGGATGCTGACGGCAACTATCGCACAGAAGATGCGCTGAAGCGGATCCAGAAGCTGAACGGCCCTGTCGGCGGTGTGATCGGCGGCGCGCAGATGTACGAGATGCGCATCACCGGCAAGGACACGCTGACTGTCACCGTGCCGCCGGCCGCAGAGGAATCGCTGCTGAAGGATGCCCTCAGCAAGACGATGACCATCGTACGCCGCCGTGTCGACCCGGAAGGCGTGTCGGAAATCGCCATCACGCCGCAGGGCACCAACCGCATCATTCTGGAAGCGCCGGGCGAGCCTGACCCGCAGCGTCTGAAAGACCTGCTGAACCGCGATGGCCGGATGACCTTCAACCTTGTCGATGACAGCCAGGCCGCGATCCAGGCCGCTGAGGCCGGTGCCGTGAAGCCTGGCTTCCGCCTGCTGTCCGGTCCGTCCACCGGTCCGCTTCTGGTCAACAATATTCCGGAAATCACCGGCGCCGACATCGCCAATGCGGCGCAGAGCTTTGACGAACAGAACCGTCCGCAGATCACATTTCGCCTCAACGGCAACGGGGCGCGGAAGTTCTATGAAACGACCAGCAAGAACACCGGCAAGCGCTTTGCCATCGTGCTGGACGACGAGATCATGTCGGCGCCGAACATCAACGAGCCGATTCCCGGCGGCAACGTCCGCATCACGGGTGACTTCACCCAACAGGAAGCCATCGACCTGGCTGCCATCATCGAGGCAGGCGAAATGCCGGCCAAGCTGCAGTTCCTCGACCAGCGGACCGTCAGCCCGACGCTCGGCCAGGACTCGATCAATGCCGGTTACACCGCTGCGCTGATCGGCCTCGCGGCGGTCGCCGTGTTCATGGTGCTGGTCTATGGCGTGCTCGGCTTCTTCGCCGTGCTGTCGCTGGCGACGAACATCATCCTGATCTTTGCTGGTCTGTCCGGCGTCGGGGCCACGCTGACCCTGCCGGGTATCGCGGGTATCATCCTGACCATCGGTATGGCCGTGGACGCCAACGTGCTGGTGTTTGAACGGATCCGTGAAGAGCAGGGAGAGGGGCGTTCGCCCTGGACGGCGACGCAGGCTGGCTATGAGCGTGCCCTGTCGACCATCATGGATGCGAACGTCACCACGCTGATCGCTGCGATGATCCTCTACCTGCTGGGCTCCGGTCCGGTGAAAGGCTTCGCCGTGACCCTGTCCATCGGTGTCGTGACCTCGGTGTTCACCGCCTATGTCGTGACCCGGATGATCACGGTCGGTTACATGAAACTGCTGAAACCCAAGCGGTTCGGAATCTAGGCCAGGAGAGACACGATGTTGATCAAATACTGGCCCGAGAAGACCAATATCCCGTTCATGAACCTGCGGATTGCAGGGGCATTGTTCTCGATGATCATGATCGCCGCCTCGGCATACCTGCTGGGAACGCGCGGCCTGAACTTCGGTGTCGACTTTGCGGGCGGCACCGTGATGGAACTGGCGAAGACCGAGACGGTGACCGTGCCGGCTGTGCGCGCCGCCATGCCGATAAATGCCGAGGTCAACAGTGCCAGCGGCACGGACGGACGCGAGATCGTCGTGGTGAAATTCGGCGAGGCTTCGCCGGATCTCCTGGGCGATGAGTTTCAGTCCCTTACGGCTGAACAGCAGGCGGAGCGCGCCTCCGGCGCGACCAACGAGCTGATCGTCAAAACGCTGTCTGAGAAGTTCGGCCTGAGTGTCGAGAATGGCGATTTCCTGCGCAACGACTCTGTGGGGCCAAAAGTCTCGAAAGAGCTGTTCACGGACGGGATCACAGCGCTGGTCGTCGCGCTCGCCATGATGCTCGTTTACATCTGGTTCCGGTTCCAGTGGCAGTTTTCTGTCGGCGCCATTGCTGCGCTGGCGCATGATGTGATCATCACGCTGGGCATGTTTGCGCTACTGCGGGTCGAGTTCAACCTGACCTCCATCGCCGCCCTGCTGACGATCATCGGTTACTCGATGAACGACACCGTCGTCGTGTTCGACCGGATCCGTGAGGATCGCCGCAAGTACAAGAAGATGCCGGACCGTCAGGTCATCGACCTGGCGCTGAACACCACGCTGTCGCGGACCTTGCTGACTTCCGGCACGACGCTGATCTCGCTGTTCGCGATCTATTTCCTCGGTGGCCCCGTGCTGCAGGGCATGAGCTTCGCGCTGATCTTCGGTATCTTTATCGGTACCTATTCGTCGATCTTCATCGCGTCGGCGCTGGTGCTTTCGCTCGGCATGGACTTCACGAAGAAGGCGGTCGAGGAAGTCGAGGGCTTCACCGGCGTCTGAGCCGGGAGGGCCCTTACTGGCCCAGCATCACGATCCGCTCGCACAGGGCATCGATGGCCGTTTCCGGCGTATCGCAGTGCACCAGGGCTGAGCGGAAGCTCTCCGGCGTGAACTTGCCGTCGATGATGTGGTTCATCAGCTCGAAGAAGGGCGCCCAGAAGCCATCCTCATCCAGGAAGGCCATGGGCTTGGCGTGCAGGCCGAGCCGGGCCCAGGACAGGATCTCCACGGCTTCTTCCAGCGTGCCGATGCCGCCCGGCAGCACGATGAAGGCATCCGACTCCTCGAACATCATCTGCTTGCGCGTGTGCATGTCCTCGACGATGCGGTGTTCCACATCCTCGTAGATCATTTCCTTGGTCAGCAGGAAGCGGGGCATGATGCCGAGGACGTCGCCCGCCGACTCATGCGCTGCGCGCGCGCAGGCCCCCATCAGGCCCACGCCGCCGCCACCATAGACGAGGCGGATGTCGCGCTTGGCGAGTTCACGGCCCAGTTGTTCTGCCAGCGCGATATAGTCCGGGCGCACTTCGCCCGAGGCACCGCAATACACGCAGACCGACCGCAAATTCGACATCCCCTGAGCCCTCATCATCTGTTCTTCTCCTACCCTCATATGGGGCGCCTCATGCCCTTGCCAGCGCGAAATTCAGGCCATTTCCGGGCTGAAGGCGCGCTTGCGGGTTTCCTGCAGGCGCGAACGGCCCCATATGCGAGGAAATGAGCCCACCACACGCCTCCCAGGATCACGACAGGATTGAAAGCGCGGATGGCGGCCTCGGCCAGTCCATCGTGCGGATCCTGAAGCTGCTCTGGCGGCCGGAACTGGCGAAGTGGCGGCCGGTCGTTGCGATTGCCGTCCTGCTGACGCTGGGCGCCTCCGTGCTGGAGGTTGTCTCGCCGCTGGTCGTCGGCCATGCGATCAACCAGGTGGCGCCATCGGGCGGGGCGAAAGCGGCGTTCGGTACGGCGGCCATCTGGCTCGCCTTCGGCATCGGCGTGCGCTTTGCCGCCGGCGCCATGCCCCAGCTGCGCGACTGGTTGTTCTCGCCGGTCAGCCAGGATGCCCAGCGCCTCGCCAGCGTGGACGCCTTCGGCCATGCGCAGATGCTGTCGCTGAACTTCCACCAGACCCGGCGCACCGGGGCGCTCAACCGCGTCATCGAGCGCGGCGCCAGCGCCATCGACTATCTGATCCGCTTTCTGGCCTTCAATATCGGGCCGACCTTCGTGCGCCTGATCCTCGCTTCCATCGCGCTGGGCGTGGCCTACGACTACAAGCTGTCCCTGATCGCGGTGGTGACCATCGCCGTCTATGTCGTCGCCACGGTGATCATCACGGAATGGCGCGTGCGCCAGCGCCGCAAGATGAACGAGGCGGACACGCATTTCCGCGCCACTTCGGTCGACATCCTCACCAATTTCGAGACGGTGAAATCCTTCGCCGCCGAGCGCCGCGAGACGGCCCGCTTCGGCAAGGCGATGGAGACCTACAACGAGCATTACGTCCAGACCGTACGGTCGATGTATGTCCTCAACGCCACGCAGGCTTTCGTGATGAATGCCGGCCTTGCTGCGGTGCTGGTCCTGTCGGCCTGGAATGTCATCCAGGGCAAGATGGAGATCGGCGACCTGACGGCCGTGATGCTGATGATGCTCTCGCTCTATGCGCCGCTGAACATCCTCGGCTGGGCCTGGCGGGAGATCAAGCAGGGCGCAGTGGACCTTGAAAAACTCTACGGCCTGCTGGACATGAAGCCCGAAATCACCGACGCGCCGGATGCGATCGAGCTCGCCCATCCGGTTGGCAGCGTCGCCTTCGAGCATGTCTCCTTCAGCCATGAAGGCCGCGCCGTCGGCGTGGAGGATGTCAGCTTTGATCTCCAGCCCGGCAAGAAGATCGCCTTCGTCGGCACGTCCGGCGCTGGCAAATCGACCCTGCTGAAGCTCCTGTTCCGCTTCTATGACGTGAAGTCCGGCCGCGTGCTGGTGGACGGCCATGATGTGCGCGATCTCACACAGGAATCGCTCCGCCGGGCGCTCGGCCTCGTGCCGCAGGATGTGGTCCTCTTCAACGACACGATCCGCCGCAACATCGCCTATGCACGGCCAGACGCCAGTGATGCGGACGTCCGCGACGCCGCCCGCCGGGCGCAGCTGCTGGACTTCATCGAAAGCCTGCCCGAAGGCTGGAACACCCGCGTCGGCGAGCGCGGCCTGAAGCTCTCCGGCGGGGAGAAGCAGCGCGTCGGCATCGCCCGCGTCATCCTCTCCAACCCGGCCATCCTCGTGCTGGACGAGGCGACGTCCGCCCTCGACAGCGCCACGGAACAGGCCGTTCAGGAAGCCCTCGACGAAGCCTCTCAGGGCCGCACCACGCTGATGGTGGCCCACCGCCTGTCCACGGTGAAATCAGCTGACGAAATCCTGGTCCTGGAGGCCGGGAAGGTGATCGAACGCGGTGATCATGCCACCCTGCTGTCAAAGCACGGGAAATATGCTGATATGTGGGAAAGACAGGCCCGCAGTGCGAATCTCGGACTCGCGGCCGAATAAGGGCCCTCACAAGTTGAGATGGGAAAAGAAAGCGTTCTGAATCATGGATGACCTGGACCACAAGTCCACGCCCTGGCTGAATGGCGGCTTCGATATCGAAGGCGTCGTGGCTGCGTTTGCGGTGTTTCTCGGCGCGCTGCTGCTGGGCTGGCTGTGGGCGCCGCTGTTCTGGCTGGGCTTTATCGCCTTTGTCGCGGTGTTGCTGGCCACCCGCTGGGCCGGGCGTACTCCGCCGGACATGGCCAGTGGCATTGTTGCGCCCTGCGACGGTATCGTCGTCTCGGTCAAACAGGTCGAGACGCCTCCCGAACTGCGCTTTCACAGCCCTGTGGTCACGCGCGTGCGCATCTCCTCTGCGCCGGTCTCCACCAACAAGGTCTATGTGCCGATCTCGGGCAGCCTGGAACATGTGACCCTCGAAGCGGGGGACTCTTCTCTCCTGATCGCGATGCGGCCGGATGATGAGGGGCTGTCCCGCGCCTGGCTCTGTTTTGAGAGCCAGGGCCAGCAGGTCGGCATCCGCCTTGCCTCCGGCGGCTTCGGCCCGCGCATCGAGATCGACATGACCGCCGGGGACATTGCCCGCCTCGGCAAGCCCTGCGGGACACGCCGCCTCGGCGGCTGGTGCGACCTCTACATCCCCGCCAGCTCCGGCCAGCTGATCTGGCCCGGCCAGACACTGATCGGCGGAGAGACCGTCATCGGCCGCCTGCGTTCCGAGGCAGGCGAGGAGGCGGAAGACATCGAAGACGTCTTCGAGCTCCAGCGCGAGGCTGCCGCAGGTGTCGCCGAAGAAGACCCGTTCGAGCCGGTGATCGAGGAAGACGAGGAAGGCGACGAGCAATACGTCTCCCCGGAAGAGGCAGACGTGTCGGAAGAAGACCCGGCCATCCTCTTCGCCCGCCTCCGCGAAGCCGCCCGCCGGTCCGAAGAAGGCGATTGATCCGGTATAGTCCGGTTTAGTCCGCTATGGTCATGGCAAGTCATGCGGGAATGCGTACGCCACCGTCATGGTCCAGGGTGGCAGCAAATCTGGTGGGTATCGGCTTCGCCTCAACCCATCCTACGCTTGCTGATTCAATCCCACAGAATCCTATAAATGATTGCAACACGACGGGACCATGCTGATGCTTGAGTTGGGACGAAAATTCTGGAAGTTTTCAAGCTCGATCCTGCGATACTTTTTCATTTTAGCCGTTCTGGCAACGATTGTATCTTTGTTTTTCGACATATTGAATTTTAGCTCAAGAGGAGCGTCCGCCTTCCTCGTTTCTGGGCTGAAGTTTGTGTCTATAATGCTGGTAGGCTTGATAATTTCGTCAGTGCTTTTTCTTTTCCGAAGGAAGCTTGGTTGGGCTGAGCAAGACTAAGCAAGGTAGGGTGGGTTGAGCGGAGCGATACCCACCACAACGTGCCCGGAAGGTCTGTTGGTGCCCTGATCGTTCATGATCCGGTATAGTCCGGTTTAGTCCGATATAGTCCGATTTAGTCCGATTTAGTCCGATATAGTCATGACTAGTCATGCATGATCATGGTGTAGTCATGTTTCGTGCTTCGCTGGTCATGCCTTGTTTTTGGGAGTGGACAGATCACCGCCAATCCCTCACCTCCCACGCCCTTGCGGGCGCGGGTCCCGCCTCTCCCGGAGGGAGAGGGGTGAACCCGGCGCCGCCGCGAACCTGTTGCAATGACGAAAGAAAGTCCCTCTCCCGCTAGCGGGAGAGGAGGGGCCCATCGCGCCAGCGATGGGAGGTGAGGGCCTATCTCTATCCACCCCCTGAGCCTCCCATGCCAGTCTCCCCGCGATGACAGACCGCACCGCCTTCCTCTCTCAGGCCTTCAACACACTCGCCCGCGCGATTGCGGAAGCCGGTGTGAATGTCGGCCTGTACAAGACGCCCGAAACAATCTCGAAATCACTGAACCGGAAGGTGCGCGCAGAGCTGAAGCGGCTGGTCGTGTTGCTCCGCCGTCTGATCTTCCTGCTGGCGCTGAAGATGGACCTGGCGCCTCTGAGGCCGCGCATCGGCAGCAATTATTACGAGCCGAAACAGGAAGATGCGGAATACCGCTACGTCTTTACCATGGTGCCCGCACAATCCCGCCCGTGTCCGCAATTCCTGAAAGGGCCGGTGGCGCTGCCTACTCCTGGGCCTGTCCCTGCTGCGCCGCTGATTGCGCGCTGGAATGCGATGCTGGACACGATGAAACATCATAAGCGGCGCGCAAAATGCCTCGCCCGCACCATCCAGCGCTGGCAGGCCGCAGGCGAAGCCCGGCCCCATGTGCCGCCCATCCCGAATGCGCACCGCCTGCCGGCGGCCATCGCGCTCGTTTCGGGCGGGCTGAGCGTTCAGTTGGTCGAGGCGCTGAAAAACTGGCCGGATTCCAGCTGACGCCATCCGACAATCAGGCCCACTTGCCGGAACGCTGCGGGCGTTGCCGGGCGAAACTGCTGGGCCTGATCAATTATTCCGTGGCTGGGCCGCCTGTCAGGGCCAGAAGGGTCAGAGCATCGCTCTCCAGCTGCGCGCGCTGTGTCGCGACAGTCCGCTCAGCCGAGATCAGGGCACGCCGGCCGGTCAGATAGTCGGTGATGGTGATCTCTCCGAACTCGTAACCCTTCTGGATGGTCTCCAGAATGCTGCGGGAAGAACGGGCCGTTTCGAGCGATTTCTCATACAGCGACATGGAGGCGCCGACGGACTGGCGTGCAGCCTGAACCGCCTGGAAGGCTTCCTTCTGAACCGTCACCCGGTCGAGTTCGGCGACCGTCGCGCTGGCAGACATTTCCTGCGCATAGGCGCGGCGGACCGATCCGCCGATCGGAATGCTGACCCGCGCCATGACGCTGGTTTCGTTACCGCCGAATTCATTGCTGAAGTCCAGCCCAAAGGTCGGGTCCGGACGTTTTTCCAGCCGGGCACGGCGGGCACGCAGGCGGGCCTGTTCGGCCAGCAGGCCAGAGCGTCGGTAGGCCGGTGTTTCCTCAATGGCCATCTCGAACAGGGGTGCCAGCATCTCGTTGGATACATCGAGCGGCAGCGAATGCTCTGCAAACACGATGTCAGGATAACGGGCCACAAGAGCGGCTCGCGCCACCTGGGCAGCAGCCCGGTCCTGCTCGGCCTGAAGCTGAAGGAGACCAGCTTCGGCAGCCAGCTGGTCGGCACGGATCTGGCGCTCGGCGCCCTTGTCCACGGCGACCTGCTGCAGTTCTGCGATACGCTGGGCCTCGGCGGCCTGCGCGGAGGAGGTCTCCGTCAGCAGGTCGGCCCGGCGCCACTGGCTCCACAGCACGGCAAATCTCTGCCGCTCTGTATAAAGCGACTGATCGAGACCGGTATCGGCAAGGTTCAGCTCGATCCGTGCGAGATCGGAGTCGACCTGTCTCTTGCCCGGCAGGCGGACTGTGCGGGCGATCCCGGCAGACCATTCCGTGTACCGGTTCTCCGAAGCAAGCGGGTCGTCGATCTTGCGCTGGCCGCCGCTCGCGGTCACCTCAAGTTCGTAGGGCCCAGCAGCGATCCGGTCCGCGGATGCGCTGGCCCGGTCCATGTCGGCCTGGGCACTGCGATAGGATGGGCTGGTGCGGATGGCCTGTTCCATCATCTCCACAACGGGATCGGTCTGAGCGAACGCAGTCGGGGCGAGGGCGATGGCACCAAGAAGCGCGGCGGCAAGAATGGGAAGTTTCATTTCAGGCGTCCAAAATCGAGTACGGGTTCGATCCAGTAAGAGATCTGGCGGCGGGGGCAGGCGACGCGAACGGCTTCCAGCACAAGCGGGATCACATTTTCCGGAAGAATCATCAGAACTGTGATGATCTTCATCGCGCCTTTCACCTTCTCTGCGGTGGAGGCGAGGTCCATGGAGCTGCCGCGGCCGAGGCCATCTTGGCTGGTATAGCCGGGAAGTGGCGGGTCCAGCCCTTCCAGCGTGTCCAGCAGGGTTGCCTCGATGCTTTTCGGGCAGACGATTGTCAGTTTGCGTAGGGGCGTATCCATTGGACCTCTCCTTGCGGCACACCGGCAGGCGTGCGGTCGACACCGAAGCGGCGGTAAAGCACCGGCAGCAGGAACAGTGTCAGAATGGTGGATGAGACGAGACCGCCGACAACCACGATGGCGAGCGGACGTTGCAGTTCCGAGCCGGGGCCGTGGGCGAACAGAAGCGGCACGAGGCCAAGCGCGGCAGCCGTCGCGGTCATCAGGACCGGGCGCAGACGGCGTTCAGCCCCCTGGCGGACAGCCTGTTCCGTGTCGAGCCCAAGGTCACGCAGATCGTTGAAACAGGTAACCAGCACCAGACCGTTGAGGACGGCGATCCCGAGCAGGGCGATGAAGCCGACCGACGCAGGCACCGACAGGTACTCCCCGGAAAGGCTGAGGGCGATGATCCCGCCAACCAGTGCGAAGGGAATGTTCAGTAGGATCAGGGCCGCCTGCCGCAGGGACCGCAGCGTGGCGAACAGGACGATGAAAATCAGGCCGAGCGACAGCGGGACCATCAGGGAGAGGCGGGCCGAAGCGCGGCGCTGGTTTTCGAACTCACCGCCGAACTCCAGCGTGTAGCCAGCTGGCAGGGTGCCCATCGCGTCCACCGCTGCCTGGGCATCGGCAACGAAGCTGACAAGGTCGCGGCCGGACACGAATGCCTGCACAACAGCGTAGCGGGAGCCATTCTCGCGTGCCACCGAGGCGAGCCCGGCGACGCGTGTCACATTGGCCACATCCGACAGACGGACCATCTCACCGGCAGAGTTCACGATCAGGAGGTTCCCGAAATCATAGGCGGCGCTGCCTTCAGGCTGCTCTGCACGGATGACGATTGGTGTTCGGCGGCCCGGCTCGATGACTTCACCGGCCGTCACACCTTCAAGCCGCGAGCGCAGCTCGTCCTGAATGGTGATGACGTCCAGCCCAAGCCGCCCGGCCCGCACGGGGTCAATCTCAACCTGAAGATATTCGGAAACATCGTTGGAGGCGGTGAAGACATCGGAAGCACCAGGAACGGTCGAGATGGCCTGTTCCACGCGGCCTGCGAGGTCCGCCAGCTCATTGGAGTCCGGTCCGAAGATCTTGACGGCCAGGTCACCCCGCGAACCGGTCAGCATTTCAGAGACGCGCATTTCGATGGGCTGGGTGAAGGAAGACTCGATGCCGACAAAGTTGTCCATGACCTTGCGGACTTCGCCGACAAGCCATTCCGTATCCGGACCGCGCCATTCCTCACGCGGGGCAAGTTCGAGGAACATGTCCGCTTCGTTCAGTCCCATCGGGTCGAGGCCGAGTTCGTCGGATCCGAGGCGGCCGACAATGTGTTCGACTTCCGGCACGTTTTCCAGAATGGCAGCCTGAGCGCGCATGGCATCGGCTTCACTCTGATTGAGGTTGATGGAGGGCAGGGCTGCCAGCTGCATCACCACAGAGCCTTCATTCATCGTGGGCATGAAGGTCTTGCCGGTTGCCGAATAGGCGAAGACCGCAAACACGACGCTGATGGCTGCAACAGCGTAGATCATGAGAGTTTCCCTTCCAGTCCCTGCAGGGTTAGCAGCGGCACAAAGACCAGGCAGATGATGAAAATACCGGAGGCTGTCGGCAAGGCGACTTCGGAAGCAGCGCGGTAGATGACGTGCAACTTGCTGGCCTTCGGGTTTTCATGAAGACGCTCCACAGCGTTCTCTGTCACCACGATGGCGCCGTCGACGATCATGCCGATGGCAATCGCGAGACCGCCAAGGCTCATCAGATTTGCCGATAGGCCGAACATTTTCATCAGCAGGAAGGTCGCCAGCGCCGAAGCGGGCAGGATCAATGTCACGACGAACGCCGCACGCAGGTCTCCCAGGAAGACGACCAAGAGGACAATCACGAGCGCGACAGCGATGAGCAGGGCTTCGGTGACGGTCCAGACGGCTTTTTCAATCAGGTCGGAGCGGTTGTAGAACACTTCGATCTTCACGCCTTCAGGTAGGCTGGTCTGCAGGTCTGCAATCTTGGCCTCCACGCCGCTGACAACTGTCCGGGCATCGGCGCCTCTCAGAGCGACGACGATGCCTTCAACGGCCTCACCTTTGCCATCGCGGGCAACGGAGCCGTATCGCGTCAGGCTGCCCAGTTGCACCTTGGCGACATCGCGGATGCGGAGCACCTGGTTGTCTGTCTCGCGGACGACAAGAGATCCGATATCAGCTTCGTTCTCTGTGGCGCCGATGGAGCGGACGACGAGCGCTTCCTCGCCTTCGGACATCCGGCCGGCGCCGTCGTTACGGTTGTTTCTATCCAGGGCCATGCGGATATCGTCGAGGCTTACGCCTGCCATGGCCATGGCAGCTTCGTCCGGAGCGATGTTGAATGTCCGTACCCGGCCACCGAGTGCGTTGACGTCTGCGACACCCGGCAGGGTGCGCAAGGCCGGGCGGATCACCCAGTCGAGCAGGGAGCGGCGTTCTTCAAGAGAAAGGTCCCCGCCTTCAATCGTGAACATGAAGACTTCCGACAGGGCAGTCGAGATCGGGGCGAGACCGCCGGTCACCGTTTCAGGGAAGTCTCCGCTGACGGTGGTCAGACGCTCGGACACCTGCTGTCGGGCCCAGTAGATGTCTGTACCTTCCTTGAAGTCGATCGTGATGTCAGCGATCGCATATTTGGCTCTGGCGCGCATGATGGTCTGATCGGGGATGCCGAGCAGTTCCATTTCAAGCGGGCGGACCACGCGGGATTCCACCTCTTCCGGCGTCATGCCGGGGGCTTTCAGGATGATCTTGACCTGGGTCGGAGCAATCTCAGGGAAAGCGTCAATCGGGAGTTTCGATGAGGCATAGAGGCCGGACAAGGCCAGCAGAAGTGCTGCGCCCAGGATGAAAATCCGTTGGGTCAGAGAAAAAGAGACAAGGCGTTCCAGCACGATCCTCAGGCTCCTTCAGCAAGGTTTTTGAGAGCGGCCAGACCAGAGATCGCGACCTGATCGCCGGCGGAGAGGTCGCCCTGAACGACGACTTCTTCCCGGCTGCGCGCCTGCACACTCACTGGCACACGGCGGAAGCTGTCTCCTGTATCGACAAACACATAGTCATCTCCGCTGATCCGGACGAGCGCCCGGGCGGGAACGACCAGAGCAGACCCTGCACCCTGTGTCTCAAAGGACAGGTCGACGAGTTCACCGAGGCGCCAGCTATAAGATGTAGGGAGTTCGATCTTTAGCCGGATTGATTGCAGGCGGGC
>JACXUV010000040.1 GCA_014763715.1 Rhodobacterales bacterium | reverse complement strand
TGACGGCACCACGACCGCAACGGTTCTCGCTCAGGCCATCGTCCGCGAAGGCATGAAGCGCGTTGCCGCCGGCATGAACCCGATGGACCTGAAGCGCGGTATCGACAAAGCCGTCGCAGAAGTCATCTCCGACCTCGCTCACCACTCCAAGAAGGTGAAAACGAACGAAGAGATCGCCCAGGTCGGCACCATCTCCGCCAACGGTGAAACCGAAGTCGGTGCGATGATCGCTGAAGCCATGGCGAAAGTCGGCAACGAAGGCGTCATCACGGTTGAAGAAGCCAAAGCCCTCGAAACCGAACTCGACGTCGTCGAAGGCATGCAGTTCGACCGCGGCTACCTGTCGCCGTACTTCATCACCAACCCGGACAAGATGATCGCCGAACTCGACGACGCGCTCATCCTGCTGCACGAATCCAAGCTCTCCAGCCTGCAGCCGATGCTGCCGATCCTGGAAGCTGTTGTTCAGTCGCAGAAGCCGCTGCTGATCATCGCTGAAGACGTGGACGGCGAAGCCCTCGCCACCCTCGTGGTCAACAAGCTGCGTGGCGGCCTGAAAATCGCTGCCGTCAAAGCCCCGGGCTTCGGCGACCGCCGCAAGGCCATGCTGCAGGACATCGCTGTCCTCACCGGCGGCCAGGTCATCTCCGAAGACCTCGGCATCAAGCTGGAAAACATCTCGATGGACATGCTGGGCAAAGCCAAGCGCGTCACCATCGACAAGGACAACACCACCATCGTGGACGGTGCCGGCAAGAAGAAAGACATCGAAGCGCGCGTTTCGCAGATCCGCAAGCAAATCGAAGACACCTCTTCCGACTATGACCGTGAGAAACTGCAGGAACGCCTGGCCAAGCTGGCTGGCGGTGTTGCCGTGATCAAGGTTGGCGGCGCCACCGAAGTCGAAGTGAAAGAGCGTAAGGACCGCGTCGACGACGCCCTGAACGCAACCCGCGCTGCTGTCGAAGAAGGCATCGTGCCGGGCGGCGGTACGGCCCTGCTGCGCGCTTCGCGTCACATCGAAGTTGTCGGTGACAATGACGACGAAAAAGCCGGTATCGACATCGTTCGCAAGGCGCTCGAAGCTCCGGTTCGCCAGATCTCCGAGAACGCAGGCGTCGAAGGCTCTGTGGTCGTCAACACGATCGTCCAGCAGAAGTCCCGCTCCTACGGCTTCAACGCCCAGACCGAAGAATATGGCGACCTGGTTGCCATGGGTGTCATCGATCCGGTGAAAGTTGTCCGTTCGGCTCTGCAGAATGCTGCTTCGGTGGCTGGCCTGCTGATCACGACGGAAGCCGCCATTGCCGAAGCTCCGAAGAAGGAAGGTGCCGGCGGCGGCATGCCTGACATGGGCGGCATGGGTGGCATGGGCGGTATGGGCTTCTAAGCCAGACCTCCCATTCCCTCGCGGAATGACCTTGGGGCGGCCCTCCGATTTCGGGGGGCCGCCTTTGTTTTGGCCATTGATGGGCGCTGCGGCGCTGCTACGATCTCCCTGTAACTGTCCGAAGCTCAAGCTGGCTCAAAGACCGGCCCTGCCCGCAAGCGGCAGACACTCAACGGACAGCATGCGGAGGAGGAACGTATGAGCGAAGCAGATTTCTGGAATCTCGGTGACTTGCTGGACGCCGTCGGCGCAGCGCTTGGGCCGGACGATATTGCCCTGATCCATGGCGACCGGCGCATCAGCTGGCCGGACATGACGGCCCGGTCCAATCGGCTGGCCAGGAACCTGCTGGCCCGTGGGGCGCAGACCGGTGACAAGGTGGGCTTCTACCTGCGCAACCAGCCGGAATACATGGAGGGGCTCGCCGCCTGCTTCAAAGGACGGCTGACGCATGTGAACGTCAATTACCGCTACCTCGAAGACGAACTTTTCTACATCTTCGACAATTCCGACGCGACGGTCGTGTTCTTCGATGTCGAATTCATGGACCAGGTGGTGAAGGTGCAGCCGCGCCTTCCGGGTGTGACCACATGGGTCCAGATCGGCGGCGGCGAGACGGCAGATTTTGCCGTGGCCTATGAAGACCTCGCGACGTCAGGTGACCCGTCCCCTCTGGGCTTCCCGCGCTCCGGCGACGATCAGCTCTTTCTCTATACAGGCGGAACGACCGGCATGCCGAAAGGCGTGATGTGGTCTCACAAGATCTGGCGCCAAGCCGGTATTGAAGGTGCCGAGGCAGCTGGCCTGCCCGTACCGCAGAACATCGAGCAGCATGTCATGGCCGCCCAGGCGCTGGGCCGTCATGTGCGCAACATTCCAGCCTGCCCGCTGATGCACGGCACGGGCCTGTTTACCGCCATGGGCACCATGGTGGGGGGCGGCACCATCGTTACACTGACAGAAAACAAGCATTTTGACCCGGAAAACCTGTTCGAAACAGTTGAGTGCGAAGGCGTGACGAACATGGCCATCGTCGGCGACGCTTTCGGCAAGCCGATGCTGGCTTATCTCGATGCCAATCCGGGCAAGCACAAACTGGACACTGTGGTCGGCATGATCTCGTCCGGCGTGATGTGGAGCACCGAAATCAAGCGCGGCTTGCTGCGCCATATGCCCCATGCCGCCCTGACGGACAGTTTCGGCGCCTCTGAGGCCGTGGGCTTCGGCTCTTCCGTCATGACAGCAGATGGCGAAGTGAAAACCTCGAAATTCACCATCGGCTCGAAATGCAAGGTCTTCACCGAGGATGGCCGCGAAGTGGTGCCCGGCAGCGGCGAAGCGGGCTTCATCGCGCGCGGCGGTGCTGTACCGCTCGGATACTACAAGGACCCGGAAAAGTCCGACAAGACGTTCAAGACCATCAATGGTGTGCGCTACTCCGTACCCGGAGACTGGTGCACGGTGGAGCCTGACGGCACGATCACCCTGCTCGGCCGCGGCTCCAACTGTATCAACACCGCCGGTGAGAAGGTCTATCCCGAAGAAGTCGAGGAAGCCCTGAAGGCGCATGACGCCGTGAAGGATGCCCTCGTCGTCGGCGTGCCGGATGATAAATGGGGCCAGGCCATCACCGCCGTTGTCTCGCTGGATGGACCGGCGGAGGAAGACACATTGAAAGAGTTCGTGAAAACGAAGCTCGCCCACTACAAGGCGCCGAAGCGCATCCTGTTCAAGGACGATCTCGGCCGCGCGGTGAACGGCAAGGCGGACTACAAGTCGATCAAGGCGTTTGCGCTGTCGGAACTGGGCATCAACGCCTGAGGCACGTCAGGTTTTCCGGCGGCGGAGGCACCGGAATACGGCATCGGCGCGCCCGGCCAGCCCGCCGTCTTCTTTCACGAGATCCGCCATGACGTGAACGAGATCCCCGTCCACGCCCTTTACCTGCGGATGCGCCTCCAGCCATGTGCCTTCCGGCACGATGTCCATGAACTCCATGGTCAGCTTGATGGTGACGGAGGCCCGGTTCGCGACAGACCAGACGGCCCAGGCCAGCGCGCTGTCTGCAAAGGCGCAGATCATGCCGCCATGCATGAAGCCCATGCCGTTGCAGTGGCGGTCCAGCACCCAGATGCCGGAACGGATGTCCCCCTCTGCCGAGGCAAGATAGGACGGGCCATTATGAAGCGAGAACTTGCCGCGCGTCGGGCGCGGCGCAAAGCCGGGCGGCGGCGGTTTCAGCGCGCCGTCTTCGCTCATTCGTCAGCGTTGCCGAAAATGGGGTGGATCACCTCATCGCCCGGCTCGATGCCAAGCTCTTCAGCACGGCCGCCATTCAGCTCAAGAACGGCCTTCACCGGCACACCGGGAGTAATCGTCCGCAGGGAACCCGGCACGGCGTTACGCGCGATCGCGATCACCTGACCATCGGGCGCCATGAATAGCATGTCCAGCGGGATAAGCGTGTTCTTCATCCACATGGCCGCTTCACGTGGCTGGCCGAAATCGAACAACATGCCGGCATCCGGATCCATGCTTTCGCGGTTCATGAGGCCGGTCGTGATTTCTTCCGGCTCGTCGGCAATCTCGACCGTGAAGGCGTGAACACCGTTCGAGGACTCAATGGTCAGCGGGCTGGTTTCCAGCTCTGCCAACGCAGCCGGTGCGGTGAGAACGAAGGCGATGGCGGCAAGGCCGCTGACAAGAGAGCGTTTCATGCGCATGGTTTAGCCGCCGCCCCGGCCAGCGGCAAGCATTCGTGGCGGTTGGAAACGCGCTCAGAGCGACTTGATGCTGCTGACGTGCTCGCCCTTGGCGCCATCCTCGATGATGGCCTCCAGCGCCGTGCCCGGCTCGATCTCTTCATAGCCAGCCTTACGCAGCACGACGGCGTGGACAAAGATGTCCTTGTCATCCCCGTCCCGCTGCACAAAGCCATAGCCGCGTGTGCGGTTGAACCATTTCAGCGTGACCGGCTCATAAGCCAGCTGTACGCCCTGCTCACGCGCCACAACCGCCTTGGGACGCTCCATCTCGATGATGTTGGCGGTCTGCCAGCCGCGCTCGGTCTGCACAGCATCGCACACGATACGGGCGCCTTCATCGGCATAGGTTTCGCCATAGGAACGCAGGCAGGTGATGTGCAGCATCACGTCGCCGGTGAGGCTTGCGTCTGACGTCGATTCCGCCACGACGAACCCATAGCCCTTGGCATTGTCGAACCATTTCACACGGCCGATCACCCGCACGGCTTCCGGTGCAGGGTCAGGCTCGGAGTCAGATCTTGCTGCTATTCCCGTCATCAACCCTATTTCCCCAATGACGCAACGTAAGAAATGTTAACGCGCTTGTCACGCGATCTTCACACGAAATCCCGCGTCGCCCTCAATTGAGCGTTTAATGGTCAAATGTGGAGAAAGTTGGCAGTCCCTAGGGGAATCGAACCCCTCTTTCCAGGTTGAAAACCTGGCGTCCTAACCGATAGACGAAGGGACCGCACCGGTTCGAAGAAGAGGCCGTATAACCACTGCGAGCGGGGAGCGCAAGCCACCATGATGACGGTTTCTGCACATAATTTCAGGCACCCGCCGCATCCATGACATCCAGCTGCACACGGCGGCGCCCATTCCACTCATCCGCGTTGAGGCGGCCCGCGAGATGAACACGGTTTCCGGGCTGCAGGGCATCCCCAAGCGGCGCACCAACGGCCCGCCAAGCGATGCAATCGAGGCGGCCTGACGCGTCCTCTGCAGTGAATTTCCAGTGATTGGCGCCCACTTGCCGGGCATAGGACACCTGCACCGATTGCAGGGCAAATACAGGTTCCGGCGCCCCGGCACCGAACGGCCCGATCTCGGCCACCCGGTCGACCAGCTCCGGCGATGCAGCGCCCGGTGCGAGCACGGCATCGATGGGAAGTTCGAGTGCGGCTGTTCGCTCTGCCGTGAACTGCGCCATGTGGGCGACCATCCACGCATCGAAATTCGCCAGCTGTTCCGGCTCCAGGCTGAGCCCTCCAGCCATGGCGTGGCCGCCGCCGGAAAGAATCACGCCTTCCCGTGCAGCTGCGGCAATGGCATCGCCGATGTTCACACCGGTGACAGAGCGGCCCGAGCCTTTTGCAACAGGCCCCAGCCCCTTGCCCCAACCGATCACGATGCTGGGCAGGTGGAAGCGCTCCTTCAGGCGACCGGCTACGATACCGATCACGCCGGGATGCCAGCCTTCGCCTGCAGCGATCAGGACGCCCCTCCCGGGGTTTTTCTCCAGCGCCTGTTCGGCCTGCATCGTAGCCTGGTCCAGAATCGCCGCCTCGACCGCCTTGCGTTCCTCGTTGAGGGCATGCAGCCGCTCGGCCAGCGCGATGGCTTCCGCGCGGTCGTCCGTCGCCAGCAGCTTTGCCGCCAGCCATGGGTCGCCCACCCGACCGCCAGCATTGAGGCGTGGGCCAAGCATGAAGGTGGCGTGGTAGACCGTCTCGACCTTCTGGATACCGGACACTTCCGCCAGCGCGCGCAGGCCCTCATTCTGGCCGCGTGAGAGCATGGTGAGGCCCTGGCGCACGAAGGCGCGGTTCACGCCATGCAGGGGGGCCATGTCGCACAATGTACCAAGGGCCGCGAGATCCAGCTGGGTCATGATGTCCGGCAGGCCTTCAGGCGGGGCGATGCCACGCTCCCGTGCGAGCCGATTCAGCGCTGCCACAAAGACGAAGACAACCCCGGCAGCCGCCAGATGGCCCTGCCCGGATGTGTCATCAGGACGGTTCGGATTGACCAAGGCCAGCGCAGGCGGATTGTGTCCAGACATCAGGTGGTGGTCGATCACCACCACGTCGAGACCGATCCGTTGCGCCTCTTCGAGCGCACCGACAGCTGCGGCGCCACAGTCAACGGTGATGACGAGGTCAGAGCCGGTTTCCTTCAGATGACGGAAGGCCGCTGGCGAGGGACCGTAGCCCTCTTCCAGCCGGTCCGGCACATAGAGGCCAAGGTCCTGCCCCCAGGCGCGGAAATAACGCGCCAGAATGGCGGAGCTGGTGCCACCATCCACATCATAGTCTGCGAACACGGTGACGCGCCGCTTGGAAAGGATCGCGTCGAGCACGACCTCCGCGGCCCTGTCCATGTCGGCAAAGCTGGACGGATTGGGAAATGTCTCACGCAGGGTCGGAGCGAGATAGGCGCCAGCCCCTTCCGGATCGACACCGCGCCCGGCCAGCAGGCGTGCCAGCAGGTCGGATCCGCCAACGGCAGGTGCAAGGCGCCGCACCAGCGCCTCATCGGCATTTGCCAGCGTCCAGAACCGCCCCGTCGCGGAGCGGTCCACCGCGAACAGGCGGTTGCTGTGATCGGGTTTTCTGGCGGGGGCTGTCATAAGGCTCCGGGGAATCTGATTCCCCGGAGCCTATCACAGGGTTGGGGTCTTGGCCCCCAGCCTTATGCCTTCCGGTTCGACCGGATATAGCGGACCATACCGTCGGTGGAGGTCATCACCAGCGTGTGGGTGTGCACGCGGCCATCGCGATGCGCCACGCCGCTCAGCATGGAACCTTGCGTCACGCCGGTGGCGCAGAAGACCGTGTCGGACGAAGCCAGCTCGTTCAGGGCATAGGTACGGCCAAGATCGGTGATGCCGACGCGGGCAGCACGCTTTTTCTCGTCATCATTGCGGAAGACGAGACGGCCAAACATCTGGCCGCCGACACATTTCAGGGCAGCCGCAGCCAGCACGCCTTCCGGCGCACCGCCGGAGCCGAGGTAAAGGTCGATCCCGGTGTGCGGGTTGGTCGTCGCGATCACGCCAGCAACGTCACCATCGGTGATCAGGGCCACGCGGGCACCAGCTGAACGCAGGCTTTCGATGATTTCTTCGTGGCGCGGACGGTCCAGAACGCAGGCCGTCATGTCGGTCACGTTCATGCCCTTATGCTTGGCGAGTGCCGTAATGTTTTCCGCCGGGCTGGCGTCGAGGCTGACGATGCCTTCCGGATAGCCGGGGCCAATGGCGATCTTGTCCATATAGGTGTCAGGCGCGTGTAACAGGCCACCCTTCGGAGCGATGGCCAGCACGGCGAGGGCATTCGCCATTGCCTTCGCGGTCAGCGTGGTGCCTTCCAGCGGGTCAAGCGCGATGTCGATTTCCGGGCCTTCGCCGGTGCCGACTTCCTCGCCGATGTAAAGCATCGGGGCTTCGTCACGCTCACCTTCGCCGATGACGACGCGGCCTTTGAAGTCCACCCGGTTGAATGCTGTGCGCATCGCATCGACGGCGGCCGCATCTGCCTTTTTCTCGTCGCCACGACCGACCAGTTTTGACGCAGCGATGGCTGCTTCCTCGGTCACGCGCACCATGGCATCTGCCAGGCTGGGCGTCAGAACGCTGTTTTCCATAATCTTTTTATCTCCGAACACGGGATTCTTGTCTCTTACGCCAAGACGGAAAGCAATTAGCTTGCCGCTTCGATACGAATTAGCTGAGGTGCGTCAATTGGCTTTGCGATTTTTTCCAGGCGCACCAGTGCGGCCTGCATGTTGGAACGCGGGCAGCGGTGGGTGACGATGACGACCGGCGCCGCACCGGATTCCTCACCCGATTCCTGCAGCAGCTTGTCAACCGAAACGCCCTCTTTCGCGAGCGCTTCAGTAAGGGCTGCCAGGGCACCTGGCTGGTCCGGCAAGTGCACGCGCAGGAAGAAAGGCGCGACTTCCGTCGGCGCGCCCTGCACGAAGGGACGGCCTTTGTGGTGGGCTGCGCGGCCAAAGGCAGGCCGGATGGCCGGGCGGAACAGTTTCGCCACATCGCCCATCACCGCACTCGCGGTCGGCCCGGCGCCTGCGCCGGGGCCGGTCAACGTGATGGCGCCCACCGGGTCGCCTTCGATCCGAACAGTATTGAGGCTGCCATTGACGCGGGCCAGCGGATGCGTGGCCGGCAGGACCAGCGGCTCCACCCGGCAGACGACGCCATCTTCCGTCAGCAGGCCCTCGGCGATCAGCTTGATGCGATAGCCAAGCCTGTCTGCCAGACGCAGGTCCAGCAGGCTGACCTTATCGATGCCTGACACGCTGACCTTGGAGAAATCGAGATCGGCCGAGAAGGCGATCGCCGCGAGAATGGCCGCCTTGTGGGCTGCATCCATGCCGGACACGTCCAGTGTCGGGTCCGCTTCGGCATAGCCAAGGCGCTGCGCCTCTGCCAGCACGTCATCATATTCCCGGCCCTGATCCAGCATGACCGTGGTGAGATAGTTGCAGGTGCCGTTCAGGATGCCGGTGATGCGCTTGATCTCGGTGCCGGCCAAGCTGTCGCGCAAAACGCGCACGACCGGGATACCGCCAGCAACTGCCGCCTCGAACAGCAGGTCCACCTGTTTCTCTTCCGCGAGCCGGGCGAGCGCCATGCCGTGCTTGGCGATCAGCGCCTTGTTGGCAGTGACGACATGCTTGCCGGCCTTCAGGGCCGTTTCCACGGCAAACTTGGCCGGGCCATCAGACCCGCCCATGAGTTCCACGAAAACGTCAACCTCCGGATCCTCGGCCAGCGTCGCAGCGTCATCAAACCAGCGATATTTGCTGATATCCACCGGGCGGTTACGCGACTGGCTGCGTGCGCTCACGCCGGTGATTTTCACTGTGCCGGGCAGGCGCAGGTTCTGCTGGCGTTCAACCAGTTCGATCAGGCCGCAGCCGACATGGCCGAGCCCGGCGATCCCTATCTTCAAAGGTGCCAAAAGGGCCCCCTGTTTGTTGATGAATGTCCCGGCAGGTGCCTAGCGGGTTTGGGGCGCGGGGGAAAGGGGGAGACCGCCCAATCTGATGCCATTGCGGTGGTTTGGAACTGCGTGCTTAATGACTGCTCAGTGCTGGAACGAGGGAGGAAACAACATGCCAGTCAATCCGCAAGCCGTTGGAACCAAAGGAACGCCGCGCACCTGGGCATGGGATTCGAAGGATGCGCTCCTCTATGCGCTAGGGGTCGGTTGCGGCGTTGCAGACCCCGTCGGTTCGGAGTTGGAATTCACCACCGAGAACACGATGGGGGTGGACCAGAAAGTGCTGCCAACCTTCTGCGTCCTGGCCGGTTTCAACGCGTCTGGCGGCAAGAGCGCCATGTCGAATGCGGGCACCTATGATCCGCGCATGCTGGTCCATGGCGAACAGGGCATACGCCTGCACCGTCCGATCCCGGTTGCGGGCGAGATCACGCTGGTGGATGAAATCACCGGCATTTACGACAAGGGCAAGGGCGCCGTGGTCGCGACGAAAGCCGTGGCAACGCTGGCCGCAGACGGCCAGCCTCTGTTCGACCTGACCTCTTCTGTCTTCATTGTAGGCGAAGGTGGCTTTGGCGGCGACAAGGGCCCATCGGGCCAGTCGAATGTCGCCCCGGATCGCGCGCCGGACCACACGGTCACCTACCAGACACGGCCCGACCAGGCCCTGCTCTACCGCCTCAGCGGCGACCGCAATCCGCTGCATTCCGACAAGAAATTCTCCGATGTCGGCGGCTTCCCGAAGCCGATCCTTCACGGCCTGTGCACCTATGGCTTCACCGGCCGCGCCCTACTGTCTGCCCTGTGCGGGAACGACCCTGCCCGCTTCAAGGCCATGGACGGGCGCTTCTCCTCCCCGGTCCTGCCCGGCGAGGCCCTGACCATCAAAATCTGGACCGGCGAAGGCGAGAACGGCACGGCCATCTTCCAGACCGTCGGCGGCGACGGCCGTGTCGTCATCAACAATGGGGGGTTCAGCTACGGGTGAGAGGCCCTACTCCGCCGCCGCAGCAGCGGGCTTGATCTCTTTCACGCCGCGTTTTTCCAGGAATTTCCGGATGTTGCGGGCGGCCTGGCGGATGCGCTGTTCATTCTCGACAAGCGCGATGCGGACGTGGCCGTCACCATGCTCCCCGAAGCCTGCGCCAGGGGCGACGGCAACGTGCGCCTCGTTGATCAGCTGAAGCGAGAATTCGAGGCTGCCGAGATGCTTCAGCTGCTCAGGAATCGGCGCCCAGGCGAACATGGAGGCGGCCGGGCTCGGGATCGGCCAGCCAGCCCGGGTGAAGCTCTCCACCAGAACGTCCCGGCGGGATTTGTAGATGGCGCGCGTCTCGTCCACACAGTCCTGCGGACCGTCCAGAGCAGCCACAGCAGCCACCTGGATCGGCGTGTAGGCGCCATAGTCGAGATAGGATTTCACGCGAGCGAGTGCGGACACCAGCGTCTCGTTCCCGGCCACAAAACCGATACGCCAGCCAGCCATGGAGTAGGTCTTCGACATGGTCGTAAACTCGACCGCGATGTCTTTCGCCCCATCGACCTGAAGGATCGAAGGCGTCGGCTCGTCGAAATAGATCTCGTTATAGGCAAGATCGGACAGGACCCACAGCTCGTGTTTCTTCGCGAACTTGATGGCGTCCTTGTAGAAGTCGAGATCGCAGACCGCTGCCGTCGGGTTGGACGGGTAGCACAGCACCATGGCGGTCGGCGGCGGCACGGAATAGTGGATCGCCTTGCCGAGATTGGACAGGTACTGCTCCGGCGTCTGGGCCGGCACGCCGCGGATCGAGGCCCCGGCAATGATGAAGCCGAAATGATGCAGCGGATAGGACGGGTCCGGCGCCAGGATCACGTCGCCGGGGGCCGAAATGGCCTGGGCGAGGTTGGCAAAGCCTTCCTTGGAGCCGAGCGTGACGATCACTTCCCGGTCCTTGTCGAGCGACACGTCGAAACGGCGCTTGTAATAGTCGGTCAGCGCCCGGCGCAGGCCCGGAATGCCGCGCGAGGCGGAATAACCGTTAACATCAGGGCGACGGGCGGTTTCGCACAGCTTGTCGACGATGTGCTTCGGAGTGGGCAGGTCCGGATTGCCCATGCCGAGGTCGATAATGTCCGCCCCTTCGGCGCGCAGCGCGGCCTTGGTGCGGTTCACCTGTTCGAAAACGTAAGGGGGAAGTCGGCGGATCTTGTGAAAGTCGGTGTTCATTTGCGTGGGACCTTGAGGCCTTCAGTAACTCGGGGAACGTTAAACGCAGCTTCGATCTCGGCAATCTCTTCCTGCGTCAGGAAATCAGGTTCTGCGGGCATGCCCGCAAAATCCGCTTCTACCCGCTTCAGCAGCGCGGCCATCTGGCCTGCTACATCCACGGGTGGCTCCGCTCGTTCGTTAGAGTCAAAATAGGCCTGCAATATGTCCACACGGGCAGCGGCTTCAGGCAACGTCTTGCCGGGAAGCTGGTCAGCGGGAATTTCCTTCACCTCTGCCAGCTTCGGATAGCCCTCCCCGCGGATTTCCTTGCGGCGGGCATCATACCAGTCGGGTGCCTGATTAATTGCCTCGCGAACCCGCGTAAAAGAGTTCGTACAGCCCGCAATGAGCAGTAACGATACGCTTAAAAGGGGAATCGCCGTGTTTTTCATGGTCGGACTCACTAAATCACAAATATTCCGGCGCATAGTAAAGGACGGCTAAAACAGGCAACATTTGTACGAATGAGTGGCAGCGACAGAATAAAAGAGACGCCTATCCCTCTGGCGGAACTGTTGGTCAACCAGGACCCTGCCCGTATGCAGGTCCTCATGACCACGCTTGCGCTCGCAAATGTGGAGTCTCAGGGCCTTCTTGCTGATGTGATGATGGGCTCCGGCCCGCTGGGGACGGTCTCCCAGGGCGACCCGATGCGCGTGGGCGAAGCCTTCCGCGCTGTCGGCTGGAGCCTCGCCACCAACCCGGCCGCCATGTTCAATGCCAATCTCGAACTCATGACCGGCTGGATGAAGCTGTGGCAGGAGATGTCTCTGGAAGCCATTTCCGGTCAGAAAGAGAAGGAGCACGATAAGCGCTTTTCCGACCCGGAATGGTCAAGCAATCCAGGTTTCCGTTTCATCCGCAAGGCCTATGAGGTCAACGCCAACTGGATGAACAGCCTGACCAACCATGCGCCGAACCTGCCGGAAAACCTGCAGCTGCGCGCCAAATTCTTCACCCAGCTGCTGACCGAAACCCTGTCGCCGACCAACTATCTCGGCTCAAATCCCACGGCCCTGCGCGCCTTCCTCGAAACAGGCGGGCAGAGTGTTCTGGAGGGCCTGCGCCTTGCGCGTGCCGACGTCAAAAAGGGCGGTGGCAAGCTCTATATCAGCCAGACCGATGAAACCCCGTTCAAGCTGGGCGAGAACATCGCCACGGCACCGGGCCAGGTTGTCTTCCGGAATGACCTGATCGAGCTGATCCACTACGCCCCGACGCAGGAAAAAACCTATTCCCGCCCGCTGCTGATCTTCCCGCCCTGGATCAACAAGTTCTACATCCTCGACCTGCAGGAAAAGAACTCCATGATCCGTTGGCTGGTCGACAAGGGCCTGCCGGTATTTGTCGTCTCCTGGCGCTCTGCCGATGAGATCACCCAGGACTACGACTGGGACGATTACGTTCAGAAAGGCGCCTACGCCGCCATCGAGGCAACCCTGCAGGCCAGCGGCGCGACTGGTGTAAACACGGTCGGTTATTGTATCGGCGGCACCATGCTGTCGTCCGCGCTCGGGCACATGGCAAAAACCGGCTACGACAAGGTGAAGTCAGCAACCTTCTTCGCCTCGCAATCGGATTTCGAACTTGCCGGGGACCTGAAAGTCTTCACCGACGGGCCGGGCCGCGGCTACATCAACAGCGTCATTGAAGAGAATGGCGGTGTGATGCCGGGCTCGATGATGTACGAGACCTTCAACTGGCTGCGCCCGATCGACCTTGTCTGGCGCTATGTCATCGACGAATACATGCTGGGCAAGGCGCCCCGCCCGTTCGACCTGCTCTACTGGAACGCAGACCAGACCAACATTCCCGGCAAGGTGCACCAGCGCTACCTGAAGGATTGCTATGACGAGAACCGCCTCTCCACCGGCCGGTTCGACGTGCTGGGCGAGACGGTGAACCTGAAAGACGTGAAGATCCCGGTCATGGTGCAGGCCAGCAAGGACGATCACATCTGCCCGTTCGAAAGCGTCTACCGCACGGCCCTCGTCTTCGGCGGCGAGACCCAGTTCGTCCTGTCCGGATCCGGGCATATCGCCGGTGTGGTGAACCACCCCGATGCGAAAAAATACCAGCACTGGCTGAACCCCGACCTGGCAGAGACCGGCGGCGAATGGCTGGAAAATGCCGAGGAGCTTCCCGGCTCCTGGTGGCCGACCTGGTGGGACTGGCTGCGTCCGAAATCCGGCCGCAAGGTCGATGCGAAACAGCCGAAAGACATGGGCCTCGGCGCCGCCCCCGGCAATTACGCCAAGGTCCGCCTCTCAGACATCAAGCTGCCGCTGGACTAAGCCCGAACGGCAAAGTGGACCGAAAAGATGGGCCAACAAGACTGTGGCGTCCAATATGGGCGCTCCATCCATTTCGTATTGTCCGAACAGATTCGCTAAAATAGAAGACCTGCGTCGCTGTTCAACGACGGCTCGGACCCGTTCCACTCAAGACAAGGCCCGCCACCGGTACGTACCCCCGGCGGGAAATTGCCATCTTATGAAAATCCTTCACGTCTGCTCCACCTCCGCCATCTCTGGCGCGAACCGCTATGCATTTGACCTTGCAGCGGGTCAGGTCGCCCTCGGACATGACGTGACCGTCGTTACTCCCGCCAAGCCCGGCCATTCACTGGACTTGAAGCCACCAGAAGTGAAACAGGTCTCCTATGGCGGCATTTACGCTTTCGGCCTGATCTCGACCCTGATGCGCCTGCACGGGGATGTGCTGCACTGCCATGGCGGGAAAGCCGCAAAATGGCTCCGCGTCATGCCCGCTCGCCCGCCTGCCATCGTGTCCCTGCACATCCGCTACAAGGAGCACGCCATGGACCATTTCGACGGGATACATGCCCTGGCCGACTGGCAGATGGAAGGGCTGAAACCGTTCAAGGGGCTGGTGAAGAAGGTCAACAACTGGGTGCCGCAGCTGAAAGACAGCGCGCCGGGCGCCGTGGAAGCTTGCCGCCAGAGCGTCGACGCCAGCCCTGACACGCCGCTTGTGGCCTTTGTCGGCCGCCTCGATCCGGTCAAAGGCGTGGACACGCTGATCCGTGCCTTTCGCAAGATCGAACGGCCAGACATTCGCCTCGCCATCGTCGGGGACGGTTCGGAAACGGCGGCTCTCAAGGCTCTGGCCGAAGGAGACAGCCGGATCACCTTTGCTGGATATTCCAAGGCACCGGCTGACTGGTACCGGGCAGCAGACCTGGTCGTCATGCCTTCGCATCATGAGCCCTTCGCGCTGGTCGCGCTGGAGGCGATGTCCTGCAATACGCCGCTGCTGGCTTCAGATCTTGAAGGCTTTCAGGAAATCTTCCGTGACCGCCCGGACAACCGTTATCCGGAAGGGGACGTGGATGCGCTGGCCGAACGGATCACGCAACGCATGGCAGCCAAGACGCCAGGCGCGATCATTCGCGACAGCTATGAGATGAGCCGCTTCAACCGGGAAGCCGGTGTTGCTGCCGTCACTGATTTCTACCGCGAAGTCCGTAACGCCAAGCTCGGCCTGCACGGGCCGGCGACAGTCTGAGAGGCGGAGGGAGCTGGCGGCTAAGCCACCAGCCCTGCATCCTCGTCCAGGCCGAGGGCGATGTTCAGGTTCTGCACCGCAGCGCCGGACGCCCCCTTGCCGAGATTGTCGAGCCGGGCGACGAGGCGGACTTCCTCATCCGATCCGAACACATACAACTCCAGCCGGTTGGTGCCATTACAGGCCTCTGGCTCAAGTCCCTTCAGCGCGTCGCAATCTGCCAGCGAAGGCACTTTGACAAAGGCCTCGCCCTGATAGGCTTTCGCCAGCACGGCCTGTACATCGGCACGCGTCGGCTTACCCGGCAGCGCCCACAGGGGCAGCGCAATCTCGACCAGCATGCCCTGTGCAAACCGGCCAACGGACGGCATGAACATCGGCGCATGATCCAGACGGCCATAGCGCTTCATTTCCGGCACGTGCTTGTGCTTCTGGGTGAGGCCGTAGATCCGGTAATTGTCGGCCGTGCCGCCTTCCTCGAATTCGGCGATCATCGCCTTCCCGCCGCCGGAATAGCCCGACACCGCATTGACGGCGACCGGCCACGACACCGGCAGCAGACCCGCACCGGTAAGCGGCCGGACCAGTCCGATCATGCCGGTCGGATAGCAGCCCGGATTGGAGATCCGCCGCGACGCCCGGAGAGCGGCCCGCTGCGTCTTGTCCATCTCAGGAAAGCCATAGGTCCACCCTGCAGCTGTCCGGTGGGCGGACGAGGCGTCAATAATGACCGTGTTCTGGCTGGTCACCAGCGACACACCGAGGCGCGCGGCATCGTCGGGCAGGCACATGATGACGGCATCGGCCATGTTCATCAGGCGCGCGCGCTCGTCGACATCCTTGCGCTTGTCCGGATGGATCGAAATCAGTTCGAGGTCCTTCCGGATCCGCAGCCGGTCAGCAATCTGAAGCCCGGTCGTGCCGGCTTCGCCATCAATGAAAACCTTGGGCAGCATTGCGTTCTCGTCCCTTTGCAAACGCAAGACAAAAGCAAAGCGGGCGCTTCGTCACCGAAGCGCCCGCCCGAAAAGAATAAACCGGATGCGGCTTAGCGCTTCGAGAACTGGAAGCTGCGGCGGGCTTTCGCCTTGCCGTACTTCTTGCGTTCGACGACGCGCGGGTCGCGGGTCATGAAGCCGAACGGCTTCAGAACTTTGCGCAGGCCCGGCTCGTAAGCGACGAGGGCGCGCGAAAGGCCGTGGCGCACAGCACCGGCCTGACCCATGAGGCCAGAGCCCTTCACCGTAGCGATCACGTCAAACTCCGTCTCGCGGCCGGCTTCGATCAGCGGCTGGGCGATAACCATGCGCAGCACGGGGCGCGCAAAGTATTGCTCCTGGTCACGGCCGTTGATGGTGATCTTGCCGGAGCCCGGCTTGATCCACACACGGGCGACGGCTTCCTTGCGGCGGCCGGTGCCGTAAGCACGGCCCTGAGCGTCGATTTTCGGTTGTGCGAGCGTCTCCGTAACGGTGACGGCTTCATCACCGGTCATCGCGCCGAGATCCTGGAGGGAGTTTGCAGTGTCGGTCATAATAATCAGGCCGTTTTGACGTTTTTGCGGTTCATCGACGCAAAGTCGACGGTTTCGGGGGTCTGGGCCGTGTGCGGATGCTCGGCACCGGCATAGACGCGCAGTTTCGAGAACTGCTTACGTGCCAGCGGGCTTTCTTTCGGCATCATGCGTTTGACGGCCAGTTCGATGGCGCGCTCCGGGAAGCGGCCGGAAAGGATTTTGCCGGCTGTGGTCGACTTGATGCCGCCCGGGTGGCCGGTGTGGCGGTAGTAGACTTTGTCAGCCAGCTTGTTGCCGGTGAACTTGGCTTTTTCCGCATTGATCACGACGACATGGTCGCCGGTGTCGATATGTGGAGTAAAGTCAGGGCGGTGCTTGCCGCGCAGGCGCTTGGCGACGTAAGAAGCAAGGCGTCCGACAACGACATCAGTCGCGTCGATCACGACCCACTTATTCTCGACGTCCACGGGTGCGTTATAGGTTTTCATCGCTCTACTCAGAGCCTCTCGCTTTCGGAGTTCATGGAATGGAATTCAAGCGCTGGCGTTTAAGCGCCACATCCACCGTTGTCAACGCAGGGCTTGGACTTGCCCTGCTTTTTAGCACGGCGGCCTGCAGCAAGCCGGAAAAAGCGTCGGAATCCCCCCCGCAATCCCCATCAATCACAACAGATGTGGAGCTTCCGGCCGTCTGGGCAACCCGTACACTGGACTCGCCAGTCTCCGCAATCGCCCTTTCGGGCGGGTCCCGTGCGATTCTGGCTGTCGCCTATGAAACCGGCGGCCTGCAATTCTTCGACATGGAAGCCGAACGCCTCGGCGAACCGACCATGTTCCGTATCAAGGCCCTCGCCGGTGGCCAGTCCACCAATGTTGGCGGTACAACGCTGACCGTATTCCCGGGCGTGACCCGCGAAGGCGAGGTAAAAGCCTATATCTTCGGGGATGGCCTGGTCGCCCCGGCGCAGGTGGACCTCTCCGTCGATGGGGAAACCTTCATCGAGGGCATCTGCTCCGGTCCTGCCGGCACAGAAGGCATCATGCGCCTTGCGTTCTGGACCCTGGGCAATGACCGCGTCCTGCAGGCCGGGATCGTCAAGGAAAACAATGGCGAACTGACCTGGGACCGCGGAGAGTCCACCTTCACCGACTTCCCGATCCACTCCTGCGCCTATACCAGCGACACACTGGTCGCCTCCCCCCGCGCGACGGCTGCTGCGCCGCTGATCCGCGGGAACGTCTCGGCCCTGCTCTCGCTGGAACCGGAGTCGGGTCTCAAACTGTCCACCGATCTCGGCATGACCACCACGGATGTGAACATCCGCGACGGCCTCAGCGTGATCGCGCCGGACAAGCCCGTCGCCATGGCCGCCATGGGCACGATGATGTCAGGCGGGTATCCGGGCGGCGTGATCGCCCTTGCCGGTGAAGTTGAGCCGGGCAAGAATCAGGTCGTCTTCGTCGACCCGAGCGTCATTACCCTGCCGAAGACCAATTAAGGCAGGCGATCAGGAGACTTCAGGGCGCGCCGTCAGCCAGGCAAGGCGGACGGCCGCCAAAGTCACCACAACGCCGATGGCCTGATGCAGCAGAGCAAGGTTCATCGGCGCCGCATGTAGCAGCGTCATGATTCCCCACACGGCCTGCAGGCTGACCACACCGGCAAAGACCATGAAGCTGCGCCCATAAGCCGTTTTGCGGAAGGCCCAGGCGGCCACGAGGCTGGCAGCCCAGATCGCATAGGCAATCAGGCGGTGATTGAACTGTGTCGCCGCCCGGCCCTCGAACAGGCTGCGGAGACCGAGATCACCCTCTATATAATGTGAGGGAACCAGTTCGCCCGCCATCAGCGGCCAGTCATTATAGGTACGTCCGGCATCAAGCCCCGCGACCAGCGCGCCCGCCGCCATCTGTACGAACACCGCCACCAGCAACAGTTTTGCCGTAACCCTGACGGCACGCGCCGCCGGCACCCGCGCCTTGTTGCCAAGATCCAACCAGAGCCAGGCGACAATCGCGATGATCAGCAGCGCCAGAATGAAGTGTGTCATCAGCCTGTAGGGCGCGACATCCACCCGCGTGGTTTCGCCAATCCCACTGGACACCATCCACCAGCCGATCGCCCCCTGCAGCCCGCCCAGCAGGACCAGGCCCAACAGCCGCCACAGCAGCGGCCGGGTCAGCCATTTGCGGATCGAGAACACGGCAATCCCAAACACAGCGACGAGGCCGATCATCCGGCCAAAGAAACGGTGCCCCCACTCCCACCAGTAAATCTGCTGGAATTCGGCCAGGGACATGCCGTGATTCACATAGCGGTATTCCGCCGTGGCCTGGTATTTGGTGAAGGCATCATTCCAGGCATCGGCCGACAATGGCGGGATGGAGCCCTTGATCGGGTCCCACTCCGTAATCGACAGGCCGGAATCGGTCAGGCGCGTCGCCCCGCCGATCAGGATCATCGCATAAACCATCAAGCCGACCAGAATCAGCCAGCGGCGGATCCACAGGGCGCCGGCGGGAAGGGCAGCAGCGGGGGGGATTGAGGTTTCGTTCATGCGCTTTAATTGACGTGAGGTCTCCGCGCGGCAAGGGTCTGCGGGGTCGCATCTGCACAAAGGACTGCATTCATGCGCAAACCCCTCACCGCTCTGATCCTGTTGGCCTACCTGTTTGCCTATATCGTATTGGCCAGCACAATCGGCGGCATGGTCTCAGCATGGCCGCGCTGGGCGGAGCTGGCTTTCTATGTCGTCGCCGGAGTCGCATGGATCTTCCCGCTGAAGCCCCTCTTCGCGTGGATGAACCGCGGCACCCAACCGCCGGAAGAGGAATAGCCGGCCCGCCTGACCGGCCTCCGGAATGAAGAAAGCTTCATGAAAGACGCATTGACGGGCCAACGGGCGCGTGATTGCTGCAATGCACAATTTTCAGTCCTGACCGGCGCGAATCCGGCCGCAATGCCTTAGAAGCCAATGGATTTCCACCCAACGGATTAAGCAAAGCCCCACATTTCCCCGATACATTCGGACTGTAATGGCCAAGCCATGGCCCGGAGCAGAAGCCCACCCATGCCGACAGATTCCAAGAACAAAGCCCAGAACCATACCGCTCCGTCCTGGCTCACCAATGACCCCGACGCGGCACGCCAGGCAGCTTTCGAAGCGATGGACCGGATGCGGGATATCCTGGTCAGCCGGTATTCCGGCGGCATTTCCCCAGCATCGCTGGCGCTCGCCTATATGGACTGGGCCCTGCACTTCCAGGCTGCCCCCGGCAAACAGCTTGAAATGGCGCAGAAGACCTTCCGCAAGCTCGGCCGCCTCTCGACTTACGCGCTCTCAACTCTTGGCCAGGAAGATGCCGAATGCTGTATCGAGCCCCTGCCCGGCGATAACCGTTTCAGCAATCCGGCCTGGCGCCGCCAGCCCTTCGGCCTCTGGGCGCAATCCTTCCTGCTGACACAGCAATGGTGGCACAACCTCACCCATGATGTGCCGGGTGTCACCCCGCACCATGAGGAGGTCGTTTCCTTCGTCGCCCGCCAGCTGCTGGACATCTACGCGCCGTCCAACAACCCGTTCACGAACCCGGAAGTGCTGGAACGCATCCGCAAAACCGGCGGGCGCAACTTAATCGATGGCTACAACAACTGGCGTGAAGACATGCGCCGTCAAATTCAGGGCGAACCGCCTGTCGGTGCGGAGAACTTCGTGCCCGGCCAGGATGTCGCCGTGACGCCGGGCAAAGTGGTGTACCGCAACCACCTGATTGAGCTGATCCAGTATTCCCCCACCACGAAAGAGGTTCATGCAGAGCCGCTGCTGATCGTACCTGCCTGGATCATGAAGTATTATATCCTCGATCTGTCGCCGCACAATTCGATGGTGAAATACCTGACCGAACAGGGCTTCACCGTGTTCGCCATTTCATGGCGCAATCCGGTTGCAGACGATCACGATCTCTCACTCGACGATTACCGCAGCATGGGCGTAATGGAAGCACTGGATGCGATCAGTGCGATCTGCCCGGACCAGAAGATCCACGCGGCGGGCTATTGCCTCGGCGGTACACTTCTCTCCATCGCCGCCTCTGCCATGGCGCGGGACGGAGATGACCGGCTTGCCTCGATCTCCCTGCTCGCCGCTCAGACAGATTTCAGCGAGCCGGGCGAACTTGCCCTGTTCATCGACCACAGCCAGATGCACTTCCTTGATAGCATCATGTGGAACCGGGGCTTCCTCTCCGCCGATGAAATGGCGGGGGCTTTCCAGCTGTTGCGGTCGAACGACCTGCTCTGGTCCCGCCTTGTGCATGAATACATGATGGGCGAACGCGCGCCCATGTTCGACATCATGGCCTGGAATGCCGACACGACGCGTATGCCATACCGGATGCATTCGGAATATCTGCAGAAGCTCTACATCAATAATGACCTAGCCAATGGCCGTTTCATGGTCGACGGCCGCCCGGTCACCTTGCAGGGCTTGCGCGCGCCAATCTTCGCGGTCGGGACAGAACGCGATCACGTGGCGCCATGGCATTCGGTCTACAAGATCCACCGGCTGGCCGATACGGATGTAACCTTTGCGCTGGCCAATGGCGGGCACAATGCCGGCATCGTCAGCGAGCCCGGCCATAATGGGCGCCACTACCGGATCGCCCATCATCGTCACCGCGATCCGATCCTCAGCCCGGACCAGTGGCTGGAAACCGCCGCCGAAAAGTCCGGATCCTGGTGGTCTGCCTGGAGCGAATGGCTTGCCGGGCATTCCTCAGCGGAGATGATCCGCCCACCGCGGCTCGGCGCATCCCGCAAGGGCTATCCTGCACTTGAAGATGCCCCCGGAACTTATGTATTCCAGCGCTAGGAGTCCTGCGCCATGATCGATGCCTATCTCGAGAACCGTACCTATGACCAGATGAAGGTCGGCGACACCGCCTCTCTGGAGAGACCGGTTACCGAGAATGACATCGAGCTCTTCGCGCTGGTCTCGGGCGACGTGAACCCAGCCCATGTCGATGCCGAGTTTGCGGCTGGAGATTTCTTCGGCCATGTCGTTGCCCACGGAATGTGGACCGCCTCGCTGGTCTCGGCCGTGCTGGGCACACAGCTGCCCGGTCCCGGCTGCATCTATCTGGGGCAGACCATCGCCTTCACCAAGCCGGTCAAACCGGGCGATACAGTCACCGCGACCGTTACCGTTCTGGAAAAGAAAGACGCCAAGCGCATCGTTCGCTTTGAAACCGTCTGCACCAATCAGGATGGTGAAACCGTCCTGAAGGGCGAGGCGACCGTGATCGCCCCGAAAGACCCGATCCGTGTGCGGCGCAAACACTTGCCGGGCATCCGTCTTCGGCGGCACGATCGCTATGACGACTTCATCGCGAGGGCTAAAACCTCCCCCACCCTGCGCGCGGCCATTGTGCACCCCTGTTCACCCATCGCCATTCAGGGCGCGGTCGAGGTGCGGGACGAAGACCTTCTGGAACCGGTCCTGATCGGCCCGCGCGCCAAGATCGAAGCTGCAGCCGAACAGGCTGGCGTATCGCTGGACGGGTTCGACATCATCGAGACAGAGCACAGTCACGCGGCGGCGGCGAAGGCGGTGGAACTTGCGGAGCGGGGCGAAGTGTCCGTGCTCGTGAAGGGAAGTCTCCACACAGATGAACTTCTGAGCGCCGTTCTGGCCCATGATTCCGGCCTGCGCACAGAGCGCCGCATCAGCCATGTCTATGCGATGGACATTCCCGCCTATGACAAGCCGCTGATCGTGACGGACGCCGCCGTCAACATTCTGCCGACCCTCGAGCAGAAGCGCGACATCTGCCAGAATGCGATCGACCTGATGCACCAGCTGGGGGTAGAGACACCTCATGTTGCGGTGCTGGCCGCGGTCGAAACCGTCAATGCCGACATGCCCGCCACGCTGGATGCCGCGGCGCTGACCGTGATGGCGGCGCGGGGGCAGATTGCCGGGGCGCTGGTGGATGGGCCGCTGGCGTTCGACAATGCGATCAGCATGGCAGCGGCAAAGACCAAGGGGATCGTCTCCCCCGTCGCCGGGCAGGCGGACATCCTTCTGGTGCCAGACCTGGAAGCCGGCAACATGCTGGCCAAGCAGCTGATCTATTTCGCCGACGCGATTGCCGCCGGCCTTGTGCTTGGTGCGCGAGTGCCAATCATCCTGACCAGCCGGGCGGACCCGCTTTCTGCCCGCCTCGCTTCGGCGGCGCTGGCCCGGCTCAGCGTGGGCATGACCTATACCAAGCCAGGGTCCTGACATGGCCGATCCGCTGCTGATGACCTTCAATGCCGGGTCTTCCTCCGTGAAGATCGGACTGTTCAGCATTCATGACGACGGGCTGGAGCGGATCGCTCACGCTCTGATCGACTTCCGGCACAGCCCACTCACCTTTCACCTGGTCGAGGGCAAGGCCATCTTCGATGTCGAGCTGAAGGCCGATCATGCCGATCACCTGATTGATGTGATGACCGAGACGCTGGACTGGATTGCGCATCATTATGACCTCAGTGAGCTGACATGTGTGGGTCATCGCGTCGTGCATGGCGGGGACGAGTTCGATGCGCCGGTCCTGATCGACGACGACTCGCTGGCGCGCATCGAAGCCCTTTCCATTCTGGCGCCGCTGCACCAGCCGCAGGCGCTGCGGCTGATCCGGGCGATGCGCCATATCAAGCCGGACCTTGTTCAGGTCGCTTCTTTCGACACAGTATTCCACCGGACCAATCCGGAGCTGATCCGCCGCTTCGCCTTGCCACGTGAACTGCATGACCGGGGCATCAAACGCTATGGCTTCCACGGCCTGTCCTACAAGTTCATTGCGGGCGAATTGCACCGCCGTTTCCCGGAGGCCGCTGGCAGCCGGGTGATCGCCGCCCATCTCGGCAGCGGCGCGAGCCTGTGCGCGATGCGCGATGGCAAGAGCCAGGATACCAGTATGGGCTTCTCCACCCTGGACGGCATTCCGATGGCGACGCGTTGCGGTGCGCTGGACCCCGGCGTCATTCTCCACCTGCTGCAGCAGGAACACCGGCCGGTGGCGGAGGTTGAAGACATGCTCTACCATCAGTCTGGCCTGAAAGGTGTTTCCGGCGGCATCAGCGCCGACTGCCGCGAACTGGAAGCGAGTGACGACCCGCGCGCCAAGGAAGCCCTGGACCTTTTCACCCTGCGCATCGCGGGAGAGATCGGCCGCCTGTCAATGAGCATTGGCGGGCTGGATGCCATCGTCTTCACCGCCGGGATCGGCGAGAACGATGCCGCCATCCGCGCCTCGGTTGCCGGGCATATCGGCTGGATGGGGCTGGAGCTGTCAGATGCGGCGAACCAGCAAAACGCCGCCTGCATTTCCACCGATGCCAGCCGCGTGAAAGCCTTCGTCATTCCGACCAATGAAGAACGCGTAATTGCGGATGAGGCGCTGTCCGTCCTGAAAGAAACGCACCCGCATTAACCGCAGCACTTTTGCCCGGAAACGCAGGTTCGCGCTCCGACAAATGAACCTGATTGTGGGTGAAGTCAGCTGGAATCCGGCCAGGTCTTCAGCGCTTCGATCAGCTGCACGGAAAGGCCACCCGAGATGAGGGCAAGATCAGCAGGAAAGCTGTGCGTGTTGGGGATCGGAACGATGTAGGGCTTCGGCTCACCCTCGGCCCTCTGACGCTGCAGCGTACGGGCAAGGCACTTCGCCCGGCGTTGCGCATTCTTCAGCGTC
>JACXUV010000039.1 GCA_014763715.1 Rhodobacterales bacterium | reverse complement strand
AGCCGCAGGCGCCTGAACCGGCGCCGCCAGCTTGCCAACGGGTGTGGGCGCTGCGAAATGCGCCGACATGGCATAGGGGCAGGACTGGTTCTTGCCGTCATCGGACTGGGCCGGGGCCTCGTCCGGATTGACGATCTTCCCGCTGTTCAGATCCAGCAGGACCGGAGACGCGTCCGTGCCGTCGCCATGACAGATGACGATCCGGACGAAATCACCCGGTGTCTCTGCAGCGGCCAGCATGTAGCCCGACGGGATCAGGCCGCGCACGATCATTGCCATCAGCGCGACAGCGCTGAGCAATGACATGAGTCCGGAGCGGCTGGATCGGTTCCACATACTGGCCCGAGGAAGGTCACAGACGCGTGAGGATGACAACTGTGTCATGCAGCCACAGATTACCGCCGACGATAGCGGATCATCCCGGACTATTGCCGGACCATAGCATGACTATAACGGACTAAGCCGGACTATGGCGTGCCGAAACGTGACCTGAAATCGTCCAGCTGAAGCACATAATCGTCTTCGTCATGGAAGGCCTCGTCGGAGAGGTCCGGCTTCTCCGCCGCCTTGTACCAGGCCGCGTATTCGGAGACGTCACGGCTCTGCTTGCGGTAGTAAGTCGAATAGGTTTCGACCGTCAGTTCCGGCACGTCCTTGCCCATGTCGAAACTCATCAGGCGCATCCAGCCATCGCCGATGCCGACCGGCCAGGCCGACTGCACGCCGGCATCCTTCGCGGTCTGCCCCCGGTCCTGATAGTCGGCCAGCACCTGCCAGACCTTGTGGCCGGCGGCATTCTCATCCACGCGCCAGGCTTGGCCATGCTCGTGGCCGCAGAGGACGAGGAAGATCTGGTCCTGCCGGCTGATCAGCTTGTCCCAGACCATTTCCGGGCTGTTATTGATCGGGTCGACCGCATGCCCGTCGACAATCGGGTTCGGCAGGCGCTCGCCTTCCTTGGTCATGTAGTCATGCGTCGAAACGATCGTCGGCAGACCGGGATATTGCGCGATGACGGAGGCCGCCCATTCCAGCGACGCATCCGGCGGATCGAACTGAAGGCCGATATGGAGGAAGCGATAGCCGCCGGCCTCGAACACCTGCGCACTGTCGGCCCCGCCCTCATGCGAGGCAACATACCAGGGCTGGCCCTTGAAGAAGGCCGTGTCGGCCCCGAAGACGGAGCGGAAATTGTCCAGCCCGCCCGGATGCACGACGCCGAGCGATTTTTTCAGATCTGCCGGGTCGACATCTGCGGGGCCCTTGGCCTGAGGCGGAAACTTCGCCGACGTCCACATGGAGTCATAATCATGATTGCCCGGCACCACGGAAAAAGGCGTCTTGCCCGCGATCAGCGAGAAGCCTTCATGTGCCTTCGGCATCTCGACCGTCTTCACTTTTTCGGTCGGTGCGAAGTGCGTGTCCATGATCGGATTGGGCACCCGCTCGAAGCCGCGCGCCTTGTGTTCCTCATCCATGGCCAGACTCTGGTGTTGCCAGACATCCCCCAGCGACGAGACGAACGCGATCTCCCCGCCTGCCGATTCCAGATTGTCGGCGACGAACTGCATCTGCTCCAGGAACATCCCGTTCGCATCGAAGGGGAAGCCCTCGGCGGTCTGGTGCGTATAGTCGAGATAGTTCTGGGTGTCGGGCAGGACAGCGATTGTGAATTCCGTATCGGCCGCAGGGCCAGCCACCGGCACATCGGCGGGCGGCGCAGCATGCGTGCACGCCGCCGCAAGCGCCATCATGGAGACCAGCGCAGGCATCATGAGGCGCCGGACCGCAAGTGTGGGAATCCGCATTCTTCTGTCTCCTGATAATATGACATGCCTATGCTGGCGCCACGCTTTCGCGCCGCGCCCGGCATGCGGCAGGTGCCGCCAGCAGACGCCACCTAACCCATTCACATGACACTTTCTTGTGGCGGCCACCCCGACCGTGACGCGCCAGCAACAGTTCACAGCCAATCTCAGGAACAAACCGAAACAAGACCGACAGGTTTCTGTAGGCTGAAATGCCCTGCTACAGTCCCACCCGGCAGTACGCGCCCCCTCAGCGCACGGGCCAAACAACGCGCACGGGCGGTGCACCCGTTCCACCGGACGTTTCCGCCGCTTCCGGAGACACACCCAGAAAGCGTGCAACACCGACAATTACGTCACACGCCCACCGGATGACTTACAGAAGAACGTCTTTTTCGTCACGCCCGCACAAAAACACGGCACGACCCAACCCTGTCAAAATCGAGCGCCAATAACATATGGCATATAGCAAAATGACTTCTTCCGCCTCCGGACGACCTACAAAATCACATTCGTAAAACTTTGATTTGAAGCCCCCCGCGAAAAAAAATAGCCACCGCGCAAGGCGGCCGGTTGTGCGCCGCAACAAGGAATGGGCTTCACATGAAACTTCATCTTCGGTCTGCAACCGCGCTTGCAGCTCTCACTGTTTCCAGCCAACTCGCGGCCTTCGCCGATCCGGACGCCGCAGAGACAGATCGCCGTCTCGAAACCGTCACCGTGACGACGCAGAAACAGGAACAGAGTCTCATTGATGTTCCGATCAACATCTCGGTCGCCAACCAGGACCTGATCGACAAGCTCGCCGCTGAAGATATCGAAGACCTGGCAAACTTCGTGCCGGGCCTGCAGGTGCAGGCGCAGAGCCTCAACGCACCGAGCTATTCGCTGCGCGGCGTGGTGTCCGATGGCGGATCTCCCCGTGTGGCCGTCTTCCAGAACGGCGTCTCCATCGGCACGCCCGGCTATGCCACGAACGTCGCCATGTACGATATGGAACGCGTCGAAGTCGTGAAAGGGCCGCAGGCCACCCTGTTCGGTCAGGGCGCCCTCGTCGGCGGCATCAACTTCATCCAGAACCGCGCCTCGACCGAAGGCAATTCGGGCGAGATCCTGCTGGAAGGCGGCGACTACAGCTCTGTCCGCGCAGAGGGGTTCTACAATCTCGCCGTCAGCGACACGCTGGCTTTCCGCTTCGCGGGCCAGATCAAGAACATGGACGGCTATGTGCCGAACACGGCCAATTCGCCGGACCTGATGGGACAGGACACGACCGCCCTGCGCGGCACCATGCACTGGGAACCGACATCCGCTGTCACGGCTGACGTGTTCCTGAACTACCAGAACGACGACTCCACTGGCACGCAGTTCACATCGGGTTTCTTCCCGGTGAACGGCAAGATCGATCCGTATGGCGCAACGGCAATGAACATCAATGCCGATCAGGTGCGCGACAAGCTGGGTAATGACCGCGAAATCTTCGACATCACCGCGAACATCGAGGTCCAGCTGAACGATGCCTGGTCGCTGACCTCGCTGACCGATTATCGCGACCTCAGCTCAAATGAAGCCTGGGATTCCGACGGGGCAGCCTTTGACCTGTTGCAATTCTATCAGTCCCGCGAGGGCGACTCGTTCAATCAGGAACTTCGCCTCAACTATGACAATGGCGGGCGCCTGACAGCCTTTCTGGGTGCCAACTATTTCGATTATGAAACCAATGATTCGCTGACCTTCTCGACGAACGAAGCCTATGCGCAATCCCTGTTCGCGCCGCAGATCGCCGCGGCCGCGGGCGGCATGGATCAGATGCTTGGCATCCTCGCCCTGTCAGGTGTTCCTGGCGCCGCAAATTTCGGCAGCTTCGAAACGCCGTTGCAGTATTCCGCAGCCTACATCCTGCAGCAATACGCAGCACAGGCCGGCGCCGGCGTTGCGCCTGCCGACATGACGTTCGTTTACCTGCCGCTCAACCCGGCGCATGCGGAGCGTTCCAACACATCGGACGGCCGCACCAGCTACGATCTGTTCGCCGACATGACCTATGACGCGACCGACCGCCTGACCCTGACCGGCGGCATCCGCTATACGGTCAACGAGCTGACCGCCTCCACAAACGGCGAACTGCTGCGGGGCAACCCGGCCCTTGGCGGCACGCTGAACGGCGTGACCTTTGCACCGGGCTTCCTGATCAATACCGGCACGATCGGCACCGTCATCAAGGCATCGGAAGACCCCGACGGCGCCTTCACCTGGCGCTTCAACGCCTCCTATCGCGTATCGGACAATGTGAACACCTGGGTCGCCTACGGCCGCGGCCGCCGCCCGGAAGCGCTGTCTGCCTCGGGCGCAAATTTCAGCCTGGTCGACTCGGAAAAGCTGGACAATATCGAGACCGGTCTCTTTGGCCGCTTCTTCGATGACCGCCTGCAGATGACAAGCTCCATCTACTACGGTCAGTATAAGGATTTCCAGACCACACGCTTCGATCCGATCAACGGCGTGTTCGTGACAGAGAATTCCGGCAACGCCACCCAGTATGGCCTCGAATTCGATGGCCAGGCCCTGGTGACCGACAATATCCGCCTGCTGGCGACCTATGCCTTTACCCACTCCGAATATGATGACGAGGATGACGACGGCAACCCGCTGCAGTTCGCCGGGAACAAGTTCCGCCTCAGCCCGGAGCACAGCTTCTCGCTGGCTGCTGACATCACCGTGCCGCTCGGCGAGCATGGCGATATCTCGATCGTCCCGAGCTATATCTGGAAAGGCAAGCACTTCTTCGAAGACGACAACGGCTTCGACTATGCAACTGACGGCAATGGCGGCTTCGTCCGCACGCCGGAAATGTATCCGGACGGCACGGTCGTGAAAGAATACCAGAACGCCTACGGCGTCGCGAACCTCCGCGTCGCCTATGACGCCGCCAGCGGCGGCTGGGGTGCCTATGTGCTGGGCGAGAACATCTTCGATGAGGAATACCTGATCGACGTCGGCAACACGGGCGGCGCCTTCGGCCTGCATACGATCATCCGCGGCAAGCCGCAGATGGTGAAGGCCGGCGTCTACATCAAATTCTGATCCCTGCCCCGCCGGAAGGAACCTCCCCTTCCGGCGGGTCCTCCCTCTTCCGGCAAGGATTCCGTCATGAAAAACTTGATCTCCGCGTCCGTCTCCCTTCTCGTTCTGGCGGCCTGTGCGAGCGCGCCGTCTGCCCCGGCAGCCACTCCTGAAGCGGCTCCTGAAGTGATGGGGGCAGCGGCTGCCGAACCTGCCGCCAAAGCCTGGAACACGCTGACCGGCGAACGTCCGATCGTGATCGCCCACCGCGGGGCCAGCGGCCTCTACCCGGAACACACGATCATGGCCTACAAGGCCGCGATTGCGCAGGGAGCGGACTTTATCGAGCCGGACCTTGTCATGACGTCAGATGGCGTCCTGATTGCCCGGCATGACCTCTACCTCTCGGCCACGACCGACATCGCCGACCATCCGGAATTCGCCGACCGCAAGGTCAAGCGGCAAACGCCGTTCGGCGAGCAGGAAGACTGGTGGGCCGACGATTTCACCTTCGCCGAAATCCAGACCCTGAAAGCGCGCCAGCAATTCCAGGGCCGTGCGATGGATTACAACGACCAGCTGGACATCGTGACCTTTGACGAGATCATGGATCTCGTTCTCGCCGAAGCCGCGAAAGGCCGCATTGTCGGCCTGCATGTCGAGGCGAAATGGCCGGGCCACTACACCGACATCGGCAAGGGCCTTGCCGACCCGATCCTGGACGCGATGAAAGCCAAGGGCCTGAAGGACGCGGGCATCCCGGTCTATATCCAGTGTTTCGAACCGCCCTTCCTGGCCGAAGTGGCGAGCAAGAGCGACCTGCCGCTGATCCAGAACATGGTCGGCGCACCCTACGCCGCCATGATGGGGCTGGACTACAAGCTTGAAGACATCACCACTGACGGGGTCGGCGCGGATGTCTCCTATGTGCTCGGCAAGGATGGTACGCCGACGGACTTTGTCGAACGCGCCCACGAGGCCGGGCTGCTGGTTCACGTCTACACGGTCCGCGACGACCGGCCCGACGCCCCCTTCACCGACAGCCGGGCGGAACTGCAGGCCCTGTTCGAGGCAGGCATCGACGGCGTGTGGGCAGACTTCCCCGGCACAGCCGTCGAGGTTCGTGACAGTCTGGAGGACTAGGCCCTCAAGGGCCAGTCCCTAGACGATCCCGCTGCTCCGCAGTTTCCCGATCTGCTCGGGCGTCAGGTCCAGCAGTTCGGCCAACACCTGTTCGGTATGCTGGCCCAGCGTCTCCGGGCCGGACCAGCGTACCGAGCCGGGTGTGGCAGACAGTTTCGGGAAAACATTCTGCATCTTGATCGTGCCCCAGCGGTCACTGGCCATGTCCACCAGCGCCTCACGCGCGGCATAATGCGGATCCTCCAGCATGTCGCGGGCACGGTAGACCTTCCCGACCGGGACAGCGTGCCGGATCATCACGGCTTCGATCTCGTCGATTGTCCGCGTCTTCGTCCAGTCATTGATCAGCGCATCAAGCTCTGCCTGGTTCTGCCCACGCGCGATATGGGTGGCATAGCGCGGATCGTCCTTCAGGTCCGGGCACCCCATCGCCTCGCTGAGACGGGCAAAGATCGTGTCCTGATTGGCCGCGATGATCACCATGCCATCCGACCCGTCATAGATGTTGGATGGCGCAATCGCCGGCAAGAAGGATCCGGATCGTTCGCGTGTGTAGTGCTCCACCGTGTATTCCGGCACCAGCGATTCCGAGATCGCCAGGATCGACTCATAGATTGCGGCATCGACCACCTGACCTTCGCCAGTCTTCTCGCGATGATGCAGGGCCGCAAGCGCACCAAACGCCGCAAACGTGCCCGCCAGCGTGTCACCCAGAGAGATGCCCGCCCGCGACGGCTTGCGGTCCGGCTCACCCATCAGATAGCGCACGCCGCCCATGGCCTCTCCGACCGACGCATAGCCGGGGCGCTTCGAATATGGCCCGGTCTGTCCATAGCCGGAGACCCGGATCATGATGATGCCGGGGTTTTCCTTTTTGAGGTCCTCATAACCGAGCCCCCATTTTTCCATCGTGCCCGGCCGGAAATTCTCGATGATGAAATCGGCCTGCCGCACCAGCTGGCGCACAATGTCCTGCCCTTCCGGCTCGCGCAGGTTTGCCGTGATGCAGCGCTTGTTGCGCGCGCAGACAGACCACAAAAGCGGATAGCCCGGCCTGCCCCAGATACGCAGGGGATCCCCCTGCCCTGGCGGTTCGACCTTGATGACATCGGCCCCCATGTCACCGAACAATTGCGCACAGAACGGCCCGGCGATCAGCTGCCCGAGTTCGAGCACACGCAAGCCGGCCAAAGGCCCCTGTGGGTTGGCGCCAGTCTCTTCCATGTCTTCATCCATATTCTGCGTCAGGCGGTTTTTACCTGTCATGAGACGCTTGTCGCAAGGAATTGCGGCGCCTCCTAGCCTGACCATAAGCACATGGCAGAAAGCAGTGGAACGTCAGACGGTGAGCTTCCCCGCGTCGGAGCAAACCGCACAGTTTCCGGCAGCGGCGTTCTCACCCAATATCTTCAGCACGACGTCTTTCATTGTCTCGAGCAATGCTTCGCGCTCCTGCTCCGGATGGCGCAGCGCCTGCGCTGCCAGGCCGGAGAACAGGGAGAAGATCAGTTCCGTCCGAAGTTCGGGATCATCTATCCCGGCATGCTTCAGCACGGCAATGAAACGGTCCCGCATCTTCTTGTCATGCTTTTGCAGAATGACCGCGACATCGGGATTCCTCTGGGCCTCGGCCAGAATTTCAAAGTTCAGGACGGCGCGGAACGGGTCCTGATCTGTCGAGAAAATCTCCGTCATCAGCTCCATCAGCTCGACCCGCATGTTCTCGGGCGACAGATTCTCGAAGGTGGCCACACTTTCCTGTTGCCGCGACATCTCCATGTCGACGACAGCCTGGATCAGCTCATCCTTACTGCTGAAATAGTGATAGAGATGACCGACACTCATATTGCAGTCGGCAGCGATGGCCGAGATCCCTGCGCCGTGGAACCCCTTCTGCGCAAACTGTTTTTCCGCGCATTCAAGGATGTCACAGATCCGCGCCTCACGCTTCGCTGCGGCCTTTGTTACCGGTCTTTCCCCCATATGCTTTTCATTCCTCCTGTTAAGATTCTGCTTCTTGACTTTGTGCGGCGCACCATTAGATAGAGCGCTCATTCTAATTTTTTGATAGCTCTCCTCCCAACCTGCCGTCAAGGATCCATTTCATGCAGACCGCCAAGAAGAGCCTTCCAGCGCTTTTGCTTGCCTCGACCATGCTGCTCGCAGCATGCGGCGGGGAGAATGCCGGCCAGCAAAACGCCGCTCCGCCCGCCCCTGTCGTTCAGACCATGACGGTCCGCCTGACGGATGTTCCCAACATTATTGAACTTTCCGGACGCGCCCGCGCCTATGCTGAGGCCGAGATCCGCCCACAGGTGACCGGCATCATCAGCGAGCGCCTGTTCAAGGAAGGCGACGTGGTGAAGAAGGGCCAGCCCCTCTACCAGATCGACGCCGCCGAATACGCCGCTGCCGTACGCAGCGCTGAAGCGGCCCTCGCCCGTGCAGAAGCCACTGCCGACGTCGCCCGCGAAACGGCCGCCCGTTTCGAACGCCTGGCCAGCATCAATGCTGTCAGCCAGCAGGAATATGATCAGGCGGTCGCCTCGGCCAGCCAGGCAGAAGCCGATATCGGCATCCAGAAGGCTGCGCTCGACCGCGCACGGATCGACCTTGCCCGCACGAAGATCTCTTCCCCGATCGACGGCCGCATCGGCCGTTCCTCCTTCACGCAGGGCGCCCTCGTCACCCAGAACCAGGCAGAGCCCCTCGCCCGCGTCCTGCAGACCAACCCGATCTATATCGACCTGACCGTGTCCAGCGCCCGTTTGCTCAACTGGCGCCAGCAGATCGCAGAAGGCGAGATCGCGACCACGGACCAGAACACGATCCCGGTCGACATTCTTCTGGCCGACGGCACGCCCTATCCGCTGGCAGGTGATCTTGAGTTCAGCGAAGTGAATGTCGAGGAAAGCGCCGGAACCGTCGCCGTGCGCGTCGTTGTCCCGAACCCGGAGGACCTGATCCTGCCCGGCATGTTCGTGCGTGCGAAATTCACGGCCGGCTATTACGAAAACGTCGCCACCCTGCCGCAATCTGTCGTCACCCGCACCCCCACGGGCGAAGCCTCCGTCATGGTGGTCGAACAGGATGGCACTGTGCACCAGCGCCGGATCACGGTTGAGCAGAACAGCGACAACACCTGGACGGTGCTGACAGGCCTCAATGCCGGTGAACAGGTCGCCACGGCCAACCTGCAGTCCATCCGCGACGGCATGAAAGTCGAGGCACGTCCGTCCAGCGAGCAAACATCGGCTGCGCAGGATTCGCGCGGCGGATCGAAATAAGACACGCAGGTTAGTCCGATGGCAAAATTCTTTATCGACCGCCCGGTGTTCGCCTGGGTGATCGCGATCCTTATCATGCTGGGCGGCCTTCTGGCGCTGCGCACATTGCCTGTTGCGCAGTATCCGGACGTTGCCCCCACAACAATCAGCATCACCGCATCCTATCCGGGCGCATCCGCGCAGGCGGTGGAAAACTCGGTGACGCAGATCATCGAACAACAGATGACCGGCCTTGACGGTCTGGACTATGTCAACTCGACGTCCAGCTCTGACGGGTCTGCTTCAATCACGCTCGCCTTCACCCCCGGAACCGATCCGGACATCGCGCAGGTGCAGGTGCAGAACAAGCTGTCCCTGGCCACGCCTTTCCTGCCGGAACAGGTTCAGCGTCAGGGTGTGACCGTCAGCAAGGCCAGCACAGGCTTCCTGCTGATCACCTCGCTTTATTCTCCGGACGGCACATTCGACCAGACAGACCTTGGCGATTATGTCCGCTCGAACATGTATGACACGATCAGCCGCCTCGATGGGGTCGGCAGCGTCATGGCTTTCGGCTCGCCCTATGCCATCCGCGTCTGGCTGAAGCCGGAGAAACTTGTCGAATACAACCTGATGCCCAGCGATGTGGTTCAGGCGATCCGTGACCAGAACGCGCAGGTTTCCTCAGGCGCACTCGGCGGCGCGCCCTCTGTTCCGGGCCAGGAAATCAACGTCACCATCACCCTGCAGTCGCTTCTGTCGACGCCGGAGCAGTTCAGGAACCTCCTGCTGCGCACGACGACGGAAGGCGGCTCGGTGCGTCTCGGCGATGTCGCCAATGTCGAACTGGGCGCTGAAAACTACGCCTTCATTTCCCGCTTCAACGGCTATCCCGCCACCGGCTTCGCCGTCTCGCTGGCCACCGGCGCCAACGCGCTCGACACGGCCGAACGGGTGAAGACCACGGTCGAGGAAATGTCCCACAGCTTCCCGGCAGGCATGACCTATGCCTTCCCGGTCGACTCGACGCCCTTCATCGAGACCTCGATCCACGAAGTGCAGAAGACGCTGTTCGAAGCCATCGGCCTCGTCTTTGTCGTCATCTTCGTCTTCCTGCAGAGCTTCCGCGCCTCCTTCATCCCGCTCATCGCGGTGCCGGTGGTTCTGCTCGGCACCTTTGCGGTCCTGCTGATCGCGGGCATGTCGATCAACACGCTCACCATGTTCGCCATGGTGCTGGCGATCGGCCTGCTGGTGGACGATGCCATCGTCGTGGTGGAGAACGTCGAACGCGTGATGACGCAGGACAAGCTGCCACCCCGCCAGGCCACGATCCGCTCCATGGAGCAGATCACCGGCGCACTGGTCGGCATCGCGGTCGTGCTGTCTGCCGTGTTTATCCCTATGGCCTTCTTCCCCGGCTCCGCGGGCGTCATCTACAAGCAGTTCTCCATCACCATCGTGTCGGCGATGGCCCTCTCTGTGCTGGTCGCGATCATCCTGTCGCCGGCCCTCTGCGCAACCATTCTCAAACCCTCCCACGGCACAGCACACCCGCTGATCGCCGCGCCGGGCCGTATCTTCAACAAGGGCTTTGACCGGCTGTCCCAGGCCTATGAAGGCGCAGTCGCCCGCGCGCTTCGGCGCAAGGGCATCATGGTGGCAGGCTTTGTCGTGATCGTGATCCTGACCGGCTTTGCCTTCGTCCGCCTGCCTGCCTCCTTCCTGCCAGAGGAAGACCAGGGGAACTATTTCACCATCGTCCAGCTGCCGGCCAATGCCAGCATGGAGCGGACGGCCGGTGTGATGGAAGACGTGGTCGACTATTATCAGACCAATGAAGGCTCGAACGTTCAGGGCATCTTCTCCCTTGCCGGTTTCAGCTTCGCCGGTCAGGGCCAGAACAACGGTATCGCCTTTGCGTCGCTGAAGGACTGGTCCGAACGGCCCGGCAAGCAGAACTCCGTGCAGGCCATTGTCGGCCGCGCCATGGGCGCCCTGTCGCAGAACGAAGAGGCCATGATCTTCGCCGTGTCCCCGCCCGCCATCCGCGAGCTTGGCAATTCCAGCGGGTTTGACCTGTTCCTCCAGAACAAGGGCAACTTCACGCACGAAGAATTCATGGGCATCCGCAACCAGCTGCTGGGCATGGCCGCACAGGACCCGCGCCTGTTCGGTGTCCGCCCGAACGGCCTGGAAGATGGCCCGCAGTTCAATATCGATCTCGACTACCAGAAGGCTCAGGCCCTCGGCGTTTCCATCTCCGATGCCACAAACCTGCTTTCGGTTGCCTTTGGCGGCAGCTATGTGAACGACTTCATCGACCGGGGACGCATCAAACGCGTCTACGTCCAGGGCGATGCCGAAAGCCGGATGCAGCCGGACGACCTCTCCAAATGGTTCGTCCGCACGAACACCAGCCAGATGGCACCTCTGGAAGAGATCGCCAGCACCAACTGGACCTATGGCCCGCCACAGCTGCAACGTTTCGACGGTGTCCCGGCCTTCAACATCCAGGGCTCCGCCGCACCGGGCCAAAGCTCCGGCGTTGCCATGACGGCCATGGAAGACCTGATCGCGCAGCTGCCTGCCGGTGTTGGCTATGACTGGAGCGGTCTCAGCCGTCAGGAACGGGAATCGGGCAACCAGGCGATGGCTCTCTATGGCATCTCCATCCTGTTCGTCTTCCTCTGCCTTGCGGCCCTGTATGAAAGCTGGACGGTGCCGATCTCCGTTCTTCTGGTTGCGCCGCTCGGTATTGCGGGGGCCGTTGCAGCTGCCAACCTCGCAGGCCTTTCGAACGACGTGTTCTTCCAGGTTGGCCTGCTGACAACCGTCGGCCTTGCCTCGAAGAACGCCATTCTGATCATCGAGTTTGCGCGCAACCTCGAAGCAGAAGGCAAGGAACTGGTCGCTGCCTCCATCGAGGCTGTCCGCATGCGGATCCGGCCGGTTCTGATGACATCGTTCGCCTTCGGCTTCGGTGTGCTTCCGCTGGCGCTCAGCACGGGCGCCGGGGCCGCCGGCCGGAATGCCATCGGCACGATCGTCCTCGGCGGCGTGATTGCCGCCATGACGTTCAGCCTTCTGTTCGCCCCCATCTTCTATGTGATCGTCCGGAAAATCACCCAACGCCTTTCCGGTCCCGACAAGAAAGCGGAGACACCCGCATGAAAACCAAGGCCCTCCTCTCAACGGCCATCGGCACCATGATGCTGGCCGGATGCGTCAACCTCGCACCGGAATACCAGACGGGCGCCCTGCCCGTGCCGGCCACCATGCCGGCGACGGCGCCTGAAGGCACAACCGTCGCACCGCTTCTCTGGGAAGACGTGGTCACCTCCCCTGCCCTGCAGCAGGTGATCACGACAGCCCTTGAGGAGAACCGGAACCTGCGTGTGACTGCAGCGAATGTTCGCGCTGCGCGGGCGAACCTGCTGGTGTCCCGCTCTGCCCGCTGGCCTGAAATTGCCGCCAGTGGCACGGTGCAGGCCGGCGATACGTTCGACGAAGGCACAACAGGCCTCAACCGCTTTGTTGACAGCACCTATGCCCAGATTGGCGTCTCTGCCTGGGAACTCGACTTCTTCGGCCGCATACGGAACCTCAACGACGCTGCTCTGCAAACCTATCTCGCCACGGAAGATGGCGAACGGGCCGCCAAGATCTCCCTTGCCGGGACGGTGGCGGAAACCTGGATGCAGCTGGCCGCGGATCATGAGCTTCTGAAGCTTGCGAACCGGACGGCCGAAAGCCAGACGGAAAGCCTGGACCTGACACGGGAACTGTTTGCCGCCGGAACGGCCAGCGAACTCGACGTGCGCCGTGCATCCGCCTCGGTTGCCCAGGCACAGGCGCAGGCCGCAGCCTATGAAGCGTCCGTGCGCCGGGACATCAACGCCCTGCAATTGCTGGTCGGCCAGCCCTTGCCGGCTGACCTGCTGGAACAGGCCAGCCTCTTCCCGGCCCCGGTCGCGCTGAACCTGCCGGTGGGGCAGTCCTCGCTCGTCCTGCTGGAACGCCCGGACGTGCGCGCCGCCGAAGCCCAATTGAAGGCTGCGAATGCGAATATCGGCGCGGCCCGCGCGGCCTATTTCCCCTCCATTTCGCTGACAAGTGGCGTGGGCGTCGCCAGCGGCTCCCTCGACGACCTCTTCAATGGTGACGGGACGAGCGGCTGGACCTTCGCGCCCAGCATCAGCCTGCCGATCTTTGACTTCGACCGCCGGCGCGGAAACGTGGACGCAGCACGCGCCCAGGCCGACGCGGCCCTGGCGACCTATCAGGACGCCATTCAGCAGGCCTTCCGCGAAGTTGCCGATGCGGTCGCCGTGACGGAAACGATTGACCGGCGCCTCATGGCCCTGAAGCAGCTGACGGAAGACACAGAGGTCACGTTCGAGCTTTCCGGGGAACGGTTCAAATCCGGCCTCGATGGCTATCTGACCGTCCTCGATGCGCAGCGTGAATACTACAACGCACAGCAGCAGTGGATTCTCGCGACCCTCGACAACAACCTGAACAGTATCGCGCTCTACAAGGCCCTCGGCACCTGGAGCGAGGAATAGAAAACAGGAAGGACCGGATCCCGCGATCCGGTCCTTTTACTATTCAGCCTCTCATGTAACATCGCATATCGGCGAACCCACATCATGCATTTTCGCATGGCAGCCACCACATGACTTTCGCGGTCCGCTGTGGTCTCAACACGGGCGACGGTCCTACACGTCACCTCCTAATCGCTGCCAGGACTACGACACTTTCATGAGTTCCCGAATTCAGAATGCCGCTCTGCGTGACCGCATCATGAGCGCTGACGACGCTGCTGCCCTTATTCAATCCTCAACAACGGTCGGCATGAGCGGGTTCACCGGCTCTGGCTATCCGAAGTCCGTCCCGCTGGCCCTGGCACGAAGAATTGAAGCGGAACATGCCGCCGGAAACCCTTTCCGCGTCAAGGTATGGACCGGCGCCTCGACCGGGCCGGAACTCGACGGCGCGCTTGCGAAGGCGGACGGCATCGAATTCCGTCTGCCCTACAATTCGGACCCGATTGCCCGTGAAAAGATCAATGCGGGCGAGATGAACTATTTCGACATGCACCTCAGCCAGGTCGCCCCCATGGCCTGGCAGGGCTTCCTCGGTCCGCTCGATACCGCCGTGATCGAAATTTCCGGTATCACGCCCGACAAGACGCTGATCCCATCTTCCTCCATCGGGAACAACAAGACCTGGCTGGACCAGGCCAAGCAGATCATCCTGGAGGTCAACAGCTGGCAGAGCGAAGCGCTCGACGGCATGCACGACATCTATTACGGCACGGCCCTGCCCCCGAACCGAAAGCCTATCCCGCTGGTTCGCCCGGATGACCGGATCGGCAGCTCCCACTTCAAGGTCGATCCCGACAAGATCGTCGCGATTGTCGAAACCGATGCACCGGACCGGAACCTGCCTTTCGCAGAGCCTGACGATGTGGCCACTGCCATTGCCGGGCACCTGCTGGAATTCTTCGCACACGAAGTGAAGGTCGGCCGCCTGCCCCCGTCCCTGCTGCCGCTGCAATCGGGTGTGGGCAACGTCACGAATGCCGTGCTGGCGGGCCTGATGGATGCGCCCTTTGACAACATGACCGCCTTTACCGAGGTGATCCAGGACGGCATGCTAGACCTGCTTGAGGCAGGCAAGCTGCGCATGGCCTCCGCCACCGCCTTCTCCCTCAGCCCCACCGCGGCAGACCGTTTCAACAGGGATGCCTCGCACTTCACCAGCAAGCTGATCCTGCGCCCGCAGGAAATCTCGAACCATCCGGAACTCGTCCGTCGCCTCGGCTGCATTGCCATGAACGGCCTGATCGAGGCTGACATCTACGGCAATGTGAACTCAACCCATGTGATGGGGTCGCGCATCCAGAACGGCATCGGCGGCTCGGGCGATTTCGCGCGCAACGCCTATGTCTCGATCTTCATGACGCCTTCCACGGCCAAGGGCGGCAAGATCTCCGCGATCGTGCCGCAGGCCGCGCATGTCGATCATATCAGCCAGGACGTGCAGGTGATCGTCACCGAACAGGGTCTCGCAGACCTGCGCGGTCTCAGCCCGAAACAACGTGCAGACACGATCATCGCCAATTGTGCGCACCCGGTCTATCGCCCGATGCTGCAGGACTATTACGACCGGGCCCGCCGCTCATCCTTTGGCCAGCACGCGCCGAACATTCTCGGCGAAGCCCTCTCCTGGCACCAGCGCTATGTCGAAACAGGCTCCATGCTGCCGGCGAACGGCTAAGGCTTCCTGTCCCGCCGGCTTCTACGGGATACGCGGGGTTCCGGACCAGAGCAGCTTCACGGGCTCTTTGCCGGCGGCGCGGACACTGTAGAGGTGGCGCTGGTCGAAGTGCGCGCTGTCGCCCGGCCCGAGGATGAATGTTTCCTCGCCGACCGTCATTTCGAGCTCGCCTGAGAGGACATACCAAAGCCCCTCCCCCTCGCGCTTCGTCAGGGGGTGCCCCACACCTGCCGGGATGTGAATGATGTAGGCATCCAGCACGCTGCCTTCATGATCTGCGCTCAACCGCTCGTAACGCACGGGCAGACCAAGATCCATGGATACGGGGCTCGCTGCCCGGCGCACGAATTCCTTCGGGCGGGGTACGCTGACGAAATGCTCGATCCCCACACCCAGCGCCTCGGCCAGCTTCATCAGGGAGGCGAATGACGGGCTCGCCTTGTTGTTTTCAAGCTGCGACAGGAACGGAACCGAAAGACCGGAAACGGCGGACAGTTCCGCCAGCGTCATTTTCAGATGATTGCGCCGGTTCCGCAGGGCGGAGCCCAACTGGACGGTTTCCCGCTTCACGCTCATCTCTCCTCCCCGCCCAGCGGGCACAGGCTGCAGACGCAGTGCATGCGTGCCGCCGCTTCAACAGCCAGATGATGGCCGCAGGCATCACCCGCCCGGACAGGCAGACCAGGGACTGCAAAAGAAACGATTGACACGTCGCGCCTCATCATCAAACAAGTTTGATAAAAGCAAACCTATTTTAAATCGCCTGCAAAGGGAAGAAGATCATGACAGACGACATCCGCCGGATCACCGCCACCCTCGATGCGCTCTATGCCATGATCTCCGGCCCGGCCGGTCCGCGTGACTGGAGCCGCCAACGCGAGATCTTCCATCCGCAATGCCGTCAGATCCGGACGGGCGTCGATGCTGATGGTGAGCCCTGGTTCAAGATGTTCGATCCGCAACAGTACCGCGCCGAAGCTGATGCCGTCTTTGCCGGACAAAGCTTCTATGAAGTCGAAACCTCCCGCGTGATCCGGGTCTTCGGCAATATCGCGCATGTCTGGAGTGCCTATGAGGCAAAGACCAATCCTGACGACACAATCCCCGAGCGGCGCGGCATCAACAGCATACAGCTGTACCGCGACGCGGCTGGCTGGCGTGTCATCTCCAGGATCTGGGACAATGAGCGCCCCGGCATGCCCCTCGAAGAGGGTCTTCCGGTACGAGTGGAAGCCTGAAGCCTCAGGAGGCTGCCCCGGTTCCCCATAGGGCCAGAAGGCATGTTCCTGTCAGGAAGCTGGCTGGCGGTGAGACAGGGATTCGAACCCTGGAGACTATTGCTAGCCTACACACTTTCCAGGCGTGCGCCTTCGACCACTCGGCCACCTCACCAATCCAGCAGCGGACGCCATAACTTATGGGAACAGTCCTCGCAAGACTGTGATTGCCGTTGCAGCAGCAAGCCCCCATATCTGGGAGCAGTTGAAGGAGGCCGCCATGCTGTTCACGCGTAAACCTGTTGCTATGCCGACACCGGACACCGCCCTGAAGGGCCGGACGGCTCCCATCCCGACTGCTGAGACACATTTCGTGAATGGGCGGGACCTGATGTCGGGCGTGCCTGCAGGCTTTGAACGGGCAATCTTCGGCCTTGGCTGCTTCTGGGGCGCCGAACGCAAGTTCTGGCAGCAGGATGGCGTCTGGCTGACCCGTGTCGGCTATGCGGGCGGCTACACCCCCAACCCGACCTATGAAGAAGTGTGCACCGGCCAGACCGGGCATACAGAAGTCGTCGATGTGATCTTCGATCCGGCGGTCATCAACTTTGAAGGCCTGATGAAAGTGTTCCTGGAGAACCATGACCCGACCCAGGGCATGCGCCAGGGCAACGACATCGGCACGCAGTACCGCTCGGCCGTCTACACGACCAGCGACGCGCAGGCGGACACCGCCCGCCGCATGATCGCTGCCTATGAGGCCTCCCTCGCCAAGGCGGGCCATGCCGGGAAGATCACCACCGAGGTTGCCCCGCTGGACAAGCTCTACTTCGCTGAGGATTACCACCAGCAATACCTTGCCAAGAACCCGGCAGGTTATTGCGGCCTTGGCGGCACGGGCGTCTCCTGCCCGGTGGGCCTGTCGGTCTAGGTTCCGAAGTTTACCGCAAAGCGCTTGTTGCGGTTTTCCATCAGGGTTTGCGCCTTGAACATGGCGTCGGAGGCCGCCTGTGCGCGCATGATCGACGGATCCGTGCGCAGCGCTTCGACCACCTGGGAAAGATAGCCGATCGCCTCGCGCACCAGTTCCGGCTCATACTTCCTTGCCGCGCGCGCCAGAAGCGCCCGGCCAATATCCATACGCGCCTGAATGGCCCGTTCGGGATCGGCCTGAACGGCGCCTTCGGTCAGATGTTCGCGTCGCATGGCGATCACGCGGTCCAGCCCGGCAAGGTCCCCCGCCTGTTCGGCCACATGCACGGCCGAGGCACAGAAGTCGCCTTCGATCTCCTTGAGAACCGCCAGAGGCAGCGGCCCCTCATGATCCAGCATGGCGGAGAGGGCCTGCGCCAGCAGGCTGATCTTCTCTGGACGGAAGGCCGCGGGATTGCCCAGACCCGGCTGAAGCTGTTTCGCCAGCAGGAAGGCCGTGATCCTCGGCACCTGCCCCTCCAGGGCATCCGCACGCGCTGGCAGGCGGATCGTGAAGAGACGGGCTTCAGCAGGTGTGAGGCCACCGCCACGCGTCAGGCCATGCAGGACAAGTCCGTCCTCTTTCCGGCCACGGCGTTCGCCCCAGACGAACAGATCCGCATCAGCCGCAGCCATACGGCGGCGGGCCCGCGCAATCGTTGCGGGCGCCAGGCCATCCTTCAGCCTGCTCATCCGCATGATCCTGAACGGTGCCCCGAAATTGAATGCGGAGAGATGCTCTTCCAGGGCCGACTGAAGCCATTTCAGCGTGGCCCCACCCTTCCGGCCAGCCGGACGCGCGAGCACGATACGGTAGCCCGGCGATTTGTCCGTGCGCAGTGCACGGGCCGCCGCGGCATCACGAATGCGCCGCACAAGGCGTACCACCAGACGGAATGTCAGGAGCAGGAGAAAGGCTGCCAGCAAGACGCCCAGGACAAGGCCAAGCACTGCGAGAGACCGGGTTTCCCGCATATGGGCGTCCGCCCATGTTTCTGCCGTTGTCAGCCAGTCCGTCACAGGCATGAAAATAGGACCTCTCAAGCCTCTTGGCGATACGGGGCCTCAGCCCTCCATGCAACAGGGAAACGCTGTTGACGCAGGCAAGGCACATCCGCCAGCATACCATTTCGACAAGGGCTGGCGGGCAGGAGGCAGACAGGGCGGCATGGCTGATTTCGTCACCCGTTTTGCACCCTCTCCGACAGGATACCTGCATCTTGGTCATGCCTGTTCGGCGTTTCATGTCTGGGAGGCGGCAAAGGCCGCGAACGGACGCGTCCTGCTGCGCATCGAGGATATCGACCAGACGCGCTGCCGGCCCGAATACGAAGCGGCCATTCTGGAAGACCTTGCCTGGCTTGGCCTGTCCTGGAATGGGCCGGTTCGGCGCCAGTCCGACCATTTCTCTGAATATGAGGCCACCCTCAAAAACCTTCAGCACCGCGGGCTCGTCTATCGTTGTTTCCGCACGCGGCGGGAGATCGCCGCAGCCATGCCTGCCGGGGCCGTGGCGGACGAATGGGGCTTCACCGGGCGCCCCTTGTCCGCACTGGAGGAAGAAAGCCGGCTGGCCCGTGGCCACGCCTTCGCCTGGCGCCTGTCCCTGGCCGCCGCTCAGGATGCGCTCGGCCCGCGCTACCCGCAGCTGTCCTATATCGACGAAAGCGATGGCACGGCCCGCCGCGTCGCCGCAGACCCCCGCCCCTTCGGCGATGTCGTTCTCGGCCGCAAGGAGACGCCCGCCTCCTATCATCTCGCCTGCTGTCATGATGATGCCCTTCAGGGCGTGACCCATGTCATCCGCGGCGAAGACATTCGGGAAATGACCGCCGTGCACGCGCTGTTGCAGGCACTGATGGACTGGCCGCAGCCGGTTTACCGCTTCCACCCGCTGGTGCTGGGCCCGGACGGGAAGAAACTGTCCAAGCGGGCTGGCGACAGGGGATTGCGCGCATGGCGTGATGAAGGCAAGACGCCGGACGATCTCCGCCGTATGACAGGCATCCCATGACAGCCATTCCCGTGTCCCCGCCCGCGCCGCGTTCCTGGACGGGGCCCCTGATGGTTCTGGCTGGCGGCATCGGCATCGGCTTTGCCCCCATTGGCCTGCGCTTTGGCCTGGGCGAGCTTGGCCCGCAGGCAATTGCCTTCTGGCGCTATGTCTTCGCCCTGCCCCTTCTCTTTGCGCTGGTGTTCCTGATCGAACGCCGCCCCCCGCGCCTGCCGAACCGGTTCATTCTGTTTGCGGGCACGTTCTTCGCGCTGGACATCGCGCTCTGGCATCACGCGCTGACCCTGACGACCGTGTCGAACGCCACCTTCATTGTGAACCTCGGCAATGTTCTTGTCGGCTTCGGTGCCTGGTTCTTCCTGAAGCAACGCCCGCATGCCTTCTGGTTTGTGGCGGCGGCCCTCGCCGTACTGGGCGCGGCGGGCCTTTCCCTTGGCGGCGGAACGGACGGCAAAGGCGATATCCATGGCGACCTCTTCGCCGTCGGTGCCGCTTTCCTGGTGAGCGGCTACATGCTGTGTTCCAATATCGCCCGGCGGACACTTGGCGGAATCGAAGCGATCTTCTGGCTGACCGCCGTTGAGATCGCCGTCTCGGCAGCCGTTATCCTGGTGACGGGGGAAAGCTTCATGCCGAAGACACTGGCGGGCTTTCAAGCACCGCTTTTCCTGGCTCTGGTCGCGCAGATCGCCGGACAGGCCCTGATCGTGACCGGCCTCGGCCGTACCTCGGCCGCGGTTGCCGGCCTCCTGGTCCTGATCCAGCCCGTCGTCGCCGCAGCCATCTCCTGGCAGTTGTTCGGAGAGACACTGACCGGCCTGCAGGCAATGGGCGCCCTTGTCATTCTGTTTGCAGTCTGGCTGGCCCAACGTGGGCGCAAGCCGCGTGTTGCGGTCGACTGACGAGAAAAACCGTCACACAAACACCTTACGACGCTGAAGCATCGAACCAATCGGAGGCCCTTATGCGCAAGACCCTTACCGCCCTGCCCCTCATCGCCCTTGTTCTCGCAGGCTGCACGGCGACCCCTGCTGCACCGGAGGCCTCAGAAACACTGGCGGCAGAGCCGGTCGCCTCTCCCGTGGCCACCCTGGCGCGCGAAGCCGCCGTGCCGCAACAGGCTGCCGATCCGTACTATGTCGACGCTCAGGCCGCGATCGATGCGAAAATTGCCACACGCGGCCTCCGCCCGGCAAAGAACATCATTCTCTTTGTCGGCGACGGCATGAGCATCCCGACCGTTACGGCCACCCGTATCTATGCCGGCCAGAAGCGCGGCCTCGACGGGGAATCCTACAAGCTGACCATGGACCAGCTGCCTTACTCCGCCCTGTCCAAGACCTATAACAACGATGCTCAGGTTGCCGACTCGGCCTCCACCGCGACGGCCATGATGAGCGGCGTGAAAACCAATTCCCGCACGCTCGGCATCACGGGCGACGCCGCCTATGACAATTGCGCCAGCATCGAAGGCAACCTCACCGATTCAATCTTCGACATTGCAGAAGAGGCTGGCCTCGCCACCGGCCTCGTCACCACAGCCCGCCTGACGCATGCCACGCCAGGCGCAGCCTATTCCAAGACACCGAACCGTGACTGGGAAGCGACCGTCGGCCGGGGCGCCGCCGTGGAAGGATCCTGCGCCGATATCGCGACACAGTTCATCGACTGGACAGCGGGTGATGGCTTTGAAGTCGCCATGGGCGGCGGCCGTTCCGCCTTCCTGAAGGGCGGTGCGGAAGACCCGGAATATCCCGGCAAGACCAGCGACCGCAAAGACCAGCGCGACCTGATCGCCGACTGGATGGCAAAACCGGCTCACAAATTCATCATCGACCGCGCAGGCTTCGAGGCCGAAGATTTCACCAGCGAAGACAAGATCCTCGCCCTCTTCGAGCCTTCGCACATGGAATACGAACTCGACCGTGCGGACGACCCGTCGGGTGAACCGTCGATTGCGGAAATGACCAAGGCGGCCATTACCCGCCTGTCTCAGGATCCGGACGGCTATGTGCTGCTCGTGGAAGGCGGCCGCATCGACCATGCCCACCATGCCGGCAATGCTGCCCGCGCGCTGGAAGAGGCCGACCAGTTCGACCAGGCGATCAAGACCGCGCTGGAGATGACCAATTCGGACGATACGCTGATTATCGTGACCGCAGACCATTCCCACACGATGACCATTTCGGGCTATGCCCGCCGCGGCAATCCGATCCTGGGCCTCTCCTCCACCTCTCTGGACGGCACGCCTGACAAGGCCCTCGACGGCAAGCCCTACACCACCCTCGGCTACATGAACGGCCCCGGCGCCTGCACGCCGACGGAAGACGGCTTCGACTGCATTCGCAAGGACCTCACCAATGTCGACACGACGGACAAGGACTTCCTCCAGCAGTCACTCTATCCGATGTGGTCGGAATCCCATGGCGGTGACGATGTCGCTATCTTCGCTTCGGGCCCCGGATCGGAACTGATCTCCGGTGTGATGGAGCAGAACGAGATCTTCCAGGTCATGGGCCGCGCCAGCGGTCTCGTTGCAGGACCGGAGGCTGAATAGGCCCCGATGGTCTCAAACCCGTTCCGCAGCCTTGGGCGGAAAAGGCAGACCGGCTTCATCTATATTGCCGATGAACGCCGGGACCTGCGTTTCGCCGGGGCTGCGCCGGGAGATGTGATCCGCAACGAAACCCGTGAAGCGCCCTGGCTTGTCGTGAACCACACGCTGGATGGCGTGCTGGTCACCGACTGGCCGGGATCTCTCTGGGAAGCCGAGGTGGTCGACGCCATCAGCCCCCAGAACCATAAGGGTGACTACACGCGGGCCGTTGCGGTACGCATCCTGAGACAGGTGCCGCCGCACGAACTGTTCGGCCCGAACGGCGAGGCGGTGGTCTGGATCCTGGACCGCACCGCCCAGCTGACCCGCGAAGAAGCCGAAACGCTCTCCCGGGCCCGCGCGCCCGATGCCGGCACCCTCTATTCACGCGCCTGGCTGAACTGGCGGGATATGCCGGATGACAAGCGCGTCTTCGAAGACTGGGAAGGCGTCATTGGCGCAGGCGGCACGGTCCCGCCCTCCCCTGTCGGCCGGGGGCTTTCCGCCGTCTTCAACAGTGTCTGCGCCAACGCCCTGCGGGCCTTTGGCGACAATGCCTGGTACACAACCGATGGACCGGAGGTGGAAGATCCGGAGATGCACCTCGCCGAACCCTGGTACACGGCCTCCCTCTGCCTGCTGGAAGCGGCGATGGCCCTCGGCGCGCCGCACCTCCTGCCGGAAGCAGACCGCAAGACCCTGACGGCCCCCTGGCACGCCCTCACCCGGCCTTCCCTTTCCTGATCAACCTCACCTAGCGGCAGGACTCGCCAAGCGGGATATTCAGGGCCATCCTCCCGGCAAAATATAATGATCAGGAGGAAATGCCATGAAAGCTGCCGTGATGCGGGAGCCCAACAAGCCGCTGTCGATTGAAGAAGTCACCATCGACAAGCCCGGTCCGCGCGAAGTGCTCGTCCGCCTGAAAGCGGTTGGCGTCTGCCATTCCGACGTTCACTTCTGGGATGCCAACTTCCCGGTCGAGACGCCGGTGATCCTCGGCCATGAAAGCGCCGGCGTGGTGGAAGCTGTCGGCTCCATGGTTTCAGCGGTGAAACCGGGCGACCATGTCATCTCCATCCTCTCCCCCTTCTGTGGCACCTGCGAGTATTGCCTGTCGGGCCATATGTCCGTGTGCCACACAATCAACAAGGACCAGTTCCAACGCCAGATGACCGAGGCGCCGCGCCTGTCGATCAAGGGCGAAAAGGTCGGCCAGTTCCTGAACCTGTCCTCCTTCGCCGAACAGATCCTGGTGCACGAGAACGCCCTCTGCGCCATCGACAAGGACATGCCGCTGGACCGCGCCTGCCTGATCGGCTGCGGTGTGATTACCGGCGTCGGGTCCGTCTTCCATGCTGCGAAGGTCGAGCCGGGCTCGACCGTGGCCGTGGTCGGCTGCGGCGGCGTCGGGCTCTCTGCCATCAACGGAGCGGCCATTGCCGGGGCCAGCCGCATCATCGCGGTCGACCTGTCAGACGAGAAGCTGCAGCTCGCTGTGCGCTTCGGCGCGACCGACGTGATCAATCCGTCCAAGGTCAATGCCATCGAGGCGGTGAAGGAAATCACCAAGGGCGGCGTGCACTATTCCTTTGAATGCGTCGGCCTGAAGCAAACGGCGGAGCAAGCCTATCACATGCTGCGCCCGCGCGGTGTCGCCACGCTGATCGGCATGATCACGCCCGGTGTGAACATCGAGATTCCCGGCATCGAAATGCTGGTCACCGAGAAACGCCTGCAGGGTGCGATCATGGGCTCCAACCAGTTCCGGATCGACTTCCCGCGCTTCGTGGAGCTTTACCGTCAGGGCAAGCTCCACCTCGACGACATGATCTCGGACCGCATCGGCCTCGACGGCATCACCGGCGCCCTCCAGAACCTGAAGGACAACAAGGGCACTGTGGCCCGGCAGGTTGTTGTGTTCAATTAGGCCTTCCGCCTGGCGCTCTGTGCCCGGAGCGTCAGGCCTCAAGGATCAGGAAAGGCCAAAGCGGCCGGGATTATCGCGGATCAGGGCCTCGAGTTTGGGCATGCCTTCCGCGATACCTTTGGCCAATTGTTTCGAGACGATCCCGCCAAGGAACAGCGGCGCGCTGGCCTTCCCGGCCCAGTGCAGTTCACAGCCACCCGGCGTTTCGACGATGTGGTAATCCTCCACGCCAGCGGAGATCGGCAGGGTCGATTTGTCGAAATAGAAGGCCATCCGCTTGCCCTCTTCCCAGATGAAGAAGACTTCGTCGATGACCATGTCGCCAATCTCAACCGTACGCGTCGTGCC
>JACXUV010000038.1 GCA_014763715.1 Rhodobacterales bacterium | reverse complement strand
GCCACAGCGACGGCGGCATACATGCCGACCTGTGCGCGGAGGCTTCGCGGTTTGCGAATGGCTTGTCTCATTATGATCTCCCTGAGGGCCGCCCCGCGCGGCCGTCTGAAGGGGACGTACTGAAAATGAGAATGAATCGCAAGACGAAATGAGAATTATTATCACATTCATTCTCATTTGTGGCTTTGCCATCGCTCACACGAAAACGCCCGGTCCTGAGGGGACCGGGCGTTTGGAGCCATTCAGACTGCCGCCGACTTGGCGACTTGGCAGGCGATCAGGCGTCGAGGCGCTCGATGATGATGGCCGGGGCCATGCCGCCAGCGGCACACATGGTGACGAGGCCATACTTGCCACCGGAGCGCTCGAGTTCATCGAGGGCGGTGCCGATCAGGATCGAGCCGGTCGCGCCGATCGGGTGGCCGAGAGCCATGGCGCCGCCATTGATGTTGACCTTGTCGCGGTTGAGGTCGAGGTCGCGGATGAACTTCTCGGCGACAACCGAGAAGGCCTCGTTGATTTCCCAGACGTCGATGTCGCTGGTCGTCAGACCGGCCTTGGCCAGCACTTTGCGGGCTGCCGGAACCGGGGCGTTCAGCATCAGCGTCGGGCAGTCGCCCATGTTGCAGGTCGCAACGACACGGGCGCGCGGCTTCAGGCCATGCTTCTTCATGTAGTTTTCGGAGGTCAGCAGGACCGCGCCGGAGCCGTCGACGACGCCGGAGGAGTTACCGGCATGGTGGACGTGCTGGATCTTGCCTTTCAGCTGCGGGTATCTCTTCTCGATCAGGCCGCCATAGGTCATGCCCTGATCGTCCACCGGGATGTCCCAGAACATGTTGAACACGGTCTTGAGGCCCGCAAGGGTTTCCATCGTCGTGCCGGGACGCGGGAATTCGTCATGGTCGAGCGCCAGCGTGCCGTCACGATTGTAGACCGGGACGACAGACTTGTTGAAACGGCCTTCCTTGATAGCGATGTCGGCGCGCTCCTGGCTGACCATGGCCAGACGGTCGACAGCTTCGCGGTCGATGCCTTCCAGCGTGGCGATCGCATCGGCGCAGCAGCCTTGCTGCGACTGCGGGTGCAGGTCACGCAGGTGGAGGTTGCCAGCGTCCATCATCATCGGAGTTTTCGGATCGGCCGTGGCCGCCGTGTAGCTCATCATCTCGCAGCCGCCGGCGACGATGCAGTCTTCCATGCCGGACATGATCTGCGCGGTGCCAAGGGCGACCGAGGTGATGCCGGAGCCGCAGAAGCGGTCGAGCGTCATGCCGGACGCTTTCACGTCATAGCCGGCATCCAGCGCCGCCATGCGGCCCATGTCTGCACCCTGTGCGCCGCGCTGGCTGGAGGTGCCCCAGATCACGTCGTCGACAGTGGCGGTGTCCAGCTTGTTGCGCTCGGCAATCTGGCCCAGCACCGTGGCCGCCAGGTGCTGCGGGTGAAGGTGGGCCAGTGAGCCCTTGCCGACTTTGCCGATGCCCCGCGGTGTGCGGCAGGCGTCAATGATGAAGGCGTCAGCCATGATCTATCTCCGGTTTCCTCTGTTTGTATGAGGCGGGTTTACGCGAACGTAAGGGGGCGTGGAAGTCGTGACGCCGGGGCACCGGACGTGACGTCAATGAACACAGCTTTGAATATCCCTTCGGGTGTGGGATACTGAATAGATGACAAGGGAGCCGAAACGCCGGGTGCCGGACAAGGCAAACCGGTGGCATCGCAAAGGTGCCGTTCTGATCACGCTTGCCCTTCTGGGCAGTCTTCCGGCGTTCGCCAGCGAGCGCCAGGTGATCCCGTTCGAGATCAACCAGCATGACCATATGGTGGTGCGGCTGGAGGTGAACGAGACCGACCGCGTAACCGGCATCATTGATACGGCAGCCACGTTTCCCATGATCAATGGCCGCACGGCGCGTCTGGCCGATATTCCCGAGCTTGGTGAAAACCCGGCCATGGTGAGGGTTCTGGGCCTGACCGGGGCAGAGGTTTTTCCAGTCGTCCAGCTGGACCGTCTGGTCGTCGGTAATGTCATGAAGACGGATGTTCCGGTCGCCCTCAATGTAGACCTCAATGTCACCGGCGCGCAGAATGTCCTGCCGGCCAGCGCCTTCGAGGGCGACGTCATCGATTTCGATTTCGAGAACCAGCGGGTGATGGTCTATGACGGACGGCCGGACCGGAGCGCCCGCCTGGTACCGAGCTCGATGCGTTATGAAACGATCAACGGACTGCCCTTTGTGGAGGTCAGGATCAACGGCCGCAAAGGCCGCGCCCTGATCGATACGGGCTCCAGCATCACCTATGTGAACAGCAAGTTTGCGGCGGACTCCCATACGACCCCGAATGAGGAGAAGACGCAGGTCCTGCAGGGGGCTACCGGAGCAGACCAGTCGCTGAGCATCGCCACGGCGAAGATGATTGCCATCGGTGACTATCGCCTGACCCGGGTCGATATCCTCGTGTCTGACCCGCCGCTGTTCGAATATCTGGGCATGGAAGACGAACCCGCCATGGTGCTTGGGCTCGACCTCCTGTCAGTCTTCCGGATGCAGATGGATCGCCGCCGCAGCAAGCTCATCCTGAGCCTTCCGGGCAGTGCCACCTATATGCGCGGCGTCAATCTCGACGCCCGGGATTCGCACATTCCAAACTTCTGACCGGGTGTATGGCCAGATGGCCGGATCGGCCTAACGGCGGCGGACGAATTTGATCGCGCCGAACAGGCCTGCCAGGATCGAGCCCACGCCGCCGAGGAACACGGCCAGCGGGTTGGCCTGGTCGGCAAAGGCGATTGCCCGGTTGAGGCCGCTCACCTGCACCGTCACCGTATTGTGGAACGTACGCAGCGGCACGGCCGGGCCGTCATCGATGGCGTAGATGTCGAAGGTCAGTTCCTGATTGCCGGCGGTCAGCGGCGTGACCGACCAGCGCCAGGTGTTCTCTGTCAGCGGAGAGATGGTCTGCTGTTCCGGCGTCATCGCCTTGATGGCAAAGCCTGAGCCGGAAAGGCGGGCCTCAACCGTCCTGGAGACCTGGGCCGTCCCTTCGGAAATGTTGCCATGGCCCGGCAGGGCGTCGACCGCGGTCGTATCGCCCGTCGCGTCGATGGCCAGAACAGCCTCGAAGGGGCGTTTGTATTCGGCGGTGGCCGGGGTCTCGTGGGCCACCGGCACGGTCTGCAGCTTGTTGAGGAAGGAGTCGGTTTCATCCGGCGCCATGACGTCCGGGGCAACTTCGATGCCGGCCATGGTCTCGCTGTCGAGCGCGCGGGCCTCAGCAGCGCCTTCCGTGGTGAACATCGGTTCGTCCATGGTCGGGGCGGGGAGCGAGCGGGAAAGCGACGGCGCTGCAGCGGTCTCGGCCAGGATCTCGTCTTCCGGGGTGGATGGCAGCGGGGCGGCCTCCGGCAGGGCCTCGACCGTGACATCGTCTTCCATCATGGCGCTTTCAGCCGGGGCTTCGACGCTTTCGGCAGCCGGCGCGGAGATGGCGGCCATGTCCGAGGTGGGGCTGTAGATCTCCAGCAGGCGCGAGCCGCCATACCCTGCTACCAGAAGACCGGCCAGCAGGAGAAGAATGGAGAAGAATCTCATCATGGCGTTCCAGCGCTCCGTGCTTCAAATCCGCGTCAGACCCTAGCAGAGGTTCAGGCGCCGGGAAAACTGTTCCGGGCTGCTTCGTAGAAGGCAATTGCGGCAGCATTGGACACGTTCAGGCTTTCCATCGCGGCGCTGATCGGAATGCGGGCAAGTTCGGCGCAGGCCCTGGCGACGCCGGGGCGCAGGCCCGGGCCTTCAGCGCCCAGCACGATGGCCAGTTTACCGGCGCCTTTGACCGCCTGCGCGATGTCAGCTTCGCCCTCACCGGCCAGGCCCACCGTGTGGTAACCGGCCTCGCCCAGCTGTTCGAGGGCACGGGAAATGTTGACGACGCGGGCTTCGGCCACCGTCTCGATGGCGCCGACGGCACTTTTGGCCACGATTCCGGTGATCGGCGGGGCATTCCGCGTCTGCAGGACGAGGCCGCCAAAGCCAAACGCGGCGGCAGAACGGTAGATCGCGCCCAGATTGTGGGGGTCCGACACCTGGTCCAGCACGACGATTCGCTCCACGCCGTCCTCAATCAGGTCTTCCAGCGCCAGCGGGTCCAGCGGCTCAGCCCGCAGGGCAAGGCCCTGATGCACCGAACCGGGCGGCAGGCGGGTGTCAATTTCCTTCGGGCTGACAATGTGCGGCCTGGGGGCTCCGGCGGGCAGGCGGGACGCCGCATTTTCCGTTGCCAGCAGCTCGATCAGCTTGCGTTCGGGGTTGGCCAGGGCCGCTTCCACGGGGTGGATTCCCCATAGCCAGACGCCTTGTCCTTCGGTTGCGTGGCCCTTGTTGGGGTGGCGGGGGCCGGAATGGTGCTTCTGCCGGTGCTCTGCTGGCGAGCCTCCCTCCTGGGGGTGTCCACTGCGACTGTGTGCATTTCGCCGTTTTCCGTGGTTGCGCGGCATTTGCGGTTTCCTTATAAGGCCGCTTCCGGAGTGGATCAGCGGCGCATCTGGCGCCCTTGTGAAACGCCGGTCGGACGGCGTCAACGCCGTGCAGCCCGTGAGGTCCCGTGGAGGGATGGGTGAGTGGTTAAAACCGCCAGACTGTAAATCTGGTCCGCAAGGTACGCTGGTTCGAATCCAGCTCCCTCCACCACCTCAGGCGGCTGCATGCTTGCGGCGCGGGTATAGCACAATGGTAGTGCAGCAGCCTTCCAAGCTGAGTATGTCGGTTCGATTCCGTCTACCCGCTCCAACGCTCCCAAATTCCAGAAAAGTCCCGAATTCAGACAAGACTGCCAATCAGGCATTGGACGTCTGCCACGGAGCGTGAGCTGCAAGTGGTGAGGGGCACGGGCCTGTGTTTTTCAGTCCCTGTTGGGCGAGATCCCGCTGGGACACGAGACCATAGCAAACGGCGAGCCCCGGTGCGGGAGGAGTCGTTGCGCCCCAACTCAATACGTGGTCAGTTTCAGGGATAAGATCGCCGGGGGGAAGACGGAGTTGAATAAAAGGCTTGTTACAGTACTGCGCCGATTGCGCATCGTCCTCGCGGCGTGCGTGTTCGCGGTTAGTGCAATCAACGCTTTAATGTGGTTTGGCACAAACACGCCGACGATGCCGCGGGACTGCACTGAGGTTCTTCGCTCCGCTCAGGAAAGTGAAGCGCGCCAGTCGCCCATGGCGACGATGCTGCGGAGATATGCGGAAGAGTGCCAATCGCAAAATAATTCAATCCCCAGACAGAAGGTCGAGGTTGCCACGGGAGCGGTCATCAGGCTCTTCGGACCGGTCCTCGTATTCCTCGTCGGGGTTTGGGCCGCTATTAATATTGGCCGTGGGGTGTTCCGCTTGATGCGGTGGGTGTCGGCGCCGGATGTCAAATCCGATTAATTACTGATCTGCTTTCTGATCACAGGAAAGATAGAGACGCCACGGATCGCGGATGTTTCGGATTTTCATGCGTCGTAGCAGGCCTGCCCCTGCCTGGCGGCTAACGATCTGTTCCTGTGTACGAGAAGGGGCGCCCGTGCGGCGCCCCCTGATTTCGTGCGTGATGGAAAGTGATCAGGTCACGCTTCGTCCGTTCACGGCGCGGGCAACGAAGGTCAGCACCAGAAGGGCGAGGAAGATGAAGAAGAGGATTTGCGCGATCCCGGCTGAAGCGCCGGCAATACCCCCAAAGCCGAGGGCGGCGGCAACGATGGCGAGAATGAAAAATGCAATGGCCCAGCCAAGCATGATGGTCTCCTTTTCTGGTTCCTTTCGGCGTTCGTGCCGATGCTCAGATAACGGACAGGGCGTTGATGTGTTCCGGAAAAAGATTCTGGAACATTCCTCTGGTGAAGGCGTTGGTCAGGCAAGGTAAAGCCAGAAAGGAAACGAAAATGAGAACCGCACAGAACGCCCTGAAATATGCCGGTCTTGGCCTGCTCACCCTGATGGCCGCCGCTTGCAACACGATTGCCGGCGCGGGTGAGGATATTCAGGCTGGCGGCGATGCGATTGAAGATGCCGCAGATGAAGTGAAGGACGACATGTCCAACTAAGCTTCCACAATCTTGTGGCTGAAGGCGCGCCCCGGGTGGCGCGCCTTTTCATTGTGCGGACTAATGCGCCAGAACTCAGGATGGAGTGTGGGTCAGGAGAAGGATCTGGGTGCCGGAGGCCTGTTCGCCGCTCTGCACATTGCCTGCGCGAAGACAGGTCCACAGGGACAGCGCGCCAGCCAGGAACAGGGCCGTAACGGCACCGAAAGCGCGAGGTCCGCGTATTCGCTGGACAGAGCCAAGCGTTGCCCGCCAGGCTGAGCGGACAGGCAGATGGCAGATTGGCGACAGGCGGATGGGGGATGTCTTGGGCATGCGGGAAGAACGCGCGGTCATGCTCCCGGGTTCCCGCCGCTGATGAGATGGAACAGGGGAACAGGTGATGCGTTGAGATCCTGTAGATGGAGCATGCACCCATGAAGCTGTCAGTGATCATAAACCCCCTGTCCCGGTCCGTGCCAAAGGGTGCGGCGGATGAAATGGAGGCCGCCATCCGCGTTAGCGGGCATGATTTGTGCGCGCTAAGCTGCAGCGCAGATCGCCTGGGAGAAAGCGTCCGCGCTGCCGCTGCCAGTGACGCGGATGCCGTGATTGCCTGGGGCGGGGATGGTACGCTTGCCTGTACGCTGACGGCTTGCGGCATGTCGGGGCCGCCCGTGCTGGCTTTGCCGGGCGGCACAATGAACATGCTGCCGAAGCGCCTCTATGGTGATGCGCCGTGGCATGACATTCTTGAACGCGCCTTGTCGAAACCTGACAGCCGCTCGATCGCGGCAGGTGAGGCAGATCAGCGCCGTTTCTACATCGCGGCCTTGTTCGGCCGGCTCACAGCTCTGGCAGAGACGCGTGAGGCGGTCCGGAAGGGAGAGCTTCTGGATGCGGCGCAGGCGCTCGTCGAGGGTGAGGTGCTGGATGTCGAGACCCGTCTCAGGCTTTCCTGGAAAGCCCTGCCGGACCACCTGCATACGGGTGAGCATCTGTTGAGTGCTGTGGCCGCTGCCGTAGCGCTGACGAAAGACGGGCCGCCCGCATTTGAGGTCGCCGCGATTGATCCTGACAGCACGCTGGACCTGATGTCCACGGCCCTGGACGCGATGATCCATGGCTGGAAGCAGGCAGATCCTGTCGAGTATGGAGTTTCCAGATCGGTCACCGTGCATGAACTGGGGGATGCCGCCATTCCTGCGACGCTTGATGGCGAACAGGTCAGTTTTGCCGGGCCTGTGCACATTCGCATGATCGAACAGGCGGCGAGGGTGTTGTACGCGGAGCCGGGCCATTGAGGCTTGTGCATCTGGCTGACATCCATTTCGGCGCCGCAGATCCGCACGTACTGGATGCCGCTGCCGTATGCATTGAGCAGATCGCCCCGCACGCCCTGATCGTAGCTGGCGACCTGACCCAGAGCGGCAAGCGACGTGAGTTCGAGGCCGCGCGGGCGTGGCTAGAGGCGCTGAACCTGCCCTGCGCCTGCACGCCCGGCAATCATGACACGCCGATGTTCCAGTTGCACCACCGCGTGCTGTCGCCGTTTGCCCGTTACCGGAAATACCTGGCGGAATTCGGCTTCCCCCTGCAGGCCGGGGCTGTCCGGGTTGACGGACTGAACACGGCGCGCGGATGGCAGGCGAGGCGGAACTGGGCGGAGGGATCAGTGGATCTCGACGATCTGGAAGCGGTGCTGGCGGCCGGCAAGGGTGCCGGTATCCGCCTGCTGAGTTGCCACCATCCTTTTGTCGCGCCGACGGGCGCTCCCTTGCAGACCGAGACCCGCCGTGGCCGCCGTGCCAGCCAGCGTCTGGCGCGCAGCCCCGTCCAGGTGCTGCTCAGCGGCCATGTCCACGCGCCACAGGCCGAGCTGATTACGGCGCCCGAGGGCAGCTATGTCTCGGTAACGTCCGGAACCCTCTCCATGCGCCTACGGAATGTTCCCCCCTCCTTCAACGTTCTGGCGTTCGACGGGGATGTCATGCGCATCACGGCCTATGTCCATTACGAGGCTGGATTCACGCAGCAAGCGCTGGGGGAATGGAATCTCTCCCGGATGGAACGCTTGTCCTCTCCGGGCGTTGTTTCACCGTGACTCCCAGGGGGCACGAAACCAAAGGAGACCCGTAAGATGCGAATGAAGATCATTGCTGCCGCGCTTGTCGCAACAGGTGTGCTTGCTGCGTGCGATACGAACAAAGGCCCGATGGAGAAAGCAGGCGAGTCGATTGACGAAGCTGTCGACGAACTGAACCAACCGGACACGCTGGGCGAGTCGGTCGAGGAAGCAGCTGACGAAACGGCCGACGCCATCGAAGATGTCGCCGACGATATTGATGGCGCCGTCAACGAGGCTGGCGAGGCCATGGAGGAAGCGACCGATCCTCCGAAATAACCCTCCGATGTGAGGGCCGTCAGTTCACAACCTAAACAGAAAGGAGATCATCATGGCCACTGAGGCCCTTGAGATTGCCAAACCAGAATTCAGGACCGCAAACGGTATTGCCGCGGCAGACCGGAAGAAGATTGCCGAAGCGCTCGGCATTGTCCTTGCCGATACCTACATGCTGTTCATCAAGACGCAGGGTGTGCACTGGAACGTGACCGGTCCGGTCTTCATGGGTGTGCACAAGCTGACCGAAGAGCAGTATGAGAACATGTACGAGGCCATCGACGCGCTGGCGGAACGTATCCGCGCGCTCGGCCACAAGGCACCGGCCAGCTACACCAAATATGGCGAGCTTTCCTCCATCAACGATCGTGATGAGGAACAGTCTGTTGCGCAGATGCTGAAAATGCTGATCGCAGACCATGAGACCGCCGTGCTCAACATGCGTGCCGCGACCGAGTGGTGTGAAGAAAAGAACGATTATGTGACGGCAGACATGCTGACAGCCCGCATGTCCTGGCACGAGCAGGCCGTCTGGATGCTGAAATCCCTGTCGGCCGAAGGCTGACCGGAGCATTGCCCCGAGAGGCAACAGGCCCCGCGCCCCTCAGGCCGGGGCCTTGTCTCTGCCGGGCATGTAGAGCGTGATGGCTGTGCCCCCGCCGGGCTTGGACTGAATGTCCAGCCGGCCCTTCAGCTGGCGGGCAAAAGCCGTCATCAGTTTCGAGCCGAGCCCTTTCGGCGCTTTACTGGACGGATCGAAGCCGAGGCCATTGTCGGCCACTTTCAGCCTCACGCTATCATCCTCACCGGCCGTCAGGGAAATCGAGATCTCTCCGCCTTCCTCGCGCCGGAAGGCATATTTGGTGGCGTTGGTCACCGCTTCGACCAGGAACAGGGCAATCGGAATGGCATCATCGGCGGGCCGTTCCATCTCGTCATAGGACTGGGAAATCCGGATGTTCAGCGCTTCCATGCCCAGCGCTTCGGCCAGATGGTCAATCAGCCCTTTCAGGAAGGGCTGCATGCTGACAAGTTCCAGCCGCTCATGCTGGTAAAGGGTCTGGTGGACGATGGCGAGCGCGTCGATCCGGTGGCGGGCAGCGGCAATCGCCTGGCGTGCCTCCTCGTCCTGCAGCTGGCGGCCCTGAAGGTTCAGGAAGCTGGTCACGATCTGAAGGTTGTTCTTCACGCGATGGTGGATTTCCTTGACGGCGGCATCGCGCACTTCGATGGCCGCTTTCAGGTCCTTGTCGCGCTGGTCGATATCCGCGGCCATGTCTTCCATGGCGTCGGCCAGTTCGGCGATCTCGGCCGGAGCGGAGGCCAAGGCGCCCCCCGCACGGAAGGCATACCGGCCTGCTCCGTACACTCTCGCGATCCGTATCAGGCGGGAGACCCAGCGCAGAACCAGGCTGTCAATGGCGAGCCAGACAGCCAGCAGCGCGATGGAAAAGGCCAGGAGGGGCAGGCCGAAGGAAGACACCGGCTGCAGGGTGAACGCGCTCCACAGTCCGGGCGACTCCCGGGAGATCACGGCGAACACATTGGCTGGCCCCACAGGACGGATGACCACATCCATGGGCGGCATATCCTTGCGCTTCAGCACGAACATCTTCGCCGTATGTGTCTCGGCTGCTGCGGCAATCCATTCCGGCGCGATGCTTGAGAAGTGCTCCGAACCGAAGACGCGCCCGTCAACATCGGCAATGGCAACTTCCACACCTTCCGGCAGGATGCTTGCCCGGGCAAAGCTGGCCAGGGCGCGCGACTTCAAGCCAATGGCGACCGAGCCGTCATAGCTGCCGTCCGGCTTGTCCACCCGGGAGAAGATGGCGAAGATCCAGTCTTCACTGGTCTTCCCGAAAAAGGCATCCGTGCGCAGTGTCGGCACTTCATGTCTCAGGCGCTGGTTCCAGTCCGGATTGGACATTTCAAAGCCGGATGCCCCGGTGGATGTGCAAAGGGCGACACCGTCCGCATCGAAACGGATCAGGCTGGACAGGGCCGGCACGCTGGGGCGCAGCCGCTCATACACGCGGGCGCAATTGCTGGTGCCGACTTCGGACTTGAACAGGTCCAGCAGCAATTCGGCTTCGTCGATGGTCTGGTCGACCCCGTCGACCGATGCACCGGCGACCAGCAGCAGTTCGTTGCTGCGGGTCTGTATGGCTTCCCGGGCATCCATATAGGCGCTGGCCGCGCCCAGGATCAGCACCGGCGTCAGCGCAATCGCCAGCGTCGCGACAAGGCGCCGCCGCAGGCTGGAAGAGGCCGCCCGGTCAGGCACGCAGCGTCAGCTCTCATGTGCGGACGAAATGGCCGCCGCCTGACCCATGATGTCGTCGAATGCCTCGCTGGCGCGGATCCCTGAATCGCCGCTGAAACCAATCTCGTTATTGTCGAGCAGCTCCATCACGGCCTTGCGCGCGCGGGAGACGCGGCTCTTGATCGTGCCGACGGCACAGCCGCAAACCTCCGCCGCTTCTTCATAGGCAAGGCCGCCCGCCCCGACCAGGATCAGCGCCTCGCGCTGGTCGTCCGGCAGCAGGTTCAGCGCATTGCGCAGGGCCAGCAGGTCCAGCCCGTCGCCGGGATTGGCTGGCGAGACGAGGGTGGCTTCCGCCACTTCGGGGTCCAGCGAGGACCGGCGCCAGGAGCGGCGCTTCTCCGAATAGAAGATGTTGCGCAGGATGGTGAAGGCCCAGGCCTTCATGTTGGTGCCGGCCTGGAAGCTCTCGCGTGCATGCCAGGCTTTCAGCATGGCATCCTGGGCGAGGTCGTCGGCGAGGGTAGCATCGCCGCACAGGCTGCGGGCGAAGGCACGCAGGTGCGGGATCAGCCCGGCCAGCTCTTGTTTGAATGCTGTGTCATCAAGCCGTTCGTTGGGTTCGCTCATGCACGCACCTTAAGAGGACTTGTTGTGTGAATCTGGGGAATGGCTGCGGTCTGCTTCTTCAAGCAGGCGCAGGAAATCGTCGGGAACGTTTTCATGGGTCACATCATCGTACAGACGACGGAGTTGCTCTCCCAGACGGTCACCGCGACGCTTTCGTTCCGTATCGGCCACCTTGCGGCCGCCGGTCTTCTTGTCGTCCATAATCAGAATAGTCCTACCGAAATCCGTTTGGCTGCGCGCACAATCGGGCGCTTTGTTACTTGCTAGTATAAAGCCTGAATTCACCAAAGGTTCCGCGCCGCGTGCAAAAAAGTGCATTTCAGGTGCAACCTTTTCCGTCCGAGCGGGTTGGTAGTTCAGTCTTGATGGAGTTTACCCCATGAATCTTGTACAGAATCTGGCGCCGCACCTGCCTTATCTGCGACGCTACGCCCGGGCACTTACGGGCAGTCAGGAAAGCGGAGACGCCTATATCCGCGCTTCGTTGGAGGCCCTGGTGGCTTCGCCCGACAAGATGGATACCGAAGGTGACCCAAGGGTCGGGCTCTACCGCTTTTTCCACGTCGTGTGGGGCACGACAGGCGCGCAGCTCAGCGACGGCACGGAGGCTGGCGATGTCGCGTCCGGGCGCCTGATGAAGCTGGCACCGATCCAGCGGCAGGCTTTCCTGCTGACGGCGCTTGAAGGGTTCTCCCGCAGCGACGCGGCCACCATCCTCGGCGTCACCGAGGCAGAGCAGGCAGAGCTGGAACGTGCCGCCATCGCCGAAATCGAGGCGGAACTGTCGACCCGCGTGCTCGTCATCGAGGATGAACCGATCATCGCCGCAGACCTTGAGAGCCTGGTCGAGGAACTGGGCCATACGGTGACCGGCAATGCCACGACCTATACCGAGGCGATGGCGATGGTGCGCTCGGACCCGCCGGGGCTGGTCCTTTGCGACATTCAGCTTGCGGATGGATCTTCCGGTATCGACGCGGCGAACGATATCCTGAAGGAGATCGACGTGCCGATCATCTTCATCACCGCCTTCCCGGAACGCCTGCTCACCGGCGAGCGGCCGGAGCCGACCTTCCTGATCCCCAAACCGTTCCAGGAGAACACCGTGAAGGCCGCCATCGGCCAGGCGCTGTTCTTCCACCCGGCGCGCGAGACCGCCTGAGGCAGCAGGCAGGTTTCCCGCAAGGCAAAACGCCCTCCCGGCCGGGAGGGCGTTTTTTGCGTTCGGTGCTGGTCTAGGTCAGATGGCCTGAATAAGCATGACCGCACCGATGCCCATGATGGCCAGAAGCGTGCCGGCGGTCAGGACCCAGATGAGGCCCACACGCTCGCCCTGCCGGGCTTTTTCGGGCGTCAGGTCTGCAGGATGTTGCGGTTGCATGGTCTTCTCCTTTCAGGATACCAACGCAGGACCTGCCGGACTGTTCCACCGGGACGGCGCGGCGGGTAAAGTGTCTGCATCCCGAGCGATGAATTCCGGGCTGGCTGTGGAACTGGCCGCCGGCAAATCCGTTGATCGGACAGAGTTTAACGGAAAGGACTTATTCCATGGGCACGACGGTTGAAGGCAAATCCGACAAGACGAGTGAAGCCAGCCTGCAGGACGATCTGGACCTGCTGAAGGAAGACATGGCCGCACTGCGCAAGGACCTGCAGTCCGTCTTCGGCAGCCTCAAGGGACTGGCCGCCACGCGCGCCAGCGAAGGCGTCGCCAAGGGCAAGGAAATGGCTGACGATGCAGGCGAGCACCTCGAGGCTGCCAAGGAAGACCTGCAGGCACGCATCCGCGAGAATCCGATGACGGCCGTGGGCCTTGCCTTCGGCGCCGGTGTGCTGATCGCGCTGCTTGGCCGGAAGTAAGCCGTGGATCACACAAAGCTCCGTGTCATGGCCGCGGCCTTCGGCATCCTTCTGGGGCTGGGCGGAACCTTCACGCTGTTCGTGGCGGTCACGCTGGCCCTGGCCGAGATCATGAGCCTGACGGCGGCGGCCTTCACGGTGGCGGGCGTTGCCCTGGTTCTGGGGGCGGTGTGCCTGTTCCTCTTCATCCAGCCCTTCCGTTCCATCGAGGAGGAAGTGGATGAGGTCGAGGAGGTCACCGCTGAGGCGCTGGCAGACCTGCCCTTCAACACGCTCCGCACCTTTGTCGAGCGCAGGCCCCTGACGACGACGGCGCTGGCCCTGGCCTTCGGCTATGCCATCGTGCGCCATCCGCAGGCCGCACAGCGCCAGGCGGAGCGTTTCATCATGTCTCTCCTCTAGGGAGGTGCGGCGGGAACCTGTCGTGACCGTTGCAGGATGATGAAGACGTGAAGGGTGGGCGAGACAACCGGCGCGGCTCACCCTACATAAAGGGCATGCGCGTACCGCTCATGATCCTGTCCGCTCTCGGTGCCGGCCTCGTTGCCGGGCGCAAGCTGTTGGGCAAGGAGATCACCGGCCGCAAGAACAAGGCCATCGAGTCGGCGGTCCAGGAAGCGCGCCACCGCATCCGCGCCGACACGATGATGTTCGTGGCGCGCAGTTTCCGCACCTTCGCGATCGCGACCGGGATCAAGCTGGCCATTCTGTGCTGGCTGTGGGGCCTGCATCATTTCGCTGGCATGCCCCGGCCGGTCTTTGCCACGCTGATGGTGATCACGCTGGCGATCTTCATGATGCGCGACATGTGGGTGAATTATCCGGCCGTGAAGCTGACGCTGACCGAGCTGCACCGTCATGGCTGGCACCCGAAAAGGGCGCTGACGGAAACTATCGCCGCCCGTGTGTTCGAGGAAGTCCTGGCAGAGGCGGGAAACCAGAAGCAGACGCGCACGGGCGCCATCATGCTGATGCTGGCCGGAGAAGACCGCAGCCGGATGCATCATGATGTGGCCAAGGCGGTGGCCGACATCGCCCGTGAGACATCCTGGGACGATATCCGCCCCCACATTATTTCAGCCATGATCAGAATCGGGACGCTGGCCCTGATTTACAGTGCCAGCGTCTGGGTCCTTGTTCACGTCTGACCGGTTGAGGCCAGATAAGTTGAGGCCCGATCAGTTGAGGCCCGATCAGTTGAGGCCAAGCGCCTCGGCGATGGCGGTCCAGTCCACCATCTTGAAGTTCTGATTGTATTCGGAGACCGGGTTGGCGTCGTCCTGCACCACCAGCAGGCCGCCGGGCAGGCCCGGAAGCGGCGCAGACGTGATGTCGAGGCCGTCCGTATGGGATACGCCGCCGATGCCGGTGGCTTCATTGTCGACAATGGAGAACACACCGCGCGGAGCGAAAGGCGGGGCGCGATCATAGACGACATAGCGGTCAGCCGCCTGCGCCGATACGACAAGATAGCCGGACGTGCTGTCGTCACCGAGCCAGAGGCTCATGCCCTCAACGTCTTCGACGAGGCCGTTCGCGGCAGCGATCGTGTCCACGACAACCGGCTCGGCGGCTTCGTCCTTCAGGTCCACGGCCCACACGCCGAAGGCTTCCTCGCCCACGAACAGGCGCTCATTGGCGTCGTCGAACACACAGCCTTCCAGTTTGGACGGCAGCTTCACCACACGGTCCAGCGACGGAGTCAGCGTATCCACGGTTTCCCAGGTGGCCGACCAGATCTGGATCGTGCCGTCCTTGTAGGTGACCGCTGCCTTGTAGGTCTCGCCCGACATGCCGGCGCAGATGCCGTAGGGCTCTTCCTTGCCGGTCGGCGAGTTGCCGACATGCGACACGGTCAGGGTTTCCGGATTGATGTCGAACCACGAAATCACATTGTGCGAGTCGTTGGAGGCGACCGCGATATTGCCGCGCAGGTCCACATTGTTGACCTGGCCAACCGGCAGTTCCTGAAGTTCACCGCCGTCGAGGGCGTAGACGTAAACGCCTTCATCCTTGTTGGTGCCGAGGATGAGCGAGCTGGCCGTGTCGGCCGTGTTGACCCAGATGGCCGGGTCGTCTGCGAGGTCGCCCTCGCCGTTCATCGGCGCGGTTTCGTTCATGGGCACAACGGTTGCGACCACGCCGGTATAAGGGGCCGGGCCGGTGGCGCAGGCGGCAAGCGGCAGGATGGCGGCAAGCCAATAGGAGCGTTTCATCACATAAGGTCCTGATCTTGTGTGGCAGGGCCGGAATCCGCTGAGCGAATCCCGGCCCCCTTGAAATGAATTCTAGCCGAGGCTGACTAGTATGTCAGCCGCACGCCGAACACGCCGGTCCAGCCGAACTCGTCATACTGGGACAGGCGGCTTTCATTGCCGTGATAGTAGTATTCCGGCTCGTCGGTCAGGTTCTTGCCTTCGACATAGACCTGGATGTGGTCATTGACGTCATACTTGGCAGAGGCTTCGACCGAGAGGTGGCCGTCGGTGTAACGGTCGACGTTCTCGCCGAACAGCTCGTCGAGATAGTCGCCGCGATAGTTGGCGGAAACGCGCAGGTCCCACGGGCCTTTGTCGTAGCCAAGCGCCACGTTCCAGACCGTGTCATTCTGCTTCAGCAGCGGCACTTCGCGGCCATCCGGCAGGCGGGATTCGGAATCGACCAGCGTCAGGTTGGCCGAAGCAAGGAAGCCGTCGAAGGCGTCACCCAGGAAGCCCAGTTCCTGAACATAGTTGAACTCGATCCCGCGCACCTTGGACTTGCCCGCGTTCACATAGGTCGAAACTTCGGCCAATCCAGCGACGGTGCCGGCATCCAGGAAGGACAGGTCGATGTTCGACGGCAGGTCTTCGATGTCGAAGGTTGCCGGGAAGATCGCATTGTCGATCGACTTGTAGAAGATACCGGCCGAGATCACGGAGAGCTGGGTCGGATAGTACTCGATCGAGAGATCGTAGTTGTCAGCCTCGTACGGCTTGAGGTCCGGGTTACCCAGCTCGATTTCGTCGCGGTCGTCATTGAAAAGGACACGCGGGGCCATCTCGCCGAAGCCGGGGCGCACGACAGCGGCGTAATAGGCCGCACGGGCAAACAGCTTCTCAGAGAGCGCGTACTTCAGGTTCACGCTCGGCAGGACATGCATGTACTCGTCCGAGAAGTTGCGGCGTGCGGCGTCTGCCGGCGTGTCGCCCTCGGCATAGATGTAGCCGAAGGAGTCCACTTTCGTACGCTCCAGACGGGCACCGATGACGGCCGTGACCATGCCGAGCTCGAACGTACCCATGCCGTAACCGGCGATGATCTGCTCGTCGATCGTGTAGTCGCCGGAGATGCTTTCGAGGTTCGTGTCATCCTCGTTCAGGTCCGCATCGGTCAGCGTGGTGCGCAGTGCCCGGGTCAGGTTTGCATCCGGCCAGCGGTACATCGGGTTAGCCATGCGCCAGCCGGAGATCTGCGCGTTGGAGGTGATATAGTCCGTCAGGAAGATATCGTCCGCTTCGTAGACTTTCAGGTTCTGGTCGCGGACCTTTTCACGGTCACGCAGTTTCAGGCCGCCTTTCCAGGTGACCGGGAAGTCGCCGATCATCGAGTCGCGGGCGACGTCGATCTTGCCGGTCCATTCGGTGTCCTGGTTGTCGGTGAATTCACGCTCGAACGCGTCCATCGTGTAGTTGGCCGGATCGTAGAGGAAGGCCAGGGCATTGCCGGAAATGACCGGTTTCTGCGGGTCGCTATAGTCGAAGGTGATCGAACCGACATCGCTGTCGCGCTGTTCCGGGCTGGAACGGAAGGCAACGTCGTGATTGTTCGAGTCGTCTTCTTCAGCGAAGGCGTAGGAGAGTTCGTAGTTGAACTGCCACGGGCCGGTATAGGTCTCGCCGCCCAGCGCATAGGTCTGGATGTTGCGGACTTCTTCGCGCTGGCGGACTTCGGCGTCGACTTCGCCGCGGCGGTAGGACACCGTGCGGTCGGAGACGGAGACGACTTCCTCGTCCATCTCGCGGAATTCGAATTTGTTGCGGACTTCGTCATCCGTGTACTGGTTGTACAGGGTGCGCAGGTAGAGGTTCGTGGAGTCATTCAGACGATAGTCGAGGTTCAGCACAACACCGATCCGCTCACGGGTCAGGTCATACCAACGCATCTCATAGTCATCGTTTGGCACGATATAGCTGCCGTCCTGCGGCTGCTCGAAATCGGCGCCGTCGACAACGCCCCAGCCGCCGGTCTCGTTGTTGTGAGACTGGATGCGCAGGTCCTGGTAGTTGGCCGAGAAGGCCACGCCCAGCTTGTCGCCAAAGGTATTGGTGTAGGTGAACGTCGCCTTCGGCGAGAGCTCTTCAGTGATCTCGTTGTAGCTGCCTTCGACCTTGGCACGGATGAACTGGCCATCGCGGTCAAAGGCCGAAATGGTCTTCATGTTGATCACGCCGCCCAGCGTGTCGGCATCGAGGTCCGGGGTCAGCGACTTCTGGACTTCAATGCCGTCCAGCAGGTCAGACGGTACGCCGTCCAGCAGGACGCCGCGGCGGTCTTCCGGGGAAGGTGTCCGCACGCCGTTGATGGAGGAGGCAATCAGGTCGGTGTTGATACCGCGGATCGAGACGTAGCGGCCTTCGCCCTGGTCGTTCTCGATCGACAGGCCCGGCACACGGCCAAGCGAGTCGGCAACCGTCGTGTCCGGGAAGTTGCCGAGACCGTCGGAGTCGACAACGGCGATGAGGGCGTTAGAGGCGCGCTGCTGGTTGATCGCACCGGCCTGGGCAGCCGTGGAGCCGACGACCAGGATGTTATCGAGATAGCGCGCGTCGCTACCAACCGTGAAGTCCACCGTCGCGGTGCCGGCGAGCGACACGTCCGACGTCACGACATCGGCGCCGATATAGGACACGGACAGGGTGTAGTCCCCGGCCGGAATGTTGTTGAAGCGATAGGTGCCGAAGCGGTCGGACGCAGCGGTGCGGCCCAGTTCCTCGATGGTGACGATGGCGCCCTGCAGCGGCGCTTCGCCGGATGCGTCGGTAACCTTGCCGGTGATGACATCGGCAGATGCCACCTGAATCAGCCCGGCCGAGGCAACCCCGAGCGCGAGCAGTGAACGATACGATTTTCTCATGACAGACCCCTCTGTGAAGCGAGGCGGCCTTCCCATAGTTTCTTGACGGGCCCGTATCGGTTTCGTCACCGTTCTGTGACACGTCCGGTTTAGCAGGGCAAAGCGGCACCGAAACCCAAGATTGCCCTGCGAGTGCGTCTTTCCGGTAACAGCCCGAAGTCCTGGTTCCTGAAATCTGGATGACGTTTCGACGTCTGCTTCGCCGGGCTTTGCTCCATGCGCAAACTGCATGAGCATCATGCTGGCCTGCGACCGGAAGCGTCACTTGGAATTCCGTAATTTACACTTACGTAAAATGTAAATTGAGGCCGGAAAGGCCACATGACTTGAGCGTATGGAGTTGCTGCAATGATCAGGGACAGCCGTAAAATGGGGCCGCTACTGGCTGAGGCCACGGGGCTTCTGAAATCGCTGGCACATCCGGACAGGCTGATGATCTGCTGCCAGTTGCGCGGCGGCGAGATGTCCGTCGGGGAGCTGGAAGCGGACCTCAGCATCCCGCAGCCGCGCCTGTCGCGGGAACTCGCCAAGCTGCGCGAGGAGGGCGTGCTGACGGCGCGCCGGGATGCGCGGCAGGTTTTCTATACGCTTTCAGACACACGCGCGCACGCCATGGTCGATGCGATCTGCTCGGTCATGCTGGGCAAGCAGGCCGATCCTGCTGTGCGCGTTCCACAAACAGCTAATGCAAAGAATTAAGGAGCCCGCCATGACCAGACCAGACGTGACCGCCTTTTTCGACGAACCGACTTTCACGGTCAGCTATGTCGTGACCGATCCGGCGACGAAGACCTGCGCCGTGGTGGATTCGGTGCTCGATTTCGATCCGGCCTCCGGGCGGACCAATACCGAGTCCGCTGATGAGATCATTGAGTTCATTCAGAAAAATGAGCTGACGGTGGCGTGGATCCTGGAGACCCACGTCCATGCCGACCATCTGTCCGCGGCGCCGTACATCCAGGAGAAGCTGGGCGGGAAGATCGCCATCGGCTCCGAGATCCGCACCGTACAGGACACGTTCGGCAAGATCTTCAATGAAGGCACCAGGTTCCAGCGCGACGGCAGCCAGTTCGACAAGCTGATGGTGGACGGCGACACGTTCCGTATCGGGACCATGGAAGCCCGCGCCATGCACACGCCCGGCCACACCCCGGCCTGCATGACTTACATTGTCGGCGACGCGGCGTTCGTGGGCGATACCATGTTCATGCCGGACTATGGCACCGCAAGGGCGGACTTTCCCGGCGGAGACGCCCGCACGCTCTTCCGTTCGATCAAGAAAGTGCTGAGCCTGCCGCCCGAAACCCGCCTGTTCATGTGCCATGACTACAAGGCGCCCGGCCGCGACGAGTACAAGTGGGAAACCACGGTCGCCGAGGAGCGCGCGCACAATGTTCACGTCCATGACGGGGTGAGCGAGGACGATTTCGTCGCCATGCGCGAGGCGCGGGATGCGACCCTGTCCATGCCTCGCTTGATCCTGCCGTCGATCCAGATCAACATGCGCGCTGGCCAGATGCCTGAGCCGGAAGAGAATGGGACCAGCTATCTCAAGCTTCCGCTGAACACGCTGTAAGGCCGGGAAGGACCGGGGGCTGAAGGCATGAAACTGTCAGATCACCTGCCCATTCTGCAATGGGGCCGCACTTATAATGGCGAGACCTTCGCCAATGACATGATCGCGGCGGTGATCGTGACTGTCATGCTGATCCCGCAATCGCTGGCCTATGCGATGCTGGCGGGCCTGCCGCCGCAGGTGGGGCTGTATGCCTCCATCCTGCCGCTGATTGTCTACGCCATTTTCGGCACCAGCCGCACCATGGCCGTCGGCCCGGTGGCGATCCTGTCGCTGATGACGGCGGTGGCCGCGGGCAAGGTGGCCGAGCAGGGCACGCCGGAATACCTGACGGCGGCCATCGTGCTGGCCATCATTTCCGGCCTGATGCTGGTGGTGATGGGGATTTTCCGGCTGGGCTTCCTTGCCAATTTCCTGAGCCATCCGGTCGTTTCCGGCTTCGTCACCGCGACCGGCATCCTGATTGCCGTCAGCCAGCTGAAATACCTGCTGGGTGTACAGGCGAGTGGGCACAACATCATCGAGACCCTGGCCAGCATCATCAGCCACCTCGGCGATGTGAACTGGTACACCGTGGCCATCGGCGCCCCGTCCGTGGCCTTCCTGTTCTGGGCGCGCAAAGGGCTGAAACCCCTGCTGCGGGGTATTGGCCTGAAGGAGAACGTGGCCAGCATGCTGGCGCGCTCCGGCCCGGTTCTGGCCGTGGCGCTGGGCGGGGTGGCCGTTGCGGCGTTCGGGCTGGAAGCCAAGGGCGTGCATATTGTCGGCGACATTCCGAAGGGCCTGCCGGGCCTGACCGTGCCGGATTTCGACCCTGGCCTGTGGCGCTCCCTGCTTGGCTCCTCCGCCCTGATCGCCATGATCAGCTTCATTGAATCCGTCTCCATGGCGCAGACGCTGGCCGCCAAGCGCCGCCAGCGGATCGACCCGGACCAGGAACTTGTCGCCCTCGGCGCCTCCAGCCTCGCGGCGGGCTTCTCCGGCGGCTATCCGGTCACGGGCGGCTTTGCCCGCTCCGCCGTGAATTACGATGCTGGGGCAGAGACCCCGGCGGCCGGCGCCTTCACGGCGGTCGGCATCGCACTGGCGGCCCTGTTCCTGACGCCGCTGCTCTACAACCTTCCGCAAGCCGTGCTGGCCGCGACCGTCATCGTTGCCGTTCTGGGCCTCGTGGACCTCAAGAAACTCGCCCACACGCTCAGCTATTCGAAGCGCGACTTTGCCGCCATGCTGGGCACGATCCTCGTCACGCTGCTGGCAGGGGTGGAGCTGGGCGTCACGACCGGCATCATAGTCTCCATCGGCCTGCACCTCTATGTCACGTCCAAGCCGCACTTTGCGATCGTGGGGCAGGTGCCCGGCACGCATCACTTCCGGAACGTGAACCGCCACGCCGTGGTGACGCCGGAACACATCGTCACGATACGGATCGACGAGAGCCTGTATTTCGCCAATGCGCGCTTCCTGGAAGACACGGTGTATTGCGTGCTCGGCAACCGGCCGGATGTGCAGCACATCATCCTGATGTGCCCGGCGGTGAACCATATTGATGTCAGCGGCCTTGAAAGCCTGGAAGCCATCAATGCCCGCCTGAAGGATGCCGGGGTGACCCTGCACATGAGTGAGGTGAAAGGCCCGGTGATGGACCGGCTGAAGCGCACGCACTTCCTGGAGGAGCTGACCGGCAAGGTTTACCTCAACCAGTTCGATGCGATTGCCGACCTCGATTATGACTGCGCGAAATCCGCCATCGAGAAGACAGGCAAGGTGACAGACCCGACCTCCGTGCCATGCCCCTCGCAATGCATCGCGGGCATAAGGGAAATGAGCTGACCTGCACTTATCCTCCCCCGTTTACGGGGGAGGATAAGGGAAGCAGCTTCCACCATGTCATCCCGGAATTTGCGGAGCAAATATCCGGGACCCAGCCTGCGGCATCGCCCGTGGTCACGGGGGGCCGGGTAAACGCTGCGCGTTTTCCGGGATGACACGTGGCCGGAGTGAATTCACCCGGTTCGGCCTTGCGACACACTCCGCGCATGGCTGAACGAAACCGAAGACGAGACATCACCGAGCGGGACGGTCGGGCGATGCGGCTGCTGTATCTCAGCGGGCGCAGCGTGGCGGAGATTGCGCGCCAGCTGGGCCGCGATGCCGCCGTCGTGTCCCGCTACATGGCGCGGCATGACCTGAAGCGGCCGGAGGCGCCGCTGGAACGCCAGACGCTGGCGCTGGAATATGCTTCCGACCTGCAGATTGACGCGCTGGTAACCGCTCAGGGAACGGAGGACATCAATGCCGCGGCGGCGATGATCGTGCGCATGGCCGGAGAGGTGCGCCGGATGCATGAGGCCCGGAAGCAGGGGGAACAGGGGGAGAAAGCGGATGAATGGGCAGCAGCCCTTGCGGCAGAGGATGCCGCACTACACAGAGTCGTTGCGGGTCTGGGGCCACTGGAGACAAAAAGTGCAGGCGTGGAAGGCGGCGGAGCAATATCCGCTGCCCGACCCCGAGGCCATGCGGGTGTTGAGGCGGTATCCGTTCCTGTGGAGTGCGCGGGATGCGCAGCTGAACCCTCCGGGAACGGCATGGCGGACATGGCTGTTCCAGGGCGGACGGGGCGCAGGCAAGACGCGGGCCGGGGCCGAATGGGTGCGCTGGTCTGCGAAGGCGCGCGGCGGGCGCATGGCGCTGGTCGGGCCGACCCTGCACGATGTGCGGGAGGTGATGATCCACGGCGAGAGCGGCTTGATGTCGGTCGAGACGAACCCGCTGCGGAGGCCGGTCTATCACCCGTCGCGGCGGCTGGTAGAGTTCCACAATGGCGCCATAGCGCAGGTTTTCTCCGCCGAGGACCCGGACAGTCTGCGCGGGCCGCAATTCGATGCCGCCTGGTGCGACGAGGCGGCGGCGTGGACCTATGCCGAGGCGGTGTGGGACATGCTGCAGATGACGTTGCGGCTCGGGCCGCATCCCGCTGCGCTGGTGACGACGACGCCGCGGCCGACCGCGCTGATGCGGCGGCTGCATGCCGCGCCGGATACGGTGGTGACGCAGAGCACGACGCGGGAGAATGCGGACCATCTTGCCCCCGGCTTCCTGACAGCCATGGAGGCGGCCTATGGCGGCACGCGGCTGGGGCGGCAGGAACTGGACGGCCAGATGGTGGAGGACCCGGAAGGCGCACTGTTCCTCCGTTCACGCATTGATGCCGCGCGGGCGGGCTTTGTGCCGGCGCTGTGGGATGTGGTCGTCGCGGTCGATCCGCCAGCCACCAGCGGCGCCCGCGCGGATGCCTGCGGGATCGTTGCGGCGGGCCGTGTGGGGCAGGAGGCTTATGTGCTGGGCGATGCGTCCGCGCAGGGCCTGCGCCCGCTGGACTGGGCCGGGCGGGCGGTCGCGCTGGTGCGGCAGGCAGGGGCGCGGGAAGTGATCGCGGAGGCGAACCAGGGCGGCGAAATGGTGCGCCAGGTGCTGGAGACGGCGGGGTGCCCGGTGCCGGTGCGGCTGGTGCAGGCGCGCCTGTCGAAGCGGGCAAGGGCGCTGCCGGTGGCGACGCTGTACGAGCAGGGCCGCGTGCATCATGCCGGGCAATTCGGCGCGCTGGAGGACGAGATGTGTGCCTTCGGGGCAGAGGGCTTCAGCGGCTCACCCGACCGCGTGGACGCGCTGGTCTGGGCCGTGTGGGCGCTGATGCTGGACGAAGCCGTACTGGGCGTGCGGCAGCTGTGAGGCTTTTCCTCCCTTCTCCCTCGGGAGAAGGGTCGGGGATGAGGGGTGAAGGCGTTTCAGCGGAGAAGGTACTTGCGGTAAGTACGCGGCCCCTCACCCCAACCCCTCTCCCCAGGGAGAGGGGCTTAACCGCCGGTGCGGAAGCTCTTGCGGCCGAAATACGAGCCGGAGGAGGCAGGCTTCGGGGCTTCGGTTTCTGCGGGGGCTTCAGCAGCCGGTTCTTCGGCGGGGGCCTCGGTGACAGGCGCAGGCGCCGCAGCGGGGCCCTTGCCGTCCATCAGGTCCCGGATCCAGGCGCAGGAGGCACCGGCGGTCGAGACTTCGAGATCTGGCACGGTCTTGTCGAGGCGGCGGGCCAGCAGGCGGGCCTGGTGCGCCGTCAGCGATTTCAGCTGGGCCTCGAAAATGTCCTTGCCGACGGCATCGCGCAGGGCGCGCATGATCTCGACGGTCTGGCCGGCGGAGATCATCAGCTTCTTGGTGAGCAGGCCCGCGGCGGCGGCGTATTCCTTCTCGCCCAGCGCGCTGAAGGCGTGGTTCAGGAGGGCTTTCAGCGCCTCGGCGCCGGCCTTGTGCGCGTCGTTCGTCATGCCAGGGCCGCCTTCACTTCAGCGAGAAGGTCGCGGATCACGGGCAGGGCGCCGCCGGACCATTTGGCCTCGATCGTCGGGTCTGGTCCCAGTTCGATCGGGTTGGTGGCAAAGCCCGATTTCATCGGGATGACGGTCTTGAACATGGTGAACTCGGCTTCCTGCGCGGCGGCCGCTTCACGCATCGCGTTCAGCACGACCTGCTGGTGTGGAGAATTATCATACCGGGTCGCCAGAACCATGGGGAGCCTTTTCACGTCACGCTCGCGCAGATTGGTCATCACGTCGCCGGTGAAGAGGTCGAGGCCGAGCGTGGACATGAAGTCCGGAATGGTCGGCACGATCACGAGATGGCTGGCGGCGAGGACGGATTCGGTCATCGTGGAGATGCCGGGCGGGCAGTCGCACAGGATGACGTCATACTTCGCCTTCAGCAGGTTGAAGTCGTCGCGCAGGCGCCGGCCGACCTGGTTCTCCAGGGCCTCCATGGAATAGCCCTGCTCGGTGAGGTGATAGATCAGCTCTTTCTCGGTCTTGCGCAGGCGCGGGCTGGACGGGATCAGGTCCAGCGGCAGCGGCTTGCCGTTCGCGATCACGTCGGAGGCATCGGTGACGATGAACTCTTCCAGGCGCTTCTGCTCGCCGGCCTCGAAATTCTCCAGCAGCCAGTCGGAGATGGTGGCGTAGTCATTGATCGCCTGGAACAGGTGCTCGTCGCCCTCATTGCCGAAGACCAGCAGGGACGCGTTCGCCTGCGTGTCGAGGTCCACCACAAGGACGCGGCGGCCCTCGGCGGCAAAGGCTTCCGCCAGGCTGACGGTCGTCGTCGTCTTGCCGACGCCACCCTTGGAGTTGGCAATGGAAATCACGCGTGCCGACATGTGTGCAGCTCCTGAACCCCTCGAAAC
>JACXUV010000037.1 GCA_014763715.1 Rhodobacterales bacterium | reverse complement strand
TATCTCCGCCTGCAGCCCCTTCTCCTTGGGGCTTGTGAGGGGAAGCGAATGCACCGCATTCGCCCGAGCAAGGGGTTGGGGATGAGGGGTAAAGGCATTTCCGCGAGTGCAATCCGTGTGGCGGCTCTGCGTCCCCTCACCCCAACCCCTCTCCCAAGGGAGGGGGGCTTGAACCTGCCCCTGCCGGAAACCTGACGCAGAACCTCACCCTGAAAATTCAGCCACCCCAGCAAGCGCCTTTACGGGCGCTGCTGGTGCTGGCTGGAAAGTGGATCAGGGCAGCATGGTCAGCTGCTGTTCCAGATCAGATGACAGTGACAGGAGCCGCGCTTCGGCGACCTGCAGCTGTGTTGCCGCGCGATAGCGGGCAATCTGGGCGTCGCGGAATTCATTCTCCGCATCCAGAGCATCGACCAGCGTACGGATACCGGCCTCCTGCTCTTTCTGGGCGCCTTCCGCGGCCAGTCCGGCGGCCTGTTCGGCCCGCTCGGCAGCGGCAAGCGACAGGCGGCGCGCTTCGATATCGCCCCAAAGGCCAACGACGGCTTCATGCAGCTGCAGCTCGGCGGCCCGCACATTCGCCGTTGCCGCGCTGCGCCCGGCAATCGCCTGGCGTTTGGAGGCATCGCGGAGGCCGCTGGTCACCAGGGGCACATCCACGGTTACGAAGGCGCCGACATCGCTGATCTGGTCCGGGAAGAAGAAATAGATGTCTTCCCCGGTCGTTGCGCGGGCCTTCAGGGAGACTTTCGGACCGAACTTGCCCTTGGCCTCGGTCACGCGGTGCCCGGCCGACACTTCCGCCGCGCGGGCGGCCGCAAGGTCCGGGTTCTTGTTCATGACACGCGACAGGGCGGCCTGAAGGTCTCCGCCGACGATTTCGCCAAGTGCCGGCGGCTCCTGCGTGACGGCATGATCCACGCCGGTCAGGCGGGCCAGACGGGCCCAGGCCCCGGCCAGGGCGGCACGGGCGCTTTCCCGTTCGGCCTGTGCAGACGCAAGGCGCGCTTCGGTGAGGGCGATGTCCGTGCGGGTCACCTGCCCCTGGTCGAACCGGGCCTGCGTTTCATCAAGGCGAATACGGAAGGTTGCCACACGGGCCTCGGCCACTTCAACGGTCCGCTCGGCCAGCCAGGCATTGGCATAGGCCTCGAACGTGTCGAGGATCAGCGCCTCCCGCGTGCCGAGCAGTTGGTAACCGGCAGCATCCCGCTGGGCCTTGGCCGCGTTGACACCGGCATCAAGAGCGCCGGACTGAAACACGGTCCACTCCGCCTGAAGCCCGGCAGAACGCGGCGTCTGGGAAATCCGGTCAGCCGTATAGTCCGTTTCCAGCGCCCCGACCTGTGCCTGCAGGCCAGCCTGAACGCCCCGGCCCGCGCGGGCGGCATCGACACCGGCCCGGCTGCGGTCCACATCGGCTTCAGCCCGCGCAATCGACGGGTCATGGTCAAGCGCCTGCTGCACCGCATCGCGCAGCGAGATCGGCTGGGCCAGCGCAACCGGAGCCGTCAGGGCCAGCAGGCTGACCGACAGGCGGCGGAGAAGCGGCATACTCATTTGAACGCGTTACCCGGCTTCAGGCCGAGCGCCTTGAAAACCATCGCCGCCGGGCAGAAGCCCGTGAAGGCGGCCTGGAACATGTTCACCCCGGCAAAGGCCGTCAGGAGGAACCAGTAGGGAGACACGAAATAGCCAAGCGCCAGGCTCAGCGAAACAACGATGCCAGCAAAGGCAAGAACAGCACGATCGACATTCATCTTGAACATCCTCTGGGTTGGGATCAGGCGGGCAGCCTGAAGGTTGACTGGATCCAGCGGGCAAGGCCCTCGCCGGTCTGGGCGCCGGCCTGGTTGGCGATCAGGTCACCATCCTTCCAGGCCAGCAGGGTCGGGATACCCCGGATGCCCAGCTTGCCGGCGGTTTCCTGGTTCTGATCGGAATTGAGCTTGAAGAAGCGGACATGGTCGGCAAAGCGCCCGGCCGCGGCTTCATAAGCAGGCGCCATCATCCGGCACGGCCCGCACCAGGGCGCCCAGACGTCCAGCACGAAGGCGCCGGTATCGCGGGCCAGAAGCCGCTCCAGCATGGCACCGTCGATGTCCACCGGCTTCAGCGTCGCCAGCGGCTCACCGCACTTGCCGCACTTGCCTGCCGACAGCGGCTTGCCCGCAGCGACGCGGTTCTGCGCGCCGCAATGGGTGCAGACCGCAACACTGCCCGTGACAGCTGTATCGACCATGATGCGCTCCTTTGCTCCTTACTTCAGCTTGTGCGTTTTCAGCAGGCTGAGGGCTGCGTTCTCATAGAAGGTTTCCGAGCGGCCGGACTTGATCTTGCCGAGGAAGTATTTCTCGAACCCGATCTTGGCCGTGTGCACCCAGCCGCCTTCCACTGCCCAGTTGACGTTGCGCGGCGGGATCTGGGGCTGCGCGATGAAGGCCACGCCGCCGTCGCCGAAGTCTGCGATACAGATCGCGTTCCACGTCGCCTCGTGAGTCGGCTCCTTGCCACGCAGGATCTGGCCGAGATTCTCGGCGATCGCGGTGACCATGGACTCGATCATGAAGCCCGTCTTCGGCACGCCCACCGGCACCGGCGTCTTGCCGACCGGCGGAATGGCGATGCAGACGCCGAGGCCGAAGATTTCCGGGTATTTCGGGTTGCGCTGATGCTTGTCGGTCAGGACAAAGCCGCGCGGATTGACGAGGCCCTCAATGTCACGCACCGCCGGAACCCCACGGAACGGCGGCAGCATCATGGAGTATTTCATCGGAAGTTCGTGGATCTGCTTGGTGGTGCCGTCCTCGTTGACTTCCTCGACGATCATCTTGTCGGCTTCAACCTTCTGCACCTTGGCATTGCAGATCCACTTGATGTGGCGGTTGCGCATTTCGCTCTCGAGCAGGCCCTTCGTATCGCCCACACCATCAAGGCCGAGGTGGCCGATATAGGGTTCAGAGGTCACGAAGGTCATCGGCACCTTGTCGCGGATCTTCCGCTTGCGCAGCTCGGTCTCGATGATCATGGCGGTTTCATAGGCCGGACCATAGCAGGATGCGCCCTGAACAGCGCCGACGATCACCGGGCCGGGGTCCTTGCAGAATGCTTCAAAGGCCTTGAAGCCGGCCTCGGCATGGTCGATGTGGCAAACGGACTGAGTGAAGCCCGCCGGGCCCAAACCTTCAATCTCGTCGAAGGCCAGTTCGGGGCCGGTTGCGATGACCAGATAATCGTAATCAACGAAGGCCCCATCCTTCATGCGCAGGCGCTTGTTCTCGGGCTCGACCTTCTCCGCAGCGCCAACGACCAGCTGCACACGGCGGCGCTTCAGCGGCTTTTCAAGATCGACCACAATATCCTTGCGGTCACGCCAACCAACCAGGACCCAAGGGTTGGACGGAACGAACTGATAGAAATCCGTCTCGTTGACGGCGATCACTTCATCCTGCCGGCGGACTTTTTTCCGGATCTCATAGGCGGCAATAATACCACCCAAACCTGCACCCAATACGACGATCTTGGCCATTGCTATCTCCCTGGGGGATTACTTGTTTGTGTGCGTTATCCATTATATTCGTGTTTTATAAAATGCGCATTATGTCGCATGTTTAATCTACGCGAGCGCATGTATCTGGCGAGTGTACAGTCAGCGCACCCGCGCCCCAAGAGGAGACCGATATGGCCGATCCCCGTGACCTTTCCCCCGCAACCGTCTGCAAAGGCCTGAAGGCCAACGAGGTTCTCCTCGTCGACGTGCGTGAGCCGAACGAATTTGCCTTTGAGCGCATTCATGGCGCCCTGCTCCATCCGCTCTCGACATTCGAGCCGAAGGCCATCCCGACCGAACCGGGCCGCAAGATCGTGTTCCAGTGCGGATCCGGCAAACGTTCGCGCGCCGCGCTTGATGCGTTCATGGCAGCCACGGGCGCCGACGCAGCGCACATGGCTGGCGGCATCATGCAGTGGAAGGCCGACGGCTTCCCCTGTGTCCAGATCAATCCGGCAACCGGCAAGGTGGAAGACCATGGCCGCTACTAAGGCACTCCTTCTCAGCGCGGCACTTGCCGCCCTCTCCCTGCAGGCTGCTGCAGAAACCATGACCGTCGAGGAAACGGTGGTGATGGATTACCGCCCGGCTGTCGCCCGTATCGAGGCAGCAGATTCCGCCACGGCCCGCTCGCGGCTGCAGGGCGTGGTCTCCCGCCTGTCGATCGACGAAGGCGATGTGGTGAAGGCTGGCGAAGTCGTCGCTATCGTCACCGATGCGACCATCGCGCCGAACCTGGCCGCGCTCGCCTCGCGGATCGAGGCGCTTCAGGCACAGATCCGCCAGGCGGAAGACGACCTGACCCGCAACGAAGCCCTGTTCGAGCAAGGCTTCTTCCCGAAAGCCCGTCTCGACGAACAGCGCACAAATCTAGATGTGTTGAAGCGCAACCTGTCTTCAGCCCAGTCGGAACGTAACGCGCTTGGCGCCCGTCAGGCTGAAGGCCGCATCCTCTCACCGGCGGATGCCAAGGTGACCGGTGTGAATGTGGTCGAAGGCTCCGTCGTTTCGCCCGGCGAAGTGATCGCGACCTTCGCCACTGTGACCGGCGTCGTGCGGCTCTCGCTGCCGGAACGCCATGCCGCCCAGATCAGCGAAGGCGAAACATTCGCGCTGCGCCTGCCGACGCGCGGCGGCGACCTGCGCACGGCAACCATCATCAAGATCTACCCGGAACTGCGCAATGGCGAACTGATCGCCGATGCCACGGTGCCGGGCGGGCTGGACGCGCTGGTCGGTGAACGGGTGGACGTGCTGGCCCCGGTCGGCGAACGCCGCGCCATCCTGGTGCCGAAAGACTATGTGTCGACCCGTTATGGCGTGGACTTTGTCCGCGTGCAGGTGGGTGACCGGTTCGTCGATGCGCCAATCGCACTCGCCGCACCGCTTGCCGACACCGAAGGCAAATATGAAGTGCTCACCGGCCTGAAGCCCGGGGACAAGATCGAAAAGCCGGAGTGACTGAATGAAACCGGACGTCTCGGGTTCCATCACACGCGCGACCATCCGTTCGCCGCTGACACCTTTGTTCCTGCTGACGGCCCTTGCCGTCGGCCTCGTTGCGCTTCTCACCATCCCGCGTGAGGAAGAGCCGCAGATTTCCGTGCCCATGGTCGACATGATCATCCAGGCACCGGGGCTGAAAGCGCCGGACGTGGTCGAGCAGGTCACCGAACCGCTGGAAAACATCATCAAGGCCATCCCGGACGTCGAACACGTCTACTCGCAAAGCCGCGACGACGGCGCAATGGTCACCGCCCGCTTCAATGTCGGCACCGATGCCGATGACGCGATCCTGCGGGTGCATGAGAAGATCCGGGCGAACATGGACCGCATCCCGCAGGATGTGCCCATGCCGCTGGTGGTTGGGCGTGGCATCAATGATGTGTCGATTGTCACGCTGACCCTGTCGCCAGAAGAATGGACCGGAGATGTCTGGACCGATACGACGCTCCGCATGCTCGCAGAAGAGCTGCAGTCCGAACTGATCAAGATCGACGATGTCGGCCTGACAACGATCATCGGCGGACGCCCGCTGGAACTGCGCGTGGAGCCGGACATTCAGGCCATGGCCGCTTACGGCGTGCCGCTGCAGACGCTGGTTCAGTCTGTCGGCCAGGCCGCTGCCGCCATGCCGGTCGGCTCGGCCCGTCAGGACGGCGACACGCTGCTGGTGCAGGCTGGTGCCCGCATCGGTGCGGTTGGCGAACTTGAGCGCCTCGAAATACCCGGCGCCGACGGCCGGACCGTTTATCTCTCTGACGTCGCGACGATCCGGGTTGCCGGTGAAGAGAGCGACTCCCGCGTGTGGACGCTGGACCGCCGCGAAGACGGCGAAGGCTTTGCTGCCCGTCCGGCCGTGACCCTGTCGCTCGCCAAGCGCCCCGGCGCCAATGCCGTGAACGTTGCCGAAGCGATCCTCCATCGGGTCGACCTGCTGAAAGGCGGCCTGATCCCGGAAGGCGTACGCGTGGAAGTCACCCGCGACTATGGCGAGACGGCGAACCACAAGGCCAACGAACTCCTGTTCCACCTCGGCCTCGCGACGATTTCCATCGTGATCCTGATCGCCTTCGCGATCGGCTGGCGCGAAGCTCTGGTGACGCTGATCGTCATCCCGACGACCATCCTGCTCACCCTCTTCGCTTCGCTGATGATGGGCTACACAATCAACCGCGTCTCCCTGTTCGCGCTGATCTTCTCTATCGGTATTCTGGTCGACGACGCGATTGTCATCATTGAAAACATCGCCCGTCACTGGGCCATGAAAGACGGCCGTTCGCGCGTAAAAGCCGCAATCGACGCCGTGTCCGAAGTTGGCAACCCGACCATCATCGCGACCCTTACTGTGATCTCGGCCCTGCTGCCCATGATGTTCGTGTCCGGACTGATGGGCCCCTACATGGCACCGATCCCGGCGAACGCATCTGCCGCCATGCTGTTCTCCTTCTTCGTGGCCGTGGGCGTCGCGCCCTGGCTGATGATGAAGATCGCAGGCAAGGCCCCGCTGCACGGCCATGGCGCCAGCGGCGAGGAAGACCATCTGGAAGGCGCAGAAGCGACGCGCCTTGGCGCTTTCTATCGCAAGGTTGCCGGGCCCATCGTGGCCTCCCGCAAGAACTCGTGGGTTTTCCTGATCATCGTCGGTGTCGCCACACTTGCCTCGCTCAGCCTGTTCTACTTCAAGGTTGTGCCGGTGAAGCTGCTGCCGTTCGACAACAAGTCCGAAATCCAGGTTGTGGTCGACCTGCCGGAAGGCTCATCAGTCGAGGATACCGAACGCGCCCTGTTCGCGCTGGCTGACGCCATCCGCGACGTGGAAGAGGTCGAAACCATTCAGGCCTATGCCGGCACCGCCGCGCCGTTTAACTTCAACGGCCTCGTACGTCACTACTTCCTGCGCTCGTCGCCGGAACAAGGTGATCTGCAGGTGAACCTCTCCGAAAAGTCACACCGCAAGCGGGCCAGCCACCCCATCGCGCTGGATATCCGTCATCGCCTCCTCGCGCTGCCGATGCCGGAAGGCACCAGTGTGAAAGTGGTCGAAGTCCCGCCAGGACCGCCGGTCCTGTCGACCCTGCTGGCCGAAATCTATGGCCCGACACCGGAGGCACGCCGCGAGACTGCCGCAGTCGTGGAGCAGTTCTTCAAGGAGACGGACTTCATCGTCGATGTCGACAATTCCATCGGCGAACCGGCCCCGCGCCTGACCGTCTCTGTGGATGAACCGCGGGCCGCCGATTATGGCGTCCAGCAACAGGACATCCTCGATACGATTGCCCTGGCCTTTACCGGACAGACCGTTGGCGTAAGCCCGCGCAGCGAAGGCCGCGACCCGCTCAATATCCGCATCCGCCTGCCGAAGTCGGAACGGAACTGGTCGCAGGAAATCGCCGCCATTCCGGTGCCCGCCCGCATGGCAGGGACCAATGCGCCGCCTGTCGATCTCGGCTCGCTGGTGGATGTCTCGGAAGAGAGCGGTTCGCCGGTCATCTTCCGCCGCGACGGCTACTTCGCCGACATGGTGATGGGTGAACTGGCCGGCCGTTACGAAGCGCCGATCTACGGCATGTTCGAAATCCAGGACAAGGTGAAAGCCTTCGACTGGGCCGCCGCCGGCCTGACCGCTCCGACGGTTCGGATGTACGGCCAACCGGCGGACGACACACAGCCGACGCTGCTGTGGGACGGCGAATGGGAAATCACCTATGTCACTTTCCGCGACATGGGTGCTGCCTTCGCGGTGGCCCTGCTGGCGATCTACATCCTTGTGGTGGGCCAGTTCGGCACCTTCCGGGTTCCGTTGATCATCCTGACGCCGGTCCCGCTGACGCTGATCGGTATCATGATCGGCCACTGGCTGTTCGGCGCACCGTTTACGGCCACGTCGATGATCGGCTTCATCGCGCTCGCGGGCATTATCGTGCGGAACTCGATCCTGCTGGTGGACTTTGTCCGTCACCTGGAGGACGGACACACGCCCCTCAAGGACGTGCTTCTCCACGCCGGCGCCATACGCTTCAAGCCGATCGTGCTGACAGCCCTCGCTGCCATGATCGGGGCAGCGGTGATCCTGACTGACCCGATTTTCCAGGGTCTGGCCATCTCACTGCTGTTCGGGCTGGCATCCTCGACGGCACTGACCGTACTCGTGATCCCCGCGATTTATGTCGCCCTGCGCGGTCCGGACTGGCTGCCGGAGGTAAAAGGCACGGATCCTGCTGACGAGGCAGGAACCATTCAGGAGGTACACACTTGATGTCGGCCAAAAAGAAAGCTGCCAATGACGCATTCGAAGTGGTTTCGGACAGCATCTATGAAGCGTCCGAAGTCATGAAGGCCATGTCCAGCGAAACGCGGCTGAAAATCCTGTGTGCCCTCAGTGAGGGCGGCGAGATGCCCGTGGGCCAACTCGCCGACCTTACTGAACAGTCCCATTCCGCCGTCTCGCAGCACCTGGCCAAGCTGCGGGCGGCAAACCTGGTAGAGTCCCGCCGGGACGGGCAGACGATCTACTATCGTTGCAGTGGCGGCGTCGGACGCGCACTGATCAACACGCTCTGCGATTTTTACCGCTAAATAATAGCGTGCCTTTGGCACATGCCGCGCCATGCCTATGTTAACAGTCTGAGTTCCTAGCAACCGGACCGGAGAGAGACATGGCCCTCGAAAATCTGAGACCCGAATTGCCCGTTTTTGCCCATGATGGCGAAATTGCCTTCGGCGCTGTGCGGGAAGTCAGCCCACCTGACGTGGTCATCTATATCGAGAATACGGGCGATGTGCGGGTTCCGCTTGATGCCATCGCCGATGTGCATTTCGACAAGGTCCTGTTGAACCTCGACAAAATATCGGACGGCACACGCGCCGCCATCAACCGAGCCCACTCCGCCGAGGATGGCAGCTAGCCAGAACCGGAAGGCTGGTTGCAGGCGCATGAACGGCACAAAGCCGAAGCACCGGCACAGAATAAGTCTGTCTTTTTGGGGAGAAGGAGAAAATGGCGCGAGTGACGGGGCTCGAACCCGCGACCTCCGGCGTGACAGGCCGGCACTCTAACCAGCTGAGCTACACCCGCGCATTTTCCGGGCCGCGATTGCGGCGAGCCGCCTCTTTATGCGGGGGCGATGAGTGGGTCAAGCGGGGAAGTTCACACGGAATCAGCTATTTCGTTTTTTCCACAGCCATTCATCCGACATAATACCCATCTATAGTGCCAGAACACACCTCAAGGCGGCAGACATGAAACGTACAATCCTGATTTTGGCCGGTATTTTCGGCCTTCTCCTCGTTGCAGCCCTGACCATCCCCTTCTTCGTCCCGAAATCGGTTTACAAGACGCAGATCGAAAAGGCGGCAACCAGCGCGCTGAACCGTGAAGTCCTGCTGACCGGCGATGTCAGCGTTTCAGTCTTCCCGCGAATCTCCGCCAGCGTCGGCGGTGTCACGGTGGCCAACCCGGACGGCTTCTCTGCACCGAACATGATTGAAGCGGGCGAACTGCGCGGTTCGGTGAAATGGATGCCGCTGCTTTCCCGCCGCGTCGAAGTTCAGGAACTCGCCTTCGTCGACGCCAATGTTCAGCTTGAGAAACTGGCAGACGGTCGCACGAACTGGGACTTCGGCACCGCCGAAACGGAACAACCGGCCTCCACAGGTGATGGCGCCAGTGTGAACGCCAGCATTGCCAAGGCCAGCCTCAAGAACGCATCACTGACCTATCGCGACGATGAGGCCGGCACGGAATACGTCCTGAAGGACCTGAATCTCGATGCCTCCATGCAAGGCTTCGACAAACCGCTGAAAGCCCAGGCCGATGGGGTCTTCCAGGACCAGGCATTCGATGTCGACCTGACACTCGATACACCTGCAACCCTGCAGAACGGATCCCCTTCAAAGCTGGGCCTCAAGCTCGATTCGAAGCTCGCGTCCGGCACGTTTGATGGCTCTGTCACGATGGGCGATGCCCCGGCACTTGATGGCAGCTTTACCCTCAGCGCGGCAAACCTCGCTGATCTGGCCGCTTTTGCAAAAGTCGACATGCCGGTGAACCTCACCCCCCTTGGCGCCGGTGACATGAAAGGCAGTGTCTCCGGCCCCTTCGATGCGCTGGTCATCAAGTTCGATACGCTCGGCCTGAAAGGCGACCAGCTGGATCTGGGCTTCACGGGTTCCGTCGCCCTGAAGGACAGCCCGGCTGTCGACGGCTCCCTTAAGGCTTCAGCGCTCAATACGGGCAAGCTGCTGAAGGACATGGGCATCGAGATCCCTGCCGAAGATGCACTCGAAAAGGTGAGCATGTCCGGCAAGGTCAGCGGCACGGCCGACGCCCTTGCCCTGAAAGACATCGACATCCAGCACACGGGTGCCCTGCTGAACGCCTCCTACAAAGGAGAGGCATCGCTGGCCGGTGACGGCCAGGTGAACGGCACGATCGACGCGTCCAGCAAGGAGCTGCGCGCCCTGCTGAAGGCTGCGGATGTGGAGATGCCCGAGGGCGATACGATGAAAAGCTTCTCGACCGCCGGCGACATCTCCGGTTCGTTCAAGAAGATCTCCATCAAGAATCTCGCTTTCGCCCTCGACGACATCAAGGCGACCGGCACTGCCGGGGTCGACCTGTCCGGCAAGAAGCCCCGCCTGACGGGCGACCTCGACATGGGTGAACTGGATCTGTCGCCCTTCCTCGCCGCTGAGGACCAGGAAAAGAAACCGCAACAGCCCATGGAGGGGTGGAGCAGCGAACCGCTGGACCTGGCGGGCCTGCAGGCCGTCAACGCGAACCTGAAGATCAAGACCACCACGCTGACCCTCGGCAATGTGGTCCTGAAGGATGCTCAGGTGAATGCTGTCCTCAGGAACGGCAAGCTGACCGCAGACCTGCCGGCCTTCACGGCCTTCGGCGGAAGTTGGGCCGGCAAGATGAATGTGGACGCCTCAGCCGCGAAGCCTGCGATCGCTATTGATATGACTGGCGACAATGTGGGCGTTTCCTCCCTGCTTGGTACGCTGGCCGGTTTTGACAAGTTGTCCGGCACTGGCACGTTCACCGTGTCGGCCAATTCCACGGGCGCATCCATCGATGAGATCATGAAAGCCCTCAATGGCGAGGTGAGCACAAAACTGAACGAAGGTGCCATCAAGGGCCTGAACGTCGCCCAGCTCGTGCGCAGTAAGGATTCCCTGCTGCAGGCTGTTACAAGCGGCCAGCTACAGGGCCTGGACTTCACCTCCGCGCTTTCACCGGAAGCTACGACGGACTTCACCAGCTTCGATACCGTTTTGTCGGTGAAGAATGGTGTCGCGAATGTGGACCTGATGAAACTTCTGAGCCCGGTATTGGGTATCGATGGATCCGGCAACATCAATCTTGGCGGCCAGTCCCTGGATCTGCGTCTGGCGACGAGCATTGACAAGAAGGCACAAGGCACGGGCAGCGTGGTGCAGCTGAATGGCATTCCGGTGCCCATCCGCCTGTCAGGCAGCTGGACAAACCCGAAAGTGACCCCCGACCTCTCTGGCGTGACCAGCCAACTCAAGCAGGACCTGACGGGTCAATTGCTTGAAGGAATTACGGGCAAGTCTGGCAGCAGTACGAGCTCCAATCCGCTGACGGATATTCTGGGTGCGACCACCGGGACCAAAAAATCCGGGACCTCCTCCGCCGATGAGACGAACACAGAACCGGAGAAAACGGAAACCACCGAAGACCTGGCAGAACAAGCAGCCAAGGAAGCGCTGGGCAACCTGCTGTTCGGCAAGAAAAAGACAGAGGACAAGCCGGACGAGTAAGTCCGGCCCTTTGCCTGTGACGGGCCTTCAGTCAGGACGCGCTGGCAGTGCGTTTTGGAGGAACATCCGGCTCCACCATGCGCAGTCTTGGCCGGGATGCAGGCGCCCCATCAGGGATAGCCACTTCTTTCAATTCGATCATGTGGCGCAGCCTGTCGAGCGGTTGGGCGCGGCTGATGAAAAAGCCTTGCAGGTTGTCGCAGCCATTGTCGCGCAGAAAGTCCGCCTGGAAGCCGGTCTCGACCCCTTCCGCCGTACAACTCATCCCGAGGGACCGGGCGAGGTTGAGGGTCGCAACCGCTATCGCGCGGTTGTCTGCCCGGCTTTCGAGATCCGACACGAAACTCTTGTCGATCTTGATCTTGTCGAACGGGAAGCTTCGCAAATAGCTGAGCGAGGAAAAGCCGGTTCCGAAATCGTCCAGGGCAATCCGCACACCAATCGTCTTGATCTGGTGCAGACGCTGCAGTGTGAATTCGGTATCCGACATCAACACGCTCTCGGTGATTTCCAGCTCAAGGCGCTCAGGTGCGATTCCATTTGCCGCGATGGCCTGCATGATTGTCGGTACCAGGCTCTGGGAATGGATCTGCAATGGCGAGATATTCACTGAAATTCCGATATGGTCCGGCAGACGTCGCGCTTCGGACATCGCTGCGCGGATAACCCAATCGCCGATCCGCGTGATCAGGCCAATGTCTTCGGCGTGCTCGATAAACTCGCCAGGATAGACCAGGCCACGCTTGGGATGGTCCCACCGCAGCAGGGTCTCGAAACCGGAAATCTCCAGCGTTGCCGCATCGACCACCGGCTGGAAAAAGACGCGCAGTTCGTCATTGTCGAGCGCACGGTGCAGGTCTGCTTCGATCTGCTGACGCGCGCGTGCCTTTTCGTCGAGCTCGTCAGAGAACATGCACCAGTTCCCCTTGCCCAGTTTCTTCGCCTGATAAAGGGCAAGGTCCGCATGCTTGAGCAGAACCCGCACATCCTGGGTGAAGCTATCGAACAGGCGCACTCCCACCGAAGCGGAGCAATTCGCCGTGGAGCCCCATATGTCATAAGGTTCCGAGAGACGCTCCACCAGATCGTCCAGAAAATCTTCAAGTGTCTCGCGGTTCGAGCGCTCGACAATCAGGGCAAACTCATCGCCGCTGATACGGGAAACAACATCTTCATCCCTGCACAGTCCAGTCAGGCGACCTGACACCTGGCGCAGCAGCTCATCACCCGCCGGGTGACCAAGCGTGTCGTTCACCCATTTGAAATTGTCGAGGTCGAGCCAGATCAGGGCCCGGTTTGTTTTCGAGTCAACGGTCAGGCGGAAGGCCTTCTCCAGATGCTCCTGCATGGTGATCCGGTTCGGCAGCCCTGTCAGGCCATCATAATGGGCCATGTAGGCAATGCGGTCTTCACTCTCTTTCGACTGGGTGATGTCTGTCGCCACTCCCCGGAAGCCCTGGAACTTACCGCTTTCAAAAATCGGCTTGCCGGTGACCGACCACCAGCGCTCCGAGCCCCCCTCGGTTTTGACCTGAAGGGCCAGGTCCCTGAAGCCCTGGCGGCGCATCAGACTGGTCTCCAGAATTTGAAGCGCGTCGTCCCTCACAAACAGGTCAAGCAGAGGCTCACCCTTGCGCATGATGCTGTCCGTTTCCTTTACCCCTTCGAAAACGAGCGGGATATCCTGCAGGCGTCCATAGGCATTGGTCTGCCAGAGCCAGTCGGATGTGCTTTCCTCGAAATCACGAAGCAGCAGGCCAATTAGCTGCGACTGCTCCTTCACGGCGCACTCACTCAGGTGCTGCTCCACGAACTGCTTGTGTGACCAGCGCACGGCCAGAACCAGAACGCCAATGTAAGCAAGCGAAAGGAAGGATATGAACTGGTAGGTGGAGTCCTTCTGGAACTCCATCGCCGCGACGACACCCGCCCCGACAGGCAGGAGGAACGAGATCGCCGCACGGGGTGTCCGCGCCATGAGGAACGTACCCGCGAACATCATGCCGGCCATAATCACGCCTATGATCATCTGCCCCTGCGGGTTGGCCGCATTCATGACGATGACCGGCACGATCCCCCACAGAATCCCGCTCAAAAGTGCAGCGCGCGCAAAATTGTCGAGCGCATTTTGCGAACGCGCCTCCATCGGGTCCATGTCATTCGGATTGAAGAACTGGGTGCCGACAGCCACCGTACTCGCCGCCAGAACAGCAGCACTCCAGATATAAAGGAGATCGCTGGCCGTGGTCGCGTGGAAGCATATTACCACGATGCCCGCATTCACGATGTTCGCCAGGACCATGATAAACGTGATCCGGCGCACCATATCCAGCTGCTTTGCACGCAGGCTGGCCGCATGCTTTTCAGGAACAGCAATGCTCTTCATGAAACCTGTCAATGTCTGGTCCCCATCACCTGGCCATCTTAGCCTGACGCCATCCGAATTCCCCTCCCGCCAAGGGACCTTCAAGCAGAATCATTTGTACGAAATGCGGGTGAACGAGGCGGAAGCCAGATCGATGAAATTTCATCTATCTGGCCCTGCAGCGCCCCAAACCGCAGGTGCGACTACAGGACAGATGATCGATCTGTTTAGATGAAGCCCGGCCTGTGATGGTTGTCCTGCACAGCCTGACACCCTAGCTTCCGTACTCAACACGGAAACCCATCTGGATACCGCCCGCATGCAAACCTATCGCTCCGTTATCGACCTCATTGGAAACACGCCGCTTCTTCGCCTGAACAAGGTCTCGGACGAGACGGGCTGCGAGATTCTCGGCAAGTGCGAGTTTCTGAACCCCGGCCAGTCCGTGAAGGATCGCCCAGCCCTAGGTATTGTGCGCGATGCGGAGGCCTCTGGCGAACTGAAGCCGGGCGGCACGATTGTGGAAGGGACGGCTGGAAACACCGGGATCGGTCTTGCTCTGGTCGGCGCGGCCCTCGGCTACCGTGTCGTCATCGTGATGCCCCGCACCCAGAGCCAGGAGAAGAAAGACGCCATCCGCCTCCTCGGCGCCGAGCTGATCGAAGTGGACGCCGTGCCTTATGCCAACCCGAACAATTACCAGCACTATTCCCGCCGTCTTGCTGAAGACCTGGCCAAGAGCGAACCGAACGGCGCCATCTGGGCAAACCAGTTCGACAATATCTCCAACCGCAAGGCACATTATGACACGACCGGCCAGGAAATCTGGACCCAGACCGACGGCAAGCTCGATGCTTTTATCTGTGCGGTTGGCTCTGGCGGTACGCTCGCTGGCATCTCGCTCGCCCTCAAGGAAAAGAGTGAGACGGTCCAGATCGGCCTCGCGGATCCGGGCGGTGCAGCCATGTACGAGTATTTCACCAATGGCGTGCTGAAATCAGAAGGCACGTCCATTACCGAAGGAATCGGCCAAGGCCGCATCACGGCGAATCTCGAAGGGATAGTCGTTGACCGCGCCTACCGCTGCACCGATGCCGAAGCTCTGACCATCCTGTTCGATCTGGTCCAGCATGAGGGCCTTTGCCTTGGCGGGTCTTCAGGCATCAACATCGCTGGTGCAGTAAAAATGGCGAAGGATCTTGGCCCCGGCCACACGATCGTTACGATACTATGTGACTACGGCAACCGCTATCAGTCGAAACTATACAATCCGGAATTCCTGCGATCGAAAGATTTGCCGGTTCCGCCATGGATCAAAGGGTAAGGAATGGAAACGGGCGATCCCCTCGTCACCGCTGACTGGCTGAAACAGAATATCTCGGCGCCCGATATCCGGATCGTCGATGCAACCTATTTTGCGCCCTTTACCAATCCGGAAAAGTCAGGCCGCGAAGTCTGGGCGGAGAGCCACATTCCCGGTGCCGTCTTCTTTGATATCGACACGATTTGTGCACCCGGCACAGACCTGCCGCACATGCTGCCCGACCCGATCCTGTTCTCCTCACGTGTCCGCAAGCTCGGCATCGGCGATGGCAACCGCGTGATTGTTTACGACCGCAACAATTACTGTGCCGCCGCGCGTGTCTGGTGGATGCTTCGCGTCATGGGCCACAACGATGTCAAAGTGCTCGATGGCGGTCTTGCGGCGTGGACAGCCGCTGGGGGCGATCTCGAAGATATGCCGCCCGTCGCGTTCGAACGCCACTTCACGGCACGTGTGCGCAGTGACCTTGTCAAAGATGCGAGCCAGGTCGCCGCGGCCTCCGCAAGCGGTTCCCACCAGATTGTCGACGCCCGCCCGGCTGCACGGTTCACAGGCGAGGCGCCAGAACCCCGCGAAGGGCTTTCCTCCGGCCATATCCCCGGCAGCCTGAGCGTACCCTCCAGTGAAATGGTTCACGCGGATGGCACCCTGAAAACAGTAAGCGAGCTGCAGGACCTGCTGCCGGACACCAAGGCGGCGACGATCACCACCTGCGGTTCGGGCGTGACGGCCGCCATTCTCGCGCTCGGCTATGCCCGCCTCGGCAACTGGGATGTCGCCGTCTACGACGGCTCGTGGACCGAGTGGGCGTCCGATCCTTCACGTCCGGTGGCTACAGGCGCCGCATGAAACGGCCTGAAACGCGCATAATCCACACGCGCGGCGCCCGCCTCGGCAGCGTCACGGTGAACCCGCCTGTGGAGCGCGCCTCCACAGTTCTGTTCCGCACAGAAGAAGCTCTCTACGAGTCCAAGCCGGGCTATGGTCGGATGGGCCTCGGTGTTCACCGCGAACTGGAAGCCGCCCTCGGCGAGCTTGAAGGCGCCCGCCATGTGCGCCTGGCTTCGAATGGTCTTCAGGCCTGTGCGCTGGCCATCGCGTCATGCGTGGATGCGGGCGGCCACATCCTGATCCCCGACAGCGCCTACGGCCCCACGGCCCGCTTCTGTGAACGCCGCCTGACGCATATGGGCGCCAGCTGCACCCGCTATGATCCCCGCATCGGTGCCGGCATCGCGGACCTGATCCGTCCTGAAACCCAGGCGATCTTCATGGAGTCGCCCGGCTCCCTTACCTTTGAGGTTTCGGACCTGCCGGCCATCACAGCCATCGCACGCGAGCGCGGCATCCCAACCATCGCGGACAATACCTGGGGCGCAGGATACTTCCTTAAGCCTCTGGAACTTGGCGCTGACATCGTCGTGCATGCGATGACGAAATACATCGTCGGCCATGCTGACGCATTTGGCGGCGCGGTCATCACGTCAGACGAGCGGCTGTACAACCGGATCTGCGCCACATCGGAAGATTTCGGCATCGGCCTCGCCCCGGATGACGCCTATCTGGCCCTGCGCGGCCTACGCACGCTGCACACCCGCCTGAAGGCCCATGAAGCCGGGGCACTGGAACTGGCCAACTGGCTGGCAGAGCGCCCGGAAGTCGCCGAAGTGCTGCACCCGGCCCTGCCTTCGAGCCCGGATCATGCAATCTGGAAGCGCGACTTTTCCGGCTCCAGCGGCCTGTTCGGCCTGGTCCTGAATGCTATCCCGGAAGGCGGCATGGACCGTTTTCTGGGCGCTTTACACTTGTTTGGCATGGGTTTTTCATGGGGTGGCTATGAAAGCCTGCTGATTCCGTGTGACCACCAGCTCACCCGTTCCAAAGGGAGCTGGACCGATACACGCCCGGGTCCGCTGCTTCGTATCCATGTCGGCCTCGAGGCCGTCTCAGACCTCAAGGCGGAACTCGACACCGCCTTTGCCGCCCTGAAAGGCCCTGCATGACGCTCTCGCACCGGACGATCGGCCTCATTCTCGGGATTGTTCTTCCGGCGCTTATGCTCATTGTCGGCCCACCTGAGGGCTTGTCCTGGCCAGCCTGGCTGACGGCCTGCGTTCTGGTGCTTATGGCCACCTGGTGGGCAACTGAGGCGATCCCGATTCCGGCGACATCCCTGTTGCCACTGGTCGTCCTGCCCGTGGGTGCCGCGATCATCGGCCACAACGAGAATGCCGACGCCTTGGGGGTTGCCGCCCTTTCCCCCCGCGCCATCAGCGGCAGCTACATGGACCCGATCGTCCTGTTGTTGCTTGGCGGCTTCGTGATCGCGCTCGGTGTGGAACGCTGGCACCTGCACAAGCGCATCGCCCTCAACATCGTTGACCGGGTCGGCACGTCTCCCAAGGCACTGATCTTCGGCTTCATGCTGGCGACTGCTGTGCTTTCAATGTGGATTTCCAACACGGCCACTTCGCTGATGATGGTCCCGATAGCGATTTCTGCCGCAGCAGCCCTTCACGACAAGGATGGCAAGTTCACCACCGCCATCCTGCTCGGCGTCTGTTATTCCGCCTCCATCGGCGGGGTCGCTACGCCGATTGGCACGCCCACCAACCTGATCGCGCTAAAATGGCTGCAGGACGAAACGGGAGAAGGGATTGGTTTCGGCCAATGGATGATTTTCGGGATTCCGACGGCCGCCCTGCTTGTGCCAGCTGCCTGGTGGGCCGTGACGCGCGGCTTGCCGAAATACAAGCATGCAGAATCGATGAGTGCCTCGGTGCACCATGACCTGCTCGAACTCGGCCCCATCAAGACGCCCGAACAGCGCATCGCCATCGCATTCGGTATCATCGCGTTGCTCTGGGTCATCCGTCTGCCGGTGACCAAGCTGCTGACCAGCATGGGATACCCCCTTCTGGAAGCCTATGGCGGACAAACCGACACGATTATTGCCTTGTTCGGTGCCTTGCTGATGTTCCTCGTCCCCGCAGGCGGCGGAGAAAACCGCGCCCTGATGACGTGGGAAGAAGCCGTGAAGCTGCCGTGGGGCGTGATCGTCCTGTTCGGCGGCGGCATTGCTCTCGGCAAAGCCATGCACGCAACTGGCCTGTCAGAGTGGATCGGCCAGCAGATGCAAATGCTCAGCATCTTCCCGCCGCTGCTGATCGTTCTGATCATGGTGACGATGGTGATCTTCCTGACCGAAGTCACATCGAACGTCGCGACGATGACGACGCTCTCGCCGATTATCGGCTCGCTGGCCGTTGCCGTCGGGGCCGCGCCGCAGTCCCTGTTTGCTCCGGCAGCTGTGGCCGCGAGTTGCGCCTTCATGTTGCCTGTCGCCACGGCGCCGAATGCCGTGATCTACGCCACCGGGAAAGTACCGATCAGCGAGATGATCAAACAGGGCTTCCGCATCAATCTGATGGGCATCGCGATCATCACTGTGGTCGGCTACTGGATTGCGCCGCTCGTGCTCTAGTCGTCGTGATGATGTCCATGGTCACGCGGCGGTGGCTCCTCATCCAGTGACGGCTCTCGCAGCCAGCAATCGCACCCGCCATCATATTGGTAGGCTTCGCCGTATCCGTTGACCCGGACGGGCGGCGTCATAGGCAGATAGGCCACCGGGGCGACATCATAGGCATCAGCATACCGGTCCGCGAACCCGTCCCCGGTATCGTCACAAACCAGATAGCCGTCGATATTGTAGTCACAGCCAAAGCTGGGCGTAGATGTAAGGGTGACGGCCATCTCGTCAGAGGCCGCCGCCATTGCATCGGCAAACATTGCCATATCTTCGCTGGTACACCCGCCGAGCCCGATCAGGCAGGCGCCAGCCAGGATGACACCTGCCTGTTTTACCTTTCCTGACCGCATGGCGTCCCCTTTCCAGCCGTTTCATCTTCCAATTCAACGCATTACGCTTGAACCAGAGATGAACGAGGCGCAAGTCAGGCGGGCGGCTGGCTGCACTCGACAACGAGTTTGCCCAGATTTTTACCTTCAAACAGGCGCGAAAGACTGGCCGGAGCGTTTTCGAAGCCCTTCACCACATCGGTTTCAAACTTCAGTTTCCCCTCCATCAGCCACCCGGCCATCTGCTGGATGCCTTCCGGGAAGCGCGGGAAATAGTCGATGACGATGAACCCCTTCACCAGCGTGCGGCGCATCAGGAAGTTGGAGAAATTGGCAGGCCCCGGCACCGGCCCGGTTGCATTATAGGTGCTGATCAGGCCGCAGAGTGGCATACGCGAGAAGTCGTTCAGGCGCGCGATCACCTCATCCATGATCTGCCCACCAACATTCTCGAAATTGATGTCGATGCCATTCGGGCAGTGTTCGTCCAGAGCCGCACCGACATCCTCGGTCTTGTAGTTGATGGCCGCATCGAAGCCGGCCACTTCTGTCAGCCAGCGGCACTTGTCTTCGCTGCCTGCAATACCCACCACACGGCAGCCCTGGATCTTCGCGATCTGTCCCACCATGGAGCCGACCGCGCCCGCAGCCGCCGACACGACCACGGTTTCGCCCGCCTTCGGCTTGCCAATATCCATCAGGCCGAAATAGGCCGTCATGCCTGTCGCGCCGAGCGGCCCCATAAACGCCGTCAGTGGCACGCCCGGCAGTTTCGGCAGCGGCGTGAGCGTATCCCCTTGCAGGACCGGATACAGGGTCCACGCGCCAAGGCCTGTATTCACGATATCACCGGGCTTGAGATGCTCGCTCCGGCTGTCGACCACGACGGCCAGGCCACTTCCCCGCATCGGGTCGCCAATCCCGACCGGCGGCAGGTAGGCATCCATGTCGCTCATCCAGATCCGGTTGGTCGGATCAAGCGACAGATAGATCATCTTCGCGCGAACCTGCCCTTCCTCCAGCGGCTCAAACGGTGTCTCGACCAATTCAAGGTCGCCTTCCTTGATCTCGCCGACCGGCCGGTTGCGCAGCACCCAAGTCTTGTTCATCTCGGTCATATCTTCCTCCCTTTTGGAGAGACGCTAGAGGCTTGGCCGATCAGCGCAAGGTGTCCCCGCGGGATAACCAACGGGCATAGAGCACCAGCAACAAGGCTATGGCGAGAATGACGACGCTCATCACCTCGGCACCCTCCATGCGCGGGGCGTCCTTGTCGGCATAGCCAAGCGCCATGCTGACGGCTGCTGCGAGGAAAGACGCAAAGAACAGCGGATAGGCGAGCTTGCGCCGCGCCAGCAGGGCCAGGCTGCCCGCCAGCCCGCCGAACACGCCAATCGCCCAGAGCAGCCACATCCACACCGGCATGTTGAGCCAGTAATCCAGCATTTCCTTCGGATATGGCTCCAGATAGGCAGCATTCTTCGTGGCGGTCATGGTGAAGTCGAAACAGCCAAACCCGTTCCACAACACGCCAAGCCCGCCGACCACCCACAGATGCCAGGGCGTTCTGCTGTCAGATCCGCTCATTTCCTATTCCTCCCTGAATATGTTTTTGGTGACCTTACCCAGCGGAAGGCTTTCCACAAGCAGAATCGCCCAACACTTACCCGGCGGGTGACGCGCCACGCTCTGGCGGGTAAACCAACGGCAACAAAGGATTCTCGCCCATGGCCACCGCCCCCGTCACCAAGGACAGCCACCTCTATCTGGTCGATGCCAGCGCCTATATTTTCCGGGCCTTCCATGCCCTGCCGCCGCTGACCCGCTCGTCCGACGGCCTGCCGATCGGTGCGGTGAGCGGCTTCTGCAACATGCTGTTCAAGCTGCTGGAAGATCTGAAGGGCGAAGAACGGCCCACCCACTTTGCCTGCATCTTCGATGCGTCCTCGCACACGTTCCGGAACGAGCTGTACGACCAATACAAGGCAAACCGTGACGAACCGCCAGAAGAACTGCGTCCGCAATTCCCGCTGGTCCGCCGCGCGGCCGAGGCCTTCGCGGCCCATGCGATCGAGCTTGAGGGCTTCGAGGCTGACGACCTGATCGCCACCTATGCCCGCCAGGCAGAAGCAAAAGGTGCGCGCGTCACCATCGTCTCGTCCGACAAGGACCTGATGCAGCTCGTCTCCGATCACATCGTCATGCTCGACACGATGAAGAACAAGACGATGGGCCGCCAGGAAGTCATCGAGAAATTCGGTGTCGGCCCGGAAAGGGTGATCGACGTCCAGTCCCTTGCGGGCGACAGCGTGGACAATGTGCCGGGCGCACCCGGCATTGGCGTGAAGACCGCCGCCCAACTGCTGGAAACCTATGGTGACCTCGATACGCTTCTGGCCCGTGCCGAAGAGATCAAGCAGCCAAAGCGCCGCGAAACGCTGATCAATTTCGCCGACCAGATCCGCCTCTCCCGCGACCTCGTCACCCTGAAGGATGATGTGCCGCTACAGGTGAAACTGGAAGATCTCGCCGTACAGGATCCTGATCCCGACACGCTGCTGAGCTTCCTGGAAGAAATGGAGTTCCGGACCATCACGCGCCGCGTGCGCGAAATGATGGAAAAGGAAGGCGCTCTGGAAGCTGCTCCGCCAGCGGAAGATCCGATCGACCGCTCCAAATATGTCTGCGTGCGCGACTTCAAGGATCTGGAAGATTGGATCGCCCGCGCCACGAAGCAAGGCTATGTCGCCGTCGACACAGAGACCGACAGTCTCGACTCCGTCGCGGCAAACCTTGTTGGCGTGTCGCTGGCCCTCTCACCGGGAGAGGCCTGTTATATCCCGCTTGGCCATGTCGATCCGAACGATGCCGGCGATGGCGACATGTTCGGCGCCGACCCACCCCGCCAGGTCCGCCTGAAAGACGCCATCAAGGTGCTGAAGCCGCTGCTGGAAAACGATGCCGTCCTGAAGATCGGCCAGAACATCAAGTATGACCTCAACGTCTTCGCCCAGCATGGTATTCATGTCGCGCCAATCGACGACACGATGCTGCTCTCCTATGTCCTGAACGCGGGCAAGCATAGTCACGGCATGGACCTTCTGTCGGAGAAATATCTCGGGCACAAACCGCTTTCTTTCAAGGACGTCGTCGGGACCGGAAAGTCCCAGCTCAGCTTTGATCGCGTGGCACTGGACAAGGCCACCGAATACGCCGCGGAAGACGCCGATGTGACTTTGCGCCTGTGGCAAACCTTCAAGCCTCTTCTGCATAAGGAAAAGGTCACCACCGTCTACGAGACGGAGGAGCGCCCGCTTGTGCCCGTGCTCGCCGCGATGGAACGCGAAGGCATCAAGGTGGACCGCGACAAGCTTTCCCGCCTGTCGGCAGACTTCTCCCAGCGCATGGCCGCGCTGGAGGCTGAAGCTTATGAGCAGGCGGGCGAGGAATTCAATATCGGCAGCCCCAAACAGCTTGGCGAAATCCTGTTCGACAAGATGGGGATCGAAGGCGGCAAAAAAACCAAGACCGGCGCCTGGGTCACCGATGCGGACGTGCTGGAAGGCCTCGCCGCGGAAGGACATGATCTGCCGCGCACCATCGTTGACTGGCGCACCCTGTCCAAGCTGCGCTCCACCTATACCGAGGCGCTGCAGGCCGCCATCGACAAGAAAACCGGCCGCGTCCACACCAGCTTCTCCATGGCGGTCGCGCAAACCGGGCGCCTTTCCTCCACAGATCCGAACCTGCAGAACATCCCGGTACGGACCGAGGAAGGCCGCAAGATCCGCGAGGCGTTTATCGCCGATGAAGGCAACACGCTTGTCAGCGCCGACTACAGCCAGATCGAGCTGCGCGTACTGGCCCACATGGCCGATATCCCAAACCTGAAGGAGGCCTTCCTTGAAGGGCTGGACATTCACGCCATGACAGCCAGCGAGATGTTCGGCGTCCCCATCGAAGGCATGGACCCAATGGTCCGCCGCCGGGCCAAGGCGATCAATTTCGGGATCATCTATGGCATTTCGGGCTTCGGCCTCGCCCGCCAGCTGGGCATCCCGCAGTCTGAGGCCGCCGATTACATCAAGACCTATTTCAAGCGCTTCCCCGGCATCCGAACCTACATGGACGAGACCAAGGCATTCGCGAAGGAACACGGCTATGTGCAGACTGCCTTCGGCCGCAAGGTGCACCTTGCCGGCATCCAGTCCAAGGGCCCGCAGAAAGCCTTTGCCGAGCGTCAGGCCATCAACGCCCCCATCCAGGGCTCTGCCGCCGACATCATCAAGCGCGCGATGATTCGCATGCCGGAGGCGCTCGCGAAGGCGGGCCTCAAGGCGAAGATGCTGTTGCAGGTGCACGACGAACTCATCTTCGAGTGCCCCGAAAAGGAAGCCGAGAAGCTGATCCAGGTGACGAAGGAAACGATGCAGTCCGCCGCAAGTCCCGCGCTGAATCTGTCGGTTCCGCTGGAAGTTGACGCCCGCGCCGCCGCCAACTGGGCCGAGGCGCACTAGGCAAACTGCCGATCGCACACCCTCGCCGTCCGGCGAGGCATACGAAAATGCAATGATACCGAACGCAGTTGTCACATTTGCGTGAGGCTTCCGGCCTGCTAGCTATGTTGCATTGCGAAACGCAGACTGAGGCAGGCAAATGCCATTTACGACCGCCGTCGCTGATTGTCCCTTCAAAATTGGCCATACGCCGCTGACCTCCTACAGGATCAAGCTGGGCGCCCACACACATGAATTGCTCGTGAAGGAAGAGCATTGCAACGAGTTCGGCTCGGTGAAAGACCGCGTCGCCTGGTACATCCTCTCGAAGACCATCGAGAAGACCGGACCGGTCAAAGCTGTCGTCGATGCGTCCTCCGGGAATTACGGCAACGCCCTGGCCTGCATCTGCGAGCGGATGGGCATTGGGGCGACCATCGTGTCGTCTGCCTCCATCAGCGCGCACAATGCCGCCCAGATCGAAGGCTCCGGCGCGCGTCTCGTCATCGCTGAGCCGAAGCCCGGTGAAACCGCGAATGCTGCCCGCATGCGCGTGGCCGGTGAAATCGGCCAGCAGGACGGTTCGGTCTTCCTGGACCAGTATTCCAATCCGCTGAACCCGGCCGCCCACCAGAACTGGACTGCGCCGGAAGTGTTTGCTGACGGCCCCTTTGATGCGGTGTTCATGACCTCTTCTTCCGGCGGTACCTCGCGCGGGTTTGCCGACTATCTGAAGGCCCATCCGTCCCGGACGCAGCTCTGCCTGGTCGAGCCGGAAAGCTCCAATGCCTTCCTCGACAGCCCTTCGGGCAGCACGGAAAAGCTGAAGATCCCGGCCTTTGGCAGCCAGCGCCGCTCCTCCTTTGCCGGCATGAAGCCCGAGCCGGGCATGATCCGCATGGATGAAGCCTCCGCGCTCGCCGCCTTCACCCTGCTGCACGAGCATGGGCTTTCGAAAGTCGGCCTTTCCAGTGTCGGGGTCATGCTCGGCGCCATCGAATGGCTCTCGCGTCAGGACAAGCCCAGCCGCGTGGTCTGTATCTGCGCCGATGGCGACGAGCGGTATCTCGACGAAATTGAGGCCCGTTATATCCCCTCCGTCGGACAGGAAGCCTATGAAGCGGCACGCGCCCGGCTGGCACCTGTGATTGCCGGCATGCAGCGCATGGCCACGGTCAAGGCTGACGCGGAATAGGCCGGGCCAACCGTCCGGACAGCCCTCCGGGGCTGGCCGTTCCCCCTCCGTCATGATTGATAATCACGGACCCGGCGGGTAATCCCCTGCCGGAGCACTGAAAAAGAGGCACAAAGTGGCAATCCTTTACCGTTCACGCACTTCGACCCATGGCCGCAACATGGCCGGCGCCCGCGGCCTTTGGCGCGCGACAGGCATGAAGGACAGCGATTTCGGCAAGCCGATTATCGCGGTGGTGAACTCCTTTACCCAGTTCGTGCCCGGCCATGTGCACCTGAAAGACCTTGG
>JACXUV010000036.1 GCA_014763715.1 Rhodobacterales bacterium | reverse complement strand
GGCTATTGCATGCACGAGGCGCTGTTCTCTGATGCATTCACGGCGGAAGGTATCGAGACCATCGACATCGCCAAGGCACTGATCGACGAGGGATACCATCCGATGACGATGTACTTCCCGCTGGTCGTCCATGGCGCCATGCTGATCGAGCCGACGGAGTCGGAGTCGAAGGCGGAGCTGGACCGTTTCTGCGACGCGCTGGAATCCATCGCCCGCCGCGCGGCACAGGGCGACGAGACGCTGAAAGGCGCGCCTTACCTGGCGCCGATGCGCCGCCTGGATGAAACGAAGGCGGCCCGCAAGCCTGTGCTGAAATGGGTGGAGCCTGAAGAGGCCCCGCCGGTCGCTGCAGAGTAGTCTAAACGTTCAGGCCGGGACTGGCTCTGTCCGGTCCCGGCGGAACAGTTTTTTGCGCAGGTGTCCGAACAGCACGGACACCGGATGCTCGTACATCCGGTAACTGACCCAGGATGCCGTGATGGTGACGGCCATCCCGAGGACTACATAGAGGATGTTGTCCAGCAAGCCGGGGTGACCAAGGCGGAAGAATGGCGCGAGGCTTTCACTCCGGCCCAGAACTTCGAAGACCTTGCGCACGGCACTCAGGACAATCAGGTGGCAGAGATAGAGCGAAAACGACCAGTCACCGAGCTTCACGGCAATGGAGAGCAGTGGTTTCAGGCTTGATCGCAAGCGAAGTAGAAGTTCGGGGGCGCCCTGTCCGAGAAGCCAACCGAACCAGATGACGACAAGCATGGCGATGCCGCCGACCGTGACAGACAACAAGGTTGCATCCCGTCTGGCCGCGTCAGGGCTGTTGCCGTCCAGGCCTGTCATCTGGAAGAGTATGAGCGTCACCAGGCCGCCGACCAGGGCCGGGAAAAGCCATGCTTGACGCTTTTGAATGTCGAGACATGAAAACGCGTAAACCAGCAGCGCGGCCGGAAGGCCAAACCATAGCACACGCTTCCAGTGGATTAGCGCCGGTGTTTGCTCTCCCAGAACACACAAGGCCGCAAAAAGCCAGAGCGTAGCCAAGAGGGTCAGTATACCGCTGCGCCAGATCAGGCCCTTTGTAACAGCAAGGCCCGCAAAGGCCCCGAGAATGAACTCCAGGGTCATCGGGTGAACGGCCAGCGATAGCCATGTCGTGGCCGCAGGATGGGAGTACCCCATCGCAGAGCCTATGATCACGACAGTTGCCCATAAGACCAGCAAGACCGGAAGCAGTCTGCGTGGCATCAGCATGAACAGGCTGAAGACAAGATAGAAATAGACTTCGTGTACGAGCGTCCAGCCGACATTCAGGATGGGAAAGGCCGGTTGAGGGACCAGCAGGAAGGATTTCACCAGGAAGGGAACAAGGGGCTGGCCATTGGTCGCCTTGAGCCATGTGGGGCTTTGTCCCGAAAGCCCATGTGCGGTGAACACATAGATCGTCATACAACCTGCAAAGGCCCACCAGACCGGATAGATCCGTGTGACGCGTGCAAACAGGAAGTCCGCGGCCTGTCTGCGGCCCGTCCCTGTGTTCTGCGTGACGAAGACCATTATGAAACCGGAAATCACGAAAAAGAGATCGACCCCGGCAAAGCCATTGATGAACAGCCCACCGACCCAGCCCGGCTCAGCCAGGCCATTGTCAGAGATGGATCTCAGCTCGAGCATATGGAGGTGAGAAAGTGCTACAAGCAGTGCCGCGACGCCGCGGAGCGCCTGGATAGACTGCAGTTTCATCTCATCCTCGCTGTCCGGCGCCCCTTTCGCCAGTCACTTTCTGCGGAAAGGTGTAGCAATGGCGCAACTTGGTTGCCAGAGTTTGGACACATGGAAGTGATTTTACTTGGCAATGAATTTGCTCTGAACCCATATCCCGATCATGACTTCAACAGAACCGCCCATGACTGATACCCCCGCCGGCTCATTGCAGAAGCCTTTTGACGCGGCCCGTCGGCATGTGCGGGGTGCCTTCCGGCAAATGCTGGCGGTTGTGGGGCTGGTACATATAGCCGTGGCGATCCCGATCGGCATGGCGACGCCGTTCCTGCCGATTGGCCTGCCGATCGCAATTATAGGTGTCATCCTGCTTGGCCGTAACTCGGTCTGGGGGCGGCGCTGGATGGAGGGCATCATGGCCCGGCATCCGCGGGTCGAACGGTTTGCGCCTAACTGGCTGATGCGCCTCGTTTTCGGCCGTGACAAACGGGACAACCTGCAGGCCAGCGCCGACTGATTCCTGTCGCATCCCTTGCAGCGTGGCGTGATCCGCGCTCTATGGTGGCAGCACGAAACGGGAAGCACCGGGGCGACATATTATGACAAGACGGAATTGGGCGGCTTTGGCCGCAGGGGCCATTTTTCTGGCAGCATGTGGTGGCAGCGGAGAGGGGGATGGCCCGGCGATCAAGCCCTTCACACCGAACGAGCCATTCAGTCCCAATCCCTATCCGTCAACTTATGAGGCCTTTCCCAACGCGCCTGTCCTGATAACGCATGCAACCATTCTGGATGGTGAAGGCGCGAAGATCGAAGATGGCAGCCTGCTTCTTCAGAATGGCAAGATCTCCGCCATCGGCAAGGATCTGCAGGCGCCTGAAGGGGCGACAGTGATCGATGCGGCTGGCCGCTGGGTCACGCCGGGTATCATCGACAATCACAGCCACCTTGGCGCTTATCCATCCCCGTCTGTTTCGGCACACCAGGACGGCAACGAGGTTTCCGGCCCCGTGACGTCAGAGGTCTGGGTCGAGCATGGTGTCTGGCCTCAGGACCCGGGTTTTGGCCGGGCGCTGGCCGGGGGGGTGACCTCCCTGCAGATCCTGCCGGGCAGTGCGAACCTGTTTGGCGGGCGCGGCGTGACGCTCAAGAATGTGCCGGCACGAACCGTTCAGGGAATGAAGTTTCCGAACGCCCCCTACACGCTGAAAATGGCCTGCGGGGAAAACCCGAAACGGGTCTACGGCTACGGCAATGGCTCTTTCCCCGGAGGTGCGCCTTTCTCGCGGATGGGCAATATGGCGGGCTACCGGGCGGCCTGGATCAAGGCGGCCGAGTACAAGCGCAAATGGGACAAGTATTCCGCCGAAGGCGGCGAGATGCCGGCGCGTGACCTTGAACTCGATACGCTGGCCGGTGTGCTGGCCGGTGAAATCCTCGTTCACATGCATTGCTACCGCGCCGATGAAATGGCGCAGATCATGGATATGTCGAAGGAGTTCGGCTACAAGGTCACCTCCTTCCACCACGCTGTCGAGAGCTACAAGATTGCCGACAAGCTGGCAGATTACGGGGCTTGCTCCTCCATGTGGGCCGACTGGTGGGGCTTCAAGATGGAAGCCTATGATGGAATTCCGGAGAATATTCCGATGGTCGCCAATGCGGGGGCCTGTACGATCGTGCACTCCGACAGCGACATCGGCATCCAGCGCCTCAATCAGGAAGCCGCCAAGGCCTGGGCAGACGGGAAGCGGGTCGGCATAGACATCCCCATCGAGACAGCGTGGGAGTGGCTGTCGCTGAACCCGGCCAAGTCGCTTGGCATCGCTGACCGAACTGGATCGCTGAAACCCGGCAAGATGGCCGATGTGGTGATCTGGTCCGGCAATCCGTTCAGCGTCTACACCAAGGCCGACCAAGTCTATATCGATGGCGCGCTCATGTATGACCGCAATGATGCCGCCTTCCGCCCCGTGCGGGACTTTGAACTCGGCCAGCCTGGCGAAGGAGACATGAAATGATCCGCAAGCTGATGGCAGGTGTCGCTATTGCCGCTGTGGCCGCCATGGGCGCCTCGGCTGAAACCTATGTCCTCGAAGGCAAGAAGGTGTGGACTGGCACCGGTGCCGGCATGATCGAAAATGGCGTCGTGGTCATTCGCGACGGCGTGATCGCCGCAGTCGGCCCATCGACGACGCCGAAGCCCGAAGGCGCTACGGTGATCAGCGCCGAATGGGTGACGCCAGGACTGATTTCCGCTTTCTCGCGCACGGGCATTATCGAGGTCGACGCCGAAGACTCGACCAATGATGCCGTTGCGGCCATGTCGGGCTTTTCCGCTTCTCTGGATGCCTCTGATGGCTTCAATCCTGATGATACCGCGGTCGATGTCAGCCGTCTTGGCGGGGTAACGCGCGTGGCAGTTGCCCCGCAGCCTTCTACGAACCTCTTCGCAGGCCAGGGCTTTATCGCTGATACAAGTGGCGCTCAGGATACGGATATCAAGTCTGACGCCTTTACCTTCATCACGCTTGGTGAGGGGGGCGCCGGGCTGGCTGGCGGTTCGCGTCCGGCGGCCTGGGCCCAGTTGCGTGCCGCATTCGAAGATGCCCGCGCCTATCCCACGCGTTACATTGCAGGCGGGGAGGGGGATGTCCTGTCCCGCCGGGATGCAGAGGCGCTCGCGCCTGCTGCCCGCGGCCGTCAACTGATCCTGATCGATGCCCGCAGCGCGTCAGACCTGAACGCTGTCATGGATCTCGCCGAGTCCAACCGGAACCTGAAGTTTGCCATTCTCGGCGCTGATGAGGGCTGGCGTGTGGCGGACCGGCTGGCGAAGATGAAGATCCCGGTCATTGTTGATGGCTTTTCCAATTTGCCGTCCAGCTTCTCCCAGCTCGCGGCAACGCAGGAAAATGCAGCGCGCCTCAGTAAGGCGGGTGTGCCGGTTGCGATCGTCAATCTGGATGATTCAACTCACCTTGCGCGCCTGATGACACAGATCGCTGGTAATGCCGTCGCCAACGGCATGGACTGGGATGAGGCGATGAAGGCGCTGACCATTACGCCGGCGGCAATCTATGGACTGTCTGGCTACGGTATTCTGGCGCCTGGGGCGCATGCTGATGTCGTCGCGTGGGATGGCGATCCGCTTGAGGTGACAACCAATGCTGATGCTGTCTTCATCGATGGCGAACAGCAGGACATGACTTCACGCCAGACAGCATTGCGTGATCGTTATCTGTCACTGGACAAGAAAGACCGCCCTTACGCTTATGTGAAACCGTAAGGGCGGGTGAGATCAGCCGCCATATGATGCGCCGGCGTTCAGTCTGTCGATCAGTTCTGCCGTCACCGTGCCTGTCACTGGCAGGCCGTTGGCGCGCTGGTAGTCACGGATTGCCATGGCCGTCCCATTGCCCATGATGCCATCAGGCGTACCGGCAGCGTAGCCGAGGGCGTTCAGAGCTTTCTGGACAGCCTGGACCTGAAGCGGATTGCCAATGTTCCAGGGCTGGGCACCGAAGCGGCCATTGGCGATGGCATTCGCGGCGGCGGGCTGCCAGCTGGCGGCGCGGCTGCGTGCCTGGGCAGCGGCTTCCGGCGAGACGCGTTCGATCAGTTCGGAAATCTTGGCAGGTGCACCGCCATCCCCATTGCGATTGGCCACATCAAACCAGAACAGCGATTCTGTCAGGTTGGGGCTGATGCCAAGGCCTTGCTCATAGAGGACGCCCAGATTGTACTGGCTGTCGACAACGCCATATTCAGCGCCTTTCCGGAACCATTCGACGGCGCCGGCATAGGTCTGCTCGCCGCCTTCGCCTTCGGCCATGAACACGGCCAGGTCATGCATGGCTTTTACGTTCCCGCCAGCAGCGGCTTTCTCTGTCCACTCGCGCGCGAGGGTGAGGTCTTTGGGAACACCCGTGCCACGCTCATGCAGCTTGGCAAGTGCATATTGCGCAATTGGCAGCCCCTTCTGGGCAGCTTTGCGCATCAGGTCGGCGCCATCGGCATAATCGCCGGAGGTCAGTTTTTCCTGTGCCAGCTGGTACTGGGCAATATAGTTGCCGGAGGCTGCAGCCGCCTGAACGGTCACAACCGGAGGAATTGCGGCGTACTGGGCCTGTTGTGGTGAAGGCGCAGGCTCTTCGAACAGGTCTTGCTCAATTTCTGCCGCTGACAGATCTTCTTCCTCCGCAACGGCCTCTTCGTTGATCGCGAGTGAGGAAGCGGCGGCGTCCGTGGTTTCCGGATCGACATAGGTGCTGACGGGGGTGGAGAGGGCTGGGGCTTCCTGCTTTCCACGAAGGTAGAGATAGCCACCCGCAGCCACACCCGCGACGGCCACTGCTGAGGCGGCTGCGATCAGGGGCAGTCGGCTGCTGCCACCGCTTGAGATCATTTTGACCGAGGGACGCGTGGAGGAGCGGGCGGGTTGAGCGGTGCCCTTGCTGGAGGTTGCGGCCATTGCTGCCCTGCGGGCGCGGGTCAGGTAGTCGGCCGTGTCCGCATCGAGTTGTTTCTCAGTCTCCAGATCAGCATCGCCCTCGGCTTGCAGCTCTTCTTCAACGGCGGGCGCTTCTGCCGAAGGCAGTTCAAGGCTTTCGAACTCTTCATCGTCGAAAATGTCGGATTCCCGGGCTTCCGTATGAGCCTCATCAAGGCCTTCCAAGCCATCCAGTGTGCTCAACGAATCTGCGCTGTCCGTATCATTCTCAGCAAGCGTGCCGGGGGCGTTGATGGCTCCCTCGTCTTGCGTTGCAAAGCTCAATCCCTCAACAGCAGCGCGGATTGCATCGAAGTCATCCTCGAAGGAATCGAAGGGATCGTCGGTGGCGCTTTCTTCCGGTGCAGATTCCCAGGATTCGATGCCCGCTTCGAAGACATCCGTGTCGTCTGTGTCTACCGTATCTGCGGTATATTCAGCCTCATCCTCGAAGGCGACGGCATCATCATCCGTGTCGGTCGGTGCTCCCGCAACATCAAGTGTACCATCAGCGGGGATTGCTTCGCTGGGCAGGGATACAACAGGTTCGGCTTGTGCATCAGCATGATCGGTGTCGTTGAACTCTGCGAAGGTATCGAACGTGTCGAAATCCTTGAAGTTTTCAAAATCGCCAGATGCGCCAAATGCCTCGAGTTCATTGTCATCAAGGAGGACGTCTTCAGCTTCCGGAAGCTCGCTCACGGACATGGCGGGGGCATCTGAAACGCTGGATTGCGCCGTACTGTCTTCCAGGCTTTCCAGGCGAGACGCCAGCATGGCGATCGCTTTCTGCACGGGTGAAAGGGACTCATTCGCCTGGAACTGCATCTGGTCCAGACGCTCCGACACGCTGGTCAGTGCTTCAGACAGAAGTGCATCCGTCTTGCGGCGATTCTCGTCAACCTGCTCAGCAAGTGTCTTGATGGCTTCGTTCTGGCGCAACTGCAGGCGATTATTCGCTGCAGCAACCTGATCGCCGATTTGCTCGATGGCTTCGGCGCTGCGGGCTTCACTATCATGAACACGTTGGGTGAGGTCTTCGGCAAGCTCATCAATCCGGCTGCTGACGGTTTTGCCGAGGCGTTCGATTTCTTCGCGCACTGCTTCGCTGGCAGCGGCTTCACCGCGCGCTTCGCTTGCCTCCAGGCGCTCCTGCATGTCGCCGAGCGCTTCTTTCATCTCGGAGATGGCTTCATCGGCCGGGGCAGTGGCCGTGCGGGTGATTTCTTCAGCGAGTTCCTGGCGTACCGCGTCTACGGTGTCGCGCACGGAAGCCATCATCTCCTCGAAGCGGGTTTCAAATTCGCTCCGCAGGCGGGTCGCCAGATCGGGATCCATCTTGCTGGTGACGTCGCCGATGCGCTCGTCGAGGCTGGACACCGTCGTTTCAAGGTTCTTCAGTGCTGCGTCGGTAGTGGTTTCCGCGCGGGTCAGGCGGTTCTGAATCTGATCGAACCGCATATCCAGTGAACCGAGAGCGCCAGAGACGTCTGTTTCGACCGCTTCGAGCCTCGTTTCTGTTGCACCGAGACGTTCCTCGCTGCTGTCGAGGGCCGCCAGACGCTCCTGAAACTTGGTTTCAAGGCCGTCCATGCGCTCGGAAACCTGGCGAGCGACACCCGCAGCGCGCAAAGCAGCCTGCTCGACGCCTTGCTTGATCTGTTCGGCAGTCTCGTTCCGGCTGGCTTCAACCTGCGTCTCCATGGATTCAACACGTTCGATGATATCCATGAAGCCGGATTCGACCCGGCCCTTGATGGCCTGCGTCTCCTGCTGGGCGAGTTCGTTCTCTTCATAAACGTGGCTGGCCAGCTTCCCGAGCGCGTTTTCAAGCGCCTTGAGGGCTTCCAGGTTGTCCTGCTGGGAATCCTCTTCTTCCAGTCGGCGTACTTTTTGTTTCAACGCCTCGTGGGTTTCCCGCAGCTGATCAATCACGCCTTCGACATGGCCTGCAATGGCGGCGGTCGTCTGCTGGTTATCTTCCAGCCGGTCCACCAGATCATGGATCGTGTTGTCCATGTTGGTGATGGCCATGGCCGAGCGGGCTTCCGTTGCCTCGATCCGGCGCGTCAGCCGTTCGAGTGCCTCATTTGCTGAATCGGGGCGCGGACGGTGCGAATCTTTCTGGCCGGGCACTTCATTGGGTTGAAGCTCCGCTGCGGGGACTTTCATCAGCCGATCGAGATATTCGCCCAAGGTCAGCCCTTCCGAACGGGCAGCCTCCCGCGCGGCCTCGCGGGCGCGCTGGTCGATTCCCCTCGCGGCCCATGTCCCTGACTGGCTCATCCCCATACTCCTGGCAGCCCATCCGCGCCGGTTAACAAAACGGGCAGATTTGTTCATTTTCCCCATGTTTGATGGCAGGTGCCGTCTTAAGGGGAGGTTAAAGGTAAAGATTTCCGCTTAACCTTGTAACCGGGGGGTAATTTCCAGCTAAGTACGGTTGAACTGGCCTGATGGCGCAAAATTTATTCTAAGTTTACGTTGACGTTCGCGTAAGCTCTGATCTAAGCTGACCCTATGTCACACAAGCACCCCTCGATTTCCGCTGCAGATTCTCGCACCTACACGATCTCTGAACTCGCCCGGGAGTTCGGGGTGACACCGCGGGCCCTGCGTTTCTATGAAGACAAAGACATGCTGCACCCGGCGCGCGACGGCATGATGCGGGTCTATTCGAACCGTGACCGCGCACGGCTGACGATCATCGTCCGCCTCAAGCGTCTTGGTTTGCCGCTGGCCGACATCCGGGAGATCCTCGATCTCTACGCGCTGAATGACGGCAAGCGGGCGCAGACGCGCATGATGCTGGAGAAATTCCGCAAGCAGGTGAAAGAGCTGGAAGTCCAGCGAGAAGATATCGACACCGCACTTGGCGAACTTCGCAAGGGCATTGTCTGGCTGGAAGGCCTGGTCGACCAGGTCGGCCCGACGGAAGAGGGCAAGCGCCAGGCTGCTGCATATGAGGCTGTGGCACGGCGTCAGCTTGACGAAGTCTGATCTGTAAGGCGGGTTTCCGTCAGTCTAGAAAGACATTTCCAGAAGGGCGCGCTACGCAAGTGGCAGACGCCCTTCACGCATTAAAGGACATGCACATATGCCTCGTTACGACGCCCCGATCCGCGACATGCGCTTCATTCTTCAGGAAGTGCTTCAGATCCAGAATTATTCGAACCTGCCCGGCTTTGAGGAAGTGACGCCGGATCTGGTGGACGCAATCCTGGAAGAAGGCGGCAAGTTCGCCAAGGAGGTGCTCTATCCGCTGAATGCAGTGGGCGATCGTCAGGGCTGTATTCGCAACGATGATGCAAGTGTGAAGACGCCGGATGGCTTCCCGAATGCTTACAAACAGCTGGTCGAGGGCGGCTGGCCGCTCCTGTCAGTTGATCCGGAAATGGGCGGGCAGGGTCTGCCCCATGTGGTGAACATCGCCTGGACGGAAATGGTGTCCTCCTCGAACATGGCGTTCGGCATGTATCCGGGGCTGACCCACGGGGCTTTCCAGGCGCTGATGGCTGGTGGATCGGATGAGCTGAAAGCCAAGTACGGCCCCAAAATGGCGTCTGCCGAATGGGCCGGCACGATGAACCTGACCGAGCCGCAGTGCGGCACGGACCTCGGACTGATCAAGACAAAGGCCGTGCCCCAGCCGGATGGCACCTACAAGATCACTGGCCAGAAGATCTGGATCTCCGGTGGTGAGCAGGACCTGACCGAGAACATCATTCACCTCGTGCTGGCTCGCATCGAAGGTGGTCCGGAAGGAATCAAGGGCATCTCGCTGTTCCTGGTGCCGAAGTATTTCGTCAATGACGATGGCTCGCTCGGTGAACGCAATAGCTGCTCCTGTGGTGGTCTTGAGGAGAAGATGGGCATCCACGGCAATGCGACTTGCGTGATGAACTATGACGGCGCGACCGGCTTCCTCGTTGGCGAGGAACACAAGGGCATGCGCACCATGTTCGTGATGATGAACGAGGCGCGCCTCGGCGTTGGTCTGCAAGGCCTGTCGCAGGCGGAGCTGGCCTATCAGAATGCTGCGGACTTTGCGCGTGACCGTCTTCAGGGCCGCTCGCTGACCGGTGCGCAATCTCCGGACACGCCTGCGGATCCGATCATTGTGCACCCGGATGTGCGCCGCATGCTTCTGGACCAGAAGGCCTTCATCGAAGGTGCCCGCGCCTTTACTTACTGGACCGCGTTCCAGGCTGACCTCCAACACAAGGCGCAGGATGAAAAGGTCCGCGAGAAATCGGCGGACTACATGGCGCTGCTGACGCCGGTCGTGAAAGCTTACCTGACCCACAAGGGATATGAATGCGCTAACTGGGGGCTGCAGCTGCATGGCGGCTCCGGCTTTACGCGTGAGTGGGGGATGGAGCAGATCGTTCGCGATTGCCGTATCACTACGATCTATGAAGGGACCAACGGCGTTCAGGCGCTGGACCTAGTTGGCCGCAAGCTGGCAGCAAATGGCGGTCGGGCGGTATTCTCGTTCTTCTCCGACATTGATGAGTTCTGTGCGGCGAATGAAGGCAACGCAGACATCGCAGTGTTTGTGGAAGGGCTGCAGTCCATCAAGGCTCAGCTGCAGGACGGCACCATGTGGCTGATGCAGAACGGCATGTCGGACTTCAACAATGCCGGGGCCTCCAGTCACGATTACCTGCACCTGTTCGGTCTGACGGCGCTGGCCTTCATGTGGGCGCAGATGGCTCGGGTCGCGCTGGAGAATAAGGGCAAGGAGCCCTATTACGAACAGAAACTGGTTACCGGGCGTTATTTCGTCGAGCGTCTGTTGCCGGATGGCGCGGCGCATCTCGCGAAAGTGAAGACGGGGGCTGCTCCGCTCATGGCGCTTGAGGCCGAAGCCTTCTAAGGCGAATATTTCCTGAATTTCAGTTGTCTCGGGGTTGTCGCGGGAGTGTGTTACACTTCCGGCGGCGCCCTGCGGCAAAATTTTCCCTGAGTCACGGCATATCTGACGCCGGGGAAGGACTGGGAAAAGCCGGTTTGGGCCGCTACATCTTTACGTGAACGTAAGCGGCAATTGCCGACACGCGAACCATATAAAGGGAAGCCGGAGACCGACCATGCAACAGAGCCCACTCAATGTACCGAAGCCTGCCTGGCGTCAGGACGAGGAGCTCGACATTTTTTCCGATGCTGTCGGTCAGTTCTTTGAAAAAGAGTGCGCACCCCACGTGCCGGAATGGCGTAAGGAAGGAAAGGTGCCACTGGAAATCTGGAAGAAGGCGGGTGAGATGGGCCTGCTCGGCGCTTCCGTTCCGGAAGAGTATGGCGGCGCCGGCGGTGACTTCCGCCACGAAGCCATCATCATCGAGCAGCAGCAATGGAAGGGCATCGACGGGTTCGGCATCACGCTGCACAACGCGATCATTGCGCCCTACATCGTTTCCTATGGCACTGAAGAACAGAAACGCCGCTGGCTGCCCGGTATTTGTAACGGAGACATCGTTACCGCCATCGCTATGACCGAGCCCGGCGCAGGGTCTGACCTTCAGAACATCAAGACAACGGCCAAACGCGAAGGCGACGAGTACGTTATCAATGGCTCGAAGACCTTCATTTCCAACGGTCAGACCGCCAACCTGATCCTGGTCTGCGCCAAGACGGACCCGACTCAGGGCGCCAAGGGCATTTCCATCGTCGCGGTCGAAACCGACAAGGTGGAAGGCTTCCGCCGCGGCCGTAACCTTGAAAAGGTTGGCCAGCACGCCGCCGATACGTCCGAACTTTTCTTTGACGAAGTCCGCGTGCCCGCGTCGAACCTGCTAGGCGAAGTCGAAGGCAAGGGCTTCATCCAGCTGATGCAGAAACTGCCGCAGGAACGCCACGTCATCGGCCTTCAGGGCGTGGGCATGATCGAACGCGCCATCTACGAGACCGTGGAATATGTGAAAAACCGCAAGGCGTTCGGTGGCACAATCTTCGATTTCCAGAACACTCAGTTCAAGTTGGCTGAGTGCAAGACGGAAGGTACCGTAGCCAAAGTCTTCGGCGATCACTGCACGGAGCTTTTGCTGAAGGGCGAGCTTGATGCATCGACGGCATCCATGTCAAAATACTGGATCTCTGATCTCCAGTGCAAGATCATCGACGAGTGCCTGCAGCTGCATGGCGGTTTCGGCTATATGGATGAATATCCCATCGCTCAGATGTACGCCGACGCCCGCGTCCAGCGCATCTATGGCGGTGCCAACGAAGTGATGAAAATGCTGATTGCGAGGACACTGTGACGCTGGATGAAATTCAGTCGAGAATGACTGAAATTGGCAATGAGTTAGGTCGGCTATGTCAGGCGTTCAAAGTTGCTGCCACTCCGGAAATTGAGCCAGATATGCAACAGCAGATCAACGAGCGGATGGGACAGATTATGGAAGAGATGTCCGCATTGATTGAGAAAATGCAGAAAATCCGAAATGCCTGACAGCCATCTGATCCGCGATGTCTTCCCTGCGCCGAGCCCGTCCTCAACGTCGCTTGGCTTTGAGCTCCTGTCGCTCGACATGAAGGAGCTGACGATGCGGGTGCGTTTCGATGGCAAGCCGGAATTCTGCAATCCGGCAGGCGTGATTCAGGGCGGCTATCTCGTTGCCATGATGGATGATACGATCGGTGCACTCGCTGGCATGAAGGCTGGCAAGACGAAACTGCCCTCGACGGTGGATCTGCACACGCACTTCCTCCGTCCTGTCCGCAAGGGACCTATCGAGGTGGCGGCGCGCCTGCGCAATGTTGGCCGGGCGATGCTGTTCGCCGAAGCCGAACTCTACGATTCCCGCGGCAAGGAAGCTGCCCGCTCCACCGCGAGCCTCACCCTTAACCCGGTCCTGAAGCCGGCAACCTGAATACAGTTTGAGCCAAGATTTGAGAAGGAGCCTCTCATATGACTGAAGCCTATATTTATGACGCGGTCCGCACGCCGCGCGGCAAGGGCAAAGCCTCTGGCGCGCTGCACGAGATCACATCCCTCAGCCTCGCGACACAGGTGCTGCAGGCTATCCGTGACCGGAACGAGCTCGACACATCCAAAGTGGACGATGTTGTCCTTGGCTGCGTTTCGCCGGTGGGCGAGCAGGGCGCGGACATCGCCCGTGTCGCCGTACTGAACGCAGATTATGCTGAAACGACCGCCGGTGTTCAGGTTGACCGTTTCTGCGCCTCGGGTCTGGAAGCCTGCAACATGGCTGCTTCGAAAGTCATGACCGGTGAAGCCGACATGGCTATCGGTGGCGGTGTTGAGGCCATGAGCCGCGTGCCCATGGGGGCCTCCGGGGGGGCTTGGTCGACGGATCCGCAAATCGCCCTGAAGTCTTACTTCACCCCGCAGGGCATTGGCGCCGATACGATTGCCACCAAGTACGGCTTCTCGCGCGATGATGTTGATGCCTTCGCCGTGGAAAGCCAGAAGCGCGCAGCGCGTGCCTGGGCTGAAGGCCGCTTCGCCAAGTCGATCATTCCGGTGAAAGACCAGATGGGCGGCATCCGCCTCGACCATGACGAGCACATGCGTCCGGATGCGGACATGCAGTCGCTGGCCGGCCTGCAACCGTCCTTCGCGGGCATGGGTGCAATGGGCTTCGATGAGGTCATCAAGCAGCGCTATCCGGAAGTCGAGAAGATCAACCACGTACACCACGCTGGCAACTCGTCCGGCATCGTGGATGGCGCTTCGGCTGTCCTGTTCGGTTCGAAGGAAATGGGTGAAGCCCTGGGCCTCAAGCCGCGTGCGCGCGTCAAGGCCATGGCCTCCATCGGCTCCGAGCCCGGCATCATGCTGACTGGCCCGACCTATGTGAGCCAGAAGGTTCTGAAGAAAGCCGGAATGAACCCGGAAGACATCGACCTCTACGAGCTGAACGAAGCTTTCGCGTCCGTTGTTCTGCTGATGATGCAGAACCTGAACATCCCGCACGACAAGATGAACGTGAATGGCGGCGCGATCGCCATGGGGCACCCGCTTGGCGCGACCGGCGGCATGATCCTTGGTACGATGCTGGACGAGCTGGAGCGTGCAGACAAGGAAACCGCCCTTATCACGCTCTGCGTCGGTGCCGGCATGGGCACCGCCACGATCATCGAACGCGTCTAATCCTCACACAGAATAATCGGAATACAGTATCATGAAACTCGAGACATTTGGTTGGGATATCGACGCTGACGGCATCGCACACGCTGTGTTCGACGTGCCGGGCCGCAGCATGAACACGCTGACGGGCAAGGCCGTTGCTGATATCATCGCGATCACCAAGGAAGTGGCGTCCAACGATGCCATCAAGGGCCTTGTCATTTCCTCCGGCAAGCCGAGCGGCTTCTGCGCCGGGGCGGACCTTGGCGAAATGAACCAGCGCGCTGGCGGTGGCGGTGAGAAGAAGGAACTCTCCGAAGCGGAACTGAAGAAACAGCAGTTCGAACAGGGCTTTTCCCTCAACGGCACGCTGCGCAAGCTGGAAACCTGCGGCAAGCCGGTGGCCGTGGCGCTGAACGGTCTGGCTCTTGGTGGCGGCCTCGAAGTGGCGCTTGCCTGCCACTATCGCGTGGCTGCGAATGATAATCCGAAGCTGCAGTTTGGCCTGCCGGAAGCAAAGATCGGTCTTCTGCCAGGGGCAGGCGGTACGCAGCGCCTGCCGCGCCTCGTTGGTGTGCAGGCTGCTCTGCCGCTGATCCTGCAGGGGGAAAGCTTCAACGCAGAGAAGGCCCTCGCCATGGGCGTGGTGCAGGAACTTGCTCCGTCATCGGAAACCGTTGCCAAGGCCAAGGCCTGGGTGAAAGCCAATCCGACGGCCAAGGCGCCGTGGGATGAGAAGGGCTTCAAGGTTCCGGGCGGTGTGCCGCACAAGTCTCCGGGGGCGGGCCAGGTGGCGACGTTCGCCAACATGATGCTGGCCTCGAAGACATACGGTAATTACCCGGCCCAGAAGAACATCCTGTCCTGCATCTATGAAGGCATTCAGGTGCCGATCGATGCCGGCCTGCGCATCGAGACGCGCTACTTCATCAACACCCAGCAGCGCCCGGAAGCGAAAGCCATGATCCGTTCGCTGTTCCTGTCGATGCAGGAACTGTCGAAAGGCGCAAACCGTCCGGCAGGTCATCCGAAGACGGAGTTCAAGAAGATCGCCGTTATCGGCGCCGGTCTGATGGGCGCAGGTATTGCCTATGTTCAGGCCAAGGCGGGCATCCCGACGGTTCTGGTCGATGTCTCCAAAGAGAACGCCGAGAAGGGCAAGGACTATTCCCGCCGTCTCGTCGACAAGGATGTGTCGCGCGGCAAGTCCACAAAAGAGAAGGGCGATGCCCTGCTCGACCTGATCACCACGACGGACAATTATGACGACGTCAAAGGCGCCGATCTCGTGATCGAAGCCGTGTTCGAAAACGAAGAACTCAAAGCCAAGATCACCCAGATGGCCGAAGCCGTTCTGGATGAGACTGCCGTATTCGGGTCCAACACCTCGACCCTGCCGATCACGGGCCTCGCCAAGGCATCGAAGCGTCCGGAAAACTTCATCGGCATTCACTTCTTCTCGCCGGTGGAACGTATGGGCCTCGTGGAGATCATCTCCGGCAAGGAAACCAGCGAAGCAACGCTCGCCAAGGCGATCGATTATGTGCTCGCCATCCGCAAGACGCCGATTGCTGTGAACGACAGCCGCGGCTTCTACACCTCGCGTTGCTTCGGCACCTATACGCGCGAAGGCATGGAAATGCTGGCGGAAGGCATCAAGCCAGCCATCATCGAGAATGTCGGCCGTCAGTGCGGCATGCCGATGGGGCCGCTTGAAGTGTCTGACTCTGTTGGACTCGACACCGGTCTGAAAGTGACCCGCGCTACGGCTGAAGCCGCTGGGGTGGACCTGCAAGGGGATGAGCGTACTCAATTCCTTGCCTGGTTGGTCGAAGACCAGGGCCGCGTTGGCCGCAAGGCTGGCAAGGGCTTCTACGACTATAACGAAAAGGGCAAGCCGGAACGCCTCTGGCCCGATATCAACAAAATGATCGAAGTGAAGGTGGACGAATGTCCGCCGACGCTGAAGAAGGAGCTGACGAACCGCTTCCTGGTGCGTCAGGCCATCGAAGTGGCTCGCTGCTTTGACGAAGGTGTGATCACCGATGCGCGCGATGCGGATATCGGCTCGATCCTCGCTTGGGGCTTTGCGCCGTTCACGGGCGGTTGCTGCTCCTATGTTGATCTGATCTGGGGCATCAAGGAGTTCGTTGCGGAGGCTGACCGCCTCGCTGCGAAGTATGGCGAGCGCTTCGAGCCGCCAGCCCTCCTGCGCGACATGGCCGCGAAAGGCGAAGGTTTCTATGACCGTTTCCCGCCGGCCGGCACCAAGGCGGCTGCTGCCGCATAAAGGACATGGGCTGACAAACGCCCGTAACCAATTGAAAGGCTGGAGCAGCACAGCTCCAGCCTTTTTTGTTCGATATCCTGAAAATTTGTCCGTGTGGCGATACGTGCTGCCAAGGAAAAAATGTTACTGAGTGGGATGCTCAGGTCGTTTGCTCTTCTGACTTTTGCGATTGTGTGGATGACGCCTCTAGCGATGGCGGATGAGGGCTTCGAACCGTTCAGCGATGTCTGCAACGAGACATTTACTGACACGGTGCATGTCGCGGGCGAGGAAATTCAGGTTCGCACATCGTTTGTTGCCGCAAGAAAAGGGGGCGCAAGCATTTGGCCGCTGATTACTCAGATTGCTACTTATGAAAATGGTGATGTCCTGATTGACCGGCAGGTCGGTGAGAAATTCATTGATGACGAAGTGCCATGTGAATTGTGGTATGAAGAGGCGCATCATCAGCTCGTTCGGGATCTGGCAACTGCGCCTGTGGCCAGTGGTGCGGGTGACCTTGCATACAAGACAGAAATTGATGAAGCGCGGGAGTGCCTTGAAGACTTGGACGCTTGCGAGGCAAGAGCCGATGCTTGGCGGTTCACCGAAAACCTCAAATCCATGACTCTTGAGCAGCTTGATGACCTTATCGATGAGAAGCCTCGCGTGTTTTACATGAAGGAGGGGGCCTATCTCGGACAAATCATGCTTTTTGATGTCAGACGTCGGCGGCTGGTTCCTATCCTTGAGGGCGGTTGCTGACCTTCCTGACGTAGTCGTAATACGGTCCCAAAAAAGGCCGGAGCAATGCTCCGGCCTTTTTGTTTGTCTTGGGAATAAGGCGCCAATTTACTTTTTGGCGCGGGACCACCAGCCTGTGCGACGCGGTGCGGCCGGTTCTTTGGTCTCTGCCGGAACGGGTTCCGGGGCAGGAGCAGGTTCTGCGGCACTCTCTTCGATATGGGCGATGACGGCTTCTGCCTCAACTTCGGCGGCCACGTCTTCGACGGCCTCTGCGGCAACTTCGGACGGCATGACTTCCGGTTCCGGCAGGTTGCTCATTTCAGATGCAGGCTCTGAAACAGGGGCTTCAGCCACCGTCTCTTCTTTCGGTTCGCTCTTGCGGGTGCGGGAGCGGCGGGGGCGCTTCGGTTTGTCCTGTTCTTCAGGCTGTGCCTCTGTCTCGGCTTCCGCTTCGGCCTTCACCATGGTGACGGCTTCTTCGGCGACGGTTTCCGGCATGATTTCCGGTTCCGCTCCTTCCAGCTGTGCGGGCGGTTCTTCGTCAAGCATGTGTGGTGCGCTGGCGGCCAGGCCGTCGAGATAGGCCCCACCATCGGAGGGCACGTTCTCGTCTCCGTTTTCCGAACCTTCGGTGCGGTCACCATTGCTGCGACGGCGGCGGCGGCCACCGCGGCGGCCCCGGCGGCGGCGCTTTCGCGTTGTTTCGGAGCCGTCTTCGGCGGTTGCTTCGCTGCCTTCGCCCTCGTCATCATCCGAGTCATCGTCTGCGGCTTCCGCGTCAGAATCCTCGTCTTCCAGGGCCACGATAGGAGCTTCCCCATCGACAACTTCCATGCCGGTTTCTCGGTCGCCCTTGTTGCGGCGGCGGCCGCCGCGGCGGCGGCGCTTGCGGCGCGACGGTTTCTTCTCGTCGTCTTCCTCAGCGTCGGTCTCATCGGCCGCTTCCTCGGCGTCGACTTCGTCCTCGATATCCTCATCATCCTCATCAGACGGTGCGGGTTTGGACGGTTTCTGCAGCGACCGCGGCGGCTTGCGCTTCTTCGGCCGGGCGTTCGGGTCGCGTTCGGCGTCGATGCTGAAGTCGCCGGGCAGCATATCTTCCGAGGAGTGGATGGAGACGGCAAAGCCTGCCATCCGCTCGATCTCGATCAGCGCTTCGCGTTTGTTGTTGAGGATGTAGAGGGCCACATCCGTCGGTGCTTTCACCGAGATGGATTTCAGGCCGCCGGTCGCTGCGCGCGCCTCAATTGCCCGGATCAGCTGCAGGGCAGCCGACGGGATCGAGCGGCGGCGCCCGGTTCCGTTACAGGACGGGCAGGGATCTGAAGTCGCCTGCAGAACGCCCTGACGGCGGCGCTGGCGGGAGATCTCCATCAGGCCGAACTGTGAGATCCGGCCATGCTGTACGCGGGCACGGTCGACCTTCAGGCATTCCTTCAGCTTCTTCTCGACGGCGCGATTGTTCTTGTTCTCGTCCATGTCGATGAAGTCGATCACGACGAGGCCGGCCAGGTCGCGCAGGCGCATCTGGCGGCAGGCTTCTTCCGCAGCTTCGAGGTTTGTGCGGACAGCCGTCTGCTCGATGTTGCGCTCGCGGGTCGCCTTGCCGGAGTTCACGTCGATCGCGACCAGCGCTTCGGTCTGGTTGATGACGAGGTAGCCGCCGGACTTCAGCTGCACGACCGGGGAGTAGATGGAATCAAGCTGTTCCTCGACCGCTTCGGACACGAACAGCGGGTCTTCTTCCTTCCATTGCTGAACCTTCTTTGCCTGGCTCGGCATGATCAGCTTGGCGAGGTCCTTCGCTTCGCGATAGGCATCTTCGCCTTGGACGAGGACTTCCTCGATCTCCTTGTCGAACATGTCCCGCATGGCGCGATGGACAAGGCCGCCTTCGGCATTGACCAGGGTTGGCGCTTCGGAAGAGAGGGTCTTCTCGACGATGGTTTCCCACAGCTTCGAGAGGTATTCGTAGTCGCGCTTGATCTCTGCCTTGGTGCGCTTGGCGCCAGCCGTGCGCACGATCAGGCCCATGCCTTCCGGCACATCCAGTTCGGAAACGATGGATTTCAGGCGCTTGCGGTCAGCGCTGTTGACGATCTTGCGGGAAATTCCGCCGCCCCGCGGCGTGTTCGGCATCAGAACCGAGTAACGGCCGGCCAAGGAGAGGTAGGTGGTCAGCGCCGCGCCTTTGGAGCCGCGTTCTTCCTTCACCACCTGCACCAGCATCACCTGGCGGCGACGGATAACTTCCTGGATCTTGTAGCGCTTGGAGATGGAGGTCCGGCTGGATGATTTGCGGGCCGGTTTGCGGCTGGCCGCCTTGGCAGGCTTGGCTTTCTTCTCGCCGTCCTCGCCATTGCTGTCTTCTTCGGCGGAAGCGTCTTCGGCTTCGTCCTCATCATCCTCTTCAGACGAGTCGTCTTCGGCGCTTGCCTCGTCTTCCTCGCCATTGTCATCGGACGCGTCGTCGACCTCGGCAGATGTGCCGTTTTCGTCGTCTTCCTCGTCGTCATCCTCAATGGCGGCGGCGGCTTCTTCAGCAGCCTCGCGCAGGAGGGCTTCGCGGTCTTCGGCCGGAAGCTGGTAGTAATCCGGATGGATCTCGCTGAAGGCGAGGAAGCCATGGCGGTTGCCGCCATATTCGACGAAGGCCGCCTGCAGCGACGGCTCCACTCGCGTTACCTTTGCCAGGTAGATATTGCCGCGGAGTTGTTCGTTACCGGTTGTTTCGAAGTCGAAGTCGTCGACCTGCCCGTTGTTGACGATCGCCACACGGGTCTCTTCCGGGTGGGCGGCGTCGATCAGCATGAGTTTGCTCATGTATGGGAACCTTTTGATCCGGCGCTGCTGTCACGGGCGTTTTCCGCCTCAGACAGTCGAGCTGGCCGGTCTGTATATTGAGGTGATGGGTGCAGGCACGACCGCCTTCATGCCGTCTTGGCGGCATAGAATAAGCGGATTTATGGGCGGCACCCGTGTTCATTTGCTCTGCTTTCCGGAGCGCGGCGCCCGCTGACCTGTATACGGTGAGCCGGGATCGCTGGCGCGTCATAAGGAAACTTGCGTTGTAGCGCGACAATCCGGCTACGGCCCGGATAGTGCCCAATTTTCTCGCCTAAGAAAAGAGTCAAATCGTGAATCGGCTGCTGTTGCTGATTAGCTGCGGTCAATCGTGGGTTAATGTTCCATTTGCTATGGAGACAGTTCATTCAATCGTTTCGTTGTCTTCTGGTGGTAAATAGATCAACTAGATGTTGATTTTTCGGGTGATTTTCCTGGCGATCGCCATGTGTCTCGGGGCCGTGCAGGCCATGGCCGAGGTGCGTGATGTGCGCATTGTCGGCAACGGGGCACCGACCCGAATCACGATCTGGACGGATACGGCCCAGGATCCGAGGGCCTATATGGTCGAAGGGGCGAGCGGTCGTTCCATCGTGTTGCCCCTGCGCGGCGGGGCAAGTGCCCGGTCTGGCACTGGCATGGGCGGCGTGCCCGGCTGGGCCGTGACAGGGCCAGAGCTGCGCTTCAGCCTCGACCGTCCGCTCATGGTGACGCGTGTACTGACCCTGCCGCCAACGGGGACTGCAACTGACCACCGGGTCATTATCGACCTCGACACCGTGTCTGAGGCCCGCTTCGCCAGTGTCGCCAGCCGCGACATGCGCCAGCTGACCAAGGCCATGGCTGCCCTCAGCGATGCGGGGACCCGCCGCGAAGTGGCAGCGCTCCGCCCTGGTGTTTCCCAGAAGAAATATGTCGTCGTTGTCGATGCCGGTCATGGCGGCAAGGACCCTGGCGCCCTGGCTGTGACAGGGAAGAAGGAAAAGGACATTACGCTGGCAGCGGCACTTCAGCTCAAAACACTGCTGGAAGCTGATCCGCGCTACGAAGTTCGCCTGACACGCGAAACAGATACATTCATTGAACTGGAAGACCGTGTGACGCTTGCCCGGAACTGGGGCGCGAACCTGTTCATTTCGCTGCACGCCGATGCGGCAGGCAACAGCACGGTTTCGGGGGCGTCAGTCTACACGATCTCGGCGCGTGGCGAATCCCGCATCGACAAGGAAGCCAGCAAGAACGACTGGGAAATCCCCATTGAGGACGGCACGGCCCAATCAATCACAGGCATCCTCAAGGATCTGGTGAAACGCGAAACCAAGACGCATTCAGCGGCATTTGCGGAATTGCTGTTACCGGAATTGCAGCAGGCCGGGCCCGTGCTGCGCGATACGCACAAGAATGCAGGCTTTTACGTCCTGCTCGCGCCGGATGTGCCGGCCGTCCTGCTGGAGCTGGGCTTTCTGACCAACCGGGATGACGCCAACAGGCTCCAGTCCCGATCCGGCCGTGAAAAGTCCATGGCGGCGGTCAAGCGGGGGATCGACCGCTTCTTTTTGCAGCAGGAGAAACTGTTGGCTGATCGTTCGGGCTGATGATCCGGGGAATTCGCTTGCCCGGCCGGGAACGAACTGAGACACTTTCATGATGAGACGAACCGGGGCCGTTTCCGCTTTCTTTCTGTCGCTGACCTGTGCGGCATGCGCCTCCTATCCGGGGTTCGGCTCGCATGGGTTTTCTGTCGATTCTGCCTATGCCCCGCCGGAAGATGCCGCCGCCTTGGGGGACTTTCTGGTCGCCCGCTATGCGGCGATGACCAATGACCCTCGTGAAGCGGCCAGCCGGTATGCGGCCACAATCGATACGGCGCCTGAATCGACAGGCATTGCCGAACGGGCCGTTTTCTCGGCGCTCCTGTCTGGTGACTACCGTCAGGCCGTGCGTCTGGCAGACAAGGCGCATGGTGCCGGCAATTTCGGTACACTTGTACGCCTGACGCTTGGCATTCAGGCCATGGCGGATGGCAAGGATTCCGTTTCGGCGGCATATCTCACGGAAGAAGGCTTCGGCCCGTTCAACCGGACTGTGGCGCGCGGGATCTCCGCCTGGCGGATCATGCACAGCGAAGGGCCGGGGGCGGCGGAAGCCTATCTCAGTCAGACGCTGACGGGAGATTCCCGGCTCGACAGCGCGACCTTCTATACAATGGGCTTGATTCAGCTGGCTGCACATGAGGATGAGGCCGCGCTGGAGACGTTCGATGCGCTCTGGGAGTCCGGCGCGCGTCTGGCCGTTGGGCTGAATGCCCATGCGCGCCTGCTGGCGGCAAGTGGGCAACGGCCCCGTGCGGTGGAGCTGTTGCAGACCTTCCGGAATGAGGTCGGGGAGAATGCCGCGCTGGACAGCCTGCAGCGGCAGATCGAGGCTGGGCAGGAGATCGAGGTGACCCGCCTGACGCCCCAACAAGGTGCGGCGCTCGCCGTCTATGTGCCCGCTGCTGCGCTGGTATCGCGGACGGATGATGACGTGGCGTCTGTCTATTTCGTGCTCGCGCTGGCGCTCGACCCGGACCTGGACGAGGCGCGCACATTGTGGGCGCAGTCCCTGCAGAAGGCCGGGCGTGAGACAGAAGCGATCAGCGCGCTCTCCCGTATTGCTGAAACGTCCCCGTACTATGCGGCCTCGCGCGGGCAGATTGCCTGGGCCCTGCTGCGGCTTGGCAGGGAGAATGAGGCTGTGCAGGTCGCGCGGCAGACGCTGGCCAAGCATCCTGACCGGGGGCTCCAGATCCAGCTCGCCGATATCTATCGTTCGCTGTCCCGCAACCGGGAGGCTGACCGGCTTCTGACCGAGGTGATCCGCGATGATGCCCATCAGGGGCGGGTGGACTGGCGCCTGATGTTCACGCGGGGCGCGACGCGGGAAGCGCTGGATGACTGGGAAGGTGCGGAAATGGACCTGAAGCTGGCGCTGGAGCTGCAGCCGCGCAGTCCGGCGGTGCTGAATTATCTTGGCTATGCCTATGTCGACCGGGGGATCAATCTGGAGGAGGGGCTGAACCTGATCCGGACGGCGCTGACCTATGACCCGGATTCGGGCTTCATCACGGACAGCCTCGGCTGGGCCTATTACCGGCTGGGCCGCTATGAGCTGGCGACCTACTTCCTTGAAAAAGCTGTAGAACTTGAGCCGGGCGACCCCACGCTGAACGACCATCTGGGCGACGCCTACTGGCGGACGGACCGGAAACTGGAGGCGAAATACCAGTGGGAGCGGTCGTTGAAGCTGGATCCGGCGGAGCAGGAGCGGGCGCAGATCGAGGGGAAGCTCCTGAAGGGCCCTGACGCGCCGGCCGTTGTGCAGGCGGAGTCTGAACAGCCCCTGCCGAACCGTCCTTAAGTCCCATGAAAACAGATGCTTACAGCGTGCTGGCCCCGGCCAAGGTGAACCTGTTCCTGCATGTCGGGCCGGTGCAGGCGAATGGCCGCCACCCGCTGGATTCGCTGGTCGCGTTCGCCGGAGAAGAGGCCGCAGACCGCCTCTCCGTCATGATCAGCGATGACTTGTCCATGACCATAACCGGACCTGGCATGACCAATCCGGACTATATCGGACCAGTGGATGACAATCTCGTGCTTCGCGCGGCGCGGGCCCTGCAGGCCGAGACCGGCACATGCCAGGGCGCCCGGTTCACCCTTGAGAAACACCTGCCGGTCGCCGCAGGCATCGGCGGAGGCTCTGCCGACGCGGCCGCCGCGCTTCGCCTGCTGACAGACCTGTGGGGCACAGACCCGGCCGCGGCCCGCAAGGTCGCCCCGGCGCTTGGCGGGGATGTGCCCGTCGCGCTGCAAGGGCAGGTGGCGCTGATGCAGGGCGAGGGCGAGCGGGTGCGCCGCGCTGCTGGCCTGCCGCGCATTCCGGCGCTGCTGGTCAATCCGCGCCTGGCCTGCCCGACAGGGCCGATCTTCCGCGCCTATGACGCGGCGGGCGGAGGGGCGGGCTTCCATGAGTTCGGCGCAGTCCCTTCTTTCGGCCCACCCTTCGAGCGGGTCTACGACCTGGTCTACTGGCTGGGCCGCCAGCGCAACGACCTTCAGGCCCCGGCCATCGCGCAGGTGCCCGAGATCGCCGTTGTGCTGGAGGCACTTGCGGCATTGCCAGACACACTGCTGGCGCGCATGAGCGGATCGGGCGCCACCTGTTTCGCCCTGTTCGAGAGCGAAGACGCCGCCCGCAGCGCCGGGGCGCGTCTGGCTGCCGAGCGGCCGGACTGGTGGATGCGGGCGACGCTGCTGGGGGATGCCGTTTGAGCTGGGAAGCGATCATTTTCATCCGCTTCATGGGGCCGGTGCTGCTGTCGGCGGCGCTGTGCGGGATGATGTACCTGATCCGTATCGAGGATGCGCCGGATGGCGGCCGCAAGGTTCAGGCCGCGCCCGTGCCGAATTCCGGCGGGGTGGCGATCCTGATCACGCTGGCCCTGTCGGCCTGGCTGGCGGGCGAGGCCGGGCTGCTGTCGAAATACTGGATGCGCAACGGCACGCAGAACGTGCTGGCCATCGCCCTCGCCGCCGGGGCCATCGGCTTCGTGGACGACAAATGGGGCATGAATGCCTGGCTGAAACTGCTGCTGACCGGCACGCTGGCCATCACCTTCGCGGTGCTGGACCCGGGCCTGCGCCTCGCCAGCCTGCCGCTGCCGCTGGTCATGTCCGGCGTGGCGCTGTGGCTGCTGATCACGATGAATGGCGTGAACTTCATGGACGGGTCGAACGGCCTCGCCATGGGATCCTCCGCCATCATGCTGCTGGGCGCGGCGGGCGTTCTGTGGCGGGTGGCCCCTTCGCCGGAATGGGCGGGCCCCGCGCCGGACCTTGCCTTCCTGTGTGTGACGGCGGCGCTCGCCATTCTGGGCTTCCTCGCCTGGAACCTGCCGGGAAAACTCTATGCCGGGGATTCCGGTGCCTTCGGCATCGGGGCCTTCTTCGGCGGCGCGGGCATCATTGTCGGCGTCGTCTCGACCATCTGGACCGCCGCGATCCTGTTCCTGCCTTTCCTGGTGGATGTGATCCTCACCGTGTTCTGGCGAGCCAGGAACGGCCGCTCGATCATGACCGCGCACCGCGACCATGCCTACCAGCTGTTCCTGCGCAGTGGCTGGAAACATATTCCCGTCGCCGTGCTCTGGTGGGTGTTCAGCTGGGCCTGCGCCCTCGTGGCGATGAACGTGCCGGACACGCTCGCCATCTACGCCTTCTTCGGCCTGCTGATCATCGGCTGCGCCCTATGGTTCCTCCAGCGCCTCACGCTGGGCCGCAGGCTCTTTAAAGAAGGCTGATTTCGTTATTTTCCGAGGAGAGGCGTCAGGATTGGCCGCCTTGAGTTTGGTTTCTCTGACAATGCCACACTTGGCGAGTTCTCAATGCCGCATAGCTCCATTCCATAAGAAATTGTGCTGTGAACACCCCGAATATGTCTCCTTTCTAGTCACTACGCACTTTCCTGAATTATCCCGACTTGCGGGTACGATGGTCAATTGTACGACTCCCATGGTTTTATTCAGCACATAAACCAACTCTTGTGGGCATAGATCATTGGCGTGGGGAAATGACTGTCGAACCGACAACCGATAACCACTTCGGTCATGTTGGGCGCTTGCGCATTTTCCACCAGTCACGTCTGTTGCTTCCAACAGAAACCGACCATCTCCAATTTCCCACTCCAGAGGGAAGTCAGAAGGTCGCTTTCTGGGAAGCGAAAACATTATTGGCCCTGCCAAGCAATAGTACTCCCTATTGCTGCAATCTATCAGTGTGCTAACAATATCATCATTTACAAGTTCATCGGTATGGGAGCTGACCCAGAAACCTGCTGAAGAACATTCTTTGTCACAAAGTAGCTCTCCAACGATATTGTCGTCGTAGTCTTTGACACAACCAGATAACACGGTCGCGAAAAGTACCTGGATTGCAAGGAGGTGAGACTTCGCGGTCCGTTGCCTGCTGTCCTGAAGCCGCGCAGAGTGTGCTTCAGCAAACAGGAGCAAGAGAGGAAACGGACCATGACCGAGCTGAATACCGAACTGTTCGACCTGACCATGTCGGAGAAGGCGAAGCCGCTTTTCGAGCGGGTGAAGAAACACCTCGAAGAGAATGTCGCGCCCTGGCAGGAAGAGTTCGAGGCGTTGAACAAGGAGAAGACGGACCGCTGGACGTGGCATCCGCGCCAGCTGGAGCTGCTGGAAGGCGCCAAGGCCAAGGCGCGCGAGGCGGGGCTGTGGAACTTCTTCCTGCCGGATGCCGAGACGGGCGAGGGCCTCAGCAATCTCGACTATGCCTATATCGCGGCGGAACTCGGCAAGTATCCGCAGGGCTCTGAAACGCTGAACTGTTCGGCACCGGACACGGGCAATATGGAAGTGCTGGAACGGGTCGGCACACCGGCGCAGAAGGAAAAATGGCTGGAGCCGCTGCTGAGGGGCGAGATCCGCTCCGCTTATGCGATGACGGAGCCAAATGTTGCCTCATCGGACGCCAAGAACATCTCCACGACGGCTGTGCTGGACGGGGATGAATGGGTCATCAATGGCGAGAAGTTCTACATTTCCGGCGCCGGGGATCCGCGATGCAAGATCATGATCGTCATGGTCAAGACGGACCCGAATGCCGAACCGTCGAAACAGCAGTCCCAGATCCTTGTGCCGATGGACACGCCCGGCGTGGAAATCCTGGGCGGCATGGAAGTGATGGGCGAGGACCATGCCCCGCGCGGCCACATGCACTTGCGGTTCAATAATGTCCGTGTGCCGAAGGAGAATGTCCTTCTGGGCGTCGGGCGCGGCTTCGAGATTTCTCAGGTGCGCCTGGGGCCGGGCCGCATCCACCACTGCATGCGCTCCATCGGCAAGGCAGAGATCGCGCTGGAGCTGATGGTCAAGCGTGCTGCGACGCGCGAGGCGTTCGGCAAGCCGATCGCAAAGCTCGGCAAGAACCTCGAAGTGATCTCCCGCGCGCGGATCGAGATCAATGCCATGCGCCTTGCCGTGCTTCAGGCGGCGAAGGCGATGGACGTGCTCGGCAACAAGGAAGCGCGCGTCTATGTCAGCGCGGTGAAGGCGATGGTGCCGGAGAAAGTCTGTGTGATCATCGACCAGGCGATGCAGATGCACGGCGCGGCGGGCATGTCGCAATGGTTCCCGCTGGCCGGCATGTATGCCGACATGCGGCACCTGCGCTATGCCGACGGGCCGGACGAAGTGCACCACATGGTGGTCGGCCGCGCTGAAGTGCAGAAGCACGGTCTCTGGTAGGGACTGAGATTTCCGGCGTCGGAGGTGGGCGGTGCCTTAGTGGAACCGTTCATCCTTCGATGCCGGCTCTGCCCCGGTGCGGATGCCTTCGCCGTCCGGGCCGATTTGCCAGCCGGGGTAGACTTCCGCGAAGGTCTTGAAAATGTCCGCCAGCGGAAGGTCCAGATAGCTGCCGCGTTCGCGGACATATTCCATGTGCCGCCGGCCTGACTGGTCGAAGGGGTGCATCAGCGCGCCTTCCACGGGATCGAATTCCAGTGCCTTGACGCCGAACCGGTCGCACAGCTCCTTGTTGAAGGCAGTCGACAGCTTCACCCAGCGGCCGTCCAGCCAGAGCTCGCTGTAACCGTGCCAGGCGAAGAGGTCTGATCCCATCGTCTCTGAGAGTTTTTCGCTGGTCAGGTGATTGCGGACATCGGCAAAGCCGAGACGCGCCGGGATGCCGGACGCCCGTGCGAGCGCAGTCAGCACAATCGACTTGGGCACGCACCAGGTCGCGGTTTCGCCGAGGATGTTGCTCGCCTTGAACGCCTTGCGCCCTGTGGCGACATTGTACGGGTCATAGCGGAAGCCATCCCGGACGGCGTAGAACAGGCGCTCGGCGGTTTGCACGTCGTCCTTGCTGGCGCCTGCGATATCGCTGGCCTTCGCGCGGATGGCCTCATGATCGCTGTCGACGAAGAATGTTGCCTGAAGTGCGTCTTCCTGTTCCGACATCCCCTACGCTCCGATCTGGTATAGTTGGCCACTTTGGCTGGTTCCGGAGCGGATGGTAGCGAAGCTGGAGGCCGCGTAAATTCTTCCCCGGCGTCACCCTTTGGGCGGCGCGAAGACTAGTAAGCGCGGCTGACGCAGAAGTCGGCGAGGTCCATCAGGGCGTCGCGGTAGGGCGATTCCGGCAGCGGACGCAGGGCACCCTTGGCAAGGGCGGCATAGGCTTCGGCTTCCTGAACGGTCGCTTCGGCGGCGCCGGTGGCGCGGATCAGGTGCACGGCATGGGCGAGATCTGCGTCGACCTGCGTGTCGACATTCATGGCGCGATCCCAGAAGGCGCGGTCCTCGTCAGAGCCGCGGCGCTTGGCGATGATCACCGGCAGGGTGATCTTGCACTCACGGAAGTCGTCGCCGACCGACTTGCCGATGACAGAGGTCGTGCCGCCATAATCCAGCACATCGTCGATGATCTGGAAGGCGAGGCCGAGATTCTTGCCATAGGTGGCGAAGGCGTGGGCGAACTTGTCGCCACCGGCAGACATGGCGCCGGATTCGGCAGCCGCTTCGAACAGGGCGCCGGTCTTCGCCTCGACAATGGCGAGGTATTCCTCTGTCGGCAGGTCCCGCGCGTTCATGGCGGCCAGCTGGCGCACTTCGCCTTCGGCAATCGTGGTGGAGGCGGTGGCCAGCTTGTCCAGGATGTCCAAGCTGCGGGTTTCGACCAGAAGGTTGAAGGCGCGGGCGAACAGGAAGTCGCCGACGAGGATGGAGGCGCTGTTGCCCCAGATCGCCTTGGCGGCGGGCTTGCCGCGGCGCAGGTCGCTCTCGTCCACCACATCGTCATGCAGCAGGGTGGCGGTGTGAATGAATTCCACAGCCGCAGCGAGGACGTGCGTGGCATTGTTTGGTTTGCCGACCGCGTGGGCGGCCATCAGGGTCAGCATCGGGCGCAGGCGCTTGCCACCGGCCGAAACGATGTAACCCGAAAGATCCGGAATGACGGCGACAGGGCTGGCGGCGCGGGCGGCGAGGATTTTCTCGACTTCGGCCATGTCATCGGCCACCAGCGTTTGCATACGATCCACCACCGAGCCGGAGGCAGATTTGCCTTTCGGTTTGGGGGACAGGGTCAAACGGAGCACTCCGATATAGTCGCAGACAGGTGCAATTAGGCTTAAGCGAGGTGTGAGGCAAGAACGACGTGGCACCGGGCCGCAGCATCACCTGCACAAAAACGCGTGATTACAGAAAAGCTGGCGGGCAGGCCAGCTTGCGGGTTAGATTGGTGGCATGAAGCGTCTTCTGTTCTGTTCCGCGATCCTGTTGGTGGCAGCCTGCGCCAGCACTTCGCCTTACGGGCCCGCCGCGAAATCCGGCGCCATGGGCTATGATTCCCTCCAGATCGAGGCAGACCGGTTCCGGGTCTCCTACACAGACACGGACGCGGCCAAGGCGCGTGACCGGGCGCTGCTGCGGGCGGCGGAGATCACGCTGGAGCAGGGCAAGGACTGGTTCGAGGTCACGAACTCCTACTCTTCCGACGATACGGCCAGCCCGTCAGGCAGCCGCACATCGATCAGCATTGGCGGATCGACCGGCTCTTATGGCCGTTCCAGCGTCGGGATGGGTGTCGGTTTCGGCATCCCGCTGGGCAGCAGCAGTTCCGGCAAGGCAACTGAAGTGCTGGAAATCATGATCGGCGCAGGGGAAAAACCGGACAGGCCGAATGTCTATGACGCGCGGTCGGTGGACATCAACCTGCGGGGTGCGGCGACGTCCTGATGGAAGAAGTCTTCCGGACCAATGACCTGATCAAGCTCAGCTATATCGAGCATCTGCTGCAGGAAGCCGGCATCGATTATTTCGTGGCCGACCGGCATATCTCTGCCGTGGAAGGCAATATCGGGGCGTTTCCGCGCCGCGTTATGGTCAGCGAGGCGGTGAAGGAGCATGCCCTGGCGGTACTGGCCGGGGTCGAGAAGGGATGACCACCGAAGATACGGTCTATCAGGGCCGGGTCCATCTGGTACAGCCGGAGCAGGGCTTCCGGGCGGGGACCGATTCCCTGCTCCTGGCGGCGGCGCTGGCCTGCCGGCCGGGCGGAGAGGCGCTGGAACTGGGGTGCGGCTGTGGCGGGGCGTTGCTGCCTGCGGCATATCGTATGGACGACGTACGCCTGACCGGGCTGGACCTCGACATGACTATGGCGGACCTCGCCCGGGCTGGGGCGGATCGTAACGGATTTGCAGGCCGGGTGACGGTCGAGACAGGCGAAGCCTCCGCCTGGGTGCGCGATCATGAGAACCGGTTCGACCTCGTTTTCGCCAATCCGCCCTATTTCGAGCCGGGCCGTATCTCGGCGCCGGGTGAGGGCAAGACGGCAGCCTATATCGAGACGCTGGACCTTGCGGGCTGGATCAAGGCGATGGCGTTTGCAGCAAAGCCCCGCGCGCCCATCGTGATGATCCACCGCGCGGCGGAACTGGCCCGCATTCTTGCCCATTTCGACCGGCAGACCGGCGAGATCACCGTGCTGCCGATTGCCTCCAAGCCGGGGGAAGAGGCACGCCGGGTGCTGGTACGCGGGCGCAAAGGGCTGAAGCGCGGGCCGGTGCGGCTGCTGGCCCCGCTGGTGACGCACCAGCCGGACGGATCGGCCAGCCCGGCGCTGGAAGCCGTCCGCCGGGGCGAGGCAATCGACTGGTAGGGCGCTGGAAGGCCTTGTGCTAGACTGAGATAGTCCCATGTTGATCTGAGACGGAGGGGGCAGGAAGGAGCACAAAGTGTTCGGCACCTTGTTCTGGATTTTCCTGGTTGTGGGGCTGGCCATTGCGGTTCTGGGCTTCACCGGCGTCTATGGGCGCGCGGATGACAAGAACAATCAGAATGGGCGCGACTGAGCGCCCGCAGGAGGAACCCATGTTCGCTGCCCTGTTCTGGCTGTTCCTGCTGGCCGGCGTGTGGATCGCGGCGATGGGGCATTCCGGCTTTTACCGCTTGGTGACCGGCCGCGATGGCGGATCGATGGACCATCCTGATTCCCGCGGATGTTTCTGACCGGCGATGACCGGGCCCTGAAGGCGGGTTTTTACCTTTAAGACACAGGACTGTGCGCACATCTGGCGATGTGGGAATCGTACAGGACGCATGATGATGAAGACGACTCTGGCGGGATTGGGACTGATCGCGGCGCTGGTGTTTGCGCCAATTGCAGCAGCCGACAAGCTGAACGACCGGGATAGCACCGCGCGGACAGAGATGAACGCGCTGGGCGACAAGGCCCTGGCTGGTGACGAAGCCGCGCTGTGGACTCTGAAGGCGACTGCAAACGAATGCCGGGCCACGCGGCCTTGCCCGGCCTATTCGCTGGACACGTCGCGGGCGGCGGCTGCGGCGGCCAATCTTGGCTGGCTGTACTGGACCAAGGGCGCTTTCGGGGCAGAGCAGAAGGCGGAGGGGATGCGCTTTTACGCCCAGGCAGCCCGGCTCGGGGCGCCCAGCGGGCTTTTCCAGGTGGCCGATTGCCTGCGCGACCAATGCCTGCCGGCCGATCAGCAGGCCGCGGCCTTCAGTGAATTATACCCCGGAACGGAGCCAAAACCCTGGAATGGCGACAAATATACCCGCCTCAAGGCGGCCTCGGCCCTGTTTGGCCGGGCGGCCCGGAATGGCCTGACAGCGGCGGCTGTCGAGCAAGCCGGGCTGGAGAACGAACTTGTCGGGCTGGCGCGCGGTTTCCAGGCGGACTGGGATGACGGCACGCTGGCGATTTATGGGCATCTGAATGAGATCATCACGGTTGCCACAAGGGGGCTGGAGACCAATCCGGACGATACCCAGCGCCAGGCGCTTGAAACGGCGCTGGCGAATGCGCGGACACAGGCGCAGCAGTTCGGGGCTGAGGCCGAGGCCGCACGCCAGCGCAAGCAGGCGCCCCAGACGCCTGCCGTGACGTCTTCGTCAACAGCACCGGAGCCGGTATCGAAAGGGGCGAACTATGCCGCCGACAAGGCCCGCGCGCGCAGCTGCATCACCGAATCCAGAGACCTGAAGGACTGGCGCCGCGACCTCGACGACTGGGCCCGTGACATGAAGAAATGGGATGCCGAGCTGAAGGAGACGCGCAGGGACCTGGAACTCTATTACCGGAACGACACGGCGTTGCGGAATTCCTACAATGCCGATGTCGACGCCTTCAATGCCGAAGGCCGGGAATATGATGCCGAGCAGAGCCGCTACAATGATGCCGCCGACGCCTATAATGGCCGGTGCAAGGGCAGCTTCAACAGCTACGCCATCAAGGAAGAGTGCACTGGCAGCGCCGAGGACACCCGCTTCTGCCGTTCTTTCCGCTAAACGCTACCCCGTCTGGCTATCAGCGGCGGTGCTTGCGCGCAGGGGCAGGCAGAGTTAGGTGCGGGGACCAAACTATCTCCGGGAATTCCCATGTCCGCATCCAAGGCCCCAAAAGCTGAAGCCAAGCCGAAATCCTTTCAGGATCTGATCCTGACGCTCCAGAATTACTGGGGCGCGCAGGGCTGTGCCATCCTGCAGCCTTACGACATGGAAGTCGGCGCCGGGACGCTGCATCCGGCCACCGTGCTGCGGGCGCTGGGTCCGAAGAAGTGGCGGGCGGCTTATGTCCAGCCGTCGCGCCGGCCGAAGGATGCCCGCTATGGCGAGAACCCGAACCGCCTTGGCCATTATTACCAGTATCAGGTGATCCTGAAGCCCAATCCGGACAATCTGCAGGACCTCTATCTGGAAAGCCTCTACAAGATCGGCATCGACCCGACTGTGCACGACATCCGCTTTGTCGAGGACGACTGGGAGAACCCGACCGTCGGCGCGTGGGGCCTCGGCTGGGAAGTCTGGTGCGACGGGATGGAAGTCAGCCAGTACACCTATTTCCAACAGGTCGGCGGCCTCGATGTGCGCCCGGTTTCGGGTGAGCTGACCTACGGCCTCGAACGCCTCGCCATGTATGTGTTCGGCGTCGATAATGTCTACGACTTGCCGTACAATGATCCGGACTCTGAAGTTCCGCTGACCTATGGCGATGTTTTCCTTGAGAACGAGCGCCAGCAGTCTGCCTTCAACTTCGAATTCTCCGATGTCGAGATGCTGAAGCGCTGGTTTGCCGATTGCGAGAACCAGTCGAACGCCCTGCGCGCGGCGGGCAAGCCGCTGCCGGCCTATGACTATGCGCTGAAAGCCTCGCACACTTTCAACCTGATCGACGCCCGCGGCGCCATCAGCCCGACCGAGCGTCAGGCCTATATCGCCCGCGTCCGCGACCTTGCGCGCGGCGCTGCCGAGCAATGGGCTGAGCAGGAAGACGAACGGGCGAAAGCCTGATCCACACGCCCGAATACATGATCCGAACACCGAATTCTCTGGCTGGAAACCAAAATGGCTGAGCTGCTTCTTGAACTCTTTTCCGAGGAAATCCCCGCACGCATGCAGGCGAAGGCGGAAGCTGACCTGATGGGGGCCATGGAGAAGGCGCTCGGCGAGGCGGGGCTGAAATGGAAGCTGCTGGCAGCCTGTTCCGGGCCCCGCCGCCTGACCGTGTCGATCACTGGCCTCAGCGAGCGGTCGGCGGACGTGAAGGAAGAGCGCAAGGGCCCGAAGGTCGGCGCGCCGGAAAAGGCCCTCGAAGGCTTCCTGCGCGGCGCTGGCCTCAGCGACATTTCGCAGGCCGAAGTGCGCAGCGATCCGAAGAAGGGCGACTTCTATGTCGCCGTGATCGAGACGCCGGGACGCGATGCGAAGGACATTATCGCCGAGGCCGTGCCCGCGATCATTCGCGGCTTCCATTGGCCGAAGTCCATGCGCTGGGGCGAAGGTGACTTGCGCTGGGTGCGCCCGCTGCAGCGGATCACCTGCGTGCTGGACGGCGCGGTTGTGCCGTTCGACGTGGACGGCATCGCCAGCGGGAATGAGGTCGAAGGCCACCGCGTGCATGGCCGCGGGCCGTACACCGTCACCGGCTGGGAAGATTATGCCGCGCAGCTGGAAGGCGCCGGCCATGTGAAGCTGACGCGCGCAGACCGCCGCGAAGTGATCCTGGAAGGCATCGGGAAAGTCTGTGCTGGTGCCGGGCTGGAATGGATCGAGGATCTGGGCCTGCTGGAAGAAGTGACGGGCCTTGCCGAATGGCCGGTCGTGGTGCTGGGCGACATGGACCCGGACTTCCTGAGCCTGCCGCCGGAAGTGATCCAGCTGTCGATGCGGACGCACCAGAAATATTTCGCCGTGAACGACGCCAAGACCGGCAAGCTGGCGCCGCACTTCATCGTGGTGGCAAATATCGACGCGGCCGATGGCGGCAAGAAGCTGGCCGAGGGCAATTCCCGCGTGCTTTCCGCCCGTCTCGACGATGCGCGCTTCTTCTGGGATCTCGACAAGGCGAAGCCGCTGGACGAGATGGCGAAGAAGCTGGCGACAATTGCGTTCAAGGCAGAGCTTGGCTCGCTGGGCGACAAGGTGGAGCGGGTGGCGGCGCTGGCCCGCGAACTCGCCCCGAAAGTGGGCGCCGATCCGGACCTGGCCGAACGCGCCGCACGCCTCGCCAAGGCAGACCTTGTGTCGGAAATGGTCGGCGAGTTCCCGGAACTGCAGGGCGTGATGGGCCGCTACTATGCGCTGGAAGCGGGCGAGCCGGCGGCTGTCGCCGATGCGATCCGCGACCACTACAAGCCGCAGGGGCCGAGCGACAATGTGCCGACCGATCCGGTGGGGATCGCCGTCGCCCTCGCCGACAAGCTCGACACGCTGGTCGGCTTCTGGGCCATCGACGAGAAACCGACCGGCTCGAAAGACCCGTTCGCGCTGCGCCGGGCGGCGCTGGGTGTGGTGCGGATTGTGTTGGAAAACAGGGTGCGGATCAGCTTGCTTGGCGTGTTCTATGATATGGAGCAGCGGTATCTCCCGCTTACTAAAACCAAGCTTGAACAGTATCCAATGGCTATCAAGTCATTGGCAAGTGTGAAGGTGCCACCGCGTAGGGCCAAGCCTAGTCTTCGTACCCTTTATGAATATGTCCTCGAAATGGCCAGTGATGCCCAATCCCGATCATATTGGAGCCAGTGTTCTGAACTCCTTGCCTTCTTCGCGGATCGCCTCAAACAATACCTCCGCGACCAGGGGCAGCGGCATGACCTGATTGATGCCGTCTTTGCGCTCGGCGAAGACGATCTCGTGCTGATCACCCGTCGCGTGGAAGCGCTCGGCGCGTTCCTCGGCACGGAAGACGGGGCGAACCTGCTCGCGGGCTACAAGCGGGCCGCGAACATCCTGCGGGCCGAGGAGAAGAAGGGCGCGCTGCCGGAGAACCTCTCCGTCGATGGCGCGCTGATCGATGCCGGGGCCGCACAGGAGATCGCGCTGCACCAGACGCTCGGCCAGGTGCGCCACGATATCGAGGAGCCCCTCAAGAATGAGGACTTCGCCGCCGTGATGACCGAACTCGCCAAGCTGCGCGGGCCGGTCGATGCCTTCTTCGAGCATGTCATGGTCAATGACGAGGACGAGAAGGTGCGGGCGAATCGCCTGGCGCTGCTGGCCGACATCCGCGAGACGCTGCACCGCGTGGCGGATTTCTCCCAGATCGAGGGCTGATCCCCGGCGTCACGCGTCCCGGATCGGAACAGATTTTCCATGCCTGGAGTGTGCTGGCGGTATTTGATACAGCTATGTGACGGATTACAACGTTGTCAGGGCATAAGCGACCTTTCGGCAGCTGGCAATTGGCGTTGCGATGCAGCATAGGGTTTGCAATCCCCTCGCGCGCGAGCGGGCATGCATTGGCGCGCGCAGATACAGGAAGAGGACACCATGGGTGAAGCAGCACTGAAGCACGCGGACGAGACCTGGGTTTACGCATTCGGCGGTGGAACCGCTGATGGCGATGCCTCCATGAAGAACCTGCTGGGCGGCAAGGGCGCGAACCTCGCCGAAATGGCCAAGCTGGGCCTGCCGGTGCCGCCGGGCTTTACGATCTCCACCGCTGTCTGCACCGCTTATTACGAGCTGGAGCGGGAATATCCCTCCACGCTGTCCCCGCAGGTGGATGCCGCGCTGGCTGAGCTTGAGAAGAAGTCCGGCAAGGGCTTTGGCGATCCGGAAAACCCGCTGCTCGTGTCCGTGCGCTCCGGCGCCCGCGCCTCGATGCCGGGCATGATGGACACGGTGCTGAACCTCGGCCTGAACGAGGCGGCTGCGGCCGGCCTCGCCAAGAAGGCTGGCGAGCGCTTCGCCTATGATTCCTATCGCCGCTTCATCCAGATGTATTCCAACGTCGTGCTCGGCATGGGCCATGACGAGTTCGAGCACATCCTGGACGACTACAAGGACCGTCAGGGCATCGACCTCGACACCGACATGAGCGCCGATGACTGGAAGAAGATCATCGTGCTCTACAAGGAGGCCGTCGAGAAAGAGCTGGGCAAGCCTTTCCCGGAAGACCCGAAGGAACAGCTGTGGGGCGCCATCTCGGCCGTGTTTGGCTCGTGGATGAACGACCGCGCGATCACCTACCGCAAGCTCAACGACATCCCGGCCGAATGGGGCACGGCAGTGAACGTGCAGGCCATGGTGTTCGGCAACCTCGGTGAAACCTCCGCCACGGGCGTCGCCTTCACGCGCGACCCGTCGAACGGCGATCCGATCTTCTATGGCGAATACCTGATCAACGCGCAGGGCGAGGACGTGGTGGCGGGCATCCGCACGCCGGCCCCGATCTCGCGCGAGCGTGCCGACACGCTGGGCTCCGATGATGCCCCGCTGGAAGAGGCCATGCCGGAAGTCTACGCCCAGCTGCGCGATGTCGCGAACACGCTGGAGCGTCACTACAAGGACATGCAGGACCTCGAATTCACTGTCGAGGACGGCCATCTCTACATGCTGCAGACCCGGAACGGGAAACGGACGGCGGCCGCGGCTCTCAAGATCGCCGTGGACATGGCCCGCGAAGGCCTGATCACCGAGAACGAGGCCGTGCTGCGCCTTGAGCCGAGCCAGCTGGACCAGCTGTTGCACCCGACCATCGCCGAAGACGCCAAGCGTGACGTGCTGGTCGTCGGCCTTCCGGCCAGCCCCGGCGCTGCCGTCGGCAAGGTGGTGTTCGATTCCGAGGAAGCTTTCCTGCTGGCCGAAAAGGGCGAGGATGTCATCCTTGTCCGTGTCGAGACGAGCCCGGAAGACATCAAGGGCATGCACGCAGCCCGCGCCATCGTGACGGCGCGGGGCGGCATGACCAGCCACGCCGCTGTTGTGGCGCGCGGCATGGGCCGGCCCTGCGTTTGCGGTGCCGGTGGCCTGCAGATCGACGGCAAGGCGGGCGTGTTCCGCATCATGGGCCGTGAAGTGAAAAAGGGCGACGTGATCACCGTGGACGGCGCAACCGGTCAGGTAATGCTGGGCGCCGTGGACATGGTCCAGCCGGACCTTTCGGGCGATTTCGGTACGCTGATGAGCTGGGCCGACGCTGCCCGCCGCCTGAAAGTGCGCGCCAATGCGGAGACCCCGCTCGACACGCGCACGGCAGTTGAGTTCGGTGCGGAAGGTGTCGGCCTCTGCCGGACGGAGCACATGTTCTTCGAGGAAGAGCGCATTCCTGAAGTGCGCGCCATGATCCTGTCGAACGACCTGGCTGGCCGCCGCGCTGCGCTTGAAAAGCTGCTGCCGATGCAGCGCGGTGACTTTGAAGAGATCTTCCGAATCCTGGAAGACCGTCCGGCCACGATCCGCTTGCTGGATCCGCCGCTGCACGAGTTCCTTCCCCATACGGATGAGGATATGGAGGAAGTCGCCAAGGCTTCCGGCGTCGATGTGGAAGAACTGAAGCGCCGCGCGGCTGACCTGCACGAAAGCAACCCGATGCTGGGCCACCGTGGTTGCCGCCTGGGTATTACGTACCCGGAAATCTATGAAATGCAGGCACGCGCCATTTTCGAGGCGGCTGTCAACGTCGCCAACGAGACCGGCCGCAAGCCGGTGCCGGAAGTGATGATCCCGCTGGTGGCGACCCACCGTGAGCTGCAGATCCTGAAAGCGGTTGTCGACGAGCAGGCGAAGGCCGTCTTCGCTGAGACCGGCGTGACGCTGGACTATATGGTCGGCACCATGATCGAGCTGCCGCGTGCGGCCCTGCGGGCGGGCGACATTGCCCAGTCTGCAGCCTTCTTCTCCTTCGGGACGAACGACCTGACGCAGACGACGCTGGGCATTTCGCGCGACGATGCCGGCCGTTTCCTCAAGATCTACGAGGACAAGGGCATCTACGAGAAGGACCCCTTCGTCACGCTGGACCAGGAAGGCGTTGGCGAACTGGTCAAAACGGCCGCAGAACGGGGCCGCAAGACCCGTCCGGGCATCAAGCTGGGCATCTGCGGCGAGCATGGTGGCGACCCCGCGTCGGTGGCCTTCTGCCACCGCGCAGGGCTCGATTATGTGTCCTGTTCGCCTTACCGGGTGCCGATTGCGCGTCTCGCTGCGGCACACGCTGCGCTGAAGGAATCGAACAAGTAACGGTTTCGGTCCCGAATCGAATGTGGACGGCTGTGGCAATCCTGCCACAGCCGTTTTTTTGCGCCGCAACAAGCCCCCTACCGAAAAGGTAGAAATTTTACGAAAAATCAACAAGTTGGAACCCGGGGTGTAAATTACATCGAATTTACTCGCCTCTCAGGGGAATCCGACCTGACGGATTTGTCACTCCAAACTCTGGCGAGCTTCTTGCTAGGTAGCGGTTTGGCTGCATATCTCGCTCGAAATCGGGCGGTGTGTGCCGCCTGAACAAGTCAAACCAAGCAGTCCCGGAATTACACAACAGGGTGGAGTTATACCGCCCACCGGGACCTGGGGAGAGCGGTGATGTTAAGTGTTCTTAAACCACGAACGGCGACGCTGTCGTCAATGCGTGGGCTCCATGGGCAGCTCAAGCGTTGGTGGATGGCTATGACGAACGAGGAACAGCGCGATATTGTGGTTCGCGGCGCGACTGTAGCGGTCTGTGCTGTGGCCGCGACGGTGACCTTGCCAATGATCGGTGCGGTCCAGTCTGATATCCGTGCCCAGGCTGATTTCAGCGAACAGGCCCAGCGGTTTGCGCAGATCGAAGATGGCGGCGCCAGCGTCCGCCTGGCAGATCATGCGCCGTCACTGCTGGACACGCCATGGATCCGGACAGTCGAATACACACTGGAGCGCGATACCGCCTCCTCGATGAGCCGTTACGCCAAGCGTGACCGGGACGGCGCGGCAATCGCTTCGCTGGTTTCGTTCAAGCCGGAGCACCTCAAGCGCGCCGAAGCGCTGGACTCCGAAGCGCACTGTATGGCCCAGGCCATCTATTACGAATCGCGGAACGAGCCGCTGGCTGGCCAGCTGGCTGTTGCCGAGGTGATTTCCAACCGGATGCGCGATCATCGCTATCCGGACACTGCCTGCGGTGTGGTTTTCCAGGGTGCGACCCGCACAACCGGTTGCCAGTTCACCTTCACCTGTGACGGCGCACTGAACCGCAAGCCGAAAGGCACCGCTTGGGAGCAGGCCAAAGAGATTGCGGCGCATGTCCTGATGAACCTCGCAGAGGATCGTACGGGCGGCGCAACCCATTATCACGCGACCTATGTCGATCCGGTGTGGAGCGCTGGCCTGATCAAGACCGACAAGATCGGTCTGCACGTCTTCTATCGCTTCCCGCGCGGTTCCGAGTGGGCCCAAGTGCGCAGCGCCAGCGCGTCACGGTCTGCGCCAGCTCCGGTTCTGACCGCCGCGGCCGAGACGACCGATCCGAATGCTGCGGCGCTGTCCGTCCTGCGTCCGGTCAAGGCTGACAAGGTGGTCGTTGCGGATGCTGGCAAGATCCAAGCGTCTGCCGCCCCGGCCACGGTGACCACGTCGACCCGCACGATTACCAATGGCGCCCCGCGCATGACGACGGTTCGCGAAGCCTCCTATGAGGTTGCCTCGAACGACTCCGCCATGGATGCCGTCGCAGCCTACACCGCTGCACAGGCCGCCAAGGCCATGTCGGCAAGCGGCGGCGCTGGCGTGATGCGCTAAGCGGACTCAAATGAACAAGAAGAAAGCCGCCGGAAGATCTCCGGCGGCTTTTTCTTTTGGATGAGATGCCCGGCGCGTCAGTCGCGTGGCGGGACGGCCTTCATCACCTGTTTGCGGATCAGGCCGGGGGCCCAGCGGCTGAAGAATTTTGCCCGCTCCGCCGCCTTGCCCGCCATGTAGTGAATGTCGTTTCCGTGGGCCGCGTCCCAGGCGCGTTGGGCGGCGAGTGAGACGGGGTACACTTCCTGACCATTGTCGCGCAGCTCGTCGGCCATCTTGGCGTTCGCACCTTCTGCTGTGCCCATGTCGAGAATGGGCGTATCTATGAACCAGGGCATGAGGCTGGTCACGCGGATGCCGAGGTCGCGGAATTCCGCATCGAGGGCTTCGGTCAGCCCGCGGACGGCGAACTTGGTCGCGGAATAGACGGCGAGGCGGGGGGAGCCGACAATGCCTGCGGTGGAGGCCGTGTTGACGATGCGGGCACCTTCGGTCTGCTTCAGCAGAGGGAGGCAGGCCTGCACGCCATTGATGACGCCTTTGATGTTCACATCCACGACAAGGTCATTGTCTTCGCCGGAGATTTCCTCGAACCAGCCATGGCGGCCGATCCCGGCATTGTTGAACAGGACATGCATCTTGTCGCCGGTGGCTTCGGCAAAGCCTTTGACGGCGAGGGCCCAGTCATTGCGGTCGCGCACATCCAGTTTTGCGTAGACAGAATTGCCCGTGCCCAGCTCGCTGGCGACCTCCGCAAGGCCGGCCGTGTTCACATCATAGAGGCCGCAGAACCAGCCCTTGCCGGAGAACAGGCGTGCGGTTTCCGCGCCAATGCCGGAGGCGGCGCCTGTGATGAAAATGCTCTTGCGGCCGTTGGCTGTGGCCATGTCTGAAATCCTCCTGCGCGCGGGGGCGATGCCCCAATGCGTGCAGTGTCAGACCACATCCATTCCAAGGTCAAGGTTTGGCGCGGAATGCGTCAGGGCGCCGACCGAGATGAAGTTCACACCCGTCTCCGCTATGGCGGCAACCGTGTCGAGGTTCACGCCGCCGGATGCTTCCAGAACGACCTTGCCCCCGGCAATCGCCACGGCCTCACGAAGCGTGTCCGGGCTCATATTGTCCAGCAGGACGGCATGCGGCCCATGCGGCAGGGCTTCTTTCAGCTGGTCGAGCGAGTCGACCTCGATCTCGATCATTCGGAGGTGACCGGCATAAGCTTTCGCGCGCTCAAGCGCCGTGGAAACGGAGCCGCCACAGGCCGCGATGTGATTGTCCTTGATCAGGACGGCATCGTCGAGGCCATAGCGGTGCGCTGTGCCGCCGCCGCAGCGTACGGCACGCTTTTCAAGGGCGCGGTGGCCCGGCGTCGTTTTCCGTGTGCAGACAATGGTGGCTTTGGTGTGCGCGATCTTGTCGGCAAAGGTGCGCGTCATGGTCGCCACGGCAGAGAGGCGGCCGAGGAAGTTCAGCATCGTGCGTTCTGCAATCAGGATCGAGCGGGCAGAACCCTCGAGACGGGCGACCACATCGCCCGCCTGCAGGATGGAGCCATCCGGCTTTTCGATCGTCAGCTTCACAGATGGGTCGATCAGCTTCAGGGCATAGGTCGCTGCGTCGAGACCGGCGATAACGCCTGGCTTGCGCGCGGCAATGACGACTTTCAGCTGCGTCTCCGGCGCGATTGTTGCGTCGGTCGTCAGGTCACCGGCGCGGCCAAGGTCTTCGGCGAGCGCCAGACGCACGATCGGATCAAGGATGATGTCGGGAAGGGGCGGGGGGATCGGGGTCATGACAGGACGCTCTCTGTGAAGGGGCGCTGGAGGAACTGGCGATGCGGTTCGCCGGTCTCCGGGAAATCGGAACGGTAGTGGCCGCCGCGGCTTTCGTGACGGGCCTGCGCGCTTTTGACGATCAGCCCGGCGGAGGTGACCGCGCGGCTGGGGCCGTGCTGGTCTCGTAATTGCTCGATCAGGGCGGCCACTTCGGCAAGGCCGGTCGCATTGCGTACCACACCGCAATGCATGGACATGGCGGCGCGCAGGGTCTGCAGGGCGTCATGCGGCAGGGCGTCAGGCACTTGGCCATGGCTGGCGCGGATCTCTGGCAGCTTCGCTTCGCGCAGGCGGTCGGCGATGCGGTGGGCGAAGACGACGGCTTCCAGAAGGGAGTTCGAGGCAAGGCGGTTGGCGCCATGGACGCCGGTGGAGGTACATTCTCCGCAGACGGAGAGCCCGTCCAGCGATGACTTGCCCCAGAAGTCCGGCACGATGCCGCCCATATGATAGTGCGCCGCCGGGGCCACTGGGATCATGTCCGTGCGCGGGTCGATGCCAGCCGATTTGCAGGCGGCGAAGACCGTGGGGAAGTGTTCCGGGAAATGTTCGCCGACAGCTTCGCGGCAGTCGAGGAAGGCGCCGCGGCCAGAGAGGCGCTCTGTATGGACGGCGCGGGCCACTTCATCGCGCGGGGCGAGTTCGGCCAGCTCATGATATTTCGTCATGAAGCGCGTGCCGTCGCGGTTGCGCAGGACGGATCCTTCGCCGCGCAGCGCTTCAGTGGCGAGCGGGGCCGGATCGCGGCCGATGTCGATGGCGGTCGGGTGGAACTGGACGAATTCGAGATCGGCGACGAGGGCGCCGGCTTCCCAGGCCATGGCGATGGCGTCGCCCCGTGAGGCGGGCGGGTTGGTCGTCACCTGGAACAGGCCGCCGGAGCCGCCGGTGCAGAGCACGGTCTCGCGGGCCGTCCGGGTCGACAGCCGCCCGGCAGCGTCGCGCAGGATGACACCGGTAATGTTCAACTGGTCGTCCTGCAGCAGGCCGACGGCGCGCATGCCCTCGATAACCTGGATATGGCTGGAGGCATGTACGGCGGCGACGAGCGCATCCATGATCGCTTTCCCGGCCAGGTCTCCGGCTACGCGGGCGACGCGGGGGCGGGAGTGTGCCGCTTCCAGCGACAGGGCGAGGGCGCCATCGGGCGTGCGGTCGAACGGCACGCCAAGGGCGACCAGGTCGCGCACGCGGGCGGGGCCTTCCTCCGCGATGAGGCGGGCGATGATCGGGTCCACCAAGCCCGCGCCGGCCGCGATCGTGTCGGCGGCGTGCTGTTCCGGGCTGTCTGCCGGGTCAAGCGCCGCAGCGAGGCCGCCCTGGGCCCAGGCCGAAGAAGCCGCCTGGCCAAGCGGCGCAGGCGAAATCACGACACAGGGACGCGGGGCAAGGTTTAGTGCGAGGAACAGGCCTGCGAGGCCCGCCCCAACGATCAGGACATCACTGCCGGCGTTCGCGTCTGCCGTCAGGGTCTGGACATGTTTGTCATCTGCCAAGTCAGGAAATACCGTCACTTGCGCGCCGGAATTCCGCCGGTGCGGTCACCGCAGAGACGAGCGCACCGAACATGCGGTCTGTCGACTCAATGGTGAGGGTGAAATTGTCGGGCACATAGATCAGGCCCTCGACCTTGGCTTCCAGCATTTCCTCGATCTCCGACCGGATGGACAGCTGGTCGCCGAAGCGGCGGGCCTTGCAGGATTGGCGCACCACCGAGCGGCCCCAGAGCGTGCAGACTTCCACGGCTGTCAGCTCGCAGGTGTACTGGCCCTCGTCCGGGTGAGGTGTGAGAGTCATGGTGCCGGTCATCAGGCATTCGCCGCCGCGATAGGGCTTGGTGCGGAAGCTCCACGTGCCGAGCACATCTGTCGGGTCATCCTCAGTGCCAGCGTGGACCGGGCCGGTCGCCAGGAGGGTGCCCGCCAGTGCGAGCGCGGCCATACGTGCCAGGCGGGAGGTCATGCTGCCACTCCTATTCGTCCTCACACGCATAGCCTAGACCCGGTGGCGGCCTACGCCAACGCTTCAGCCGCTTATACCACCATCTCAATTTCGAGGGGCTCAAGCCCGGTGACGAAATCGAGCGGCTTTTCCATGCGCGGCAGGGCCATCATCGCATCGAGCGCTTCCTTGGCGCGCAGGCGCACGTCTTCCGGAATGGTCACCTCATGCTCGCCCGTGACCAGGCAGTCATAGATGTTTTCCAGCGTGATGCGCTTCATGTGCGGGCAGAGGTTGCACGGGCGGATGAAGTTGGTGCCGGGGTTCTCCGCGGCGACATTGTCGCTCATCGAGCATTCGGTCAGCAGGACCACTTTCGGCGGGTGCTTCTCGGCCACATAGTTGGCGAGGGCGGCGGTGGAGCCGGCATAGTCGGCCGCTTCCAGCACGTCCGGCGGGCATTCGGGGTGGGCCAGGATGACGACGCCCGGATGGGCTTCGCGCAGCTGGTGCACGTCTTCGGCGCTGAACATCTCATGCACTTCGCAGGCGCCCGGCCAGGTCATGACGCGGATATTGGTCTGCGCGGCAACGTTGCGGGCGAGGTACTGGTCCGGCACCAGGATGACGGTGTCTGTGTTCCATTCCTTCGCAACGGCCTCGACGACCTGTGCGGCGTTGGAGCTGGTGCAGGTGATGTGGCACTCGGCCTTCACATCCGCCGTGGTGTTCACATAGGTGACGACCGGATAGTTCGGGAATTTCTCCTTGATCAGGCGCACATCGGCGCCGGTGATCGAGGCGGCGAGCGAACAGCCTGCGCGGGTATCCGGGATCAGGACGGTTTTCTCAGGCGCGAGGATCTTGGAGGTCTCGGCCATGAAGTGCACGCCGGCCTGGACGATGATGTCCGCATCCACCTTGGAGGCTTCGCGGGCGAGCTGGAGGCTGTCACCGCGGAAATCGCCGACGAGGCGGAAAATGTCCGGCGTCATGTAGTTGTGCGCCAGGATGACGGCATTCTTCTGCGTCTTCAGGCGGTTGATCGCGGCCACAAGCGGGGCGATCGCGGGCCATTCCATCGGCGTCACGAAATCCTGCACGAGGGGGTAAAGGTGGTCTGTCTCGGCGCGCACGGCGTCATCATAGGTAAGGCCACGGGCTTCAGCCGCGTTCGGACCACGCAGCGGGGTGGGGGTGGGGCAGCCAGGACCAGAATCAATCAGACGAGCCATGTCACGTCCTCCTTTGACCAACCGAGCAACTTTTGCTCGATTTGAGTATAATATGGCCCCGAGGAAGTACGTTTCAAGGGAAAGCCTTCAAACGTCCGGGATCAGGGCACTCGTGCGACAGGGTTGCTAAGCTTTTGCGCACTCTGAGCAAAAGGGTATCTAGCGCAGCCGCCGTTAAAACGCAATCTCAGAAAGGCCGGGTTGGCGCGGCGTCAGTCCTTGAACAGTTCCAGCGCAGCGGCCGTCATGGCGTCGGTGCCGGTCTGGATGGTGCGGGCATAGTCCGGGGCAAACAGCGAGGAGTGCAGGGACGGCAAAGGCATGCCGTCAGCCTTGAACTTGGCATATTTGGCCGGGTCTACGGCGCCCACCCAGAACAACACGCTCGGGATCTTGTCATCCGTGCGGCCGTATTGGGAGAAATCTTCCCCTCCCATGACCGGCTTTACCTCTTTGACGTATTCCGCGCCCAGCTTCTTGCCGATGGCTTTCATGGCCCGGCCGGTGGTGGCCGGATCATTGTAGGTCGATGGCGTGTAATCCGGCTCGATGGTGATTTCCGGTTCCGGCGCATCGAAGGCGGCGGCTTCGGCCTTGGCGATGCGTTCGATGCCGTCGAGCAGCATCTTGCGGGTGTCGTCATCATAGGAGCGTACGGTCAGCAGCAGGGTCGCTTCGTCCGGGATGATGTTGTGCTTGGCGCCGGCTTTGAACGAGCCGACCGTGACGACTGCGCTGTCCAGCGGGTCGACATTACGTGAGACGAGGCTCTGCAGTGCCGTCACGATATGGGCGCCGATCAGGATCGGGTCGCGCGTTGCCTGTGGGTAGGCGCCGTGGCCGCCCTTGCCTTTGACGTGGATGTCGACGCTGTCGACGTTCGCCATGGCGAAGCCGGTCGAGTAGACGACCGTGCCGGAGGGTGCATCCGCCGAGACGTGCAGGGCGAGGTTGTAGTCAGGCTTGGGGAAGCGCTCGAACAGGCCATCTTCCAGCATGGCTTCCGCGCCGAGGCCGATTTCCTCGGCCGGCTGGGCGATCATGACCAGCGTGCCCTTCCACTTGGATTTCTGTGCGACGAGGGCGCGGGCCGTGCCTAGCCAGGCCGTCATGTGCACATCGTGACCGCAGGCGTGCATCACCGGGCTTTCGACGCCGGTCCAGGTCTGCGCTTCGACCTTGGAGGCGTACGGCACGCCGGTTTGCTCCGGCACGGGCAGGGCGTCCATGTCGGTGCGGATCAGCACGGTCGGGCCATTGCCGTTGCGCAGGACGCCGACGACGCCATAGCCGCCAACACCAGGCTTCACTTCGCCGACATCACGCATGGCCTTGTCGGTCACCCATTGCTGGCCGACGCCTGTGGTAACCTCAAATCCGAGGGTTTCCAGCTCGCTGGCCAGGATGGCCGAGGTCTTGGCTTCCTTGAAGGAGAGTTCCGGCTCCTGATGCAGCTGAAGGTAGAGGTCCAGGATCGACTGTTCCGGCATGCCCACTTCACGCACAGACATGGCGGCGGGCTGGACTGCGGCAGTCTCAGGCGCGGCCGCCTCCGCCGTTGTACCGGTATTGGCGACCTTTGCCGGTTCGCCGGGCGCTGGGGCTTCGCTCTTGGTGCATCCGGCAAGGGCCAGGCTGAGGGCAAGAGTGGATACGAGAACAGGGCGCAGCATGGCAGATCTCCGGAAATTTGATCCGTTGAGCCTAGCAAGCTTTCACCGGCTGCCAAGTGTGGCCGCTGAGCGCGGTCGGGGCAGGTCAGTCCTCGTCGTCGAGGGAGGGGGCATCCGGCTGGTCGCGGCGGGGACGGGCGATCATTTCGGCGATGTCTTCCAGTTCAATGAACGCATCGGCTTCGCGCCGGAGGTCATCGGCCACCATGGGCGGGCTGGACGTATTGGTGGAGACAACCGAGACCCTCACGCCCTTGGATTTCACCATCTCGACCAGCCGCCGGAAGTCACCATTGCCGCTGAACAGGACGATATGGTCCACATGGGCAGCTGCTTCGAGCATGTCGACGGTGAGTTCGACGTCCATATTGCCACGGTGGCGCTTGCGGCCTTCGCGGTCTGTGTACTCCCGGGCGGCCTTTTTCACGACGTTGAAGCCATTATAGGCCAGCCAGTCGACCAGTGGCCGGATCGGGCTGTATTCGTCGCTTTCCACGAGCGCTGTGTAATAACTGGCCCGGAGAAGGCGGCCGCGTCCCTGGAACTCCTTCAGCAGTTTGCGGAAGTCGATTTCCAGCCCATGGGCACGGGCCGCTGAGTACAGGTTTGCGCCGTCTATGAAGAGCGCCAGGCGCTCGTCCTTGTAAAACGCCATGATAAGCCTCGAAATCTCCGCCGGAGCGGTGGGCTGCCATATATTGCACAAAGTAGGGCTTAGAGCTTAGATTCCGCTGCAATCGGGCGCAAGGGACGGGTTGCGCGCCCTTGCTGCGCTGCATATAAGGGGCGGTTCTAAGGAGACCAATAGCCCATGGCCCGAGTGACCGTTGAAGACTGCATCGAGAAGGTTTCGAACCGTTTCGATCTCGTCCTGCTTGCTGCGCACCGTTCCCGCATGATCCGCGAAGGCTCGCCGATCACGGTGGATCGTGACAATGACAAGGACCCGGTCGTCTCTCTGCGCGAAATCGCAGATGAGTCTGTGGATCTGAAAGTGGTCAAGGAAGCCATGATCTCCGGCCTGCAGGACATCCGTCCGGGCGAAGAGAACGAGCGCGAAGCGGACCGTCTGGCCCTCGAAGCTGCCCCGGCAGCGACGGAAGAAGACGTCATGCGCGCATATCAGGCTGAACTCGAATCCGGGCGCGACGACCGGCTCTAGGAGGTTCGATGGACGGCAGCACCCTTTCCGCCAAGGACAAAGGGGCTGGCGAAGCACCACCGGCCGAAACGGCCGTGGGTGAACACCATGTCCTCACCCG
>JACXUV010000094.1 GCA_014763715.1 Rhodobacterales bacterium | reverse complement strand
CGCTCAGCATCAACCGCCTATCAAAAGAACGAGATGCGGTAGGATGGGTGAGAGCCGATCGTGCGCCATCGGGACAAGTTTTGCAGGATCTTCTCGACACAAAGCAGAAAGTAGAAGAGCTGGAAGCACAAATTCAAAAGTACCACGAGAAATCTGAATCATTAAATCCAGATTTTGCTTGGTACGCTGATGAAGTCACACTTCGCGGAATGATTGATGATAGCGCCAATAATACGATAGCTGAATTTTCTTTTTCTTATGACTGGAAAACTTTGTTCGAATCGATCGCCAGCGTTATTTTGAATAGAGACTTCGTTACACGGAGCAACATAAGTGACCACATTTGCAATATGGTTTTTGCCTCTGAGAAAACATACCTTAACAAGAAGAAGAAACCCAGGCTGACAATATACCCCAAGTCCGGCTACACCAAAACCCAAGCAAGAGATAGCGAGCTAAAGCGCATCATGTTCGTTAACTCTGAGCACATACTAATCGCTCAATGTGTAGTGCATCATTTGTTGGAAGTCAGCGACAAGGGAATTGTTACCTTAACCGAATTTGGCCTTCGGCACTACTATGAACTGTCCGCTATCAAGCGGCCCCCATCCACCGAAATGAGCAAGCTTCCTTCTGATCCTCCGCATCAGAATCTGCTACCGAACACTTGAACCGTACCGCATGCGTAGCAAGCGTAGGGTGGGTTGAGGCGGAGCCGATACCCACCGTTCGGGCGTGCGGCGGGGTGTGTTGGTGGGTATCGCGAAGCTCAACCCACCCTACGGGTCGCCCTCCCCTCTCCTTTCTGCCAGTTGCTTCCTTGCCTCGATCAGGGCGGTCCAGGGGTTGCGGTTGGCGAGGCGCTCGTTTTCCTCGCGGAAGAGGTCGTCCAGCGTCATGGGCAGGCGGGACGCGGCGCCGGACGGGAGGGGTGGCGGCGGCTCAGGGACATACTCATCCGGCGTGCGGCTGAGTATGGCTTCCAGCTCCAGATCCTCGGCAAGCAGGGCGGCGCGGGTCTGGAAGGCCTGCATCCGGCCCGTATTGGCATGGCCGAAGGAGAGGAGCCGGGCGAGGCGGCGGACAGAGGCGATCTCTTCCTCCGCCGCGTCGAGGAAGCCCGCCTCTGCCAGGGCGAGCGTGCGGGCGCGGGCGAGCTCCACCTGCCGCCGGGCGCCCATGGTGGGCCGGTCCTGCATCTCTTCGCACATCTGCCATAGCTCGTCTGCCTGCTGACGGATGGCCTCGACGCTGTCCACCCCTTCCCCGCGCGCAGCCTCGCGCTCTGCCTTCGCCTCTGCTGCGGCGTCTTTCCGGGCCTGCAGGTCCTGCTGGCGGTAGCCGTCCTGCCGGGCCCAGACGGTAAGGGTCGGCTCCGGAATGCGAAGGCGCGCCCGGATGCTGGCGAGGCTTTCGCCGCGCAGGGCGGCCTCCCGCGCGAGAAGGCGCAGGGCCTCGCTCTCTGCCTTCGGGCGGCGGGAACGGGTCTTTTCCGGTCTGGTGTCTGTGTGCTCTGTCATGGGGCAGAGACTGCCACGGGGCCTTATCAGACGAATTCAGATTCCGGGCGGGCGCCTTACATGGTGTATACACGGTGTTTGCACGGTATTTTACATGGTGTTCCGGGCCGATCTATCCACCCCCCAGTCCGACAGTTCGTCGCGCGCCCTTGATCCGTGTGCGCCGCAACAAATTCACAGGCAAAACGGAAGCTGTGGAATTCTTCGCGTGGTTTGCGAAAATTTTTTGACAGGGACTCGACTCACACGAAGTTTTTTGAGATCGTTTCGTTAAGCCAACGAAACCCGGCGGGAGCAGACCCGCCAACGGACGGAGGCAGAGCACGCCGCCCCCGGATCAATCCGGGTCAGGAGCAAGGCTGTGAGAGCAGCGGCGCAAAGGGCCCGGCGGGATGAAGGGACAAAGCAGGCGGCGTATTCCGGAGGGGAGCTAGACCCCGCAAGGAAAGGCTGTAGGCCATGACCGGAGCGCGATCCGAAGCATGGTGGCAAAGCTGAAGCACGGATGGAAATCCGCCAGGGCAACTTGGAGAATAACCTGAAGGATATCAGCGGCGTACAGGTGACGTGACGCATCGCCCGAGATGCAGCGGAGCCACGGACCTTACACGGCTGCCCTCAAGGGCTAAGGGCGCCAGCGCGTTCCCAAGACACGCAGGCGACCGGCCGGGTCCGACAGGGGTGAAGAAAGCCCGTGCAAGCAGGCTGGAAATCACTCCGGTGTCAGATGACCGACAACGAGTGCTAGCACAGTGTCTCGGTAGTCCGATTCGAAACACCAGGAAAGGCGTTCTCCCCTGGGAGGGCGCCTTTTTCTGTTCGGGTCCGGTGTGCACGGATCAGCTGAGCGCGATGCCCGCAAACAGGTAGATCACGGAGGTGATGGCCCCCGCCGCCACGGCATAGGGCAGCTGCGTCGCGACATGGCGGACATGATCGCATCCCGCCGCGAGGCTAGCGATCACCGTCGTGTCGGAGATGGGCGAGCAATGGTCGCCGAAGACACCGCCGCCGATCACCGCCGCCAGCATCAGCTCCGGCGGGAAGCCCACAACCTGCGCCACCGGCATCGCAATCGGCACCATAATCCCAAACGTCCCCCAGCTCGTCCCGGTCATGAAGGCTGTGATCCCCGCGACGATGAAAACCGCCATCGGAACGAACGCCGCCGGAATGAAATCCGAAACGATTCCAGCCATGTAGGTGCCCGTGCCCAGCGCCTTCAGGCTCGCCCCGAACGCGATGGCCAGCAGCAGGACGGTCACCGGCGGCACCATCTCGCCGATGCCGCGGAAGAAGCGCTCCTGGATCTCCGCGCCGGTGAAAACCTTGCTCACGCGCAGCATCACCGCCGCCAGCGCGATCGCCACGCACACGCCCCACAGGATCGACAGGCTGCCATTCCCCGCCAGCATGTTCCCCTTCCCCGTCCACGCCATGAACCCGATCGCCCCCACCACCATCACCAGCAGCGGCAACCACATATGCACCGCCCTGTTCGCCGGCGTATGGTCGACGGTTTCCAGCTCAGCTGCACCGGGACGCGCCGCAAGATCTGCCGTGCGCATCGGGCCGAAGGTCCGGTTCATCAGCACGGTCAGGTAGACGCCCACCACCGTCAACAACGCATAGGCGTTCCACATCACCGTGCCCGCCACGACCCCCAGACTCTGCTCCCCATAATAGGGCTGCACGAGCGTCAGCACATAAGCGCCCCAGCCGTTCAGCAGGATCAGTGCGGAAACGGGTGCAGAGGTGGAGTCGATCACATAGGCGAGCCTTTCCCGGGAAAGGCCATGCGTGTCGAACAGACGCCGCCCCAGAACGCCGGAGCTGAGCAGACTGACATTGGTTTCCACGAAAACCAGCGTGCCCGCGATGGCAGGCGCGAGGCCCGCGCGGCGCGGCGTGGAGGTCAGGCCCTTGCGGTCCAGCAGGCCGACGGTGGCGTCCACCCCGCCGGATTCCCGCATGAACACGATCAAGGCGCCGATCAGCAGGCAGAAAACCAGCACGCGCGCATTGCCCGCATCCGTCAGCACCTGCACGGAACGCTCCGCAGACATCAGAGAGCCGAAAAGTGGATTGCCCCCCGCAATCAGGGTTTCGGATGCGATCAGGCCAAGGCCGAGCGCGACATAAACGTTCCGCCACAGCGCAGCCACGACGATCGCCAGCACTGGCGGCAACAGGGTCAGGATTTCCAGGACGCGCCCCTTTTCGATTCAGCCTTCCACGCCACACCCTCCTCCAGACCCATGGTGGCTGACAAGAGCCGAGGCGTGCAGAACGTGCTGCGCCCCTCCTGCGCATGTCTAACAGGCAGACCTTTGTTCCCTCCGTTGCGCTGGCGGCACAAGCACGCATGTGCTTAACTTTCTCCACTTTCGTGGAGGGAGACACTGGGATGACACGCCGTTCCTGCGCTTTTCGGGCCAGGGCGTTGCTGGCCGCCAGCACGCTGGCATTGGCAGCAGCCTGCGCCAGCACGACCCAATCCTCCCCCGCCTCACAGGATGGCACGGGCGAAAACTGGCTCTCCGCCGCCTGGCACTGGATGTTCCCGCCGGATGTGCCGGCGCCTCCCCCACCGCCACCA
>JACXUV010000093.1 GCA_014763715.1 Rhodobacterales bacterium | reverse complement strand
GGGGCTTGTGAGGGGAAGCGAATGCACCGCATTCGCCCGAGCAAGGGGTTGGGGATGAGGGGTAAAGGCGTTTCCACGAGTGCAATCCGTGCGGCGACTCTGCGTCCCCTCACCCCAACCCCTCTCCCAAGGGAGAGGGGCTTACGCCTCCCCCTGCCGGACTCGTAACCCCAAACTGGCCCCTGAAAACTCAGCCCACCTACCAAGCGCCTTCACGGGCGCCGCATGTGCTGGTGGTTTTCTTCACTCTTCCACGGGGGCAGCTTCAGTGCCTGTTTCGCCGGTATCTTCAGCGGCCTCTGCTTTTGCCGCCGCTTCGGCAGCCTGCAGGGCCATGAACATTTCCAGGACATCCTTCAGGGTCTGCATCCGGACGGCCTTCGGTTCCTTGATCACTTCGACATCAACATCGGTGATGGCGCCATTGCTGGCATGATGCGCCGTCAGTTTGAACTCGCCCTCGAACCGTTTGAGGATGACGGTGTCGTCTTCCTCAAAGACAATCTTGCTGCCGCGTCCCAGTGTCGCCCAGTCATCTCCTTCGGAAATCCGGGCAGCGACGGTGATCCGGTTCGACCGGAAAGTGTCGACAACCAGCTGGACTTTCATCGGATGGCCGAAATCCACTGCCTGTTCCTGGATCTGCGGCATTGGGCCGACCATTCCAGAAGGTGACGTGGGCGATGCATTTTGCGGTGTGCCCCCGGATGTGTCGATGTAGCGGGCCCGGTCTGGCCCTTCCCAGAAAATGCAGACGGCATCCCCTTTGTCGAAACGTGGAACGCACCATTCGACCGGGTTGTTATAGGCGTTCAGGTTCTTGCCGAAATAGGAGCCATAGTTGGAGGACTGCTGCAAACTGAACTGGCGCGCATAGGCGGGAGACCCTGCCGGGATGATGTTCGTTCCACCGAACGGACCCGTCCATTCCAGTGTATTCGTGATGATGGCGGTCCGCTCGTTCTCGACGTCGAACTCCATGATGACGCCATGTTCTTTCAGGTTTCCGGGGAAGGATCTGGCCGATCCTTCGACAGGCGCAAAACCGATGGGCTTGCCGTCTTCGCGCCATTCGGGCGGCGCTTCCTGTTGCGGCACCCTGTAAGTTGTGGCGCACGCGGTTGCGCTCGCCATCAAGGCGAAAACCATCATTTTCTTGAGCATGTCAGCCCCCTGTAACTACGCATCCACTCCAGCAGCCGCCCGTCACCCTTGTCAACTTCTGCGGTTGCGACTTTCTGGCGTAGTTGTGGCTTGCCGGGTCAGGGGCGCTGCAGGGCCAGTTCGACGTCGGTTTCGGCAGCCTTCTGGTAGAGAGTTTCGAGTTTGGCGACTGTCTCGTTACGGACCATGTCTTTCGGCTCGAACTGGTGAATGCGCCCGATGTCCTGGCCGTCGATCATCTTCAGCAGGTGTGCCAGGCCATTCATCTCGCCTGTCTTCAGCATTGAATGCGTCGGGTTTCCGGTGATGATCATCCGGGAATTCTGGCCGGCGCGGGTCACGGCGAGGCGCATCCAGTGCTTGTCGATGTTCTGGGCGTCGTCGATCAGGATGATCGCATCCGTCAGTGTACGCCCGCGCAGCGTGCCGAGGGGCGCGATCTCCAGCTGGCGCTCATCCAGCATGTTCTGGATGGTCGTCGCGCCGATGAACTCGCTGAGGATGTCCATATAGACATCGAATTGCTCATCGCGATTCTTCTCGGCGCGCTTGGCAGGGTTCATCGTTTCCCCCTCGACCAGCTGGTGCGCCCGGGTGAGAACAAGATGCTTGGCATTGCCCTGGTCCAGCTGGTTCAGCGCGGTGGCAATGGCCAGATAGGTTTTGCCGGTGCCGGTCGGCCCGAGGGCGAGGATCAGCGGAAGGGTGCGGTCCAGAAGGTCATAGGCATAGGCCAGCTGGTTCATCGAATGCGGATGGAGCGGCTGGAAAATGCCTTCCAGCCGCAGGGTCAGCTCATGGCGCAGGGCATTGTCCAGGCCTTCGTTGATGCATGCCTGCAGCAGGTTTGCATCCGGCGGCAGGTGCCGGCTGACCTGGGCCGCATTGATGCGCTCGGCGAAGTGGTCTGCCAGCACAATGGCCGGCCGGTCACCGACCAGCGTATGGCCGGCAGTTCTGTCGAACATCAGCGTGAAAGGGGCCGCCGCACGGTTCAGCATGGCGAGAAGGTCGCTGCCTTCAGCCAGTTTGTGAACAAGTTCGCCCGTATTGTTCTGGGCAGAGATCAGTCCGGTACCCGATTCAAAAGCCATGTGCGCCTCCAGGAATCCTGAAGGAGTTCCTTAGAGGTTTGAGGTTAAGAGTTTCTGCGCGGAATCGTTCGGGTTTTCCTGTCTTTCTAAGGAAAACCCAATGATTGCCGGGCTGGAAGCCTCAGGGATCCAGCCGCACAGCGCCTTGCGAGGCGTTGCCGACATGCGCGGCATAGACCTTCAGGGCACGGCTCACCTTGCGGGGGCGGTCTTCGACCGGCTTCCACGCCTTGTCGCCTTTTGCCTCCATCGCAGCGCGGCGGGCGGCGATTTCCTCGTCCGTCAGCTTTGCATGGATGGTGCGGTTCGGGATGTCGATCTCGATGATGTCGCCTTCCTCGATCAGGCCGATCAGGCCGCCTTCGGCCGCTTCCGGGCTGACATGGCCGATGGAGAGGCCGGATGTGCCGCCGGAGAAGCGCCCGTCGGTGATCAGGGCGCAGGCTTTGCCGAGCTTCATCGATTTCAGGTAGGAGGTCGGGTAGAGCATCTCCTGCATGCCGGGGCCGCCGCGCGGGCCTTCATAGCGGATGATGACCACATCGCCCGCCTTCACGCCCTTGTTCAGGATGCGCTTGCAGGCTTCTTCCTGGCTTTCGCAGACGACAGCCGGACCGGAGAATTTGAGGATCGAGTCGTCGACGCCTGCGGTTTTCACCACGCAGCCCTGCTCGGCGAGATTGCCGAACAGGACAGCAAGGCCGCCATCCTGCGAGAAGGCATGTTCGGCGGAGCGGATGACGCCTTTCTCGCGGTCGGTGTCGAGTTCCTTGTAACGGCGCGACTGGCTGAACGCCTCGGTCGTGCGAACGCCGCCCGGCGCGGCCAGGAACAGCTCCTGTACCGCCGGGTCGTTGGTGACGCGGATGTCCCATGTATTCAGGGCTTCGGCCAGCGTGTCCGAATGAATGGTGCGCACGGACGTGTCGAGCTTTCCGGCGCGGTCCAGCTCGCCAAGGATGCCGAAGATGCCGCCGGCGCGGTGAACGTCTTCCATATGGACGTTGGCAACCGCCGGGGCGACCTTGCAGAGGCAGGGCGTCGAGCGGCTGAGACGGTCGATATCGTCCAGCGTGAAGTCCACCTCGCCCTCGCGTGCGATGGCCAGCAGGTGGAGGATCGTGTTGGTCGAGCCGCCCATGGCGATGTCGAGCGTCATCGCATTCTCGAACGCCGCCTTGGTGGCGATGCCGCGGGCGGAGACGGATGTGTCGCCGTCTTCATAATAGAGCTTGGTCAGTTCCACGATGCGCTGACCGGCGCGGCGGAACAGGCCTTCGCGGTCGGCATGGGTGGCCAGCGTCGACCCATTGCCCGGCAGGCCGAGGCCCATGGCTTCAGCGAGGCAGTTCATGGAGTTCGCCGTGAACATGCCGGAGCAGGAGCCGCAGGTCGGGCAGGCATTCTGCTCGAACTCTTCGACTTCGGCATCGGTCCGGTCAGGGTTTGCGGCTTCGATCATGGCGTCGATCAGGTCGACTGCGCGCAGCTCGCCGTCGATATTGACCTTGCCGGCCTCCATCGGGCCGCCGGAGATGAAGACGACCGGAATGTCGAGGCGCAGCGCCGCCATCATCATGCCGGGCGTGATCTTGTCGCAATTGGAGATGCAGACCATCGCATCGGCACAGTGCGCGTTGACCATATACTCGACGCTGTCGGCGATGACTTCGCGGCTGGGCAGGGAATACAGCATGCCGTCATGGCCCATCGCGATGCCGTCATCGACCGCGATTGTGTTGAATTCCTTGGCGACGCCGCCCGCCGCGACGATCTCGCTGGCGACCAGCTGGCCAAGGTCTTTCAGGTGCACATGGCCGGGCACGAACTGGGTAAAGGAGTTCACCACCGCGATAATCGGCTTGCCGAAATCGCTGTCCTTCATGCCTGTC
>JACXUV010000005.1 GCA_014763715.1 Rhodobacterales bacterium | reverse complement strand
CTTTTCCAGGCCAGGGCAAAGAGGGCCTTCATGCGCTTACCCCCGCCTTGTTGATTTCGGAGAGGTCCACCGCGCGGTCGAACAGGCGGGCGAGGCTGGCGTCATGGCTGACGAATAGGAGTGCGGCGCCCGTGCGTCCGGCTTCCTCGCTGAGCAGCTGGATGAAGCGGTCGCGCGCATCGGCATCGAGGGCCGATGTCGGCTCGTCCGCAATCACGATGTCCGGCCCGCCCATCAGGGCGCGAGCGGCGGCAACACGCTGCTGCTGGCCGACAGAAAGGTCGGATACGCGGCGGTCCAGCAGGGCCGGGTCCGACAGGCCAAGCCGGTCCAGAAGGCGCCGCGCCTCCTCGTCCGGATGGGCGCCGACGGCCTTGCGGCGGGCCGGGGAGAAGTGGAGAGGCAGGGTGACGTTTCCGGTCACCGACAGGTACGGCACCAGATTGAACATCTGGAAGATGACGCCGAGATGGTCGGCCCGCACCCGGTCGCGTTTCGCCGCGCTCAGCTTCGCCATGTCATGGCCCAGCACCTCGATCATACCGGTTTCCGGGCTCAGCACACCGGCGATCAGGCCAAGCAGTGTGGACTTTCCGGACCCGGATGGTCCGCGCAGGAACAGTTTCTCGCCGCGGGCGAGGGTGAAGCGGTCAATATCCAGCACCGGCGGGTGCCCGGGCCAGGCAAAGCGAAGGCTTTCGACCCGGATCGCATCCGCATTCGGGGCATCAGGTAACATCAGTCGAAATCGATCTCTGTATCGGTTGGGGTCAGTTCCTTGGCGATCTGTTCGCCATTGGGGCCAAGATATATGGCATCGACATGGTGGAAACCGGGATACATGTCGAACAGGTTGATCCTTATGCCTTCAACCCGATCGATTTTCTTGCACCGCAGGACGACGGAGATCGTCATCGCGCCGTGTTCGCCATTGATGCGGGTATCGACGGAGCGCTCAGTTTCCTCGCAGGTCGTCGGCCCGATGGCCGTGGCGATGCCACTGGCATAGGTCTCGGCCTTTTTTTCCTGCGGCGCCTTGTTTTCGGCCAGGCCGAAATTGGCGAGCGGGGCATCCAGCGTCACGGTCAGGAAGTCATCTTCCCGCGTAATGGCGAGGTCTCCGCCGCCATGCACATGCGGTTCGCCAGCATGGCCTTCATCATGATCATGCGCCTCTTCAAGGTCCGCGACGGCTTCCGGTGCGCCTGGCGCGGCAGCCGCTTCGACGGGCGTGCTTTCAGCTGCGGGCGGCGGTGGCGCTTCGGGGGCGGGTGGCGGCGGTTCGTAGGGCTGGCCAGCAGGGCTGCAGGCCGCAAGTCCGAGCAGGCTGGCGGCTGAAAGGGCCGCAACCGGCCAGAAACGGATTGAATTCATCGTGGGCCTCCGGTGCGCCACACAGGGGAATAGTGCGAAAAGGTCAAGATTTTTGTCGCGGAGGTGATAGTGATACTATATCACATTTAATCAAGGCGGGGCTTGCAGAAGTCCTTCTGCCAAATTCACAACGCCGCCGGTTTACGCACAAATGCTCGAATCTCTCCAGGCCCCACTCCTGTTCGGCTTGACTGCCGCCTTCATTACGACGCTCGGCCTGATCAGCGTTTCCGTGCGCGGGGACTGGAGCGCGCGCTATTCCGGCCTGTTTGCGCTGGCTGCCGGCGGTATGCTGGTCAGCCTGACCCTGCTGCACATCGCCCCGGAAGCCTTCGAGCTGACATCGCACGCACCGGCCTTTCTGATGGTCGGTTTTTTCGGCGGCCTGCTGTTGCATTTCGGGATCGGAGCGCTGTTCCCGGAGAGCGCCGACCGGGGGCGGGCCGCGGCCATCACACCGCTTGCGGCGGTCGGTATCCACTCCCTGCTCGACGGGATGATCTACTCGGTCACCTTCGCGGCCAGCTTTTCTTCGGGGGTCTATGCGGCGGCTGCCCTGATGCTGCACGAATTTCCCGAAGGCGTGATCGCGTTTGCCATCCTGCGCCGGCACAGTTTCTCAAATCGCGAGGCATTCTTGTGGGCCTTCCTGGCCTCGGCCGTGACGACGCCGCTGGGCGTGGTAGTGGCGACGCCCTTCATGTACGGTCTGACACCGGACGTGATCGGCAGCCTGTTCGCCATCTCGGCAGGCTTGCTGCTCTATGTGGCCACCGGCCCGCTGATGGAGCCGTTGGGCGAGGAGCCACCAATGCGCAGCCTCATGGCGCTCAGCGCGGGGGTCGGCCTGGCCATCCTGATGGCGCTGATGCCCCTGCATCCGCATGAGGATGAAGGCGGCCATCCCGCCCCGGTGCCGCACGAAATCCCGCACGAGCATTAAGGCCGCCCAGCCTCTGGTCGGCATGTCCTTTGCAGCCTGATGTCCTGCCGGCGCACAGCCGGAAGGGGAGGTGTCAGGCGGATGCGGGATGGACAGAAGAACTCTGTTTACGAAATCGCGGGAAAAGCAGGCTTTCGGGATACCGGAGAGGCCCGCCCCATGCTGACCCTGCCGCTTCTGGCCAAGATGTCCTCCGCCGCGCTCGCCGCCGGGATCACGGCCTGTCTCACTTATGGCCAGTACAATGTCAGCAGCGGGCCAGGTGGCGCAGGCCTGATGCCGCCTGCCAGCGTGTTTCATCCTGAAGTCCGCTCCGGCGCGATGCTGGACCCGCTGGCCGAGATGGCCAGCGCCATGGCCGCGCTGAAACAGGAAAAGGCGAAGGCCGCCCGCAACCGGGCCATGATCGACTGGCTGACGGGCCTGCCGACCAGATTCACCGTGCAGCGCTTCGATACCGGCCTTGTCTATGCAGTCCGCTATGCGCCTGCGGGTGAGACAGGCGCGGTGCTGGAGGACTATGTGGCCGTACCTTATGGGCCGGAACTGCCCTTCGCGGTCAGCCTGCTGGCCGATGAAGGCGGCGCAGTCCGTATCGAGGGGCTCTCCTGCTCAGGGCAGGAAACACTGGGCCGCATCTCTCCGGCTGCCGGAGACGGCGCTGCCGAGGCAGAGGCGATGTCTCAGGCGGAAGCCTATCTGCGCACACCGGATGCCGCAGACCCCGGCCTGCCGGCCGACTGCCTGGTCGCGCGCCTGAAGCGCAGCTAGCTGCGGGTTTCTTAGTTTCGAGTGCTGGCGGCTTCGTCGAGGTCGCGCTGGGTGAAGCGGCGGGTGAACTCGGTCACACGCGGGGCGATTTCCGTCCGGAAACGGTTGCCGTTGAACACGCCATAATGGCCGACGCCCGGCTGGATGTAGTCCAGCTGCATTTCCTTCGGCAGGTTGGTGCAGAGGTCGTGCGCGGCCTGTGTCTGGCCGATGCCTGAAATGTCATCCTTCTCACCTTCAACCGTCATCAGGGCCACGTCGCGGATCGCCTCCGGCCGGACCGGGCGCGAATAGCGATACTTCATGATGCCGCGCGCCAAGTGGTGTTCCTGGAACACGCGCAGGATGGTCTGAAGGTAGAACTCTTCCGTCAGGTCGAGGACGGAGAGGTATTCATCATAGAATTCGCGGTGCTTGCCGGCATTGTCGCCGTCGCCTTCGACCAGGTGGTTGAAGAAGCGCCACTGGGCATCGACATGGCGGCCCCAGTTCATGTTCATGAACGAGGCGAGCTGCACGAAGCCCGGATACACGCGCCGGAATGCGCCCGGATAGGGGCCCGGCACGGTGTGGATCATGTTTTCCTGGAACCAGTCGAAGGATTGCTGCTCGGCCAGTTCGTTCGGCACGGTCGGGCTGCGGCGTGCGTCGATGGGCGAGCCCATGAAGGTCATCGTGGCCGGACGGTTCGGATCGTCATCTTCCGCCATCAGCGAGATCGCCGCCAGGGTCGGCGGGCCCGGCTGGCAGACCGCCAGCACGTGGGCACCGGGGCCGATATGGCTGATCATGTTGCGGACATGGTCAATATAGTCGTCGAGGTCGAAGCGGCCGAGCCAGACGGGCGCCATGCGCGCATCCGACCAGTCGGTGATGTAGACGTCATGTGTTGGCAGGAAGCCTTCGACCGTGCCGCGCAGCAGGGTGGCATAGTGGCCGGACAGCGGGGCCACGATCAGCAGGCGGGGCAGGGGCGCTGCGCCCGGCTTGCGCGCTGCGGCCAGAGCATCCGGGTCCTTGCGGAAATGGACGAGGTTGCACCAGGGCGATTGCCAGGCGATCGTCTCCGCGACGCCGACGGGCGCGCTGTTGATCTTGACCGATTCAATGCCCCATTCGGGCTTTCCGTAATACCGCGTCGTGCTTTCGAAAACGTCCGCAAATGCCGCCAGTGCCTTGCCGTAATCGGTCTGTGCGATGGGATTTAGCGGCGAATGCAGCGCCATACGACTGGCGCGCACAGCCAGGCGCATCGGCGCCATCGCGGCACGGTTCAGTTCGACAAGGGAGTACAGCATCGCCTTACCAACCTTTCATGTTGCGCTGCAGCATATGTCTGCAAAGCCCATGTGGCAAATGGATTCGCCAGCCAGGGGCCTTACCGCAAAGTTAACGCAGACGTTTGAATTTACGTGAAAGTTTCAATCCTCTGCCTGCCGCTGATTAAGACGCGGCTGCTAGTTTTAAGCAAATAACCGGCCAGGAGAGGTGCCATGTTCCTGAAATGCGAGCCGAATCCGCACCAGGGCGGGCGTATGACGCGGGCGGTGCTGTTCGATTACACTCCCGGCCAGCGCTATGCCATTGACGCTGAATCCCTGCACAAGCATCCGGATCTCCTGAACGAGTTCGGGGCACATAATGGCCTTCGCTTCCGCACACTGGATGCGGTGGCTTATGGCCTTTGTTTCATCGGCGGGGTGGGGACAATCACCGTCGCCTGGTGGATGTTTTTCGTTGGGCTGGCCGCCTGCGTCCTGATGCTGGCGGCTAATCGCAAGTCGGCAGGGGAGGCGGGGCGCAATGCCGCCCGCCGCTCGACGGACAATTTCCGCCGCCTGCACGAGCTTGGCTGTCTCTGGCTGGTTTACGAATAAGCCCGGCTCAGATGCCGACCATTCCGAGAATGGCGGCAATGATCGCGACCAACATGAAAATCAGCGACAGGCTGACGGAAACGGCGCGCTGGCCCTTGCGGCTGGTGCGTGAGCCTTTCGGTGCCTTGCCTGTCTTTGGCGCCAGCATCCAGCGGTTCGAGTAGAAGCCAAACGCCGCCAGGAAGGCCGTGACCCCGGCAGCCCAGTCCGTTGCCAGCAGGAAACAGGCCCCGGCCGCCAGCATCATGCCGGCGATGGGCGTGGACGTGGCGTGCAGCAATTCCCGCACATGCCGGTCGGCCCGGCTGCCGTCGAGTTCCTCGAAGCTGCAATTCGGCGCAGCAATCGCCGCCACCCAGGACGAGCCGATCGCCAAAGCGCAGAAGATAAGACCGAAATTGGAGGCAAGGGCCGCAAGGTTCTGAAACATGGGCGAACTATGCGCCGGATTCGCCGATCAGCCTAGAGGCCAGGCACCCCGGATGACCTAGACATAATTGGCCGTGATCACCTGGTCGACCAGGGCTTCGTCGGCAGGCACCTGTCCGTCCAGCATCAGCATGGCCAGGCCGTGCACCATCGACCATGCCTGGAGGCGGCGAATCTTGCGGTCCGTCTTCGAGGCATCCGCCGGCATCAAGGCGTTCAGCGTTTCCGACAGCATGCCGAAAGGCTTGGCCGTCGCATCTGCCAAGGCGTTGCGTTCCCCATCCGATTTCCTGGCCTGCGTCATCATCAGGCGGAAAATCGACGGGTTGCGCAGGGCGAACTTGACATAGGCCCGGCCCATCGCCCGGAAGGCTGCGCGCTGGTCGGTCGCTTCCGACATGGCCTCCTGGAAGGCCTCCGCCAATCGCTCGCCGCCAACACCGCAAAGCGCATCCAGCAACGCAGCCTTGTCGGGGAAGTGCCGGTAGACGGCCGTTGCCGACACACCGACATTCCGGGCGATTTCCCGCAGGCTGACGGCGTCCGGCGCCTTCACGTCCAGCTGGGCAAGCCCCTCTTCGATCAGGGCAGACCGCAGGTCGCCATGATGGTAGCGCCCATCGCGCGGCTTCATGTTGACAGTGTTATCATCTGATGGCATGTTATCAGTGTAAACATGATTTCTGTTTCCCGCAACGCGACACGGAGTCCCTACCCATGCCAAGTCCTGTTGAATCTGCCATTCGTGGAGCCGTGACCAAGGGCGTCGTTGCCCTCTCCGGTTTCAACCGGGAGCGCAAGAAGGCAAAGGGTCCCAATCCCTTCCTGGAAGGGCTGCACACGCCGGTGACCGAGGAGGTGACCGATACGGCGCTGAAAGTGACCGGCGAGATCCCCACGGCACTGAACGGGCTGTACGTGCGCAACGGGCCGAACCCGTTGGCCAATGTGCATGCCGCGACGCATCACTGGTTCATCGGCGACGCCATGATCCATGGCATCCGCCTGCAGGACGGCAAGGCCCTGTGGTACCGCAACCGCTGGGTCCGCTCCAATGCGGTCAGCGATGCGCTGGGAGAGCCGCGTGCCCCCGGCCCGCGCCATCCGCGCACGGATGTCGCCAATACGAACATTGTCGGCCATGCCGGAAAGCTGTGGGCGATTGTGGAGGCGGGCGGCTATCCGGTCGAAATGGCGGACGATCTTTCCACCGTCGCGCATTCGGACTTTGACGGCACGCTGGGCGAATCCTATTCCGCCCACCCGCACCTGGACCCGGAAACGGGGGAGATGCACGCCATCTGTTACGAGGCCCAGCATCCGGACACGATCTGGCACACCGTGCTGGACAAGACGGGCCATGTCCGCCGCAACGAGCCAATCGCGGTGAAGAACGGCCCGATGATCCATGACTGCCAGATCACGCCGAACTATGTGATCGTGATGGACCTGCCGGTGACGTTCTCCATGGCGGCCCTGATTGGCGGGTCGAGCTTCCCCTTCCGCTGGAACCCGAAACACAAGGCGCGCATCGGCCTGTTGCCGCGCGAGGGCAGGGGAGAGGACATCATCTGGTGCGATGTCGACCCGTGCTACATTTTCCATCCGGCTAATGCCTATGAGACTGAAGACGGCAAAGTGGTCATGGATGCCTGCGTCTATGAAACCATGTTCGATACCGATGGCCACGGCCCTGACTCTCCAACCGCGAAGTTCGAATCCCTCACGATTGATCCTGCCGCCCGCAAGGTGACTCGCGATGTGATCGACGCGGCCCCGCAGGAATTTCCGCGTTATGACGAACGGCTGACGGGCAAGCCCTACCGCTATGCTTATGCCGTTGCCCTGCCTGAAGGGTCTGACGACGGCTTTGTCGGGGCAACGCGCCTGTTCAAGCAGGACCTCGGCAACCGCACACGCGAAGTGCACGATTTCGGCCCCGGCCGGGTGCCGGCGGAATTCGTTTTCGTCCCTGCCCATGAAGGGGCGGGTGAGGATGAAGGCTGGCTGATCGGCTATGTCAGCCATGTGGATACAGGGCATAATCAGCCGACGCTCATCGCGAGAAGTCGGCTGATCTGGGCACGGGGCAGGCCGCTGTCGGCGTGATAGTCGTTGATCGCGTCCTGAAGGGCGGTGAGATCGCGTTTTGAGGTTGCCTGCGGCTTGTCCAGCACGCCTTCGCGCACCAGCGCCGCGCAGACATGGGAGGATGCGATCCATGCGTCCCATCCGCAGAAGCGCAGGAAATAGGTCCCGGTGGCCCCGCCAAGGCGTGAGCCGCGCTTGTTCAGCGTGTTCATCAGGCCGAGCTGGTCGTCAGCAGGCCAGTCTGCCAGGAACTTGCCGAAGCCGCCTTCTTTCGCTTCCACCTCGGCGACGAATTTCGCATTCTCCAGCGTGGCCTTGATCTTCTGCCCGTTGCGCACGATGCGTTCGTCAGAGACCAGACGGTCCAGCATCTCGTCGCCGAAGAAGGCGAGTTTGCCGGGATCGAAGCCTTCAAAGGCGGCTTCGAAACCGTCCCATTTTGCGTCGATGACTTTCCAGTTGAAGCCCGCATTGAACACGCAGCGCGTCATGACGGACAATAAACGATCGGCGGACACTCCGGAGAGGTCCGCCGACGCATGTGTATTGATGGACTTCTCCAGCGCGGCGTCCCGTCCGCCATGATGGCCAGCGGCCATCTTCAGGATCGGGGCGAACTTCCGCGCCATGAGAAATCTCCCTTAGCCAAGCGCGATCTCGTAGACCTTCGCATAATCGTCCGCACTCATAGGCTGCGGATTTCCGAAATGTGCAAGGTCTTTCAGGGCGAAGTCGACCACGCCTTGAGCGTCTTCCATGCTGAGGCCCAGCGGCTTAAGCGTGGCTGGAATGCCAAGGTCTTCGTTCAGTTTCGCAATGGCGTCGGCGAGGTCTGCGCCTTCCTTCAGGCCCATGGCCTGGCGCAGGCGGGCATATTTTGCATCGGCCGCGCCTTCGTGGAAGCGCAGGATGTGCGGCAGGAACACGGCGTTCAGCGTGCCATGGTGCAGCTTCTTGTCGTGCAGGCGGCCTGCCGCGTGGGAGAGGGCGTGCACGCCGCCAAGACCTTTCACGAAGGCGAGCGCGCCTTCATAGCTTGCCATCATCATGTGCCAGCGCGCATCCGGGTCAGACCCGTCCTGCACGGCTTTCTTCAGCCAGCCATCACCGATCGCGCGATAGACGCCGTCATAGCCGATGCCTTCCGCAGGCGGATTGATGGCCGGGGCGAGCACGGCCTCGATACAGTGAGTGACGGCATCCATGCCGGTCGCCGCAGTGAGGCCAGCCGGCAGGCCGAGCGTCAGGTCCGGGTCGCAGATGGCGGTGGCCGGGATCAGGTTCGGCGAAACGATGGTTTCCTTGCGCCCGTTCTCCAGCGTCACCACCGTACCGACAGAGACTTCGGAGCCAGTGCCGGCTGTGGTCGGGATGGCGATCAGCGGCGGGATCTTCTTGATCTTCTTTGCCCCGCCCGTGATGGCGGCATAGGCTTCCAGCGGTTCGTCATGGCTGACGAGCAGGCCGATGGCCTTGGCATGGTCCATGGACGAGCCGCCACCGACGGCGATCAGGCCATCGGCGCCTGAGGCCTTGTAGGCTTCGGCGGCCAGCTTGGCCTGGGATTCCAGCGGGTTCGGCACGGTGTCGGCGAACACGCCGGCCGGGGCCATGCCGAGGGCGTCTTCGACCTTCGCCAGGATGCCGACTGCCTTGATGCCCGGATCGGTCACGATGAAGGGGCGGGTGATGCCCAGATTCCTTGCGACGTTGGGCAGCTGTTTCAGCGCGCCTGAGTCGAAAATACAGGTGGTCAGAAAGGTCATAACGGGCATGGGTGCGTTTCCTCATATACGGCGCGCGCACTTTTGCGGGGCGGGGGAGGAGACGCAAGCCCTTCGCCGGGTCATGCGGCGTTTAGGCCTGCACCTGCGGGATCCGTTGCAGATCCGCCGGATGCGCTCTGAGAGGGCTTAACCATACCTATCTCAGGTTGCGTTCTGTGAATTTGCGAGATGTCCCGATAACTCGCAATTCGGGGAAATACCTAATTGCGCGGCCATGTCGCGCGGCACGGCGGCGCGCGTCAAACTGGCAAATTTTCTTCTGAAAAACAGGGGACTATCTCCCGCTCATTGGTATTCTTTTCATGGAGGGAAAGACATGAAACGCCTCTTCTGTGCCGCGCTCCTGGCGAGCGCAACCTGGACAACCGTAGCGGGGGTTGCTGCTGCTGATGACAATCCGTGGATGATCCGCGGCCGGGTCATTGGCGTGCTGCCGAGCGAGTCGGCTGACCTCTCCGCTGGTGGTGCTGGCATGGCCGGCAGCGTCAAGATCAGCAACGAATATGTGCCTGAACTCGACATCACTTACTTCTTCAACAAGAACATCGCTGCCGAGCTGATCCTGGCAACCACGCAGCATAGTGTGAAAGCCACCAATGTCGGCGCTGTCGGCGGTGCGAATGTGGATCTTGGCGATGTGTGGGTTCTGCCCCCGACGCTGACCCTGCAATACCACTTCGACAATGGCGGCAAGTTCAAGCCGTATGTCGGTGCCGGTATCAACGCCACGCTCTTCTACAATGAAGACGAAGGCTCGGTTGCAGACAGCATCGATTACGACTCCAGCATCGGCCCGGCACTGCAGGTCGGCTTCGACTACGACCTTGATGGCGTGCCGGGTGGCTGGGCCTTCAACGCCGACGTCAAGAAGATCTGGATCAACAGTGACGTCACCGTCGATTTCACGAGCGCCCTCGGTGCAACCGTGAAAGCTGACGTGGACATCAACCCGACGGTTGTTGGTCTCGGCTTCGGCTACAAGTTCTAAGCTCTCCCTGAGCTTCCGTTTATATCCCTTTTCTTGCGGAAGACTTGGTAACCTGGCCGCGTTCCTCACGGAGCGCGGCCATTTTTCTGCGCGTGATTGTTGCGCGCCTGCCCCCGCCCGCTACAGATGAGGGCCATGAGCATTCTTTCCGTGAAGGACCTTAAGGTCACATTCGACACGCCCGACGGTGACGTGAACGCCGTCAAGGGTATCAGCTTCGACCTCGCTGCCGGCGAATGCCTTGGCATTGTCGGTGAAAGCGGCTCCGGGAAGAGCCAGTCGGCGCTGGCGACCATGGGCCTGCTGGCCGGCAATGGCCGGGCCACCGGCGAGATCCTGTTCGACGGCACAGACATGCTGACCGCTCCGGTCCAGACGCTGCGCCAGATCCGCGGCGCGCGTGTCTCCATGATCTTCCAGGACCCGCTGACCAGCCTGACGCCGCACATGACGGTCGGCGCGCAGATGCGGGAAGTGCTGGCCCTGCACAAGGGCGAGAAGGGCGAGGCGGCCGACAGGCATTGTATCGAATGGCTGGAGAATGTGCGCATTCCCGAAGCCGCGCGCCGCATGAACCAGTTCCCGCATGAGCTGTCCGGCGGCATGCGCCAGCGTGTAATGATCGCCATCGCCATGCTGTGCAATCCGGAAATCCTGATCGCGGATGAGCCGACCACGGCGCTAGACGTGACGGTGCAGGCGCAGGTGCTGGAACTGATGGACGAGCTGAAGCGCGAGACCGGCACCGGCATCGCCCTCATCACGCACAATATGGGCGTCGTCGCCCGCATGTGCGACCGCGTCATCGTCATGCGCCATGGCGAGATCGTGGAAGAGGGGGCAACCGACGACATCTTCTATGCGCCGAAGGCCGACTATACGAAGATGCTGCTGAACGCGGTGCCCCGCATCGACGAGGCGGACCGCCCCGGCCGTCCGGCCCTGATGCCGCCCCCGGCCGAGAGTGTCGAACCTTTGCTGCGCGTCGAGGACATGAAGATCCATTTCCCGATCCAGGTGAAAGGCGGCCTGTTCGGCAAGCGCAAGCCCCTGAAGGCCGTCGATGGCGTGTCCTTTGACCTGAAGCCCGGCGAGACGCTGGGCGTGGTGGGCGAGTCCGGTTGCGGCAAGTCCACGCTTGCGCGCGGCGTTCTGAATCTCATTCCGCCAACGGATGGAACGGTCGCCTGGCTGGGCCGTGACATCACAAAGGCCGGACAGCGCGAGATGAACGCCCTGCGCGACGATCTGCAGATCGTTTTCCAGGACCCTCTGGCCAGCCTCGATCCGCGCATGACGATCGGCGCCTCCATCGCAGAGCCGCTGCAGGTGCACCAGCCGGGCCTTTCAAAGGCGGAGCGTGAGGCGCAGGTGCGCGAGATCCTGCCGCGGGTCGGCCTTGATCCGGCGCTCATCAACCGTTACCCGCACGAACTGTCCGGCGGCCAGAACCAGCGCGTCGGCATTGCCCGCGCGATGATCCTGAAACCGAAGCTGGTGATCTGTGACGAGGCGGTCTCCGCCCTCGACGTGTCGGTGCAGGCGCAGGTCGTGGACCTTCTGATCGAGCTGCAGAAAGAGTTCGGCCTCGCCATGATCTTCATCAGTCACGACCTCGCCGTCGTGCGCCAGATCAGCCACCGCGTCATGGTGCTCTATCTCGGCCGCGTCGTGGAGCTGGCCGGGCGGACGGATATCTATACCGATGCGCGCCACCCCTATACCAAGGCCCTCATCGCCGCTGTGCCGAATGCAGACCCGAAAAGCGAAAAATCTCGCGAACGCCTGAAACTCTCCGGCGATTTGCCGAGCCCGCTCGACAGCCGCGCGGCGCTGCGCTTCATGAAGTCGAAACTGGTCGATGATGCGGATGCGGAACAATACCGCCCCAAACTCGTCGAAGTCTCCCCGGGCCACCTCGTGGCGGAACATGACCCCATGCTCGGCACCGAAGGGCTGGTCGCGGGCTGAGGCCTCAGCCTTCGGTATCCTCCGTCTCCGGATAGCACGGGCCATCATACACCGGCAGGCGGATGTCCATGACGGAGCGGTTGGCATAGGTGATACAGGCCTGGCCGAAGCTGCGGGTCACTTCCGTGGCCTTGTCCTCCGCCCAGGAATGGGCGCAGGCCGCCTGATCGGCTTCCGGGCCATCTGCCGGAACACCGGGCTGTTGCCGGGCGGCGATATAATCCGACACGCAGCGGCCATAGACCTTCACGCCCAGCAGGAACCCGTCGCGCAGGGACCGGGCGTCTTCCATCTCTCCGGCGGACTGGAACTCCACGCCTGAAAAGTCCGGCACGGCCAGCGTGCCACAGGTCTTTGCGACGAGGCCGCGGCCCTCTTCGCTGATCTCCGGCGCGCAGGTGCGATAGTTCCCAGCCGGCTGGACCGGCTCCGCCATGGCCGGCAAGGGGGCCAGCAGGCAGATGGCAAGGATCGCAAGGCGCATCAGGTAACTCCACTCAGGTCACATGCTTATAGCCATATTCCCCCGCCGGGGCACGACCCCGTGCTCACCCGGCCGGGCCGTGCGCGCAACCTTGGCTTAAGACCCGCATGCGAAAGTGGCGTCGTTTTCCAGGGGGAGCCCGGCTTTGCCACAGCTGATCGGCCTTGTTCTTGTTGTTGTGCTCGTCTTTGGCGGCCTAGTCTTCACGGGCGGCCATATGGCGATGGAGGCGCTGCCCTTTGAGCTGGCCCTGATCGGCGGGGCGGCCATCGGCACGCTGGTCATCGGCAATTCGCCCGCCGTCGCGAAAGAGGCCGGGGTAGGGGTGCTGAAGGCTTTCACGGGCGCCAAGTGGCGGATGGAGGACTACCAGTCGATGCTGGTCCTGCTTGGCACGCTGATGCGGAAGGCCCGCCGGGGCGGCTTTGTCTCCATCGAGGCCGACATTGAAAACCCGATGGAGTCCGAAGCCTTCGCCGCCGCGCCCACGATCCGCGATGATGAGGCGGCCCGCTCGCTGATCTGCGACGCGTTTCGCCTCATGGCGCTCGACCTGTCCGATCCCGCCCGCGCCGAGGCGCACATGGACCAGTCCATCCACCAGACCCTTGGCCGCCGCATGAAGGCCGTCGCGGCGCTGCATACCGTGGCGGATGCGCTGCCTGCCCTCGGCATCGTGGCCGCCGTGCTGGGAATCATCCGCACCATGGGCTCGATTGACCAGTCGCCCGCCGTGCTGGGTGCGATGATCGGCTCGGCGCTGCTCGGCACCTTCCTTGGCGTCTTCCTCGCCTATGGCGTCGTTGGGCCTTTGGCCGCCCGTTTCGGACAGGTCGTGGAGGATGAAGCCATCATGCTGGAAACCGCCCGCACCACGCTCGCCGCCTTCGGCGCAGGCATCCAGCCCGGCATCTGCGTCGAACTCGGCCGCGCCGCCATTCCGGCAGATTTGCGGCCTGATGCGGGGGCCGTGGATCGCGCGTCCACTGCGGCGCGCTTCACCGGCCGCCGCACAGCAGCCTGACAAGAGACGGTGCTCGCATTGACCGCTCCGGCAACGCGCTCCATCACTCCCACGAATGCCTGAAATCCGCCTCGCCACCTTCAATTGTGAAAACCTGATGATGCGTTGCGATTTCCGCGAAGCGGGCATCGACCGGGCGCGCGAGCGGCTGACCGAGGTGGACGATGCCCTCGTCGCGGCGCAGGTGGACCAAGTGTTCGATGTCCTCTCCGAAGACGACCGGACCCTCACGGCCGAGGCGCTTGCCGCCACCGGCGCTGAGGTCTGCGCCCTGCAGGAGGTCGAGAACCTCGTCACGCTGACCGCCTTCGACACGCGCTACCTCTCGCGCTGGACCGGGGCCGAGTTCGATGAGCGTGTCCTGCTGGAGGGCAATGACAGCCGTGGCATCGATGTCGGCCTGTTGTCGCGCCTGCCGGTGATCCATTATCGCAGCCATGCGCGCGAGACCTATGGCACGCTGGGGCTGAAGCCGCCAAATGGACTGAGCGTCAACGACTACGCCTTCCGCCGCGATTGTCTCGAAGCGGATATCGTGAAGGACGGGCGCGTGCTGACGCTTTTCGTCTGTCACTTCAAGTCGATGTATGGCGGGCGGCGGAAAACCCGCGCCGTGCGCCGGGCCGAGGCACGGGCCGTGCGCCTCATCATCGAGCGCCGCTTTCCCGATCCGGCGAACGCCGAATGGGTCATCCTTGGCGATTTCAACGACTATTTCGAGCGCGACGGCCACCGGCTGCATGACCACGGTCTGGGGCCGCTGATTGATGGCGGTTTTGCCGTCGATCTCGCCACCCACGCCATTGCCGACCCCTATGACCGCTGGACCCATCACTATAATGGCGACGATACATATGGCGCGCTGGACCATATCTTCCTGTCGCCCGCACTTGCACAGCGCAATGCGAGACCACACGTAACCATCGTTCGTGCCGGAACCCCGTTCCGCGCGCGGCGTTATGAGGGGGCGCGTTTTCCAGGTGTCGGCTGGGACGAGCCGAAGGCTTCGGATCATTGTCCGCTGGCCGCGACACTACAGTTTGAAGGACGCCCGCTGGGGGCCTAAAAGGGGCCTCGTGCCCGTCCTTTACCAAAATGCCTGGAGGCCCGCCGCCATGTCCCGTTTAGACAAGCTGGTTGAGACCGTAGAAACCTATCAGGCGCTCGCCGCCGAGAATTACGACCGGATCCGCGGCCTTGCCGAACAGATCCGCGGCGGCCTGTGCGACTATATCGGCATGGGCGAGATGACCTGTGTCTACCTGGTGCCGCCGACGGGCCAGTTCGAGCCGAAAGCCTATGGCGATGCGGCCTTTTCCCTGCCGCCGCGCGGCTTCCGCCCGCTGAGCCCGGTCGCCTTCGGCCTTGCTGTGCGCCTGTCCCGTGGCAATGACTGGCTGCGCGTGACCATGGAATGCCGCAAGGTGGGGGAGACCTTCATCGTCAATATCGAGGACGGGTCCGAATATGAATTCAAGCTGCCCCTCAGCTTCGAGAGCCAGCTGCCATTCTATGACCACATCTACTCCCACATTCTGAACTGGTTTACCGACCAGATCGAACGCTACAAGAATGGCGAATACGGCAGCCGTGTCATCGGCTTCGACTTCGCGGATGACACAAGCCAGCAGGACGTCTAGGCTTCCGCTGGGGCACTACCTGAGATGGGATACACATGAACGGGATCGATTTTGCCCTGGCAAGTGCGGGGTCGAGCGAACTCATCTTTGCCTGTGCCCTGATCGGGGCATTGGGGATCGGTGCGCAATGGCTCGCCTGGCGGCTGCAGGCGCCGGCTATCGTGTTGATGGCGCTGGCAGGCCTCGCCGTGGGGCCGCTCTGGTCCGTGATTTTCGGCCACCCGCTGCTGGACCCGCAGCGCGTGTTCAATGGCGGCGGCAAGGAGCTGCTGCGCCCCATCGTGTCGCTCGCCGTGGCCGTGATCCTGTTCGAGGGCGGCCTTGTCCTGAAATTCGAGACCCTGCGTGAAGCAGGCGCCGCGGTTCGCCGCATGGTGTTCCTGGGCGGGCCGCTGGCCTGGTTCCTGGGCGCGCTGGCAGCGCGCTATGTGGCCGGGCTCGATTGGGGCAGTGCCGTTGTGTTTGCGGGCGTGCTGGTGGTTACCGGGCCAACCGTGATCATGCCGCTGCTGCGCCAGTCCAAGCTCGGCGGACGGGCAGGGGCCTTCCTGAAATGGGAGGGCATCGTCAACGACCCGATCGGCGCGCTTTTCGCCGTTGCCTCCTTTGAGATTATCCGCGTGGCGGCGACCGGCGAGTCCATTCTCGGCAAGGGCGCGATGATCGTCTTTGCGGCGGCGCTGGGCGTCGGTCTCGGTATTGCCTTCGGCCTCGGCATGGTGCGCGCCTTCCGCCAGGGCTGGACGCCGGAATATTTGAAAGCGCCCATCATCTTCGCCTCGATCATTCTCTGCTACGCCATGGCCGAGATGATCGAGAAGGAAATCGGCCTCGTCGCCGTGACCGCCTATGGCATGACGCTCGCCAATTCGCGCCTCGCGGGCCTCAACGAGCTGCGCAAGTTCAAGGAAGATATTGCCGTCCTGCTGGTCTCCGGCGTGTTCGTGATCCTGACGGCGAACCTGACACCCGACGTCATCCGCCGCGCGCTGACCTGGAACACGCTGGCCTTTCTTGTGGTCATGCTGTTCGTGGTGCGGCCGCTGTCGGTCTGGATCTCCACTTTCGGCACGCTGAAGCGCAATGAGGCGCTGCTGCTCGGCTGGATCGCGCCGCGCGGCGTGGTGGCGGTGGCCGTCTCCAGCTTGTTTGCGACCCTGCTGTACGACCTAGGGCGTCAGGGCGATTCCAAATTCTATTTCTCCGGCGCGGAGCAGATCACGCCGCTGGCTTTCGCCATGGTGTTCGCGACCGTCGTGCTGCACGGCTTTACCATCGGGCCGCTTGCCCGTCGGCTCGGCCTTGCCCGCAAGGAGCGCCCCGGCGTCCTGCTGGTGGGGGTCAACCCGTGGAGCATAGACTTCGCGCGCACGCTCAAGGACATTGGCGTCGAGCCGATCCTGGCGGACAATACCTGGCGGCGCCTGCGCCCGGCGCGTGAGGCGGGCCTCAGCACCTTCTTTGGTGAAGTCCTGTCGGAAGACGCCGAAGTGCGGCTGGATCATTCCGCCTTCGACCAGGTGCTCAGCCTGTCGGCGAACGAGCCTTACAATGCGCTGGTCTCCAGCCATTTCGCGCCGGAACTTGGACGCCACAAAGTGTTCCAGCTGTCCGCACAGGAGACAGAGGAAGAGGATCACCGCACCCTCGGCCTGTCGACGCGCGGGCGTACGCTGATCCGCCGGGGCCGTTCATATGACAGCCTGATCCGCGACCATTATCGCGGCTGGGCCTTCTCCAAGACGAAGCTCAGCGAAACCTACGACATCGAGCACTTCAAGCGTGACCGACCAAAGGCTGACATCGTGGCCGAGCTGCGCCCGGACGGCACGCTGAACTTCCTCGGCCCGCACCGGGAGGTGAAGGGCGGCGATGGCGTCGTGCTGATCAGTTTCGGTCCGCCGCGTGAGGTCGAATCGCCCGCCGCCGAGGCTGCAGAGGCGCCGAACGGGGCGACAGCCAAGGCCTAAAATGACATCTGAGTCCTGAATTTGAATTCAGAATTCAGCCGGGCCGCCAGACATGATTTTCCTGTGCCTGAACCCCGTGGTTCAGGCGCAAGCTTTTGTTTCAATACGGATTATTCTCCGGCCGCCTGCAGGCCTGCCCCATGTGTGCGCAGCCAGGAGCGGTGATGCTTCCAGTCCGGGCAGCAAATCGACACTTTTGCCCAGAATTTCTGCGAATGATTCATTTCCAGCAGGTGGGCGCATTCGTGTGCGGCAACATAGTCCAGCACTTCAGGCGGGGCCATGATCAGCCGCCACGAGAAGGACAGCTGCCCGTCATGGGTGCATGAGCCCCAGCGTGAGCGCGTGTCCTTCACCGAAATGCTTTTGTAGCTGACGCCCAGCGTTGTGGTGTGGCGCTTGACCGCGCGGGTCAGGTCGGCCCGGGCCTGCTTCTTCAGGAAGCGCTGTACGCGCAGTTCCATGGTTTCCGGGTCACCCGGAACACTCAGTAAACGCGGGGAATTTTCGTCTTCTGGCCAGATTTTCGCAATCCGGCCCTCACCCTCGGAGGTCAGCTGCAGGGGCGCGCCGCGATACTGGATCATGGCGCCTTCCTCGAACCTGACAGGCTCCGGCAGGTGCTGCAGGCGCATCGAGATCCAGTCGGCCCGCTCGGCGGCGAAGGCGGCGGCATCCTTGATCTGGCGGCGTGACGGGGCCACGGCCACCGCCTCCCGGCGGCGTTCGTCCAGGCGCAGAATCAGGCGCCGTGCCTTGGCATTCACCTCGAACCTGACGCGCACACGTTGCCCGTTCGGGGCACGTAATGTCATTGTCTGGCCATTGTTGTAGGTCATTGCTAAGAGTTCCGCTTTACCTGCCGGACGCGTGTGTACTCCAACACCCAATTTATCAGAGGGACATCATATGAAATACTTGCTGACGGGCGTCGCCGCCATCACCATGCTTACGGCTTGCGGGCAGAAAGACAAGCCGAATGACGCGGCTGAGTCGTCGGGCGTCGTCTTTTCGGAATCGAAGCTTCCGGCCATCTCAGTCCATAAAGGAGATGCAGCAACGGCTGCCGCGGCGCTCGCCGCCATGTCTCTGGAAACATCCGGCTCCGGCAACGTCACCTGGGACAGCCGCGAGCTGAAAGGCGACAAGGCCGTCTTCACCGGCGTGACCCTCGTTTCGGCTGGCGATGACGAAGACGATGGCGAAGGCATGAGTTTCGACGCCGACGAGGACTCGCTGGATCTCGATGGCGCTGACCTCAAGGCGAAGAAGCTCGAATTCGAGGGCCTCGCCATGAAGGATGGCAAGCCGACCTTCGGGCGCATCCTGATGAGCGACGTGGCCCTTGTGCCGACGGACCCGGAAGAGGCCAAGAACGGCTCCGGCAATATCGGCTCGATCGAACTGGTCAATCCGTCGCCGGAAACGGCTGCCTGGGTTGGCGCCCTCTTCTCCGAAGACGAAGCGCCGGACATGCCGGAAGGCGACGCGCTGGCGTTTGACCTGTGGGCCGTGAAGGATGTCGATTTCCGCATCGACGATCCGGATGGCGAGAATGGCACCTTCTCCATCGCCGACATCGAAGTGACCGGCCTGAAGGAACAGACCGCCACGCTGATGAAGATGGGCGGCATGAAGTTCGACCTCACCGATCCGGCGGAAGACACCAACATGAAGCTCAACCTGGGCTCCATCGAGATGCGCGGGGCCGATCTCGGCCTGCTGACCGATGCGTCCGGTGATGCCGGCGCGCCGGAAGAGATGATGAGCCTTGCCGCTCAGGATCCGGCCAATCCGGGCTATGAATCCCTGATGATCAACGGGTTCGACATGGACATGGCCGGCGTGAAGATCGACCTGCCGAAACTTGTCTCTGCCGTTGGCCGCAACAAGAAGGACGGCACGGTGGCCGTGAAGACCGAGCCGTTCAAGGTTCTGCTCACCACGGACGAAGGCAAATATGGCGAGCAACTGGCCGGACAGCTGGCCATGCTCGGCTATGAGAAGCTGGAACTCACCGGGGCAGGCTACCAGACCTATGAGCCGGGTACGGACCTTACCACCTATGTCAAAGGCCAGAACTACTGGGAGCTGAAGGACGGTTTCCGCGTCGACTTCGGCATGCAGTATGCCGGTGCGAAAGCCATGGCGGAGGCCGAGCAGGCCAGCAAGCTGAGCGCCGACCCGGCGGCCATGCTGGGCGACACGTTCGACAAGATGGTCCTGCACGGCTTTGACTTCTCGCTCGACGACAATGGCTTCATGGACCGCGCCTTCAACGCCTATGCGGCCCAGTCCGGCCAGGACCCGCAGGAAGTGCGCAACCAGCTGACCGGCCTCCTGGCCATGGCGCCGATGATGATGGCAGGCAGCGGCGTTGACCCGGAACTGCTGAGCGAGGCTTCCACGGCCCTCTCCAGCTTCGTGTCGGACCCCAAGACGCTGACCATCAAGCTCGCCCCGGCAGAGCCGCTGGCCATGTCCACACTGGCCACGATGGAAGACCCCTCCGCCCTGAACAAGGCGGCGCTGGGCTTCTCCGCCACCAACGAATAGGCGGTTTCCACCCCATCAAGGGCGCGCGCATCCATCTGGGTGCGCGCGCTTTTCTTTTTGGCGGGCCGGGTGCATAGCGTCTCTTCATGAAGATCGCATTTTTCGGAGACGTCGTCGGAAAGCCGGGCCGCCAGGCCGTGCTGGACCATTTGCCGGGCCTGAAGGCGCAGCTGCGGCTGGATTTTGCCGTGGTGAACGCGGAGAACGCCGCGGGCGGCTTCGGCCTCACCAGCGCGATCGCGGAAGAGTTCTTCGCCGCGGGCGCCGACTGCCTGACCCTTGGCGATCATGCCTGGGACCAGCGCGAGGCCCTCACCTATATCGAGCGGGAGCCGCGCCTCCTGCGCCCGGTCAATTATCCCGCTGCCGCCAATGCACCGGGGAAGGGGGCGCACCTCTTTACCCTGCCGGATGGCCGCCGCGTCGGCGTGATCCAGGTGCAGGGCAATGTGTTCATGAAGCAGACCATGACCTGCCCGTTCGACGCAGCGGATGCCGCGCTCGATTCCATGCCGCTGGGCGCTGTGGCCGACGCGATCATCGTCGACATGCATTGCGAGGCGACATCCGAGAAGATGGCCATGGGCCACCATTGCGACGGCCGCGCCAGCCTCGTCGTCGGCAGCCATACCCATGTGCCGACCGCCGACACGATGATCCTTGAAGGCGGCACCGCCTATCAGAGCGATGCCGGCATGTGCGGCGACTATGACAGCGTCATCGGCATGCAGAAACAGATCTCGCTCTACCGCTTCCAGACCCAGCTGCCCGGCGACCGCTACCAGCCCGCCCTCGGCGAAGGCACCCTCTGCGGCACCTATGTCGAAACCGACGACCGCACCGGCCTCGCCATCCGCATAGAGCCGATCCGCATGGGTGGGAGACTGAGCGAGATTGTGCCGGGATAAAAGCTCTATCACTCTAGAAGTAGAGGGTATCAATTCGAGACTTCTTTTACACCAAAGGTTTACAAGATTCGCTCAACATGCTTTCGCTAGTGCAATCGACTTTACGGGTGGGATAGAAGTGTCGAAGCCATACACAGCGCCGTTGCTTCCGGCGGGCAAGCATTTTCTTACTATGGAAGAGCTCGAAGAATTAGCCGTTAGCCCTTTCAAAACTTCAAGTACTCGGGGCGGCCTATTCCACGATTTAACGACATTGGTGAGCCAGCTCTCGTATTTTGGTGTAAAGTGCCAACTCTGGATCGACGGCAGCTTTTTGACGGCAAAGCACGATCCCGCTGATATAGATTTGACAATTGTTATTGCGCGGCCAGACTTCGAACTGATGCCGGCCGCAATGAAAAATCAGGTTATCATGATGTGTGCAAAGCAACATCCGCTGTCCTCGTCTCTGGATTGCTACATCTCTGACCGAAACGATCAGTCGAGGTTGGAATATTGGGATGATATGTGGGGAACTTGCCGTAGCAATCTTCCCAAAGGGTATATGGTTTTAGAGCTTCCGGAACAAGATGACTGACTTCAGTGCTCTGATAGCCAAGATCGGAAAGGCTTATGCCGAGATCGCCAAGCTGGAGCATGCTGCGCAGCAGGGTGATCCGGACCCGTTCTTAACGATCCAGATAAACTCGATTCGACGTATGGCGGAGCAGCTCGAAAGCGAGTGGCAGAATCAGGCCCATGAAGAATTTCAAGAGGTGTGTTTCTATCGTGTGGTTGCGGACAGAGCGAAGAAGTACAGTGTGGCGCCTGTATTTCGTTCGATTTCGACTTTTCAATCTTTATTCAGCCAAGTTTTTGACGCGCTGGTGCACGAGCCTAAGGAGCGCGCACGCATTTCGTTAGAAGTCGAAAATCAAACAGATCTAAAATTGGCCTATACTTATCCAGGGTCTTTCGGATTTGCGCTCTATGCGGATAGTGATGCGAGTTTGTTCGAAGATAAATTTCGCCAAACGGCCGCCGTTGTTGCGGACATAATGAAAACCGAGGATGAGTTTCATGTTCGCGACATTGCTTCAATTCATGGTCAGGCCGTAGTCAAGCGAATTTACGATTGGTCTCGGGCAAATTTTGAATCGGACTTTGGTGTTGATCTAAAGTGGCACGGAATCGTGTCTGATCCGATTAAGACATACTCGTCTCCTGCGCTGTTCGGCAATTTGGTGGATATCATTGAGGGTACTGTCGACAAGTCGGTGGCCTCTTTGGAGGTTGTGGGGATATTGCTCGGTATGGACACTCAAACACGCCGCTTCCGATTTCACGCACAGCCCTCCGGCGATGATTTTGCGGGGCTTACGGATCGGGATTTCGACCTTTCTAAAGATTGGACATTAAATCATCGGTATAAGGCCAAAATTCGAGCGACGACTGAAAGCCGATACGCGACGTTAGAAAGCAAAGTATCTTACGAACTTCTGAGTTTGGAAGAGTATTCACGAGGCTAGCAAGCGTAGGGTGGGTTGAGCGGAGCGATACCTGCTATTCGGTTTGCGCGGCATACAGCGCTACGCTTAACCGACGAAGATCGTCCTTAGCGCATTCGCGATCACCAGCGGGTTCCGGTCTGTCCGCTTGACGGGCGGCGGGGCTTTGCCGCCTGCCAGTGCATGGACGGCGGCCATGGCGGAGCGGACGGAGTATTCGACCGTGAAGACGACATCGTGCTTCTGTTCGCAAAACTGCCCGAGGCAGGCGAAATTGCGGGCGCCTTCGGGCACGACATCCGGCCGGTCGCCCGCGCGGCGCGGCATGAACTGGCTGGTGATCAGCGGCATCATGCAGGGCCGGACGATGGCGCCCTCGAACATCGCCTCCGCCTGATCGCCTAGGCGCAAATGGCCCGCAAGTTCTGCCAGGATTTCATCGCCGGTGCATTCTGCCATCGGCTTTTTCACGAAGTCGCCCTCCCGGTCGCCCAACAGGCCATAGCCCCAGAAGACGTAAGTGCCATCTGCCTGCTGACGGAAATGCGGCTGGTGGACCATGACGAAGCAAAGCATCCAGCCGGAATCGGCAATCGTCACCAGCCCGCCCGTGCCGGTGCGGTTGCCGGAGAAGCGTTCCATATGATCGACAAAGGCCCGGGTCTTCAGGGTCACCGTGAAGGATTCCCAGCGCGTGCGGCTCGCATCCGGGCAGAAGACGTCCGGCCGCCCGAAGAGCGGGGCCTTCGCCGCCAGAGTCTTCCAGAGCCTCCAGGCGCTGTCCGTCTCAGGCACCGGTGGGGCTGCCTGATTGGAGCCGGTCACCGTGTTGGCCGTCATCGACCCCAGCGTGAAGAAGACGCGGTCGTTTTCCGCGACCGGGACAATCTCGCTCTGTCCGGCTCGTTCCAGCAGGAGCGCCGAGATGCTGAAGCCGCCGCCGCCCGCCGTGACCGTCGCGTCGATGACATCCGTGTCCATTTGGAATTTTACGCCCCGCGCCGACAGCCAGGCGAGAAGCGGGGCGATCAGGGAGTCGTATTGGTTGAAGCGCGTTCTTAGCACGCCTTCCATGCGGGTGAAGCCGGGGAAGAGGTGGATGAAGCGCTTCAGGTAACGCGCGAGCTCGATCGCGCTGTGCCATGTCTGGAACGCGAACATCGTGCTCCACATGATCCAGAAGTTCGACTGGAAGAATGCCGCGTCGAAGCACGCGTCGATGGCTTTCCCGTCCAGCGTCTTCTCGTCTGCCTGCGTCAGGCGCAGCAGGTCCCTCATGTCGCGCAGGCGAAGGCCGAGGGATGTGTCGGCCTTTGCGCCATGCCTGATGAGCCGGCAATTCGAAGATCCGGGTACGGCTTGGTTGAAAGCGAAGATGTCCTCTTTCACCGACAGGCCGTCCGGCAGTCCGCTGGGGATGGATTGCAGCAGGTCGAACGTGCAGACGAAGTTCTTCTCGAACATGCGCCCGCCGCGCACGAGGTAGCCAAGGCCGGCATCGCCCGACCCGTCGAGGCTGCCGCCGAACTGCGTCTCCTTCTCGAAGATGGTGATCTGTTCGCCCGCAATCCCCGCATCGCGGATCAGGAAGACCGCTGCTGCGAGAGAGGCGATCCCGCCGCCGACAAGGTGATAATGAGCTGGCCGGCCCGGATCCCGTTTCAAATTCCTGCCTCCCGAACAGGGGCAGTGTCTCACAAGGCTGGCTGTCTTGCCAGTTCCGCCTCGGCCAGTTCCGCTTCGGCCAGTTCCGCCTCGCCCTGTCCGGCTGGCCCTGTCCGGCTGGCACGGGGGAGGCGATTTCACTCCCCCGTGCCGTTTTGCCGGTCAGAACCTGTAGGCCAGGCCGACGCTGAAGCGGTTGCGCTCATAGGCGTCGCCGTCGCCATAGGTGTAGACCACACGTGCCCGGATCTTTTCCGAGAGCGCGCGTTCGACACCAGCCCCGATTGTCGGCATCTCTTCCTCGAAGGAGAAGTCGTTAATCGTCGGGGCGCACTGGGTGCAGGGCGGCTTGGGTGTGGTCGTGATCGAGGCGTCCACGTCAAACTGCTCGTACCCGATCTGGGCGAAGACCAGCGTGTTCCCGGCGAAGACGCGGCCGAGGCGGGCGCTGATCCCGTATTGGGAGTCGAGGTCCACCTTGGAGACGGCCGTGCCGGTGCCCGTATCGCGCGACAGGCGGAACGAGGCGCCCGGCTCGGCAATGCGGCCTTCGAGGCCGATCACCCAATTGTCCGTGATCGCCACGTCCCAGCCGGCATAGGCGCCATAGATGCCGCCATCGATGTCTTCCGGGAAGGTTTCGTATCCGGCTTCGACGCCGACATAGGGGCCGCTGAAGGTCTGGCTGATGGCGGTGGGGGCGAATGCGGCAGCGGCCAGCGCACACGCGATGGAAGTCTTGAGTTTCATGGGTCAGGGTCCGTTCTGGATTGCAGGGGGAGTGCCGCCCCGGCGGGTCAATGCCGCTGCGGAGCGCGGGCATATGACGGATGGCACAAATTGTGTCAATACGGTTTGACACAATTTGTGCCACGGCGTATCAGGCTGTCATGACACAAGAGACCAGACCGATTCAGGCGGCGGAACCGCCTGCCCAGATACAGCCAGCCCAGGCCAAAGACGACAAGCTCGACGCCGCACTCCTCAAGGTGATGAGCGAGGGCGGCATCCTGAACCATGACCGGGTGGCCGAGGAGGCTGGCGTCTCGCGCCGCACGGTCTATCGCCGCTATGAGGACCAGGCGGCCCTCCGCGCGCGCATCTGGACGTTGCTGACCCATACCGGCGCCATGCCGGACGATCTGGACGAGTTGCTCGGCGGCGGCCTGCGAGACCATTTCCGCGCGTTCGATGAGAAGGCGGACGCGATGATCATGGCCATGTCCAGCGTCGAGGGCCGCACCATGCGCAACGAGCGCAAGGCAGAGCGCGTCGCCGCCTATTCCGCCCTCTTCGCCGATTCCGTCAGCGGGTTGAACGAAGAGGATGCCCGCCAGGCGACTGCGGTGCTGCAGCTCCTGTGCAGCGGCTTTGCCTGGCGCGAGATGCGCGACCAGTGGGACCTGACGGGCGACGAGATCGCCCGTGCCAGCGTCTGGGCCATCCGGGCCCTGCTGGCAGACCTGAAACAGCGCGGCGCGCAGCCGCTTGATGCCGCGTCCCGGCCGGAAGAGGGGCGTACGGAATGAGTCTCGCCTCTGTCAGGGATGCCCTCGCCCGGCATGCCCCGGATCTCGAAGTCATGGAGCTGGACCAGAGCACCGCCACGGTGCAGCTGGCGGCAGAGGCACTGAACGTGCTGCCGGGGCAGAGCGCCAAGACCTTGTCGCTGCAGGTGGGGGACGGCGTCATCGTGCTCGTCACGCGCGGCGATGCCCGGCTGGACAATGCGAAATACAAGGCCCGCTTCGGCACCAAGGCCCGTATGCTGGATGTCGCGCAGGTCGAGGCCTGCACCGGCCACCCTGTCGGCGGCGTCACGCCTTTCGGCCTGGCGCAGGACCTGCCGGTCTATTGCGACGTGTCGCTGAAGGATTTCCCGGAAGTCTTCCCTGCCGGCGGTGCCCCCAACGCCGCCATCCGCATCACCCCCACCCGCCTCGCCGACCTCACCCGCGCCGAATGGGTCGACGTGACGAAGCTGGGGTAGGGATTGTTATCCGTATAGAGTGCATCTGTATAAATGGGGGAATGAGTCAGACTGCATAAGGGTGACGAAGACTCTAATTAGTCAGATTTGAGATGTCCTTGAGTATTGCTGTGCTGATCGAGTCAATGCATTCAAGGTCGGATAGAATTTGAGGATGCACCACTATTGTTTGTGCTCGTTCAGAAAATGAGTGTCGCATAAAAGGCTTAAAGTGTTGAAGTTCGTTTTGTCTGGAAAGAATCTCCCTCAATTCATCCCAGCGGCTAGCGAGAATTGCTTCGAACTTTCTTTGATCCAATTGCTGGTACTCCTCAACATGCTCAGAGTCGATGCAGTTGGGTGGTACATACAAAGGGATTCTGTGGGCCAATGCATGTCGGAGATCGATTATGTAATCGAACCAATCTCTATATTCGTTTAATAGTGATTGTGTCTCATTACTAAGAGAATTTCGAATATACTCAAAGCGTGGAGTCAGCCCAACTTCAGTAGGTCTAAGTTTTGCCCCATCGGGCTTGCATAATCCAGACTCTTCAATCCAGGTCCAGGCTATATTGTCTAATACGCCGAAAACATTCATAATGAATGTTTGTATAGAGATCGTTGCGTCTAGCAAGTCGTGGCGGCTTGGCGCTTCTTGCGTTGCTGGTGGCATTTGTTCGAAAATTATTTCAAGACAGCGACGCAAAATTTGAACACGCCGAGCAACACCATGTCTTGCGAATTCTTTTGCGCGTTCAGAGCGAAGCTCTAGGCTGGTCCAATTATGAAGAATGTTATCAGCTTTACTGCGTGCCCCATTTAACTTTTTCTGGAGCTCGTTGATTTGTTCAGTTGTGAAATAACTCATGTTGGTTGTTGTATCTGTTAGTTGTGACGGCGGAAGGTTAGACGCATTTTCTTGGCGTATAAATTGAATTTATGGTGCTGACAGGTGTGGGCTTTGTCTTAATTCATGTGGCAAGGTTAGCCTTTATGACGGTTTACGTCGTATTCTCCACCCGCGTCACGCCCGATGGCCGTCAGGCCATCCGGGTGCCCATCTCTGAACGGTGCGGCGAGCAGGGGGCCTGATCCGCTATAGTCCGCCATAGTCCGGTATAGTCATGTATGGTCATGGCGTAACCGTGTGTGGTCATACCGCGATCATGCTCATTGCCGCGAAAATAAATCCATCCGACACCGTCCGTGCCGGGTGTATCTTCGCGCCCATGTCGCTGTTTTGTCCGCCTGCCGGGTTTCCGGTGCATCTTGCCGTGTTCTGGCCCTTCATCTGGGCACAGATCCTGATGCTGCGCGCCTGGGTGCGGGCCGCTTATGGGAAGGGCACGCTCTATCGCTGGAGCGTGACGCCCCATGGCCGCGTCTTCATCACCTCGATTGAGTGGATCCCCGGAGCGGAGGCCCCGGCGCCTGTGCTGGCAGGGCTTGCGGCGCGCGCCCATGCGCGCATTGCGGCGCTGACGGATGGCGGCCTCGCCGGGCCTTGTGACAGCGTGCGCTCGCTTTCCGTGCAATCCGGCGCAGACCCGGCGGCTCAGCCATGCTGCCTCGCGCCCGTCGCACGCTCTGCCGCGCCGTGGCATGACGTGCGCCTGCCACTGCCGGACATTTAGGCCCGCTACCGCCCCTTCAAAACCCATCCCACCCTTCAAGCGCCTTCACGGGCGTCGAACGTGCTGGCGATCACGTATTCGCGAGGCGGCAGGGCGAGCCCTTGAATTGAACCGAACGATCGGTACATAAGCGAAGTCGAAAGACGGAAACCAACAAAACCCTCACCGACGTCCCGTCGAAACACCTGGAAAACAAGGAACTCCCCCATGTCCCGTATCCCGACCCCCGCCACGATCGAAGACGCCCCGGCCGCTGCGCACGCCTCGCTGAACGGCGTCAAGGCCGCGCTCGGCATCGTGCCGAACCTCTACCGTCTCACCGCCAACAGCCCGGCTGCCCTGGAGGGCCTGCTGTCCCTCAACGGTGCGCTCGGCAAGGGCAAGCTCCCGGCCGCCACGCGTGAGCGTATTGCCCTCGCCATTGCGAACGTGAATGGCTGCTCCTACTGCAACTCGGCCCACTCCTATATCGCGGCCAACATGCTGAAACTGCCGGAAGACGAGATCATCCTCGCTCGCGGCGGCCGCGCTTCGGATGCGAAAACCGATGCCGCCGTGTCGCTCGCCCGCAAGATCGCCATCGCCCGCGGCGAGCTGAAGGACACCGACATTGCCGCCGCCCGCGCCGCTGGCCTGTCGGATGGTGAACTCGTTGAAATCGTTGGCCATGTCGCCCTCAACGTTTTCACCAACTACCTCAATGAAGTGTTCGCCACCGAGATCGACTTCCCGGTCGTGACCGCCGAGCGCGTGGCCGAGCCGGCCTGACGTCAAAGCTGAGGAAACGCCCAAAAGGGCCATCGAAGGGGGAGAGCGGCCATCACGCCGCTCTCCCCCAAACCTTGCCTGAAAACGCGACCTGAAATGCACTTTGATTTTCAGGGCCACTTGCGGAAGGGTACGGCCATGACCGCTGCCGCCAAGACATCCCATTCGCGTGACGAGATTGTCCGCAAACTGTTCGACCTGTTCCGCCATCGCGGCTTCGAGGGCGCGGCCCTGTCGGACATTTCGGAAGCGACCGGGCTTGGCCGCTCCAGCCTCTACTATCACTTCCCGGGCGGGAAGGATGAGATGGTCGCCGCCGTGGCCGATTTCGCCCATGGCCAGATCGAGGCGAACATTCTTGCCCCGCTCGCCGGGGAAGGGCCGCTGGCAGACCGGATCGGCGCGATGCTGGAGACGACCCGCGACATGTATGATTGCGGGCGCGAACCCTGCCTGGTGGCCAGCCTCATGGTCTCGCCCGGCCTCGCGCCGGACTCTGCCGGAAAGGTGCAGGCCATCCTGCGCGACTGGATCGCCGCGCTCGCCGCCGCGCTGGAAGGGGCGGGCATTCCTGCATCCGAGGCGCACCGCCGGGCCACCGCGGCCATTGTCGCCATTCAGGGCGGCCTGCTGGTTGCCCGCGCCAGCGCGGATTCCGCCGTGTTTGCCAATGCTCTCGAAACTGCCCGGCAGGACCTGCTCGCCGGAACCTGACCGGGCGGCGCAATCAACTCTTGCGGTTTGCCGGTTCCGCGTTCAGGCTGCAGCCTTGAGAAGCGGCGGGGACTGTAATGAGTTCAGTGGAATACGGGCCGAATGGCGCGGTCATGCGGCCGGACAAGGAAGGCCTCGACCAGATCAAGCAGGAACTCGCCCAGCGCGAGCACGCCTATCCGGATGGCAAGACCCGCCCGGTCGGCATTTTTGCCCGCTACGCCCGGATCCTCCTGATCGTCTGGTGCGTCGAACTTCTCCTGCAAAGCGGGATGGTGGCGGGATTGCTGTTTGCCCCCAGCAGCATGCCGGGCCCTTTCTACGAAATCGGGGGCGATGAGCGCATGAATCTCGCCGTCCTTTCGGACTGGCTGATCCTGCTGACAGGGATTGCCGCCTTCGTGCTGGTCGGCCGGTTTACCTATCGGGCGCAGAAGAACCTGTTCACCATCGGCTCGCCCCACGCCAGGATGGCGCCGGGCTGGACGGTGGGCTGGTACTTCATTCCCTTCGCGAATTTCTGGATGCCGGTCATGGGCATGAGCCAGATCTATCGGGGCTCCCAGGCGGCGGTGGGCGACAAAGCCGGCGCCGGGACGCTGCTTGCGGTCTGGTGGGGCAGCTGGCTGTTTCGCGGTGTCCCGTCCTGGCTGGCGGGCATCTGGTCGGACTCCCTGATGATGGTCTTTCTCCTGCTGATGGCCAGCGCTGTGCTCTCAATCGTGGCGGGGGTCAGCCTGATCCGGATCATTTCGGATGTGGACGCGCGGCAGGAAATGCTGGGCCGGGGCGGCGTGGCGACCGTTTTCGACTGAAACGCGCCTGCTGACGGCCCACCTTGGCCTTCGGCGTCCCATGCGCTAAAGCCCTGACCTTTCCAGTTTCGAACCGATGCCGAGAGGGTTTTCATGGCCGGCCACAGTAAATGGGCAAACATCCAGCACCGCAAAGGCGCTCAGGACAAGAAGCGCGCCGCGCTGTTCTCGCGCCTGTCCAAGGAACTTACCATCGCCTCGAAAATGGGCGGACCGGACCCGGACGGCAATCCGCGCCTGCGCCTCGCCATCCAGAACGCCCGCGGCCAGTCCATGCCGAAGGACAACATCCAGCGCGCCATCGACAAGGGCCAGGGCGGCGGCGGCGACGATTATGTCGATATCCGCTATGAGGGCTTCGGCCCCGGCGGCGTCGGCATCATCGTGGAAGCCTCCACCGATAACCGTAACCGCGCCGCAACCGACATCCGCACGGCTTTCTCCAAGAATGGCGGCAATCTCGGCGAGACGGGCTCTGTCTCCTTCGGCTTCGACCAGGTTGGCGAGATCGAGTATCCGCCGGAAGCCGGCAGCGAAGACGAGATCATGGAAGCCGCCATCATGGCTGGCGCCCAGGACGTGGAATCCGATGAAGGTGGCCACTACATCTACACTGCCCGCGAAGACCTGCAGACTGTAGCCGATGCGCTGGCCGAGCATTTCGGCGGCAAGCTCGAGGCGAAATCCACCAAGCTGATCTGGAAGCCGCAGAACACGGTGCCAATCGAAGGCGACGCCGCCGAAACGCTGATGAAGCTGCTCGACGTGCTGGACGACCTCGATGACGTTTCGAACGTCTACGACAATTCCGAGCTTTCGGATGAGGAAGCTGCCCGCCTCGCAGGCGCTGAGTAGGGTGGCCTGATTATGGGGCCTGATCCCGCTTAAGGGCTGATCAGGCGGAGTTGCCCGCGGCCGGTGTCCTCGCCGGCTGCGGCAATCACATGCCAGCCCAGCGCTTCATAGGCCTTGCGCGCGCCGAAATTCTGGGTGTCGACATCCAGTGTCAGCGGCTGCTCTGCCGCTTCGCGGGCAACAGCCAGCAGCCCGCGGCCGACGCCGCAGAAGCGCCAGTCCTCGTGCACGAAAATATGGTCGATATAGGCATCCTGCGGCTGCATGGTGAGGAAGCCGATAATGCCGGCGCTCGGTTCCTCAGCGACCCAGATCCGAGAGCCGGGCAGGGACTGGATCAGCCGCGCCACATAGGGCCGCGGGGCGCCGCGCCAGGGAAACTTCCGCAGGCACGCCATGAAGATCGACATGCAGGCCTGCCCGTCGCTCGTTTCATAGTCCCGTATATGCCAGCCGGCGCCTGCATGCGTGTACATGCCGTCAAGGTAGCAAGGGATTTGCGCGCGTCCACCGTTTCTGGGCGGTGGACGCTGCAAAACTACATCTGCATCGTCCATCCTTCGATGCCCATCGCGGCCTGGCGGATGGCTTCCGACAGGGTGGGGTGGGCATGGCTGGTGCGGGCAATGTCTTCGGACGCAGCGCCGAATTCCATGGCCACGCAAAGCTCGCCGATCATTTCGCCGACGCAGGGGCCGATCATGTGGGCGCCAAGGATGCGGTCGGTTTTCTTGTCGGCCAGGATTTTCACGAAACCGGTCGTCTCATGGTTCGTGCGGGCGCGGGAGTTGGCCATGAAGGGGAATTTGCTCTTCACGTATTCCACGCCAGCTTCTTTCAGCTGGTCTTCGGTCTTGCCGACCCAGGCGATCTCCGGGTTCGTGTAGACGACGCTCGGCACGAGGTCATAGTCCACATGGCCGGCTTTACCGGCGATCAGCTCAGCAACGGCTACGCCATCGTCTTCCGCCTTGTGGGCCAGCATCGGGCCGTGGATACAATCGCCAATCGCCCAGACGCCCTCCGCGGCCTTGAAGTGGCCATCGGTCACCTGCACGACGCCGCGCTTGTCGGTGGTCACGCCAACCGTTTCGAGACCCAGCCCGTCCGTATACGCACGGCGGCCCACAGCAACGATGACGACGTCGGCGTCGAGGGTTTCCGTTTCGCCGCCCTTGGCCGGTTCCATGGACAGTTTCAGCTTCGACTTCATCTTCTCGACGCCGGTCACTTTCTGGCCGAGGCGGAAGGTGAGGCCCTGCTTCTTGAAGGTGCGCTCGGCTTCCTTCGCGACTTCGCTGTCGGCGCCCGGCATGATGCGGTCGAGATATTCGATCACGGTGACTTCTGCACCGAGGCGCGACCAGACCGAACCCATTTCAAGCCCGATGACGCCAGCACCGATCAGGATCAGGCGCTTCGGCACGGTGGTCAGCGACAGGGCGCCGGTGTTCGTAACGACGCGCTCTTCGTCGATCTCGATGCCCGGCAGGCTGACAGGTTCGGAGCCGGTGGCGATGACGATGTTTTTCGTCTCAAGCGTCTGCTTGCTGCCGTCGAGGCCGTCGACCTCAACCTTGCCCGGTCCGACGATGCGGCCGCGGCCCTTGATGTACTCTGCCTTGTTCTTCTTGAACAGGAACTCGATCCCTTTGGTGAGGCCTTCGACGGTCTCGTCCTTCTGGGCGATCATTTTTTCGACGTCGATTTCCAGCTTGCCTGTCTTGATGCCCAGGGCTTCGAAGTCCTGCTGGGCGCCGCGGTACAGGTCCGACGTGTGCAGCAGGGCCTTTGACGGGATACAGCCGACATTGAGGCAGGTGCCGCCAAGTTTGCCGCGGGACTCGATACAGGCCACTTTCAGCCCGAGTTGTCCTGCACGGATGGCGCAATTGTAGCCGCCGGGACCGCCACCGATGATGACGACGTCATAGGTCTCTGCCATGGGAAATTCTGCCTTGCGAAAAGGGGCCTGGGGATTCGAGCGCCAACCTAGGCATTTACGCCCTGAAATCAATGCGCCCTTGGTAGGGAGAGCAGCTTCAGGTGCGTGGCAGGGTAAATAGCAGGCCCGTCAGCACAACCAGAATGCCCGAAAAGACAGCCTCATCCATCCAAAGTGAGGAATCTGCACCCGACAACACCATGCTGGCCGCCAGAAGGACGAAAACAGCAACGCCAATCAGGCTGAGCACGGCGCCGAAGCGTTTGCCGCCCGCAGCCAGCAGGCCGCCAAGCACCGCGATAAAGGTGCCGAGGATGCGCAACAGGCTGGTCGGCGGGGAGAGGAGGGCGTCAGACAGGGGGCTGCCGCGCGAAACGATCACGTTCACAGTGTGAATGCCGCCCCAGAGCAGCCAGAGCGCGATGGCTGCCAATGCAAGACCGGCCAGACGGCGCAAAACCATGGCATCCCTCCCTTAATTCTCTAATTTCCCCAGCATACGCGATGTCGCCTGAAAGCGAAGCGGAATTCCGGTTTGGGCAAATGCCCAGCCTCAGGCGAGGCCGCGGGCTTCCAGCACTTTCTGCCGGCGCGCGGCGGCCTTGCGGCCATGATGGGCGAAGCTCGCCCGCTGGCGTGCTACGGCGGCAGGCACGAAGCCCGGGCGCGTCTTCGGCTGGCCGAACACATGTTTGCGCACGATCACCGGCTCTTCGCCATCAGCGGCCTGCTGCACCACAATGGTCTGGATTACAGGAGCTGCGGCTTCCTCTGCCGGGGCTTCGGCCTGTGCGGCCTGGCGGGCAGGGCGGTAGCGCAGTTCCCAGACAGCGATCAGCAGAAGCACGCCGACTGCGCCGACACCGGCAACGGCGCCTTCGGCAATGCTCGGGTTTTCCCACCAGCCAGGCTCGAAGGTGACGAGGTAGAATACAGGGAAGCCAGCGCCCATGCCGCAGATATACCAGGCGACCGCGCCACGGCGGCGGGCGGCCACCATGGCAGCGGCACAGTAGAAGCAGAGGGCTGCGAGCAGGTAGGGGCCGCCATTGTCGATGCCGAGCTGGCGCCAGTTCACGGTGGCGAGGCCATCGGCCAGCTGGTCATGGGCGAGCCAGCTGACGGCCATCATGATGGAGGGCCAGCGCACAGCCGTCAGCGCGCCAAAAGCGAAGGCGATCGCAAAACAGGTGATGAGGATGGCAATCAACTGACGGAGCATGCTTAACGCCGTAGCACGGGCGTGGTGACGATCCGCTGAACGTAATCGGTGAAATTTGTTCAGTTTCGCTTTTGAAGGCGCTTATTCCGTATCGCTGCCCGGCGCATCGAACATGAGCGTTGCGCAGGTTTCCGGCTCATATTCGAAGTCCGGAACATAGGCGCCGGACTCCGTATCGAGTGTGTAGGTGACCAGATGGTCTTCGCCTCTGATCTCGCTGGTGAATTTGTAGTCGACCAGGAAAGAGGCCGCGCCGGATCGGGAGGGTTTGATCGTTCCCTCCAGAACACAGGGCTTCAGGTCGCCATAGGCGGCGCCCGTTGTGTCATCCAGCGTGGTGACTTCTGCCCGTGTCTGCGGCCCGTCCGGCGTGATCTCGATCAGGGTTTGCCATTCGACTGTCTGTCCCTGGCCGGTGTATCCGGCCTGCACCATCATGGTCGGATAGTTCAGGAGGCCTGTACGCAGGGAGTAATCCGGCGGCATGCCGAAACCGTTGCCGACATCAAGGTCGGGCCATTTGCCGATGATTTCGCCATCCTTGATGTAGTGCGCGGCGAGATAGCCGGTAGCGACATGGGAATCCTCACGGTTCTTCGCTTTTGAGACAAGCGCGATGTAGTCGTCGAATTTCACCGCAAAGGCAGGCGTCACATCGAAGGTTTCATCGTTGTCGTTCTCTACGACGGCCGTGTCATAGGTGCCGTAGACCGTGGAAAAGGCCCGGTCGAGCTCTGCCCCGCTCATCATCAGTTCAAAGGGGGCGGGGCGCTCCATGACGGTGGGCTTCTCGCAGCTGCTGAAGCAGAACTCGTTGTAGAGCAGGTTGTTGGTCCAGGGCAGCTGGCTGCGATTGGTACGCCCGGCCACGCGGCGCTGGGCGGCGGCGAAGGCGTCTTCGGCCTTCTGGCCCGGACGGCGGATCTCTTCGGCGAGGACCGGGGCGTAGACGCCCTCCTTGGCCACATCATCCAGCCCGGTTGCATAGGCAATCAGCATGTCCGGCTTGGCTTCGACGCGGGAGAGGCCTTTTACGGCGGCCTTGTAGCCGGAAAAGCCCGGCACATTGCGGCAGGCATCGAAGACCAGGAACACCGCCTTGGCGCCGGTCGCGGCAAAGCCGTCGCGCTGGGTCTGCATGTCGAGCCCATAAGCGGCGAGGTCGGAGGCGGCGATCAGTTCAGCGTCAATGCCTAGGAGGTAGGAATCCCCGCTTTCAGGGTGCTGGGCGCCATGGCCGGTATAGTAGACGAAGGCCACGGCATCCGGCCCGGCCATGTCGACCTTGCGGCGGAAGGTATTCAGCGTTGCGGCGAGGTCGCGCTTGTTCAGGTCATGCGCGCGCGTCACATCGAAGCCGGTTTCGATGAGCGCGGACGCGATGGCATCCGCTTCCTGACTGGCACTGCCAACGCGGGAGAGGGCCCCTGAATAATCGGATTGGGAGATGACAAGACCCAGCCGAGTCTCGGCGGCCGAGGTGGCCAGTGGCAACAGAAACAGGCACGCGCCAGCCAGAACCGCCCGGACAAGACCAAATATCCCGTTCGTCATTGCTGGGTCCTCCCACCGAAAAAACTCTAGCGGGCGGTCTTAACCACGTCGAGAGGGCGCGGGCGCCGTTGGCTCAGGCTTCGGCGAAGGGCTCGATACGAGTGGCCAGGAAAGTTGCAAGGATGGGCAGTAAAAGGCCGCCAGCTACCATCCAGGTCGGATGAGCAACAGACAGAAGCACGGCAATCGTTAGCAGTAGCACGGCGGCGGCCACGACGAGAGCCGACCGGCGCGCGCCATTCGAGATGCGCAGTGCTGTCCAGACACCGATCAACGTGCCAAAGAACCAGGACAGGACTTTCATGAAATTCGCGCCGAATGGCACGGCTTCCATGGCTTCCCGTAGCTGTTGGGGAGAAGGATTCTCAGGCAGTTCAGGTTCCGGGTACAGGAGATGTCCCACCATCTGGACGATGGCGACGACCAGCATGGCCAGCACAACCCCTACGACAGCGCCAATCAGCTTGCGCGTCATCATTCAGCCTCCCAGCTAAAGTGGCTGACTAGATGCCATGGTGAACGCTAGCCCGCAAATGCCTTTTCTATAACGAATTCAGCGGGTGAGGCGTTGGAGCCCTCTGTCAGGCCAGCTTTGAGCATAAGGGCCTTGGTGTCTTGCGTCATCGCCATGGAGCCGCAGATCATCGCCCGGTCAGTCGCCGGGTCGAGTGGGCTAATGCCCAGATCTTCGAAGATTTTTCCGGATTCGATGAGGTCTGTGATGCGGCCCTGGTGTTCATGCGGTTCACGGGTGCAGGTAGTGTAGAGGCGGAGCTTGCCGGCCACCATTTCCCCTACGAGAGGGTCGTTAACCAAATCGGCCACCAAATTACGCGAATAGGTCAACTCTGCCACTTCCCGGCACGTATGGGTGACGATGACCTCTTCATAGCGTTCATATGTGTCAGGGTCGCGCACGAGGCTGGCGAAGGGGGCAAAACCGGTTCCCGTGGAGAACATGTAGAGACGTTTGCCGGGGAGGAGCGCGTCCAGAACCAGCGTGCCGGTCGGTTTCTTGCCCAGCAGCACCCTGTCACCCGGCTGGATGTGGCAGAGGCGGGAGGTCAGCGGCCCGTCCGGCACCTTGATGGAATAGAATTCCAGTTCCTCGTCCCAGGCCGGGGAGGCAACGGAATAGGCGCGCAGCAAGGGACGGCCATCTTCCTTGGGCAGGCCGATCATCACGAACTCGCCCGAACGGAAGCGGAAGCTGCGCGGGCGGGTGATGCGGAAGCGGAACAGGCGGTCGGTATAGTGTTCGACCGCAAGGACGGTTTCTTCCGTCGGCGCGTTTGGATTGACACGAGCTGCCCCAGCGGCAGCTCCGGTCGCGTCAGCGGACATGGCGGACCCCTTATCGATAACAGTCAGCGGCAGATGACTATCGCACGGTGTGATTGCAATGTGGCAGATGAACGCTTCAGTTTTCCTGAACAGTCTGCCCAGCGAAGGCCTGCATCCGGTGCATGAAAAAGCCCCGCCAGCTTGCCCGGCGGGGCTTGTTTCTCAGGATTGCGCGGGCCCTCAGACCGAAGGCTCGGCCGTCTCGCGGCAAACCACGGCCCGGACTTCTTCCTCGCTGCGGGCGGCCCGCAGGGCGTCGCGTACGGCGCTCTGGCGGAAAACGCGGGATACCTGGGCCAGGGCCCGTAAATGGTCCGCGCCAGCCGTCTTCGGGGCCAGCAGCATGAAGATCAGGTCGCAGGGGCGCTCATCAATGGCTTCGAAATCGACGCCTTGTTGCAGATGGAGGAAACCGCCGACCGGCTTTTCCAAGCCGTCGACCCGGGCGTGCGGAATGGCAACGCCCTCGCCAACGCCGGTCGAGCCAAGGCGTTCGCGTTCCATCACGGCATCCTCGATCTGGCGTGCACCAAGACCGGTGGCATCTGCCAGAGCTTCTGCAAGGGCATGAATCGCCTGTTTGCGGCTCGTCGCTTCAAACGACGGCAGGATGACCCCGCCTTCAAGCAGGGATGTCAAATCGGTCGCCATGTAACTCGCTTCCGTTGGCCGCCTCAGTTTCTGGAGGCGTCTGCTGGGTCCACCCAACCAATGTGCCCGTCCGGGCGGCGGTACACCATATTCAGGCGCCCATGGCCAGCATTTCTGAACATGAGTGCCGGAACTTCCTGCAGTTCAAGTTGCATAACTGCCTCAGAAACACTCATTGTTCGTATCTGAACGGCCGTCTCAGCCACTGTCAGCGGGGCGTCGGATGCTTCTGGGTGTTCCTCGTCACTGTCGACGTCATGCCCGTTCATCTGGACCTGAAGCACGGCCTCTGCGGCCGGTTCGCCGGGAAGCGTCGTGGTTCCGGCATGATGGTCCTTCAGGCGGCGCTTGTAGCGGCGCACACGTTTTTCCATCTTGTCCAGGCTGTCTTCCAGCGCTGCATAGGGGTCGCCGGCCTTGCCGGTCGATTGCAGCACGATGCCGGAGGGCAGGTGAACATTGCAGTCCACTTCCACGAACGGACCTTGCTGTGACACGAATACGCGCGCATCGCCGGTTCGGGTGAAATATTTACTGACCGCTGCCTCCAGCCCCGATTCGATCCGGCCCCGCAGGGCTTCACCGAGATCCATATGCTTGCCAGTAATCTGTATCTGCACGAGCGGTCTCCTTCTTCTTGTTTGGTGGCCATTATGGCCCAGAACATCGCATGAAGCGACTCCTACTCAAGAGATGGGCAAGAGTTTGCTCCGTGGAAGGGGGTGCGGCGTTACAATCTGATAACTCGCCTGCCAGGTGCCATAAGCCTGCCGGAATTCCCGATTTGACAGGTGTTGTGGCAGGCCGCACCATCCGGGCTGAAGCCTGTCATTAACAGAAAACAGGCAAGAGAGACGGGCGGGCCTTTGTGCCTGGCATGTTCATCTCTATCCGGCGGACCATTTTGCCGGCCATTCGGGAGACCTCCAGGGTCATGATGCGTCATATCGGCAGACAGGTTGATGCGGCAGGCGGCGCTCCGTCTGCCGGCCCGTCACCGGATGCAGACCGCCCATTTGAAGAGGCTTTCGATAATGCCGCCGTGGGCATGGCCCATGTCGCGCCGGATGGTACATGGTTGCGGGGCAATCGCCGGTTTGCCGAAATCCTGGGCCACCAGCCGGAGACGCTTGCCGGCGTTGATTTTCGTACAATCACCCACCCGGAGGATCTGGAGCGGGATTTGACGCTCTTTGCACAGATCCTTGAAGGGCAGCGCAACAGCTATCAGCTTGATAAGCGCTATTATCGTCCGGACGGCAGTACTGTCTGGACCAGCCTGACTGTCGGGGGAGTGCGGAATCCCAATGGTAGCCTCAGCCATGTCGTCGCTATTCTTACGGACATCACCGAAAAGAAGCAGGTGGAGCAGGCCCTGGCCGAAAGCGAAGCCCGCTTGCGCGCAGTTCATCAGACCTCGCCTGATGGATTTATCGTGTACACCAGTGTTCGTGACGGGAATGGCGAGATCACGGATTTCCGGATCGAATACATCAACCCGGCGAGTGCGCGTGCGGCAGGTGAGGCAGTCAGCGACATCATCGGGAGGACTTTGCGTCAGCGTGTGCCGGCGGACTATTTCACCGAGATGTTCGATATCTATGTGCGGGTCGTTGAAACAGGCGAGCCCTGGCAGGGAGAGCAGGAATATGAGTGGCCGACCCAGAAGGCCTGGTACCGCATTACAGCTGCCAAGGTCGGTGATGGGTTTGCAGTTTCCTTTGCCGATATCACGGATGCGAAGCGGGCGGAGACCGCCCTGCAGCAGCGCGACGAGCAGTTGCGCAATATTCTCGATAATGTGAATGCCGCGATCGGGCTGCTGACGCCTGAAGGGATTGTCCTGGATGTCAATGAAGTGGCTCTCGACTCGGCAGGTGTTCAGCGTTCTGACGTCGTCGGCCGGCCTTTCTGGGACACCTATTGGTGGTCTCATGATGCGGAGGCAAGAGAGCACCTCAAAGAGGCGATCGCAAAGGCTGCAAGAGGGGAGGCTTTCCGCGAGGATCTTGTTATCCGTTGCCGGGGGGATGCCCGCATGGTTGTGGATTTCCAGCTTGCTCCGATCATGAATGAGGCCGGAGAGGTGATCAAAATCGTTCCGTCCGGCGTGAACATCACCGAGCGTGTGAAATCGGAAACGCATCGGGAAATGCTGGTCAATGAGCTCAGCCACCGGGTGAAGAATTCTCTGGCGACGGTGCAGACGATCGCTTCACATACATTGCGCGAAGCCTCCGATCTTGAGGCATTCCGGGAAACCTTTATCGGTCGCCTCATGGCTATTTCAAAGTGTCACGACCTGCTGGTCGATACAACTCGCCGGAATGCGGACATTTCCCAGCTGGTGCGCGATCAGGTTCTGCCTTATGCGCCGGGTGGCGGGGAAAACCGGGTCAGGATGTCGGGGCCACCGCTCACTTTGAGTCCTGAGGCGTCGCATGCGTTCGGCCTTGTCCTGCATGAGCTGGCAACGAATGCGGCCAAATATGGCGCCATGTCATCAGAGAGTGGGCAGATCGATATCAAATGGAATTCGGCTCCGAACCCGACTCGGCATGAGGCTGTTGTTACTTGGGTTGAGACGGGAGGGCCGCCGGTGAAGCCGCCGACACGGCGTGGATTTGGCAGTGTCCTGATCGAACAGAGTCTTGTTCACACACTTGGAGGGCATGCTGCCATAGAGTACCGCCCGGAAGGATTATGGGCGCAGTTCCGTTTCCGGAAGAAGGAAGCATAATGAGTTGCTGCGCTTGTGAAATTCTTCTGGTGGAAGACGAGTTTCTGATTGCCCTTGATGTGAAAGTGCGGCTCGAAGAGGCTGGCTATAGGGTGCTGCCACCAGTTGCCAGTGTTGAGGATGCAATGGCGGCGATGGATGAAACGTCGGTCTGTGCTGCGATCCTTGATATGAATATCCGGGGCTCGACCTCGCTTCCGGTTGCTGAGCGGCTCGAGAGGGAGGGGGTGCCCTTCATCTTCTTGTCCGGCAACGACACGTCTCATCTTCAGGAGCGGTTTTCGGAGCATCTGGTTCTGAACAAGCCGATCGATTATGGACAGCTCTTGACGAGGGTGAAGGAAATCTGCGGCTTCTAGGCCTTACATGGCGGGGCGCGGAGTCCCTTTCAGGGGCGTGCCTTCCTCGCCTTCCTTCGGTTTGCCGGGCTTCTTTCCATAATCATGCTTTTTCAGAAGGCCTCTGAACTGGTGATAGGTCAGGCCGAGGGCGTCGGCGGCCTGGCCCTGATGGCCTTTGGCCCAGCTGAGCGCCTCATCGATCAGGCGCATTTCGAAGGCGGCAACCTGGGCCTGGAAGTCGGCTGTGACGGAGGGGTCGATTCGTCCCGGTGAGGCGGCGATGACGGCGGCCGGGCTGGTTGGCCTGGTGGCTGTGCCTGGCGTGGACTGGGGGCGCCAGGGCGACTCGAAGGGGTCCAGCGCAGACGGGTCGAAGACGACCGGCTCGCCGGGGGACATCGTCATCGACCGGTGCGTAAGCCGCTGGGCGAAATTGCGTAGCTCCCGCACATTGCCGGGCCAGTCATGCGCTTCGATGGCGGCGATGGCCGAAGGGGCAAAGCCGGGGAAGTCCTCTCCCAGTTCGATCGCCATGCGCCGGGCGAAATGATCGGCCAGCAGGCTGGCATCGCCCCGCCGGGCGCGCAAAGGCGGCAGGGTGATGACATCGAAGGCCAGCCGGTCCAGCAGGTCGGAGCGGAACTTGCCCGCCTCTGCCATGGCCGGCAGGTCCGCATTGGTGGCTGCGATGATCCGCACATTGGTGTTCAGAACGCGTGAGCCGCCGAGGCGCTGGAACTCTCCATACTCCACCACCCGCAGCAGCTTTTCCTGCACCTGCTGGCTGGCCGTCGCGATCTCGTCCAGAAAGATGGTGCCGCCATCGGCCAGTTCGAACCGGCCCTTGCGCTGCTCGGTCGCGCCGGTGAAAGCGCCGCGCTCATGCCCGAACAGCTCGCTGTCCAGTAGCGTTTCGGATAACGCCGCGCAATTTACCTTAATGAACGGGCCTTCCCAGCGCTTCGACAGGAAGTGCAGGCGCTCCCCGATCAGCTCCTTGCCGGTTCCGCGCTCCCCGATCACCAGGATTGGCCGTTCCAGCGGCGCGACGCGAGAAGCATGTTCCTGCGCACTCAGCCAAGCCGGGGACTCTCCGATCAGTTGTATGGTTTGATCAATCATAAGGTCGATATAGCTAAATTTAATTCATATATCGACCAAATATTTCGTCAAAATCACTAAAATGTTTTACAGGACGTCGCCCAGAAAACTTTTTTATTAAATAAAAACAATGAGTTATGAAATTAATTTTGGTCTGGCACGGTCCTTGAAATGAGGGAAGGGCTCAGAGCGACGGGCGTTGCTCAAACCAGAAGGACGAAACAAGACATGGAAGACCGTTACACCCGCTCAGAAGCCCGATCGGACACAGGCCGTTTTGGCCGGTGGCTGTCGACCCGTTCCGCAGAGACCTGGATGTTCTTTGCCGCGGGCGTCTTCCTCGGCGGTTTCTTCTTCTAACCCTCCCCTGACACGAAAGGACACCACAATGGGTCTGTTCTCCCGCCTCGGTGACATCATCAACTCGAACATCAACTCGATGCTCGACAATGCCGAGAACCCCGAAAAAATTGCGCGCCTGATCATTCAGGAAATGGAAGACACGCTGGTCGAGGTCCGCACCGCGGCCGCCCGTGCCATGGCCGACAAGAAAGAGATGGAGCGCGATATCGCCCACTTCACCTCTGTCCGCGACGACTGGACCGCCAAGGCCGAGCTGGCCATCGACAAGGGCAGGGAAGACCTAGCCCGCGGCGCCCTGATCGCCAAGCAGAAGGCCGAAGCCGAAATCGACCGCCGCAAGAATGCGATGGCCGCCGCCGAGGAAGCCTTCGAAAAGCGCCAGGACGATCTCGGTAAGCTGCAGGCCAAGCTCGACGAGGCCAAGGCAAAGCATCGTGCGCTGATGATGCGCCGCGAAGCTGCCGAACAACGCATCCGTATCCGCAGCCAGGTCTATGACGGCCGGGTCGATGAAGCGCTTGCCCGCTATGGCAATATCGAGCGTAAGGTTGACGAGATGGAAGCCTATGCCGACCAGATTCGCGGTGCGGAGCCGACCCTCGAAGCTCAGTTCGCTGCCCTTGAGCAGGACGAAAGCATCGAGAAGGAACTCGCCGCCCTGAAGGCGAAGCGTTCCAAGGCTTCCGCCAAGAAGTCGGAGGGCTGATCATATGCTGTTCTCGCTTGCCTGCCTCGCTGGCTTCCTGACTGTGGTCTGCACGCCTGGCCTTGTTGCCATGGAGCTTGAAGACCGCCGCGCCAAGAAGAATGAGGCCGCCTGATGCCCGACGAGTTTATCCCGCTTTTTGCCATCATCGCGATCTTCATCGTCCTGCCTGGCATGATCTTTCACTACGTCACTCTGTGGCGGAAGCAGAAGACCCTGATGCCGGACGATGAGCGCATGATGGAAGACCTCTGGCGCTCGGCCAAGGCGATGGAACGCCGGATCGAGACGCTGGAACGTCTACTCGAAAGCAGCGAGGCGGAGGACCCCCGTTCGCCGCCGCGCCGCTCCCGCCCCACTTTTGACGACTGAGGAAACATTCAATGTCCCGCCATTCCCGCCCATATCGCGATGCCTATCACGGCGACGACCCGGCATATGGTTCCCCAAACCCGAAGCGTTTTTACCGCTCGCGTGATGACAAGGTCATCGCCGGCGTCTGCGGCGGCCTTGCCGAGCGCTTTGGCTGGGAGCCTGTCCTGGTCCGTGTCCTGGCTGTGCTCGCCTTCTTCTTCGTGATGGGGCCGCTGGCGCTCATCGTTTATGTCACGCTCTGGATGATTACTCCGCGCGTCCCTTTTGGGCGCGCGGCGATCACGCCGGACGAAGATGCCTTCTGGCGTAACGTGTCTGATCGCCCCCGCGTGACCTTCGGCAATCTCAAATACACCTTCATGGACCTCGACGAACGCCTGCGGGACATCGAGCGCAAGGTCACTTCCGATGAGTGGCGCCTGCGCAAGGAATTCCGCGACCTCGAACAGGGCAACAACTGATCCGCACACAAAATAAAAACAGCGGCAAGACCAACAGATAGACTCCGGTAAAGGAACGGAACAATGAGCAAGGGGACCTTTCTGACCAATAACTGGCTGATCTTCGCGATCACGCTGGTAATCGTGGCGGCGATGGTCGTGATTTCGGTCGTGCAGGGCCACATGGCCTTCGAAATGGCGGGGCTGGAACTGTCTTTCACACCGCATGAGGATGGCGGTTTGCGCCTGGCGGTGATCCGCACGGCAGATGCGCTAGGCGCGACCACGCTTTAGCGCTCTGAGCAGCAGCCGTGCCGGGGCGACAGCTTCCAGCGCGGACCGGCTGGCCGGGGCAGGCGCGCCGCAGAGGCGGGCGGCGAGAATTGCGCCGGCCCATGGGCCCCAGGTGAAGCCTCGGGCGCCAAAGCCAGACGAGACAAAAATACGATCCATCAAAGGGGCGTCCGCATCTGCCGGGCGCCCTTTTCGCATTCCGGCAAAGGCTTCGAGAAAGGCATCATGATCGGGCACCGCGCCGATCAGCGGCAGGCGGTCGGCGGTCGTGGCACGTAGGCTGGCGCGGGAGCTGATGTCCGGCCCTTTCGTGTCGCGGATCCAGTAGGGGGAAAGCGTCTCGACGCCTTTCAGGTTCTCGGCGCGCGCCTCATCGGAAGTGAAGGGAACAGTATCCGGCGGGACCTTGTCGAAGGTTGCGCCCCATAGGCGCCGCGGACCAAGGGCGAGGGCATAGGTGCCGCTTGCCATGGCGAAGGGCGGCGCATTCGCCGGGCCGTCGGTGAAATCCACCTGGCCCATCCGCGCTTCAAGGCCAAGCCAGGGCAGCATCGCGCCTGCCGTCATGCCATTGGCGAGGATGATGGCGTCGAAGGTTTCGCCATTCACCCGGCGGGTGGCGAGGTCCACGTCCGGCACGGCGCCATAGTGCTGTTTCATTCCTTCCAGCAGGGAAGGGATCAGCTTCGCCGGTTCCACGATCAGCGCGCGCTTGTGCAGCAGGCCGCCGCCCGCGAGGGCCTCAAGGTCTTCCAGTGGCAGCGGCGGGTCGGCCAGGAGTTTCTCGAACCGCGCGGCTTCGGCGTCGTCCTTCGGCACCTGTCGCACATCTGTTTCGGTTACGCCCGGATGGCCGCGATAGGTCTCCCGCGCGGCGAGGTAGGCATCGATCAGCAGCCGTGACTGCGCCGTGTCGCCTGCGTCGAGGCGCGGCATGACGAGGCCCATAGGATTGCCGCTGCCACCACTGGCCGGGCCGTTTGCCGGATCGAACAGGACCGGTTCGGCGCCCAGTTGGTGCAGGGCATGAGCAGCGCTCGCTCCGGCAATGCCTGTCCCCAGAATGGCGACACGTTTCACGGGAGGCATGGGCCGGCCGATGCCATAAACATCCGGTTGCGGGGCGGGCGGCGTGGCGAGCCGGGCCTCCAGCCGCTCCCGCTTGCGGCCATGGCCGGGTGCTTTGGCGACGGAGAATCCTGCATCGGCAAGGCCGCGCCGCACGGCGCCCGCCACGGTAAAGGTGGCAGCGGGGGCGCCGGGCACGCTGCGTTCACTGACCCATTTGAAGAGGTCTGCCGCCCACATGTCCTCATTCTTCGCCGGGCTGAACCCGTCGAGAAACCAGGCATCGGCATGGTAAACGCTGTCCGGAAAAGACTCAGCAATATCAGCGAGGTGGAGTGTGAGCGTGACGCCATCCTCTGGCCAGACGAAATGGCGTACGCCGCGTACAGGGCCGGGCCAGACGGCGATCAGCTGTTGTGACAGGTCTGCCAGCTCCGGCCACGCCGACAGGGCGCGGGTCACATCCGCCGGGGCGAGCGGGAAGCCTTCATAGCTCACAAAATGAAGAAAGGCGGTGGGGGATGGCCGGCTCTGGCGCCAGAGATCCCAGGCGGCGAGGAAGTTCAGCCCTGTGCCGAAGCCCGTCTCGGCAATGGTGAAGGTCTCCCGCCCGCGCCAGCCCTCCGGCAGGCCGCAGCCGGTGAGAAATACGGCCCGCGTTTCGCCGAGCCCGTCACCTGCCGTGAAATAGACGTCACCCGCCGCCCGGGCGACCGGCGTGCCGTCGTCTTTCCAGTCGATGTCGGGCTGTGTCAGCAGGCGGGTCATGGCCATGCTGGCCTAGCTTCGCGGGCGCGCCTTGAACAGGGGGCAGCGCAGGGCCTGAAGCTTTTTCGGACCTTTCCCGGCGCCCGCGCGTTGATTGAATGACCGCACTGATGCGGCAGACGAAAGGAGACGCAAATGAACAAGGAGCATGTGAAAAGCGCCGCCAAGAAGGCCGAAGGCACCCTCAAGGAGGCCGCCGGCAAGGCAATCGGCGACAAGAGCCTTGAGATGAAGGGCAAGCTGGACAAGGCCGAAGGCGAAGTCCGCGAGAAAGTCGGCGATGTCAAAGACAAGGTCAGCGGCAAGCGCTGACCGCCGGTCTCATCGCAAGTGCCGGGGCGCTGCGGGAATGCCGCGCGCCCCGGTATGCGTTTGGCTCTCTATTTTTCGAGGTGCTGGTTGAGGTTATCGCGCAGCTGCCGGACCTTCCGGTTCAGCTCGGCCAGTTCTTCCAGGCTCATGCTGGAATTGGCGATAAGCGCGGCGCCCATGCAGCCAACTTCCGCCTGAAGGGCGCGGCCCTTCTCCGTCACATGTATCAGCACCTGCCGCTCATTTTCCGGATTGCGCTCCCGCGTGACATGGCCGGCGGCTTCGAGCCGTTTCAGCAGCGGGGTCAACGTGCTGGGCTCAAGGTCCAGTTGACGGGCCAGATGGCCCACAGTCTGGCCGTCCTCGGTCCAGAGCAGGTGCAGGACGAGATATTGCGGATAGGTGATGCCCATCGCATCCAGCATGGGCTTGTAGGTCCTCTGAATTGCAAGGCTCGCGGAATAGATGCCGAGGCACAGGTGATCGTCGAGACTGGGGATCCCAATAGCCTGAGCGGATGATGACTGCATGGCGAGCCTCCTTTGGGCGACAGCGAAACATATATCGCGATAAATATTTTCTTGACAATGGCCATAGGTGAGCTAAATGAGAAATAATTATCGCAATAAACATTATCGCAATATCAATGAGGCGACTTATGTCCGTGAATGTGCTCTACAAGACCCAGGCAGTTGCAACCGGTGGCCGGGATGGCCACGCTGAAACGCTGGACGGTTCCTTCCGGGTGGACCTGGCCACGCCTAAGGAACTTGGCGGAGCAGGGGGCAGCGGCAACAATCCCGAACAGCTGTTCGCAGCAGGCTATGCCGCCTGTTTCATCGGCGCTATGAAGGCCGTGGCCGCCCAGAACAAGCACCTGAAAGTGCCGACGGATGCGAAGGTGACATCCACGGTCGGCATCGGTCCGCGGGCTGAAGGCGGTTTTGGGCTGACCGTGGCACTTGCAGTAGAGTTGCCCGGCCTCGACAAGGCGCTGGCCGAAGAACTCGTCCAGAAGGCGCATGCCGTCTGCCCGTATTCGAACGCTACCCGCAACAATATCGACGTTGCCCTGTCGGTCGTCTGACAGGTGCAAGGCAGAAGCAGAATGTGGGAGCCGTCTGGGGTGCCAGGCGGCTTTCGCTTGCGCATGGGGTATCCGCCGCCCAGATTGAGACGCGGCAACAGGAGCGCGGCTATGGAAGAGTTCGATATTCGCAAGGAAGACGGTGAAACCGGCGGACGCTATGTGACTGTCGTGGACGGGTATGAAGCCGAGATGACCTATTCCAAGGCCGGCACCTCCCGCATCATCATCGACCATACCGGCGTGCCGAAAGAGCTTGGCGGACGCGGTGTCGGCGTGGCACTTGTCCGGCGTGCTGTCGAGGAGGCGCGCGCGGCGGGCCTGAAGATCATCCCGCTCTGCCCCTTTGCGAAGGCGCAGATCCAGAAACACAAGGAATGGCAGGACGTCCTGGCATGAGCGACATTACCCACGACCCGAACCGGATGCGCTATTCGTATTTCGAGAATGGCATCGAAGCCTATCTCACCTATGAACGCCCCTCCGAAGGGCATGTTCACATCACACATACGATCGTGCCGGGTCCGCTCGGCGGACGCGGCCTTGGCAAGCGCCTCGTCCAGGCCGCCATGCAGGATGTGATCGCCAGCGGGGAAACCGTCTCGTCCAGCTGCTGGTTTGCCAGCGCCCTGATCGAGAAAGTGCCGGAATGGTCGGCTGTTCAGGCATGAGTACGCCGTTCTGGAAACAGAAGACGCTGGAGCAGATGACGCGGGACGAGTGGGAGTCGCTCTGCGATGGTTGCGCCAAATGCTGCCTGCTGAAACTGGAAGACGAGGATACCGGTGAGATCGCCTATACGCGCCTGCATTGCCGCCTGCTGGATGGGCAGGCCTGTACCTGCATGGACTATGAGAACCGCAAGAAAATCGTCGAGGACTGCGTGATCCTGACGCCGCAGAATGTGGCCGAGATCAAATGGATGCCCCGCACCTGCGCCTATCGCCTGGTGCTGGAGGGAAAAGACCTGCCGGAATGGCATCACCTTGTCTGTGGCGACCGCAACCGCGTCCACACAACAGGCAATTCCGTCCGGGGCCGGACCGTGTCGGAAGACACAGTGTTCGATGAAGACCCCGAAGACTGGATCGTCGACTGGGAAGGCAATGAGCCCTGAGAGGAGGGCGGAGTTCGCCCTGACAACCTCTCCTTAAGCCGCCTCTGGCAGTCTGGTGGGATGGAAACGCTGCCCGCCTTCGTTGAATACCTCTCCCATGAGCGCCGCATGGCGGCGAAGACGGTGGATGCCTACCGCTCCGACCTCGCGGAATTCTTCAATTTCCTGCGTCATCACATGGGTGAGGAGCCGACCCCGGAACTGCTGGGCGAACTGAAGGCGCGCGACATCCGCGCCCATATTGCCCAGCGCCGCCGCGACGGCCTGTCGGATGCGTCGGTGGCGCGGCTGCTCTCTTCCATCAAGGCATTGTACCGCTGGCTGAACCGGGCCTTTGACATCGAGAATGCGGAAGTGGCCTACCTGCAAGGGCCGAAGCGCCCTGCGCGCCTGCCGCGTCCGGTTTCGGCTGAGGCGGCGAAGGACATGATCAATGAGGCCGCTGACGATCCGGATGTCGCGCCCTGGATCAATGCGCGCGATGCGGCCGTGCTGTCGCTGCTCTATGGGGCAGGGCTGCGTATCTCCGAAGCGCTGAGCCTGACGGGCGGTGAAGTGCCTGCGCCCGAACGCCTGCGCATCACCGGCAAGGGCGGCAAGGTGCGCATCGTGCCGCTGATCCCCGCAGTACGCGACGCGATCAATTTCTATGCGGAACAATGTCCCTATGCGCTGACGCGGACGCAGCCCCTGTTCCGGGGCGCGAAGGGCGGCGCGCTGAATCCCCGCCTGATCCAGGGCCTTGTCCAGCGTCTGCGCGGCCTGCTGGGCCTGCCGGACACGGCGACACCGCACGCCTTGCGCCATGCCTTCGCAACACATCTCCTCGCCGCCGGGGCAGACCTGCGCGCGATTCAGACGCTTCTTGGTCACGCTTCGCTCTCGACCACGCAGGTCTATACCGGCGTCGATGCCAGCCGCCTGCGCGAAGTGCACGCTGCGGCTCACCCCCGGGCCTGAAGTATCACAAACTCCCTACAAGGGGCCTGTCATGCCCATTTTCCTGCCTCAATTGCGAGCGATAGTTCACAAAACAGGAACTGGGAGACACGTCATGGGCGTGAAGCGGAACACGATAATTGGCCTGCTGACCATCGCCACCTTCATCGGTTGCGGCCTTGCGGCCAATGCGCAGCAAAAGGACTCCTTCATCGACTATGATGGCTTCCTCGGCATCACCGAAGAAGTGGCCGCCTATCGCCAGCAGCATCTCGTCTCCCTGATCGAGTTCAACGAGATGAAGGACGAGCCCGGCACGATCATCCTCGACTCGCGCAGCGCCGACGCTTTCGCCATGGGCCATATCGAAGGCGCGATCAATGTGAACTTCTCGGACTTCACCGAGGAGAAGCTCGCCGCCGCGATCCCGTCAAAGGACACGCGCATCCTGATCTATTGCAACAACAATTTCGAGGACGATGTCGCCCCCGTCATGCTGAAGAGTGCGCCGCTGGCGCTCAACGTGCCGACCTTCATCAATCTCTATGGCTATGGCTACCGCAATGTCTTTGAGCTGAAGGGCATGCACGCCCTCGAAGACCCGGAAATCCACTGGGTGAGCAGCCCCGGCGTCGGGCACTGAAGCCCTGGTGCCTTAACGGGGCAGGGACGCCACGACGCGGTGGTATTCCTCGACCGTCTCCTCGAAGATTTGCGCAACCGGCTTCACGTTCTTGATGCGTCCGGCGACCTGTCCGGTCAGCGCAATGCCGGCCTCAAGGTCGCCACTGAAATAGACCTGCTGCGTGCCGGCGAATTCGCCGAAGATGTTGTCGACACCTTCAGTCTGGATCCGGCTGGTCCGTTCCGTGCGCAGCGCCCGCAGGGCCGGGCCGGGTCCGCTGCGGTTCAGGAATACCGTGTCGGTAGAATCTGCTGCAACGATGGCATCCTTCCAGTTCTGGTGCACCGGGCTTTCGGCTGAAGACAGAATGCGCGTGCCCATCAGCACGCCCTCTGCGCCAAGGCAGAAGGCTGCGGCCATGGTGCGTCCGTCCATGATGCCGCCCGCGGCCACGACGGGCACATCCACCGCCTCGCACACCTGCGGGATCAGCACCATGCTGGCCACATCCTTCGGGTTCTTGAAGCCGCCGCCTTCACCGCCTTCCACGATCAGGCCGTCCACGCCAGCCTCGATCGCCCGCATCGCGCCCTGAAGTGAGGGCACGACGTGGAACACGGTGAGGCCCGCCTCCTTCAACATGCCGGTATATTTCATCGGGTCGCCAGCCGAGGTGGTGACGAACTTGATGCCCTGGTCGATGATGAATTGCACGATGTCCGGATCGCGCACGAAGGCCTGCGCCACGTTCACGCCAAACGGCTTGTCCGTCAGCGTTTTCATCTTCCGGATCTCCTCGCGCACGGCATCGAGTTCTCCGGACGAGGTTTCGATGATGCCCATGCCGCCGGCATTCGAGACAGCAGATGACAGCTGCGACCGGGCGATCCAGCCCATAGCGGCCTGGATGATGGGTTTCTCGATGCCCAGCATGTCAGTGATGCGGGTGCGGATTGGCTGTGCGCTCATATCTGTTTCCTCCTGGCATGCAAAGAAGGCGCGAATGGCCCGCCGGGCAAGCCCTTGCCCTGCGTAAGGTCAGACCCTGCATAAGGCTCGGGCCTCGTATCAGTCTGCGGGTGCAGTCAGGAAATCATGAAGGTCCGGCACGCGGCCGAAGGCAATTTTCGCACCGGCATAGCCGCCCGGCGGCTCCTTGCGGGTGCCGAGCGAGACCACGCAGGCACCATTGCGGGCGTTCAGGGCATCCATCGCATCGGTCACCCGTTCCCAGCGGGCGCGCTCCGTGGCCAGGCTGGCCTGTTCGAACAGGTCGCCGCTGGTCTCGCCCGGGCGGCTGATGTCGTGCAGGAAAACCGAGACCTTGGAGAGTTGCCGCGCACGCAGCACGTCCATCCCGGTATCGAACAGGGCAGAGGCCTGCTGCAGGAAAGTGTGATCGTCCCGCGCCGGGGAAAAGCCCGTATCGCCGCTCCAGCGCCGTCCATCCTGCGCGCCGATGGACACGTGAATGGCGCGGGCGAGATAGTTCTCGCGGCGCAGGCGCCTTGCGGCCTTGGCCGTCAGCAGGCGCAGGCAGTCCCGCGCTTTTGCCGGCTGGCGCCATTCACCGGAAAGAACCCGTCCGTGTCCGAACATGCGTCGCTCGGTTTCCGGCCGGGAGACGGCATAGCCGTGCAGCTGCGCCCACATGCGCTCGCCTTCCACACTGTTCCAGATGGCGCGCGCCTGCTTGGGCGACAGATTCCACAGCTGCTCCACCGTGAACACGCCGGCCTTGCCGAGCCGGGTCTGCATCCGTCCCGATATGCCCGGCAGGTCCTGCAGGGCAAGGTCGAAGAGGGGGCCGGGCAAATCCTCCGGGCGCAGCACGATCAGGCCTTCCGGCTTGTTCATCTCTGCTGCGACCTTGGCCAGGAACTGGTTCGGGGCAAGGCCGATGGAGGCCGTCAGCCAGGGGCCGAACGCTTCCCTGAGGCCCTTTCGCATAGCCAGGGCAATCTCTTCAGCACGGCGGCGTTCCGATCCGATCAGCGCGAATTCCATCTCGTCCACCGACCAGACCTTGCGCACCGGCGCATGCCGGTCGAGTTCGGCGAGGATCCTGTGATGCAGCTTCACATATTCATCATGCCTGGCCACCGGCAGGGCGATGCCGGGGCATCGCTCCCGTGCCTCGCGCACGGATGTACCGCGTTTCAGCCCGCAGGCCTTGGCCTGGTAACAGCAGGCGATCAAGCCCGAATATTCGGACGCCAGCGGGATCACCCCCACCGGCCTGCCGCGAAGTTCCGGGCGCAATTGCTTCTCGGCATTTGCGAAGAAGGCATCGAAGTCGATATAGAGAGACTCGATTTCAGTCGGCAGGCGCATCGGACGAACCCGGAAAACGAACGTGAACATAAAGAGAACATTTTGTGTGCCGGAGTCAAGGGGCAACGCCTGCCAGGAAGAGGCCTGTCAATGATCCTGCGTGAACCGAAACCTGATGAACTGGCGGCCCTGTCCGCGCTCTGCCTGCGGTCCAAGGCGCATTGGGGCTATCCCGCGGACATGCTGGAAGCCTTCGCGGCGGAGCTGACCGTCACGCCGCGCGACCTTGCCGAAGACGCGATCATGCTGGCTGAGGACAAGCGCGGCGTGGCCGGTCTCGTGCAGCTGTCGAAACAGGGCGAGGATGCCGTGCTGGAGAAACTCTTCGTGGAGCCGGACCGTCTGGGCGAGGGGACAGGCAAGCTGCTCTATGTCTGGGCCTGCCGCGTGGCGCGGGAAAACGGCGCACGGAACTTGCGGATCGATTCAGACCCGGACGCCGCCGCCTTCTACGAACACCTTGGCGCCATGCGCAGCGGCACCGCCGAATCCGGCTCTATCCCGGGCCGCAAACTGCCCCGCCTCCTGCATCCGCTGGGCTAGAGGCGCGGCAGAGAGAAATTGACGCCGCCGCCTGCCGGGACTACATGCGCTTCTCGTGGTGATTTGGCCGGCCGGCTTGCAGCCACGTAAAACAAGTCGCTAAAAGGGCCGTGCGCAGGAAGGAAACTCCATTCCGCGAACCCTTTTTCCCCTTGTTTTCAAGCCTCAAGCTGGCCGATTTGAGCGAGAGTAAGCCCCGTGCCGATCAAGATTCCAGACGCCCTGCCTGCCCGTGACACCCTTCTGAAAGAGGGCGTGGCGGTGATGCGGGAGTCCGAAGCCGCCCGGCAGGACATCCGCCCGCTGCAGATTGGCCTGCTCAATCTGATGCCGAACAAGATCCGCACCGAGACGCAGATTGCCCGTCTTCTCGGCGCATCGCCCCTGCAGGTGGAGCTGTCGCTGATCCGCATCGGCGGGCACACGCCGAAGAACACCTCCGCTGAGCACCTGATCAGTTTCTACCAGACCTGGGAGGAGGTGGCGGATCGCAAGTTTGACGGCTTCATCGTCACCGGCGCCCCGGTCGAGCAGCTGGACTTCGAGGATGTCACCTATTGGGACGAGCTTAAGCAGATCTTCGACTGGACACGGACGAACGTGCATTCGAACCTTTTCGTCTGCTGGGGCGCCATGGCCGCGGCCTGGCACTTCCACCGCCTGCCGAAATACCAGCTGGCGAAGAAGGCTTTTGGCGTTTACCGCCAGCGCAATCTCGCCCCGGCCTCGCCTTACCTCAACGGCTTCTCGGATGATTTCCTGATCCCGGTTTCGCGCTGGACGGAAGTGCATGCCGCCGATGTGCTCGCCCGGCCGGAGCTGGACCTGCTGGTCGACTGCCCGGCCACGGGGCCGAGCCTTCTGGAACACGCGCCGAGCCGCAGCCTCTTCATGTTCAACCACGTCGAATATGACTCGTTCTCCCTGAAGGAAGAGTATGAGCGCGATGTTGCCGCCGGCAGCAACATCGCCATCCCGTTCAACTATTTCCCGGACGATGACCCCAGCCGCAAGCCGCTGAACCGCTGGCGCAGCCATGCCCACCTCCTGTTCGGCAACTGGGTGAACCAGGTCTATCAGTCCACGCCCTATGACCTCGCTGAGATCGGGCAGATCTAGAGAGGTCGACGATGCGAGACTGGTACAACTGGATGCGACTTCTGGCGTTTCTGGCCGTGGGGGTCGCTGTTTGGGCCATTTCCGCAGGACGTGATGACGTCTGGTGGACCTGCCTTGCGGTTGTAGCAGTCTTGACGCCGATCCACCTAAGCGTTCAGGCATATCGACACTGGCAGAAGGGGCAGCAAAGCATGATGGCGAGACCGAAGTCTGACCCAGCCGAAGAGGCAGATGGAACATGACCGCAGCCCTCGTCCCCGAGCTCTATGTCAGCGATCTTGCGCGCAGCCTCGCCTTCTATTGCGGCGCGCTGGGCTTCCGCATCGTCTATCAGCGCTCAGAGGAACGCTTCGCCTATATCGAGCGGGAAGGGGCAGAGCTGATGCTGGAAGAGCCTGTCGGCCGCACATGGCTGGCCGGGCCGCTGGAGGCGCCCTTTGGCCGGGGTGTCAACTTTCAGATCGAAGTCGCCGATGCTGCCGCCCTGCGCGATAAGGCCCTCGCGGCCGGTGCGCCCCTGATCCAGGACCTCGAAGAGAAAACCTATCTGCGCGACGACGAACCCATCCGCGTGCGCCAGTGCGTGGTGCAGGACCCGGACGGTTATCTTCTCCGCTTTTCGGAATTGCTGTGAGCGTTTAGGGAAAGGTGATGCTTGTACCCGAGATACTCGTTGATGCCGATGCCTGCCCTGTGAAGGAGGAGGTGTACCGCGTGGCCCTGCGCCATGCGGTGCCGGTCGTGATCGTCGCGAATTCCTATATCCGCATTCCCGAACACCGCCTCATCTCCCGTCAGATCGTGACCGACGGGTTCGATGCCGCCGATGACTGGATTGCGGAACAGGCAGGCCCGGGCAGCCTCGTCATCACGGCAGACATTCTGCTGGCCCAGCGGGCGCTGGAAAAGGGCGCCCGCGTGCTCGCCCCGACGGGCAAGCCGTTCACGGACGCGTCCATCGGGAACGCGGTTGCCGTGCGCGCGATCCATGCGGACCTGCGTGCGGGCCTCGGCGAAGGCGCCCCGAAAGGCGCCGCGCCTTTCTCGAAGCAGGACCGCTCGAACTTCCTGAATGCGATGGAAGTCGCCATGGTCGCCCTGAAAAAGCAGGCCGGCTAGGCGCCTCAGCGCACCGCCGGTTCCAGCAGGCGGAACGTTCCGGCCTCGGCGTCCATCTCCACCAGCCCGCCTTCCGGCACGGTGAACTGGTCTGTCAGGTGGCCGATGAACGCGCCGGAATAGGCCGGCACGCCCAGCGGCTGCAGATGGTGCGTCAGGATCTCGCTCAGCGTGAAGCCGCCAATGCTGTTGCCCTGGCCGCAATCGGTACAGTTGCCGACGATCACCCCGGCGACGCGGCCAAGGATGCCCGCCTGGCCAAGCTGTGTCAGCATCCGGTCGACCCGGTAGACTGCTTCATCGATATCCTCGAAGAACAGGATCGCGCCATCGAAAGAGGGCAGGTAGGGCGTGCCGACAAGTGCGGTCATCACGGTGAGATTGCCGCCCAGCAGCCGCCCGCGCGCCTTGCCCGGTGTGATCGTCTGTGTACGCCAGTTGCGCTGCGCCAGCCGGTCTTCCTCTGCTACCGGGTTCACATAATCGGGTGTGGCACCATCGAACAGCAGCGGCTTGAACGTCTCCAGCGAGCGCTTGCCCCAGGCCGAAATCCCGACCGGGCCGTGGAAGGTCACCATGCCCGTCTTCGCATGAATGGCCATATGCAGCGCTGTGATGTCGCTATAACCGATCAGAACCTTGGAGTTCTGCCTGATCAGGTCGAAATCGAGATAAGGCAGGATGCGTGCCGTGCCCCAGCCGCCGCGCACACTCATGATTGCGGCAACCTCGGGATCGGCGAACATCTGGTTCACGCCGCCCGCGCGGGCCTTGTCGTCGCCCGCGAAATAGCCGTCGCGGTCCAGAATATTGTGCGCCCGTTTCGACTTCAGGCCCAGATTGGCGAGCGCCTCCTCGATCAGCGTGATGGCGAACGGTTCCCATGTCGCGGAGGCTGGCTCGATCAGGCCCACCGTGTCGCCCGCCTTCAGCCGTGGCGGCAGGAGGAGCGGCATTGTGCCGGATGCGGCCTTCGCCTGTGCCACCGCCTGCGGCCCCAGCGCCAGCACCGCGCCTGCTGCGCCCAGCATCTGTCTGCGATTCATCCTGTCCGTCCGTCCTTCTTCGATGCACCCTGATGAAACCTAAGCATAGTCGGTCTTTGCATTGCCGCACCAGCAGCCTTCCCGATGTGATCCTGGCGGTGTTCTGTTCTGCCGGATTTCCGGGCGCTCACAATCAGTTGATCGGGGGTAAGGGTCAGGTCGATTGCTATAAAAAACAGACCGGTCTAATAATATTCATGCAGGCCAGAGGAGATGCCAGATGGCGCGGACCAGGAACCAGGAAAACTACGACGCGGTGCGGGAGAAACTGCTCGATACCGGCCAGCAATTGTTTCGCCAGAAGAGTTTTTCCGAAACCGGCATCAATGATGTGCTCAAACAAGCGGGCGTCGCCAAGGGCTCCTTCTACCACTACTTCGACAGCAAGGAGGAATTCGGTATCGCCGTGGCGCACCGCTATTCGCGAGCGCAGGTCGAGTCCGCGCGGCGGATCCTGAGTGACCAGGGCGTGCCGCCCCTTGCCCGCCTGAAAAACTTCTTCGAAGGGGCGAAATCCGACATGGCGCACAGGGGGTTCGCTGAGGGCTGCCTGATGTGCAACCTGACGACCGAGCTTGCCGACGAATTTCCGGCATTCCAGTCGGAACTTAACGACAACTGGACCGAGCTCTCTGCCGAGATCGCCGCCTGCCTTTGGAAGGCAGACCTGTCGGTCATCGGTCTTTCGCATCTGAGTGCGGATGAAGCCGCCGACTGGCTGCTGAACGCCTGGAGCGGTGCCCTGACGCGCATGAAGGCGGCTGGAAATGATGGCCCGCTCAATCTTTTTCTCAAATCAGTCTTCAAAACCGGAGTGTAGAATCATGACTCAATTCACCCCCAAAACGGTCCTGGTCACCGGCGCCAGCCGGGGTATCGGCCTGCTGACCGCCCAGACGCTTGCTGCACGCGGCCATCATGTGTTCGCCGGCATGCGCGACATCAGCGGCCGGAATTGCGATGCGGCGCGCGCCTTGCAGAAATCCGCCGCGGACGCTGGCCACTCACTCCGCATTGTGGAACTCGATGTGACCTCTTCCCATGATTGCGCGCGTGTTGCCGCCGAAATCGAACTGGAGCGCCCCCTTGATGTCCTTGTGAACAATGCCGGCATCATGCCGGTCGGCGTGACGGAAGCATTCTCTATTGATCAGGTCCGGGCGTGTTTCGACGTCAACATGTTCGGTCTCGCCGCGATGTGCCAGGCGGCCTTGCCCGGTATGCGCCGTCGCCATGAAGGTTTGCTGATCAATATCAGTTCCTCCGCCGGGCGTCTGGCGCTTCCGTATTTCGGGGTTTACTGCGCCTCGAAGTGGGCGATGGAGGCTTATTCGGAAAGCCTGAACTATGAGCTTGCCCCGTTCAATATCCAGTCGGTTCTGGTTGAGCCGAGCGGTCATGCGACGGACCTTGTCAGCACCGCGCCGTCCCCGGACAAATCAGCCACGCTGGTTTCCTATGGTCAGCATGCTGCGGGAGGGGACAGGATGTTGGGTATGTTCCACGATCTTTTCGCTGAAGGTCTTGCCGGAAACGATGCCCAGAACGTCGCGGACAGGATTGTGGAGCTTGTCGAAATGCCGGGCGAGCGTCCCCTGCGTACACAGGTCGGAGATGAGATGGGTGTTACCGCGATCAACGAGGCGACAGCACCGATCCAGTCGGACCTGATCCGGCAGCTGTCTGGTGTCTACGCCGTCAAGGAAGTGTACGAGGAGGCCTGACCGGCATCTGGTGTGTTCGCAGCTGATCCCGCATCGAAGGGCCGGGATGGCTGCGAACGGCACTCGGGTCGCTCGCCGCCGTAAGTGGTGCATCTGGCTCTGCTTTGTCTGAGCGGTATGCCCTCTTTGCGTACTGTGAGGCCAATCGCGTCCGCAAAAGGCATTGAGGCGCCAAGGCCTGCCCGCGCGGCAGTGCTCATACTTGCCCTTAACCGCTTTCGTGCTAGAGCCCGTTCATGAACGGGATCACACTTCACAAGGGCGACCTGCCGGCCGGGCTCGATTTCGGCCCCGTCGTCGCCATCGACTGCGAGGCCATGGGCCTCAACCTGCAACGCGATCACCTGACGCTGGTGCAGCTCTCCTCCGGGGACGGCACAGCTCATCTGGTACAGCTCGGGCGGGACTATAATTGCCCTAATCTCAAGGCCCTGATGACCGACCCGAAGGTCGTGAAGATCTTCCATTTCGGCCGCTACGACATCGCCATGATGCTGCGCTGGATGGGAATCACCTGCGCGCCGGTCTGGTGCACCAAGATCGCCTCCAAGCTTGCCCGCACCTATACGGACCGGCACGGCCTGAAGGATGTCGCCCGCGAAGTGGCCGGGGTGGAGCTGTCGAAGACGCAGCAAAGCTCTGACTGGGGCACGGCGGAACTCAGCGATGCGCAGATGCAGTATGCGGCCTCAGATGTGCTGTACCTGCACCAGATCAAGGCGGGCCTCGAAGCCATGCTGATCCGCGAAGGGCGGCTCGAAATCGCGCAGGCCTGTTTCGATTTCCTGCCCATGCGGGCGCGGCTGGACCTTGCCGGCTGGGAAGATGCGGACATTTTTGCCCATAGCTGACCAAACTGTCATGCCTTCGCCGCTTTTGTCCCGCACCTATCGCGGGTAAACAAAGCTGTTGAATTGCTTACAGGTTCGCCAACGGCATGGATGCTGCCACCCATCATGACCCGGCCTCGCTCTGGGCCCCGCGCCGCCAGCTGACGCTGGCGCAGGCCCGCCAGCGGTCGGAGCGGGTGCGGATGCTGCGCATGCTGTTCGTGGCCTGCGCGGCAATCTCGATCGGATTTTTCGCCGGCCATGTCATCAAGAGCGCCCTGACCAGTGACGCCAAGCCCGTCAGCGTGTCGGAGGACGAGTCCGTCACCATGCTGAATCCGCGCTTTGCCGGCCGCGATTCCTCCGGCCAGAGCTTCCAGATCACGGCAGATGCCGCGCGCCGCCGTCGGGGGTCCGACCAGAAAGTTGACCTGATCGGCCCGGTGCTCAGCGACGAGATCGGCAGCGAAGTGCAGGCCCCATCCGGCATGTATGACCGTGAGGCAGGCATTCTGGAGCTTTATGACGATGTCAGCATCACCGATGCGTCCGGCTATACGTTCATGACGACAGGCGCGCGGGTGTATGTGGGGGAGGGCCGGGTCGAAGGCCTTGCGCCGCTGCAGGGGAAGGGGCCCCTTGGCGACATCCGCTGCGACTCGTATGAAGTACTGGACGACGGCAACCGCATTGTCTGCTTGGGCAATGTGCGCACAGTGATCTATCCGGCGCCCGCAGACGAGGCGCCCGCACAAACGGAAAACGACGGGTAAAGGTGGTACATATGGCTCGCATCAGGAATTTCGGGGCCGTTCTGGTGGCCTTCGCGGCAATCACCGCACCGGCCTATGCACAGGTCTCGTCCGAAGGCGGGCCGATCTATATCAATTCGGACCGGACCGAGAGCCTGGAGCTGGAACGCAAGGTGTTGCTGATCGGCAATGTCGATATCCAGCAGGGCGATGCCCGCCTGCGCGCAGACAAGGTGACGATGGTCTTCGCCGGCAAGGAAAGCGGTGCGTCGAACACGGTTGGCGGCAGTTTCGGCCAGATCGAGTCGATGACCGCCGAAGGCCAGGTCTTTTACGTTACGCCCGAGCTGAAAGCGAAAGGCGACCAAGGCGTCTATGTCGCGACCACCGATACAATCACCATGACAGGCAATGTCGCCCTGATGCGCGGGCGCGATGTGGCAGAAGGTGAAGTGCTCAAGCTTGAGATCACGAACCGGCGCACCACATTGGATGGCGGCGAAGGCCGCACGCGCATGATGATCGACCCGGATTCCCAAAATGGGTCGAACGATTGAATTTCACCGGGATCGTGAAACCGATCTTAAGCATGTGAAGGTAACAGTCTTACCGGGCAGCAAAGCCCGCACTGAAGGGGATTCCGGAGAAAGATGACCGAGTCGGCTGAAGGCCTTGTCGTTAAGAATATTGCCAAGGCTTTTGGCAAGCGGCAGGTCGTGCGCGACGTCTCCCTTTCTCTTCAGCGCGGTGAAGTTGTTGGCCTGCTTGGACCCAACGGGGCCGGCAAGACGACCTGCTTTTACATGATCATGGGCCTTATCGGCGTCGATTCGGGGACGATTTCGATCGACGGCGAGGATGTGACCCGTCTTCCCATGTATCAGCGCGCACGCCTCGGCGTGGGCTATCTTCCGCAGGAAGCCTCCATTTTCCGGGGCATGACGGTGGAAGAGAACGTATTGGCCGTGGCGGAACTGGTCGAAAAGGACCGCGCCGCCCGCATGGCACAGGTCGATAGCCTGCTCAGCGAACTGCACGTGGAACATCTGCGCCACCAGGCCGCCACTTCCCTGTCGGGGGGTGAACGCCGCCGTGTCGAGATTGCCCGCGCGCTCGCATCACGTCCGAGCTTCATGCTACTGGACGAACCGTTCACCGGTATCGACCCGCTTGCCATTTCCGACATTTCCGACCTTGTCCGCTATCTCAAGCAGCGTGGCCTGGGCGTCCTGATTACGGACCACCAGGTGCGCGAAACGCTGCAGATCGTCGACCGGGCCTATGTGATGTATGATGGCCAGGTTCTCTTCGATGGCTCGCCTGACAGCGTGCTGAAGAATGAGGACGTGCGCAGGGTCTATCTGGGTGAACAGTTCGCCGCTTGATCTCAGGGGGCGCGGCTTATGGCCATGAAACAATCACTCGACATGCGCCAGGGCCAGTCCCTGGTGATGACGCCGCAACTGCAGCAGGCGATCAAGCTGCTGCAACTCTCCAACCAGGAACTCGCCGAGTTCGTCGAGGCCGAGATCGAGCGCAACCCGCTGCTCCAGAAGGCTGAAGACAATAGCGATGGTGGCGCCGGTGAGGGCAACGAACCGTCCCGCCGTGAGGAAATGTCCCTCGACGACCGTTCCGGCATGGGTGAGGCGCGCGAACAGCTCGATGCGCCGGGGGAAGACGTTTACGAGCCGGGCACAGGCTCCGACAATGCAATGCCGGCAGGGGCTTCCGGCCCGTCTGCCAAGGCGGACTGGTCCGGCATCGGGGCAGGTGCGGCAAGCGACGATTATGACGTTGCCTCCAACGCCTCCTCGGATGTGACGCTGAACCAGCACCTGCATGCCCAGCTTCAGCTGGCTGGCCTGTCGGCCGCCGACAGCCTGATCGCCGCGCGCCTGATCGACGAGACGGATGAGTCCGGCTACCTGCGCACGACGATTGAGGAAGTCGCGACGGCCCTCGGCGCCGATGAAGCGAATGTGGAAGCCGTGCTGCAGGTCTGTCAGGGCTTCGAGCCGACGGGCGTGATGGCCCGCTCCATTCCGGAATGCCTGGCGCTGCAGCTGAAAGAGCGCGGCCGCTATGACCCGGCCATGGAAGCGATGATCGAGAACCTCGCGCTCGTCGCCAAGCATGATCTGAAGGCCCTGTCGGACCGCTGCGGCGTCGGCAAGGAAGACCTGATGGACATGATGGCGGAGCTGCGCCAGCTGTCGCCGAAGCCGGGCGCCGGTTTCTCTTCCGACACGACGATTGCCGTGGCGCCGGACGTTTATGTCCGCGAACTTCCGAACGGCATGTTCGCGGTCGAGCTGAACTCCGACACGCTGCCGCGGGTGCTGATGGACAAGGCCTATTATGCCGAGGTCTCGGCCCTGCCGATGCGCGACAAGGAGAAGGAATTCATCTCCGAATGCGCGGCCTCTGCCAGCTGGCTGATCAAGTCTCTGGACCAGCGTGCACGGACGATCCTGAAAGTGGCGAGCGAGATCGTGCGCCAGCAGGATGCCTTCTTCGCGCATGGCGTGGCGCACCTGCGTCCGCTGAATCTGAAACAGGTGGCCGACGCGATCGAGATGCACGAGTCGACCGTTTCCCGCGTGACGACCAACAAATACATGTCGACGCCGCGCGGCCTGTTCGAGCTGAAATACTTCTTCTCTGCCGCCATCCCGGCGACCGGGGGCGGGGAGGCGCACTCTGCTGAGGCTGTCCGTTACCGGATCAAGCAGCTGATCGAGAAGGAGGACCCGGAAGACGTGCTCTCCGACGATCAGATCGTCGAGATCCTCACCGGCTACGGCGTCGAAATCGCCCGCCGCACAGTCGCCAAATACCGCGAAAGCCTGAACATCCCCTCCAGCGTCCAACGCCGCCGCATCAACCGGGCGAGTTAGGCTGCCGAGGATCAGAAATCGATCCGGTGGATCGATTTCCCGAGGCAGGCCCAAGCGTAAGCGCCAGGCTTCTGTTCTCTGTGGCTTCATCCTTCGACTTCGCTCAGGATGAGTCCGCTCTTTACTGCCTCGCCGAAGCGCTCATGCTGAGCGAAGTCGAAGCACGAGCGTGGGCTACTTGGCCGCCCCCTCTGCAAACATCTCGTTCAGATAGGCAGCCAACCGCACGCCGCCTTTGGAGAGTTGCTGGCGCAGCAGGGGACGGGTCTGGTAGACATATTCCCATTTGAGGATCTGGTGATCCGGATAGATCGTGTCGCGGATGGCGGCGCTTTCGTCGGCCCATTGGGCTGGCGTCGCGGCGGACCAGACGAGGATGTTCTCGGCGGTGATCTTGGAGGTCAGCCAGTCGGTCCATTCGGTGTAGGACAGCTCCTCGTAATTGATCAGCAGCTCGTCCCAGACTTCGTGCAGATTGGTCAGGTCTTCGAAGAAGTAGCAGGTGAAGAGGTTTGCGCCGCGGTCGGTGCCGTTGCCGGCATGCAGGGGCTGCTGCAGGTCGCCCACCAGGTGGATGATGAAGCGGAGCGCCAGCTGGCGCTGTTCCAGCGGCTGGCTCTTGTCCACGGCGATGGCGCGGAAATGCTCCAGCGCGGTGATCGCGTTGCCTTCCGGCGGCGGCGTGATGTCGGCGTACTTCTCATCCTTCGGGATGGTCACATAGTGCCAGGGATTGGCTTCGCGGCGCCAGAAATCATCCGGGTCGGAGCGCATGAAGTCCGCCCAGTCGGCGGCCTCTGCCATGCTCTCGGCGCCAAGGATTTCTTCCACGGCGGCAGCGGCCTCATCGCTCAGATATTCGTCGGCGACGGCAGCGACGACGCGGTGCCCGGTCTTGCCCCAGGCATGGGCAGGCGAGGCGGCAAGGGCGGCAAGAGTGAGGCTGAGCAGCAGGCGGCGCATGGCGGATCTCCGGCAGGGAACGGGGGCAGGGAATGGGGCAGGAAAAGGGATGCCTGACTGTTGGCGTCATTTCCCGCCAAGGGCAAGCGCGTCAACGTCGCGGCGATGCGGAAGGCTCGGCTGTGCGCCAGGCCGTGTGCAGGCGAGCGCCCCGGCGGTCACCGCGAAGGCAAGCGCGTCCTGCGGGGCCTGGCCCTCGATCAGGGCGACGGTGAGGGCGGCGGTGAACGTGTCCCCGGCGCCGACCGTGTCGACGACCTGCACCTCTGGCGGGGCCGCCCGGGCAATCTCCTTGCCGTCCTTGTAGAGCACCGCGCCCGCTGCGCCGAGCGAGACAGCGACAAGTGCGCCGCAAGTCATCAGATGGTCGCCATAAGTCGCCGCTTCGCTCTCGTTGACACTGATAAGGTCCGCCATAGTCATGAGATGGTCCGGTATCGTCATGGCCGGGGCGAGGTTCAGGCTGACAAAACCGGTCGCCTTTTCCGCCGCCGCCAGCAGCACCGGCACGGGCACTTCCAGCACGCCCATCATGTGTTCTATCGGCAGGTGCGCCACGTCCTCCGGGCGCAGCACATGGTTCGCACCGGGGCAGACGACGATCAGGTTCTCACCGCTCGTCGCGTCCACCGCAATCAGCGCCACGCCGGTCGTCTCGCCATTCACATGGGCGACCTGCGAGAGGTCCACGCCGCCTGTTTGCAACAGTTTCAGCGCTTCGTCGGCCATGTCGTCGGCGCCGACAGCCCCGACCAGTTGAACGTCCGCGCCGAGGCGGCGGGCGGCCAGCGCCTGGTTCGCGCCCTTGCCGCCGGGATGACGGGCAAGGCGGGCGCCGCCGACCGTCTCGCCCGGCCGGGGCAGGGCCGGTCCGGTGGCGACAATGTCCAGATTGATGGAGCCGACGACTGTGATCATGCGCGCTCCATCAGGGACGCCATGAGGTCGAAGAAGCCGTCCGCATCGGCGGTGGTCACCCAGTCATGCGGGCCGCCCGGCGTTGCGGTGAGACAGGTCTGGCCGAAGCGTTCGCCCGGTTCCGTCACCACGCTGACCGTCGTCGCTTTCGCGCCGAACAGGCGCGGGGCCAGCAGGAAGGCGACCGTGGACGGGTCGTGCATGGGCGATTTACGCCCTTCCTTCCAGCGTGCCTCCAGTTCATTGCCCGCTTCCAGCAGCTGCACCATGATCGCGGCGCGTTCGGTCCGGATGGCTTTCAGCCGCTCGACCCGGGGCAGTTCCGCCCGGACCGTGTGGGTCACATCAAGGCTCATCACCGTGGCCGGAATGCCGGAGTCGAACACGATGGCCGCCGCATGCGGATCGGCGAAGACGTTGAACTCGGAGAAGGGGGTGATGTTGCCGCCCTCACTGTCGGCGCCGGCCATCAGGACAAGGCGGGAAATGCCTGCGGCAATGGACGGGTCAAGGATCAGTGCGGCGGCGATGTTCGTCATCGGGCCGGTCACGACCAGCGTGTACTCGCCGGGCGCAGCGGCTTTCAGCGTGTCGATCAGGAATGTCACGGCATGGCCTGAGGCCAGCGGCGCGTCCGGCTCGAACGGATCGAGCCCGGCAATGCCGCTTGTCCCGTGGAAGTCCTCTGCCGTGACAGGCGTCCGCAACACCGGCCGCGGGCACCCGGCATAGACTGGCACTTCGCTGCGCCCCATCAGCTGGCACATCATGCGGGCGTTCCGGCTGGTCAGGCGCAGCGGCACATTGCCGGCAACCGTGGTGATGGCCCGCACATCCAGCGCATCGCTGGCGAGCGCCATCATCAGCATCACCGCATCGTCGACACCGGGATCGCAATCTATGATCAGGGGCAGGCTCATGCGTGGGCCGCCCGTTCCGCGCGCAGGTCTGCGATCGCATCGAGGAAAGGCTTCTCCAGCGGCGGGCTCTCCATGGGCATGCCGAGTGCTTCAAGTGCCATGTCTGCGGTGACCCGTTCCTTTCCGCGCCCTTTGAGGCGGGCGATCATGCGGCTGGTTGCCACCGTTCGTCCCTTGCAGATGAAGGTGTGCCGGAAACACATATAGGTTCCGTCCCAGCCGACCATACGCGTTTGCAGTTCGAACTTCTGCGGAAACTTCATGGAGTGAAAATAGGTCAGCGCCTCGTGCTGGATGATGGGGGCCCAGCCATGTGCCCGGAAGGCTTTCAGCGTGCCTGTGCGGCCCATGAAATTCATGATGCCGAGATCTGTGAACGAGGCGTAACGGGAATTGGTCATGTGGCCCATCGGGTCATGGTCGCCGATCCAGACAGCAGAGCGGATCGTGTGCACGTCCAGGATATGCGTGCGCGTCTTCGAGAAATACGCCGACAGCATGATCCGAAGGAGCCGGAAAAAGAGATTCATGAGCGCCGGATGCCTCCCCGTACAGTCTCGCACAACAGGAGGTTGCTCCATGACTGCAGCAGTTTCAGCACAATCCGGTTTCCTCCCGGTGTGACTATGGAGAGGCCAGCGCCGATTGCAAGCCGCTGCGGGCTGCCTGTTTCCCGAACCATGTACCGGCCGGACGGTTCAGGAAGAAAAAAGGGGCCAGTTCCTTCTGAACTGGCCCCAAGAGCAGGTAAGATGGAGAAGCACCAATAAGAGTGACTTCAGTGCCCCTATGCGCACGGGCGCGGGATCGTTCCAAAATTTTTCAAATTATGATTATTAAAACAAGGCTTTGCGTTAACCAGGCCGGCGCCGGCCATAGAGGATAAGCAGGGCGACGAGGCCGATGGAGGTGCCCTGGCTGGAGAAGGCTTCCAGCATGAGGGCGAAGAACCAGGAGGGCAGGTTGGTGCGGGACTGGGCCTCTGTCAGGATGTTGCCATTGCCCTGGCCCAGCAGCTCGGCATTGGCGGTCTCGATCTTCGCCTGAAGTTCGTCCCGGCGTTTGGCGAGCCCGAGTTCGTTCTGGGCATCGCGATAGGGTTTCTGTTCCGTCCGGCCGACACGCTCAACTTCAGCGAGATAGGCTTCCAGCCCCTCGACCGAGCGCGTTTCCGGCGGAATGCCTTCCAGCTGGCGGCGCCAGTCGGCAATCTGGGACATGAGGACATCGCGATTGGTATCGGCGCGCACGATTTCTGCGGCGGCGGCAGTATTGTTCGCGGTGATGTAGCGTTCCGTGCCGATGATGGACGTGCCCATGCCCGCCAGCGCGAAGACCAGCGCCCGCCAGCCCTCCTTCATGCGGTGATTGGCCGTGTGCCAGTAGAAGAAGGTGAAGCCGCCAAAGGAGATGACCGCGGCGATCACGCCGGTCCAGCCCCAGATGCGGGATTGCAGCGGATCGGCCACGGAGCTGGAAAAGGCTTGATAGTTCGCAAAGCCGGAGAGTGCTGCGGCCGCAAGGCCCGCCGTCAGGAAGACCAGCGCGAGCAGGGAGATGATGAATTTCTCTCCGTTGAAGGGCTTCTTTTCCTTCGGCTTCAGGTGCGGGAAGCGTTCTTCCAGCCGATCGGCATCGCTCAGCGTTTTCACCTTCGCCTCGTGGCGGGCGAGGTTGCGCTCTACCTTGCGCGGGACCGGGGCAAACTCGGCGTCCTGAACGGACGCGCGCTTGGCAGGAGCCTTCGCAGGGGGCTCATCCTCCGGAATGAGCTGCGCATCCAGTGGGGCAGGCAGCGGGGCGGGCTGCAGCGCCAGGACGCGCTGGCGACGGGCCTCTTCCTTCAGGCGGATCAGCTCAGCGAAGCTGCCATGGGACTCGCAGTTCGGGCACCAGAATGTGCCTTGCTTGCGGTTGAGGACCAGCGAGTTTTCGCCGGCATCGCGGCAGTCTTCCGTCAGGTCGCACAGGGTGCGCACTTCGCTTTCGTCCTGGCTCGACTCGAAGTCGACACCGAGTTCCTCAAGCTGCTGGATCTCCCGCAGGAGGCGCTCATCCGCCATGACGTTCAGACCCCCGTTTGCTTGGGCGCGACCCACACCCGGCATGACGTCCTGTTTATCCGAAACGCTTTGCGGCAGTCACCCCTGTCTGGCACTATATGTGGCACACCTTCGGTGGGGCTGCAGCTTGGCGCTTGTATGGGCGGAAATAACGCATACGTGACGCTTGTTTCATCTTTACGCCAGCGGCCTGTACCGTAAGGATGCCTCGAACCCGCCGGACAGACACCGATCCGGCAGGAACCACGTTCCACTGGGAGGACCTGAATGACACTGCCGCGTTCCATCGCCATTCCGAAGACTTGGAAAACCTTCAATTTCGCAAGCTTTTTCTCTGCCTTCGGCTATCCCGTTCTGGGCGTTGCGCTGTTTGTCACCATGGTTCTGCTGGGCATTTTCCTCAGCGAGCTGACGCTGCGCTGGTGGTATTTCGCGCTGGCTGGCGGCGTTGTGGCGCTGACCGTCTTCGTCTGCAATGCCGGCATTGGCCCGTTGCACCGCATCCTGCAGCACCGGGCGGGTGAACTCGCCGTGCCGGGGCAGGTGCTCACCATGATCAATCTGGTCATCGCCATGCAGGGCAATGTGAAGGACTGGGTGAATTACCACTCCCAGCATCACCGCTTCTCCGATGCGCCGGGCGACCCCCACAACCCGTTTGAATCCAAACGCTGGGCCTGGGTCGGCTGGATCTTGTGGCGCGACGAGCGGGACACCCAGCGCCCGCTGGCTATGTGGCTGAAGAACCAGCCCGTGATTGTCTGGATGGACCGTTTCTACAATGAAATCAGCCTTGTCGTTCACCTCGTCATCCCGGCGGCGATCTATCTGATCGTCTGGGCGGCGGGCGGTTCGCTGGTGCTGACGGCGCTGATCCATGCGAGCGTGGTGATCGGCCGGGCGATCCAGTTCCACGCGACCGTCTACGGCATCAACGTGCTGGGCCATCTGAAGACGCCGATCTGGGCGGATCACCTGATCGGCCTCCTCACAGGGGGCGAAGCTTTCCACGACCATCACCATTCCGAACCGACCAGCGCGCTGCATCGTCCGCGCAAGGGGGTGTGGAACCGGATCGTCGATTATAACGGCACGATCCTGCTGGCGATGGAGAAAATCGGCTGGGTGCGGAACCTGCGCATCGCGCCGCAATTTGCCTGATTACCAGCCCGGCAGGGCAATGAAGAACACCATGTAAACACCATGTAAACACCGTGCAAACACCATTTATAGCGGCCGGTTCCGGCCGGGTGCGGACCAAAATCGAGAGACCGGGAGCGCGGATGCCTCCCGGTCTTTTTTGTTCTCCCACTTGTGCGGGCCGATCCTCTCCCCATCTCGGCTGACAGGCCGGGGGGCAGCAGAGGAGGGACCCTCATGGCCCAGAACGAAAATCAGACACCAGCCAAGGCCCAGACACACTCCTACATTCTTCTCGACCGCACCGGTTCCATGTCACCCATCTGGACCGAGGCGCTGAGTTCGGTGAACGCTTATGCCGCCGCGATCGCAGGCGAGGCCGGGGACGTCGTGCCGCAAATCACGCTCGCCGTGTTCGACGCACAGGACGGCCTGCAGTTCGACGTTCTGCGCCGCAGCGTGGCCCCGGCAGACTGGCAGAACGTCACCGACAAGGAAGCGAGCCCGCGCGGCATGACGCCCCTGTTCGATGCCGTCGCGCGCCTCATTTCCATGGCCGAAGCCGACAATCCGGAGAAAGCCGTCATCGTCATCATGACCGACGGGGAGGAGAATGCTTCCCGCGAAGTGACGAAGGCTGGGGTGAAGGCGGCGCTGGAACGGGCGGAGAAGCGCGGCTGGGAAGTCGTCTTCCTGGGGGCAGAGTTCGCGAACTTCGCCGATGCGGACGCGGTGGGCATCTCGGCCGGCAAGTCCATGGCGATGAGTCAGGGGCGGATGTCGGCATCCATGGCGAAGCTCGCCCGCAAGAGCCAAGCCTATTATGCCTCGGAGGCCGCGGCGCCGGTCGTCTTTGACGAGGCGGACCGCGAAGCGGCTGGTGAGGCCGATGTGCAGAAGCGGAAAGGCTTCTTTATGCGGAAGAAATAGTCTGAAACTGAACGCCTGTTCAGGCTGGAAGGCCCGCCGGTTCGCTGGCGGGCCTTTTTCCTTCCAAACGGCAACAATCGGTCACGAACGCGCCTCAATCCTCGCCGAAAGTTTTCTTCAACAGGCCGTGGGGGCTTGAGACGCACGAGGCCGGCGGTTCCGGTCAGACACAGGCCGGATATCTCTGGCCAGACATATGGGAAGGGACGCCCCAATGAAATCGCTCATCACATCGCTCATGTTCGGAACCGCCGCCATGGCACTGGCCGGTTCGGCGAATGCGAAGATCCTGCCAGTGGAAGATGATCCGGGGGCGGTTCATTCCTACATCCTGCTCGACCGGACAGGCTCCATGTCCGATATCTGGGAAGAGGCGCTCGGCTCCGTCAATGCCTATGCTGCCAGTGTCGGCGAGGCCGATGAGGGCGAGGTGGATGGCGCCGATATCGAAACGGATGTCACGCTCGCCGTATTCGACTATCAGGACGGCATGCAGTTTGACGTTTTACGCGACGGTGTGAAGGCGGAAGACTGGCACAATGTCACCGATGACGAGGCGAGCCCGCGCGGCATGACGCCTCTTTTTGATGCCATCGGCCGCATGGTGAACCTGGCCGAAGCAGACAAGCCGGAAAAGGCCGTTATCGTGATCATGACTGACGGGCTTGAGAATTCTTCCCGCGAGCTGACGAAGGATGGTGCGAAAGCCGCACTGGACCGCGCCCGCGCCAAGGGCTGGGAAGTCGTCTTCCTCGGGGCAGAGTTTGCGAGCTTCGATGATGCCGAAAGCGTCGGCATGGATGCACGCAAGACCATGGCAGTCGGCCAGGGCAGCATGCAGGACGCCATGTCCTCGCTCGCCAAGAAATCCCGCGCCTACGGCAAGGGCGAAGAAGCCGAGATCGAATTCAACGAGCAGGACCGCGCCCTCGCAGATGAGGAAGGCGTGAAGGAACGCCAGAACCAGTAAGCCCCGGTACCCGAACCTCCACCGGACCGCTACGGCGAACCCCTGCACCCCTGGCGCCCGGAAAAGGAAGCCCGCCTCAGCGATGAGGCGGGCTGTTTCGTCTTCCCATGCAGTCTTGCTGCCTGCCCGTGGAAAGGCACCGGCTCGGGTTTCCATTTCCGCGTGGTGCGATATGGCAGGGCCTTCTGCTCATTCTGTCAAAGGGGCTCCCCGCATGGTCGAATTCACACCGCCCACACTGGTCCTTCTGCAATCGGCCCTTCTGATTTTCTGTTTGAGAATTGGGGATGTGTCTCTGGGAACATTGCGTCTCATCATGATCGCCAAGGGGCATCGCCAGCCTGCCGCCATCCTGGGTTTCTTTGAAGTGACCATCTGGATCCTCGCCGTCAGCCAGGTGCTGACGGGCATCACGAACATCTGGACGCTGCTCGGCTATAGCGGCGGGTACGCGGCGGGCACATCAGTCGGGATGCTGATCGAAAGCCACTTCAATACCAGCAAGGTCGAGATCCGCGTCATCTCGCCTGAAAAGAGCCAGGCGATTCTTGAAAGTCTCAGCCGGTACAATGTGTCCATGTTGGAGTTCACAGGTGCGGTATCGGACAGAAAGGTGCCGGCACTGATGACCATTGTGCCGAAACCTGTCGAGGCTTCCGTATTGTCCACCATCCGCCATGTCGATCCGGATGCCTATGTCGTCATGGAGGATGTGCAGCGGGTGATCGTTCCCAAGATCGCGCGCTGACCCGGCTTCCGTGCTCAGCTTGTGGGCTGTTTCCTGAGCAGGGTAGCAGCCACCAGTAGGAGCGACAGGACACAGAAGGCTGCACCTGTCAGGAAGGTGGCCGAGGGGCCGATGCTGGCCCAGAGGAGACCGGCCAGCACGCTTGCCGCGAGCAGCATAAGGCCGGTGAAGAGGTTGAAGATGCCGAAGGCGGAAGCGCGCAGGGCGGCAGGCGCCCGGTCTGCGATCAGCTTTGACAACAGGCCCTGGCTGAGCGCGAGGTGAACGCCCCAGAGTGCAATGCCGAGAAATGCCCCTGCAAGATTATGCAGGAAAGCGAGGCAGAGATCCGCACCGATCAGAGCGACCAGCGCGAGGATGAGCAGCCTTGCCGGTGGCATCCGGTCTGACAGGGCCCCGGCCGGATAGGCGCCGAGGGAATAGACCACATTCATCACGACCAGGACGAGGGGCGCGAGTGCCAGCGGCAGGCCAGTGTCGTGGGCGCGCAGGACGAGGAAGGCCTCTGAAAAGCGGGCCAGAGTGAAGACCGTGCCGATTGCAACAATGGTCCAGAAGGGCGGGCCGAGCTGTCTGAGGTCCCCGAAGCGGATCGGGACGCGCTTTGCGCCGGGGGGCGTCTCGTCCGCACGGTCCTCGACGCCGAACAGGACGCAGGCAACGGCAATCAGGCCGGGGACAAGCGCGAGCCAGAAGACGGCACGCATGTCGTTTGCGAGCAGGAGCATCAGGCCGATGGCGAGCAGGGGGCCGATAAAGGCACCGGCCGTGTCGAGGCTCTGGCGCAGGCCATAGGCACGCCCGCGAATGGCTTCCGGGGTCACATCGGCGATCAGGGCATCGCGCGGGGCGCCGCGAATGCCTTTGCCGATGCGGTCGGAAAAGCGCGCGGCCAGAACCATGCCCGGCGCGCCTGCAAGGGCGAAGAGAGGCTTTGACAGGGTGCCGAGGCCATAGCCGAGCAGGATCAGCGGTTTGCGCCGTCCGAACCGGTCTGACACATAGCCCGAGAACACCTTCACGATGGCGGCCGTCGCCTCGCCGATCCCCTCGATGAGACCGACCACAATGGCTGAGGCGCCGAGCGATGCTGTCAGGAACAGGGGCAGCAGGGCATGGATCATCTCGGACGAGACATCCATGAACAGGCTAACCAGCCCCAGCGCCCAGACGGTGCGCGGAATAGGGGGCAGGGATGAGCGGTCAGGCTTTGGCATGCCCGGATATTCTACAGGCCAGCCAGCTTGGCAATGGGGGGCTTCCCAAGCAAAAACGCCGGACCTTCCGGCCCGGCGTTTCGTCTTTGTATCCGTGTCCTGATTACAGGGCTTCGATGATCGTTACGTTGGCGATGCCGCCGCCTTCGCACATGGTCTGCAGGCCGTACTTCTTGCCGCGGGCGCGCAGGGCGTGGACCAGCGTGGTCATCAGCTTGGTGCCAGAGGCGCCGAGCGGGTGGCCGAGAGCAATGGCGCCGCCATTGACGTTCAGCTTCGACGGATCTGCGCCGAGATGCTTCAGCCAGGCCAGCGGCACCGGCGCGAAGGCTTCGTTCACTTCATAAAGGTCGATGTCGTCGATCTTCATGCCAGCGCGCTGCAGGGCGCGGTCGGTGGCGAAGAGGGGCTCTTCCAGCATGATCACCGGGTCGCCTGCGGTAACGGTGAGGTTGTGAATGCGGGCCAGCGGGGTGAGGCCGTGCGCCTTGATGGCAGCCTCGGAAGCGACCAGGACACCGGAGGCGCCGTCGCAGATCTGGCTGGCATTGGCCGCAGTCATGATGCCGTCGTCCATCAGGATCTTCAGCTTGGCCATGCCTTCCATGGAGGCGTCGTAGCGGATACCTTCATCCTTGTCGTGCATCACTTCGTTGCCTTCGGCATCGCGGCCCTTGATGGCGACGATCTCGTCCGCGAAGAGGCCGGCCTGCGTGGCCGCCGCACCGCGCTTGTGGCTCTCGACCGAGAAGGCGTCCAGCTGTTCCTTGGTGTGGCCGTGCTTCTTGGCGATCATCTCGGCACCAACGAACTGGCTGAAATGCTTGATGCCGTACTTTTCCTTCACCGAAGCGGGGGTCGGGTCTGTTGGCACTTCGAACAGCTTGCCAGCACGGGCATTGATGCCCATCGGGCAGCGGGTCATGCTTTCAACGCCAGCGGCGATGACGAGGTCCTGCGTGCCGGACATCACAGCCTGCGCTGCGAACTGCAGGCTCTGTTGTGAGGAGCCGCACTGACGGTCGATCGTCACAGCCGGAACTGACTGGGGCAGCCTGGAGGCCAGAACGGCGGTACGGCCGATCTGCTGGGCCTGTTCGCCGGCCTGCGAGACGCAGCCCATGATCACATCTTCGATGGCGGCCGGATCGACGCCGGTCGTGTCGATGAGGGCGTTCAGTACCTGCGCGCCGAGATCGCCGGGGTGCCACTCTGCCAGTGCGCCGCCGCGGCGGCCTCCGGCGGTACGTTTTGCTGCTACGATATATGCGTCTGCCATGACTGCGGTCCTCCTGACTTTGTGCGGCGACTATACGCCCCGCAAACAGCTGTACCAGCGGTCTCGCAAGGGAACCTGCCGCGAGGGAGGCTGTCAGTTCCGGATATCTGCAAAGACGGGCAGGGCTTGCCGCCCGAACGGGGCGTGTTCCGCGTTTGCATATTGGCTGTCGATGCCGTCCAGACGCAGTAATGGTTCCAGTATGCCAGTCGCCTCCAGGACCGGGGCGAGGCCGTGCAGGTTTTCATCGTTGAGCGCATGATAGTGTGCCTGCAGCCTCTGGAGGCACCAGACGCGGTATTGAGAGGTTTGCAGGTTCTGATAGGCCGTGTTCTGAATGGTCATGCCGTGGTGTTTCCGGCCTGCCTGCCAGGCGATGGCATTGGCGTTCAATGCTTCGAGATGTGTCTCGCCGATCTCACGCAGCAGGGGCAGAAGATCTTCAGGGGTGCCGTTGACGAGGGTGTCGTCCAGTCGCAAGGCGCGGGCGTTCCAGACACGGTAGACCCAGGCCATCACACCGGGTGCTGTTTCGCGCATGATGATGCCGGGCGTTGGGTCCATGGAGAAGTGGCGGAAGAGGGGCCCCATCAGGCCGATATCGGCGAGTGTCGGACGACTGCCAAACAGGAAGGGCCGGGCCTGGACGACCGGCTCCAGCATGGCGAGCAGGTTCAGGTAACTGCCTTCGACATGGGCGCGGGTTTCGGGTGTCACCCCGTCCCGGTCGACGAAGTTCAGCTTCTGCCGCTTTTCCGTTCGCCAGCGTTTCAGGAAGCCCGGCGCCTTGATGTCCCGTCCCATGGCGTCGGAGATCTGCCGGGCCAGGAGTTTGGCAGAGAGTGGGTAGCTCCAGCGGTAATGCATGGCCGGGCGCCACAGCCATTCGTCGGCGTAGTCTTCGATCAGGCGGCAGAGGAAAGCCTGGGCGGGATCTGCGGGGAGGACCGGCGCGCCGGGGTGCTGTGTCTCGAACCAGTCGATCATCGGGGTGGTGTCCGTCATCCAGCGCCCGTCCGGCAGTTCGGCGGCGGGCATTTGCATGGCGCCGGTCTTCTCCGGAATGGTGTACATGAACTCCCGCGCTGTCATCGGGCAGAACTCGTAGGGAATTTCCTTGTAGCGCAGATAGGCTTCCATCTTGCCTGTGAAATAGGAAACCTTCAGGCCATAGACTTTCAGCATAATGCCCTCCCCGGCCGCCTGTAACGGCACGTTAACTGTCAATAGTTGCACCATCTGCCAAAAAGCTGGCGGACTCAAGTGTCTGAAATACTGACGTGTACGAAGGGTTGGGGACGCGGCTAGCCCCTGCGCCGGTTGCGGTCCTGGCGGTGGTGCGGACAATGAAAGTGACGGGGCTGCGTGCGCCTAGTCATCAAATCCGAGGAAGGTCGCTGCTTCGTCTACGGACTTCCGGGTCGAGACGACGGCGTTGGCGGGGAAGCTGTCGTCCGGCCAGCCCATGGCGACGCAGGTCTGGATCACCTGGTCTTCCGGGATACCTGCCTCTTCGCGCACGACCGGGCTCTGCATGATGCCCTGCGAATTGATCACGCAGCCGAGGCCACGGTTCCAGGCCGCATTGACGATGCCATTGACGACGCCGCCGCAATCGAAGGGCGGAATGTCGCCGCCTGCGAGGGCCTTGTCATAGGTGATCACAATGGAGACCGGCGCGTCGAACTGGCGGAACCCGCGCAGCACCCAGTCCATCCGCGCTTCTTTGTCGTGGCGTTCAATGCCCATGGCCTGGAACAGCTGGACGGCGATCTCGACCTGCCGGTCGCGGTGCACTCCGGCATAGGGCGGGCCCATGCGGAATTCGCGGCTGTCCGGCACACCGGCCACGTTCCGCTCGACATTGCCCTTGCGGATCCGGTCCAGAACGTCGCCAGCGACGACATAGAAGTTCCAGGGCTGGGAGTTCATGGATGTCGGTGCGCGCATGGCGATTTCGAGGATTTCGCGCACCAGCGCCTTCGGAACGGGTTTTTGCTGGAAGCCGCGAATGCTGCGCCGGCTGCGGACAACGTCGTCATATTCCACTGGTGTCTCTCCCAATCTTTTCTCGGAACCTTTGTAGCGTCATCGCATCGTCTGACAGCCCCTGCCGTTGCGGAAAAGAAAAAGGCCCGCCCCTCGGGGCAGGCCTTGTTGTTAGCTGCGCGGCCTCCGGCCTTGCTGCTCGGTGCTGTTCGCGGGCTGAAGCCCGCGGCACCTGCGCCTGCGCGTCGCTTGTGGTGGAGAGCCATCGCACGAGCAAGGCGAAGGCGCAGCGGCTCCGCGCCAGAGGCGCGGAAACCGCCGCGAGCAATTGTTATCTAGGCGCCATGCGGATGGCGCCGTCGAGGCGGACGTCTTCGCCGTTGAAGTAAGCGTTGCGGATCATTTCCGTGGCGAGCGACGCATATTCTTCCGGGTTGCCGAGGCGGGCCGGGTGCGGCACCTGCGCGCCGAGGGCCTGTTTCACCGGTTCCGGAGCGCCCTGCAGCAGCGGCGTGTTGAAGATGCCCGGAAGGATCGTGTTGACGCGGATCAGCTCGCGGGAAAGATCGCGGGCGATCGGCAGGGTCATGCCGACAACGCCGCCCTTCGAAGCGGAGTAGGCGGCCTGGCCGATCTGGCCATCTTCAGCGGCCACAGAAGCCGTGTTGACGATTGCGCCGCGCTCGCCGTCGATCGGGTCCAGCGTCATCATGCCGGCAGCCGATTTCGCGATGCAGCGGAAGGTGCCAACCAGGTTGATCTGGACGATCAGGTTGAACTTATCCAGCGGGAAGTGGCTGATCTCGCCGGTATTCTTGTCGCGGCTGGCCGTCTTGATGGCGTTGCCGGTACCGGCGCAGTTCACCAGGATACGTTCCTGGCCGATGGCGGCGCGCGACTTGGCGAAGCCCGCGTCGACAGAGGCGTCGTCGGTGACGTTGACCTGGCAGAACACGCCGCCGAGTTCCTTGGCGAGTGCCTCGCCTTTTTCGGCGTTGAGGTCGAACAGGGCGACCTTCACGCCATAGCTGGCCAGTTTGCGCGCGGTTGCCGCGCCGAGGCCGGATGCGCCGCCGGTGATGACGGCCGAGATGTTAGAATTGAGTTCCATGGGCCGCTGCCCTCCCTTGTTTCAGACTATCTGAGAGATGATCTATACTGCTGGTCTATAGTGCTGAGAGGAGGACGCAATGTCTGACGCAGCGGAAGTCATAAACACCGTCCTGACTGAGGATGGACGCTATATTCCGAAGTCGATCGAGCGCGATGAGCGCACGGCGCGGGGGCTCGTTCCCAAGCTCATGAAGCTGGTCGGGAAGATCCCGTTTGCCGACGATCTGGTCGCGGCCTGGTATGCCGCGCGCGACCCGCACACGCCGATGCGAGCCAAGGCGGTTCTGTTCGCGGCGGTCGCCTATTTCGTCACACCGATGGACATGCTGCCCGATTTCATCACAGGCCTTGGCTTTACCGATGACGCAACTGTGCTTGCCACGGCGCTTGGCCTGGTGGGCATGCATGTGAAAGAAACGCATCGGGCCGCGGCCCGGCGCCTGTTGCGGGTGCCGGAACCGGTGAAAGAAGACTAGAAAACAAAACGGGAAGGGGAGGCCGGAATGGCTGTGGAGACTGCCGCGTTCGCGGGCGCGATCGTTTTGGGTGTTCTGTATTGGGCCGGCTGGTGCTGGCGCGCGGGGCGCGGATGGTCAGGGTTGCTGGTCAAGACCGGCTCGACGGCGCTGCTGGCCCTCTTCGCCTATCTTGCGGGCGGGCCGTGGCTGCTGGTGGTCGGGCTGGCCCTGTCTTCGGCGGGCGATGCTTTCCTGGCCATGGACAAGCCGGATGAAGACAAGTGGCTGAAGCCCGGCATGGCCGCCTTCTTCCTGGCGCATGTGGCTTATATCGCGCTGTTCTGGGCGCTGCCGCAGACGGGGCGGACCATACTGAACCTGGCGGCGCAGAGCGTGCTGGTTCTGGGCGGGGTTGTCTTCGTGCGCTGGCTGGCGCCGTCGCTGGGGCCGATGCGTATCCCGGTCTTTGCCTATACGGGCATCATCCTGGTGATGGGAGCGGCAGCGCTCCGCCTTGATCCGGCTTTTGTGCTGGTGACGTTGGGCGCGATCATGTTCGTGGCATCCGACATGATCCTGTCGACGCAGCTGTTCATGCGCCCGGCTGGGGCGCCACCGAAAGTGGCGCCGTCGCTGGCCGTCTGGGGGCTGTATTTCTTCGGACAGGCCCTGATTGCCTGGGGTGGAACATATCCCTTTGAAGTCTGACCACTCTCAGGCTGGGGTCAGAAATCTGAAGCGTCTGGCTTATTCATGGGCTGCATCATGGGCAGGCTCCCCCGTCATCCCTTCAGCCTTCTGGCTACGGATCAGCACGAGTGCTTCGGGCGGGGGATGCTTTTCAATACGGAAGTACCGGCTGCCATTGCGTGTCCGGGAGAGAAGCCGCGCGTCGCAAAGCTCACGGCGGAGCAGGGCATGGTCGCCGAAGCCGTTGTGTGCCTTCAAAAAGGCGTTCACCTGCTTCTCGCTCATCTCCTCAGCCGAGGGCAGCAGGCTCCAGAGCTTCCAAAGGCAAAGAATCTGAATGCTGCGGCGCGACGGCCAGTAGAGAAGGACGTCTGCCTCGTCGAAACAGCGTGTGGCGCGGTCGACCTGGGTGTAGTCCACGGCTTCCGGTGCCATTGCAGGCGAAAGCATCCGGGCTTCGGCTTTCTGGCTTGCCCGGAAGTGCTGGTAATTCCGGTAACCTGCAGCCTTTGAAAGGATGTTCAGAAGCTCGACATGTCCGGGCTTGTCTTCCCGGTTGTCTAGTTCCCGCTTCAGCAGGCGTGCAAGCGCCGACACATCCGGCGCCTGATAGGGGTATATGGATCTCGACATCATCTATTTTCCACAAATGTGCCGTCAGAGACTGAAATTGCCGGTGGTCACCGTCTTCCCGACACGGCACTGGAAAAGTGTCTGTCGTCGATACGCAGAGTATTCTCGGGCAGGTTTAGCTCCCCTTGCGGGGCGGTGACGCCTAGGTGATCTGCCGACCTTCCGCCGCCATATATTCCCAGGCGGAGGAAAGTCAATCATGCCATCCTGAGAAATGCCTAGCGCGGCCTGTTGCCGTCGATCGTGGCGCGGCGCATGTGGCGGCGGTGGCCGTGATAATCGTTGAGGGCGTAGTGCCAGACACAACGATTGTCCCACATGGTAACGTCACCTTCCTGCCAGCGGACGCGGCAGGTGTTGCGCTCTTCCCGTGACAGCTCGAACAGATAGTTCAGCAGGGGACGGGACTCCTTGCGGGACCAGCCGGCAAAGCGCAGCGTGAAGGCCGGATTGATGAACAGGCCCTTGCGGCCGGTTTCCGGATGGGTACGGATCACCGGATGCTCATATTCCGGGGCATCCGGCGCGGCCGTCGCGTCCATGGACTGGCGCACGGCGGCGGAATAGCCATCGGCGCCATATTCCTTGCTGGCGGTGTGGATGGCAGTCATGCCCTCCAGCGTCTTCTTCAGGCCGGGGGAGAGGCGGTCATAGGCGGCCTGCTGATCTGCGAACAGTGTATCCCCGCCATAGGGCGGCACTTCGAGTGCATGCAGGATGGAGCCGAGCGCGGGCTCTTCCAGAAAGCTCATGTCGGAATGCCACCCGCCGCCGAAATTGGTTTTCTCGTCCGGCTCCTTGATGATCTCCAACAGTTCCGGGTGCCCCTCCATGCCCTTTACATAGGGATGGATGTTCAGCGTGCCGAAGCGTCGTGCGAAGGCCTTGTGCTGGTCCGGCGTCATGCCCTGCTGGCCGCGCAGCACGATCACCTTGTAGTCGAGGAACGCCTGATGCACCGCATCGAATTCGGAATTCGACAGGTCCCGCTTAAGGTCGACACCGAGGATCTCCGCGCCGAGTGTGCCGGTCAGGGGCTGGATGGTCATGCTCACGGGTGTTCCTCCATATTTTTTGCTCAGCTTAGCAGGTTGCGGCATCAGGTCACGCGCTTATCAGGTCACAGAAATGCCATTTGCGCGGGCCCTCGAAATGTGAGACAGACGCGGCGGGCCAGCATCCCCCAACGGGTGCCAGCCTATCTGTAAGGATAGGAGTACAAACAGATGACGACCGTCGCCAAACCCGGCGTGCTGCCTGCATGCCCGCATTTTTCCTCGGGCCCGACTGCAAAGCGTCCCGGATTTTCCCTTGAAAAACTGAACACTGCTGTCCTCGGCCGTTCGCACCGTTCTGGCGATGCGAAAAAGAAGCTGAAGGAAGCGATCGACCGGACCAAGGCAATCCTTGGTCTTCCGGAAGACTATCGCGTGGCCATCGTGCCGGCGTCCGACACCGGCGCGGTCGAGATGTGCATGTGGTCCATGCTGGGCGCGAAGCCTGTGGACGTCTTCGCCTGGGAAAGCTTCGGCCAGGACTGGGTGACGGATGCGACCAAGCAGCTGAAGCTCGCTGACTGCAAGACCTATGGTGCCGACTATGGCGCGCTGCCCGATTTCTCTCAGGCGCGCGACGATGCCGACATCATCTTTACCTGGAACGGCACGACCTCGGGCGTGCGCGTGCCGAATGCTGACTGGATCAAGCCGAACCCGGACCGTGTCGTGATCTGCGATGCGACCTCGGCCGCCTTCGCGCAGGACATCGAGTGGGAGAAACTCGATGTGGTGACCTATAGCTGGCAGAAGATCCTTGGCGGGGAAGCGGCCCACGGCATGCTGATCCTGTCGCCCAACGCCGTGAAGCGTCTGGAAACCTTCACGCCGGACCGGGCCCTGCCGAAACTGTTCCGCATGACCAAGGGCGGCAAGCTGAACGAGGAGCTGTTCGAAGGCTCCACGATCAACACGCCCTCCATGCTGTGCGTGGAAGATTACCTTCAGGCGCTCGACTGGTGCGAAGCGCTCGGCGGCTGGAAAGCCCTCAAGGCGCGTTCCGATGAGAGCCTCGGCATTCTCACCGACTGGGTGGCGAAGACCGACTGGGTCGACTTCCTTTGTCCGGATGCGGATGTCCGTTCCAATACGGGCGTGACCTTCAAGATTACGGATCCGCGTGTTGCAGGCCTCGACGAGGCTGGCCAGCGCGCTTTCGTGAAAGCGATGATGAAGCGCCTCGAAAAGGAAAACGCCTGCTTTGATGCCGCCGGTTATGCCAAGGCCCCTCCGGGTCTGCGCATCTGGGTCGGCTCCACGGTGGAACCGTCCGACGTCGTGAAGCTGCTTCCGTGGCTCGACTGGGCCTTCGCTGAAGAAGCGGCCACCCTCTAAGCAAACGGATATGGAACAGGCGCCTTCACGAGCAAGGCGAAGGCGCAGCGGCGCGGGCAGCATGCCCGCAACAGCCGCGAGCAAAGGAAAAGACAATGCCTAAAGTCCTTATCGGAGACAAACTCTCCCCCGCCGCCGTGGAAATCTTCCATGCCCGCGGTATCGAAACGGTCACCAAGACCGGTCTGAATACGGAAGAACTCATTGCAGAGATTCCGGAATATGACGGCCTCGTCGTCCGCTCGGCCTGCAAGCCGAACGCGGATGTCATCGCCGCTGCGACGAACCTGAAAGTCATCGGCCGGGCCGGTATCGGCGTCGACAATATCGACATCAAGGCTGCGACCGCCAAGGGTGTCGTGGTCATGAACACGCCGTTCGGCAACGCCATCACGACGGCAGAACATGCCATCGCGATGATGTTCGCTGCGGCCCGCCAGATCCCGGCTGCCAATGCTGAAACGCAGCAAGGCAAATGGCCCAAATCCGGCTATATGGGCGTTGAGGTCTCGTTCAAGACGCTCGGCCTGATCGGGGCAGGGAACATCGGATCCCGCGTCGCTGAGCGCGCCATCGGCTTGAAGATGCGTGTCGTTGCCTATGACCCGTTCCTCACCGAAGAGCGTGCTGTGGAACTCGGTGTCGAGAAGGTAGAGCTGGAAGAGCTGCTGAAGCGCGCCGACGTCATCACGCTGCACGTTCCGCTGACGGACCAGACCCGCAATATCCTCAGCCGTGAGAATCTGGCCAAGACCAAGAAAGGCCTGATCCTCGTCAACTGTGCCCGTGGCGGCCTAGTGGATGAGGAAGCCGTGGCGGATATGCTGGAATCCGGTCACCTTGCCGGGGCAGCCTTCGACGTCTTCGCTGTCGAGCCGGCCAAGGAAAACATCCTCTTCGGCAAGAAGAACTTCGTTGCGACGCCGCACCTTGGTGCCTCGACCAATGAAGCGCAGGAAAACGTTGCCCTGCAGGTGGCCGAGCAGATGTCGGACTATCTCCTGTCGGGTGCCGTCACCAATGCGCTCAACATGCCGTCCATCACGGCGGAAGAGGCCCCGCGCCTCAAGCCCTTCGCTACGCTGGCAGAGAAACTCGGCTCCTTTGCAGGCCAGATTTCCGATTTCGGCTATGACGAGGTTGTGATCGAATATGAGGGCGAAGTCGCAGAGCTGAATCGCAAACCGCTGACCGCTGCATTGCTTGCGGGCATGCTGCGGGCCTCGCGCGGGGACGTGAACATGGTATCCGCTCCGGCGATCCTGGCAGACAGTGGTGTGAAGCTCACCGAGACAAAGACCGAGGACAGCCCGGTCTATGACAGCCTGATCCGTGTGAAGGTGAAGACCAAGGCGACCCAGAATGCACCGGAAGGCGGCTGGCGCACGCTGGCCGGTACGATGATCGCCGGTCATCCGCGGATCGTCGAGGTCAAGGGCATGGCGCTGGAAGGCGATTTTGCGCCGACCATGCTCTATGTGAACAACCTCGACCAGCCGGGCTTCATTGGCGCGCTTGGCCAGATGCTGGGCGAAGAGAAGGTCAATATCGCGACCTTCCACCTTGGCCGCACGGCGGCAGGGGAGGAGGCAATTGCCCTGATCGGGATCGACTCGGTTCCGACGCCGGCCATGCTCGACAAGCTCAACGCCTTGCCGCAGGTTCGCTATGCGAAGGTCCTGACTTTCTAATCGGCTCGGGCCTCAGGCCTGATTTCATTGATGAAAATGGGCGGTCCTGCCGGGCCGCCCATTTTCCCATTCCCGGTAGGGGCTACGTGACGGTTTGGTCACCTTTCCCTGCAATTTGCGTCCAGGCCATGCCTGCACGCTTGACGGGCGAGTGCGAACATCCTTTCTCGCTTTTTATCTAAAGGGAGTTTCCATGCGCCGTTTTCTTCTTTCCAGCGCTGTGGCTGTCGCCGCAGTGGCCGGCCCTGCCTCTGCTGACCTTATCAGTGAAATCCGCCTCGGCGTGATGCAGGAGAACATCTGCGTTCTCGACTGCAACAATGCCAACAAGGAGCCGGGCCAGAGCCTGAGTGGCGAGATCCTGTTCAATTCGCCGGATTTCCTCGGCGTTCTCTGGAGCCCGAAGCCTTATGTGATGGGCTCTGGCAACCTTCAGGGCGACACCAGCTTCGGCGGCGTGGGCCTGCACTGGTCCTTCCCGATCGCGAAGCGCTGGCAGTTCGAGCCGAGTGTTGGCTATGTGATCCATGACGGTGAGCTGGAAAGCCCGTACCCACAGGGGGATCCGCGCGGCGATGCCTTCACCGAGGATCATGTCCTGCTTGGCTCGCGTGACCTGTTCCGTACCACATTCGGCCTGCACCATGACATCAATGATGTCTGGGGTGTGGAGCTGATGTACGAACATCTCAGCCACGGTCAGATCCTCGGCGATGGCCGCAATCAGGGCCTGGACAATATCGGCCTGCGCGTCAGCTATAGCTTCGACTAGCAGGCGCGGCCAAAGGCCCCTTGCTTTTCCTCTCTGAATCCTGCCCATGTCGCCGCGGACTGAACAGGAGCGGCACATGGCTGGCGTAGTGGTCGTAGGCGCCCAATGGGGCGACGAGGGCAAGGGCAAGATCGTCGACTGGCTTTCGAGCCGGGCGGATGTGGTCGTGCGGTTCCAGGGTGGGCACAATGCCGGCCACACGCTGGTGATCGACGGCAAGGTGTTCAAGCTGGCCCTGCTGCCGTCGGGCCTCGTGCGCGGCGGCAAGCTGTCCGTGATCGGCAACGGTGTCGTGGTGGACCCATGGCACATGCTGACAGAGATCGAAGGCATTCAGGGGCAGGGCGTCGAAGTCTCACCCGAGACGCTGGTCCTGGCCGACAATGCTTCGCTGATCCTGCCCTGGCACAAGGACATCGACGCCGCCCGGGAAGGCGCGCTGGGTGCTGGCCAGATCGGCACCACAAAGCGTGGCATCGGCCCGGCCTATGAGGACCGTGTCGGCCGCCGGGCGATCCGCGTGGCAGACCTTGCTGACCCGGCCGCCCTGGACCTGAAGATCGAACGCCTGCTGGCGCATCACCGCCCCCTGCGGGCGGGTCTGGACCTGCCGGAGCCGGATGGCGCGCAGCTCAAGGCGGACCTGCTCGAAATCGCCCCGAAAGTGCTGGCTTATGCCCAGCCGGTCTGGAAGCTGCTGGACGAGCAGGTGCGTGCAGGCAAGCGTATCCTGTTCGAAGGCGCGCAGGGCGTGATGCTGGATGTGGATCACGGCACCTATCCGTTCGTGACTTCGTCGAATGTCGTGGCGGGTAATGCGTCGGCTGGTTCGGGGGTCGGCCCGGGGGCGATCTCCTATGTGCTGGGGCTTGCGAAGGCTTACACAACCCGCGTGGGCTCCGGCCCGTTCCCGACCGAACAGGACAATGAAATCGGCGAACGTCTCGGCACTGTGGGCCGCGAAGTGGGCGTGAACACGGGCCGGGCCCGCCGCTGTGGCTGGTTCGACAGCGTGATGGTGCGCCAGGCCTGTGCGACCTCTGGCGTCAACGGTCTCGCGCTGACCAAGCTGGACGTGCTGGACGGGTTCGAGGAGATCAAGGTTTGCGTTGCCTACAGGCTGAACGGGCAGGAGATCGATCATTATCCTGCTGGCCTGACCGATCAGGCCGCTGTGGAGCCTGTCTATGAGACGATGCCGGGCTGGAAAGGCTCGACCGCCGGGGCGCGCTCCTGGGCGGACCTTCCGGCAGAAGCGGTGAAATATGTCCGCCGCCTCGAAGAACTGGTCGGCAAGCCCTGCGCGCTCGTCTCCACCAGCCCGGAGCGTGAGGATGTGATCCTCATGCGCGATCCGTTCGAAAACTAGGGCTTGGCTAGATCGGGCTGTACGTCGCGATCGAGAGGCTGATTTCGCCATCCTCGTTGAAGATGAAGGTCTCCGCGACCTTCTCTTCGCGATGGTTCGTGTAGAGAATTGTAATCGCGTCAGAGCCGACGAGTATGTCGTCTATGGCAAAGAACAGCGACCGGGCCCTTGAGAGGGCCTCGGTCCAATAGGCCTGTAGCGCTTTCTTGCCGCGGACGGAATTCGCCTCATTTCCCATAACCAGCGCGATGCGCGGGCTGTGGAAGACGACATCGTCGGCATAGTGCGACAGGATACGGTCAATATCCCTGTCGTTCCATGCCGACAGCCAGTCATTGGCAAATTCTTCCGCGAAAGCGCGGCTCAACATGTTCAGCTGGCCTGGCCATTCACGGCGAGCACATCTTCCACCGTGCGCAGGCCCGGCTTCGGCGAGGTCACGAGAACGGCCATGTTGCCCGGAAGGTGCTTGTTATCCAGCATCTTCTCGTGCGCGGCCGGAATGTCTTCCCACGGGAAGACCTCGGACATGCCCGGGTCGATACGGCGATTGATGACCAGGTCGTTGGCGGCTGAAGCCTGTTTCAGGTTGGCGAAGTGGCTGCCCTGCACGCGCTTCTGGCGCATCCAGAGGAAGCGGGCATCCATGGTCAGGTTGAAGCCTGTGGTGCCGGCGCAGATCACGACCATGCCGCCGCGTTTCACCACGAAGACGGAGACCGGGAAGGTCGACTCGCCGGGATGTTCGAACACGATGTCGACATCCTTGTTACCGGTGATCTCCCAGATCGCTTTCCCGAACTTGCGGCTTTCCCGCATATAGTCCTTGAACTCCGGACCGTTGACGGTTGGCAGCTGGCCCCAGCAATTGAAGTCCTTGCGGTTTAGCACGCCCTTGGCACCGAGGCTGAGCACATGCTCTTTCTTGTCGTCACTGGAGACCACGCCGATCGCATTCGCGCCCGTCACGGCACAGAGCTGAACACCGAAACTGCCGAGACCGCCAGAGGCACCCCAGACGAGCACGTTGTCGGCCGGCTTCACGATGTGCGGGCGGTGGCCGAACAACATGCGGTAAGCGGTGGCGAGCGTCAGCGTGTAGCAGGCGCTCTCTTCCCAGGTCAGGTGTTTCGGGCGGGGCATGCACTGCCGGGCCTGCACGCGGCAGAACTGGGCGAAGGAACCATCCGGCGTCTCATAACCCCAGATGCGCTGGGATGGCGAGAACATCGGATCGCCGCCATTGCATTCCTCGTCGTCGCCATCGTCCTGGTTGCAGTGGATGACAACTTCGTCGCCAGGCTTCACCCGCTTCACCTTGCGGCCAACGGCCCAGACGATGCCGGCCGCGTCGGACCCGGCAATGTGATAGTCCTGCTTGTGAACGTCGAACACGGACACAGGCTCGCCGAGGGCGGCCCAGATGCCGTTATAGTTGACGCCAGCGGCCATCACGAGGACGAGCACTTCGTCGGAATCGATCTCCGGCACAGGGACTTGTTCCAGCTGCATGGCAGTCGCCGGGCGGCCATGACGTTCCCGGCGGATCGCCCAGGCGTACATCATTTTCGGAACGTGGAACTCTGGCGGAATCTCGCCAATCTCGTAAATGTCTTTGACTTCCCGGCTCATGGCGGAAATGCCCTCCTCCTTTGTACTTTCTGCAAAAAACCCGGTGGTGCGATCTCAGCGCAGCTTCACAAGGCCCTCGGCGCGCGCCACCTTGGCGTCATGGTTGCCCCGATGCAAGTTGTTTTGTTGCGGTGCACAAACGCAAGTCTCAGGAGCGTGACAAAAATGACAATCGGCCGGACCGTCTATCTCAATGGTAAATTCTGCCCTGTGGAAGATGCCGCCATTTCCCCATTCGACCGGGGGTTTCTCTTTGCGCATGCGGCCTATGAAGTAACGGCGGTCTATGATGGCCGCTTTATCGATCTTGAGGGGCATCTTTCACGTCTCCGGCGGACTTTGGAGGGCATATCCATCTCCAATCCTTACAGTGATGAGGCATGGGCGGAAATCCACACGGACCTGATCGACAAGAACGGTGTGGAAGAGGGGCTTGTCTATCTTGAGGTGACGGGCGGTGCTTACGGCATGCGTGATTTTGCCGGGCCCGAGACGTTCACGCCAACTGTCTTTCTTTATGCAGACACCCGTCCGCTGATCGGGGAGGCAGCACGGGACGGCATCAAGGCCATCACGCTCGGCGATACGCGCTGGAAGCGTCGCGACATGAAGACGGTGCAGCTGCTTTCCCAGGCCCTCGCTTACCGCACCGCGCGTGAGGCTGGAGCCGACACGGCCTTCATGGTGGAAGACGGACTGGTAACAGAGGCCGCCTCGGCCAATGCCTGGATCGTCGATGCAGAGGGGCGGCTCATTACGCGCGAATTGTCTCACTCCATCCTGCCGGGGATCACCCGGGCAGGTGTCCTGTCCCTGCTGGACGGGACGGGAATCGAACTGGTCGAGCGGGCATTTACACCGGAAGAGGCCGCAGGCGCGGTCGAGGCTTTCACGACATCGGCAGGCGCCATGGTCGCCCCTGTGATCACGCTGGATGGCAAACCGGTTGGCAGTGGCAAGCCGGGGCCGGTCACGCGGCGGATCCAGCGTCTCTATTATGAGGCGATGGGCGCCGATGTCGCGGCCGTGGCGCCCTGGGCGCTGGGCTGAGACGGCAGGACTGAGCGGATCTTTATGGTGAGGATGATGCTGGCCAGAACCAGCGTCACCACATTTGCGACGATGATCGGCAAGGCGCCGAGGGCAATGCCGTAGACCAGCCATACGGCAACGCCCGTTGTGAACATGGCATACATGATGAGCGATATGCCCTCGGTTTGTTTCGTGCGGATCACGAGGATCGCTTGTGGAACGAAGGAAAGAGTCGTCAGGAAGGCGGCGATGATGCCGATCACGTCAATCATGGGTTCGAAACTCCGCCGGAAGACGTCGCCTCATACGTGAAATCGACGGATTTGGGGAGCGTTTGTTGAGGGCGTCACCGCTGCAAGGGGAGCGGGTCAGCGATCATCCAGATCGGTAAACTCGCCTTCGATGATGTCATCGGACCCACCGGCCGGGCGTGTCTGGGCCTGGTACGAGGCGTTCAGCTGCGTGGCGACAATATTTGCCTGCCCTGCGGCCATGCGCGCGCTGGCGAGGTTCATCAGGTAAACCGCCAGTGTCGTGCCCCCGGCGATCAGCAGGTCCGGCCAGCCGAAACCACGTGCGAGGGACGTGTCCCGGAAGAGGGCGAGCACGCCCAGCGTGATAATGAAGATGCCCAGCAAGAGGCCGGTGCGCACCGCAAAGCCCGGCCAGAAGGCGCCGGGATCAGGCATGCGCGTTTCCCCGGCGGCCCGCAGAAAACGGATGCGCTCAATCCAGGACACCAGCATCATTCCGCCCGCCAGAAGCAGCAGGACCAGGAAGCTGCGCTGGAGCACGGCTGCAAGCGCTGCAGCCGCCGGGAAGGCGACCAGCGAAGCAAGCCGCAGGCGCAATGCGAGCTGCAGGGAAGCGGGTGACAGGCCCTCTGTCGAATTGATGGGCGATATGTGTATCATGGGCTGAATGTGGCCCTGCCCGCCTGCGGCCGCAAGACGCTCCATCCTGCGGCTTGTCAGCATCGTTTTGCGAGGGCATGTTGCGCCGCAACAAAAATCCTGCGTTGGGAGGCGCATGCCCCATGGCCGACAGCCACACGACATTTCAGCACAATCCGGACCGGCCGTGGATCTTCCGGACCTATGCCGGCCACTCGACGGCGAAGAAGTCGAACGAGCTTTACCGGATGAATCTGGGCAAAGGCCAGACGGGCCTGTCCATCGCCTTCGACCTGCCCACACAGACAGCCTATGACGCAGACCATATTCTGGCGCGCGGTGAAGTCGGCAAGGTTGGCGTGCCGGTCAAGCACCTCGGCGACATGCGCGAGCTGATGGCGGAGTTGCCGCTGGAGCAGATGAACACGTCGATGACGATCAATGCGCCAGCCTCATGGATGTTGGCGCTCTATGTGGCGCTGGCAGATGAGCGCGGCGACGACCGCAAGAAACTGCGCGGCACGACCCAGAACGATATCGTCAAGGAATACCTCTCCCGCGGCACGTACGTGTTCCCGCCGGAGCCGTCGATGAAGCTGATCTCCGACATGGTTACCTGGTGCTATACCGAGGTGCCGAAGTGGAATCCGATGAATGTCTGCTCCTACCACCTCCAGGAAGCAGGCGCGACGCCGGAACAGGAGCTGGCCTACGCCCTGGCGACCGCGATTGCCGTGCTCGACACGGTGAAAGCTGGCGGCAAAGTTCCGGAAGAGGACTTTGAGATTGTCTTCGGTCGTATCTCGTTCTTTGTGAACGCAGGCGTGCGTTTCGTTACGGAACTCTGTAAGATGCGTGCCTTTGTGGAACTTTGGGAGGAGATCGGCCGGGAGCGCTATGGCGTGACCGATCCGAAGGCGCTCCTGTTCCGATACGGCGTGCAGGTGAACTCCCTCGGCCTGACCGAGCCGCAGCCGGAGAACAATGTCTATCGCATCCTGATTGAAGCGCTGGCCGTTACCCTGTCCAAGAAGGCCCGTTGCCGGGCCCTGCAGCTGCCTGCCTGGAACGAAGCGCTTGGCCTGCCGCGCCCGTGGGACCAGCAATGGTCGCTGCGTCTCCAGCAAATCCTCGCTTTCGAGACGGACCTGCTGGAATATGAAGACCTGTTCGACGGCAGCCATGTGGTCGAAGGCAAGACGAATGAGCTGATGGAACTGGCCCGCGCCACGCTGGCCGAGATCGACGCTCGCGGCGGCGCTACGAACTCCATCGACTTCATGAAGGAAAGTCTGGTCGGGGCACATATCGAGCGCGTGAAGGCGATCGAGTCCGGCGACCTGACCGTGGTTGGCGTCAACCGCTACACAGAGACGGAAGAAAGCCCGCTGGGCGGCGGCGATGGCGCAATCCAGACCGTCGATCCGGCTGAAGAGATGATGCAGGTTCGTGAGCTGGCGGCATGGCGTGCGGCGCGTGACAGTGATGCTGTTGCCGCTGCTCTGGCAGGCCTGAAAACAGCTGCGACAGAGGGCACCAACATCATGGAACCCTCCATTGCCTGCGCCAAGGCCGGTGTTACCACAGGGGAGTGGGGCGCCGCGATGCGCGACGTGTTCGGCGAATATCGCGGCCCGACTGGCGTGGCCATCGTCATTAATTCCGATAGCAATGAAGATACCGAAGCCGTCCGCAAGGAAGTAGATCGCGTGTCCGACGCGCTCGGCCGTCGGCTGACCTATGTGCTCGGCAAGCCGGGCCTCGACGGCCACTCCAATGGGGCGGAACAGATCGCGGCGCGCGGCCGCGAAGTCGGCATGGATGTCGTTTATGAAGGCATCCGCTTCGCACCGAACGAGATTGCTGCGCAGGCCAAGGCAGCCGACGCACATGTCGTCGGCCTCTCTATCCTGTCGGGCAGCCATCTTGATCTGGTCCGCGAGACGCTGGCGGAGCTACGCAAGGTCGGGCTTGAGAACGTGCCTGTCGTTGTCGGTGGAATTATCCCGCCGGAAGATGCCCAGGCCCTGCGCCAGATGGGTGTTGCCCGCATCTACACGCCGAAGGACTTCAAGATCACCGGCATCATGGGCGATGTGGTCGGCATCGTGGAGAAGGCCTGGCTTGTGAAAGGCTGAGTTGCGGGACGCCTGCAGGCCGGATAAGCGATTCCTTCTCCATAAGGACGCCGAACATGCCAAAAAGCGCCCCGTTTGAACTCGGTTGGGAAGAATGGCTGGCGCTGCCAGACCTGGGCTTGCCCGCCATCAAGGCGAAGATTGATACAGGGGCGAAGACGTCGGCCCTGCATGCCAGCGTGATCGAACCGTTCGGTCCGGTCACCAGCCCGCAGGTGCGCTTCCTGATCCAGCCGGACCCGAACAATCCGGCGCTGGAAGTCACCTGTTCGGCGCCTGTGGTGGACCGGCGTGAAGTCACCAGCTCCAATGGCGAAACAGAGCTGCGTTATGTGATCGAGACAGATGTGCAGATGGGCGACCGGCGTTGGCCGATCCAGCTGACGCTGACCAACCGGGAAAACATGATGTACCGGATGCTGTTCGGCCGCGGGGCCATGCAGCCGGACATGGTGGTGGACCCGAATGAATCCTTCCACATGCCGGAGCTCTCCTACAAGCTCTACAAGGGCCTGCCGAAGAAGAAGCCGGTGCGGCGGCCGCTGCGCATCGCCTTGCTGACGCGGGAGCCGCACAATTATTCCAGCCAGCGCCTTGTCGAAGCTGCGCGTGAGCGCGGGCATGTGATCGAGATGATCGATACGGCGCGTTGCTACATGCAGATCGGCACGCTGGATCCGCAGGTGCATTATGATGGCAAGGCGCTGCCGCGTTATGATGCCGTCATTCCACGGATTGGTGCGAAGATCACAGATTATGGCATGGCGGTGCTGCGCCAGTTTTCGAATACCGGGGCCGTCTGCCTGAACGGGGCGGGGTCTATTGGCCGTTCACGTGACAAGCTTCTGGCCCAACAGCTGCTGGCACGTGCAAAGATCGCCATGCCGGTGACGGCCTTTGCCCACAGCCCGAAAGATACAAAAGACCTGATCGGCCTCGTCGATGGCGCGCCGGTCGTGCTGAAGCTGCTGACTTCGACGCAGGGGCGCGGTGTGGTGCTGGCCGAAACACGCAAGGCGGCAGAGAGCCTGGTCGACGCCTTCCGCGGTCTCGATGCGAACTTCCTGGTTCAGGAATTTGTGGAAGAGGCGGCCGGTGCCGATGTACGGGCTTTTGTCATTGGCAACAAGGTTGTTGGCGCCATGAAACGGCAGGCGCAGAAGGGGGAGTTTCGCTCCAACCTGCATCGCGGTGGGACGGCTTCAAGTATCCGTCTGACGGCGGACGAACGGGAGACGGCGCGCGCCGCTGCCAAGGTCCTGGGATTGAACGTGGCGGGTGTGGACCTGCTGCAGACGAAGGACGGACCGAAGGTTCTGGAGGTCAACTCCTCGCCGGGGCTGGAGGGGATCGAGAGCACGACTGGCAAGGACATTGCCGGCATGATTATCGAACACCTGGAGCGTCAGGTCCGCCCGCTTGCCAGTGATCGGGAGACGAATGCCCGCAGCAGCCGGCGCGTCAACGTGAACTGAACAGCTTTCCCTTCTCCGTGATCAGGATGATCACAAGGGATGAGAGGCCGAGCGCGACGAAGCCCAGCATCAGCGGAACGGTCGTCCCATTGTACTGGCTTCCGATCAGCATGCCGATCAGGCTGGATACCGTTGTCGTGGCAAACCCGTAAGCAGCTGATGCCGTTCCGGCGATGGACCCTAACGGCTCCATGGCCAGTGCCGAGAAGTTCGATCCCAGCAGCCCAAAACACGCAAAGGTCAGGATGAACAAGGGGTAGAACCAGAGCAGGTTCTCTCCGAAGAAATGCGTGATCAGCGCCGAAAGGGCGGACAGTCCAGTGAACAGGAAGAGGGCTGTGTGGCTGATCCGGCGCATGCCGATTTTCTCGACAAGCCGCGAATTTGTGAAGTTCGCCACGGCCAGCATGCCGGCAATTCCGGAGAACCAGAGAACAAAATCTTCTCCGCGATGAAAGACTTCGCGGAAGACCTGCTCGGATGTGGCGATGAAGGAAAAGAGGGCGCCAAAGACGATGCCCGAAGCGCACATATATCCGAATGTGACCGGGGTGCGTATAACCTGCATGTAGGCGCCGAGCGCATTGCCGACATTCAGCGGCCTGCGGTTCTCCACCGGAAGGGTTTCCGGCAGGCGCGACCATGTCCAGCCCAGCATGAAAATACCGAACACGACCAGCGCGCCGAAGATCCATTCCCATGGTGCCACGAGCAGGATGGCCTGACCTGCCGCCGGGGCGATGATCGGGATGATCATGAAGATCGTCATGACGAGAGACATGAAGCGGGCCATCTGACGTCCGGCAAACAAGTCCCTCACTATCGATACGGCGACGAGGCGTGCGCCCGATGAAAAGACGCCTTGAATGAAGCGTGCAGCCAGCAGGGCATGGAATTCGCGCAGAGTGATGCACAACATCGCCATCAGGATATAGCCGATCAGGCTGATGAAGAGCGGGCCGCGCCGCCCGAACCGGTCAGTGATCGGCCCCCACAGGATCTGCGGGGCACCGAAGCCCAGCACATAGGAGAAGATGATCAGCTGCTGGCGATTGTCGCTTTCGACGCCTTCAGCCGTCAGCCCGACAGCATGAGCAATCTGGTTCAATGCCGGTAGCATGATGTCGATGGCCAGGGCATTCAGCGCCATGAGCCCGGCAACCATCACAACCAGTTCAGACTTCCCGGGTGTGGAAGGGTGTGGCTGCAGGTCAGGCGAGGGTGCCTTGATTTCAGAATCGGGCACCGCGTGCGCCTCTCAAGCCGTTGGGTTTCAGGGAAGAGCTATCTGGACCCGTCAGACAGGCATTACCAGAGCTGCAGGGAAAAAACTGTGAGAAAAGCAAAGAGCCCTGCCGGGGCAGCAGGGCTCTCTTTGTTTCCATATGAGGGAAAGCGGATCAGGGCTGCGGACGGACAATGCTGCCTGACAGGTTCATGATCACCTGATCTGCATCGAAATAGGCGGCGTCGTCCGGTTTGGCCCCTTTGCCCATGAGGATTTCAGCCGATGCGATATAGCGCGTCGATTCCCGGTATTCGGCAGGGCCCCAGTAGGGATCATAGTAGCCCCAGCGCGGCCAGAACGGATCATAACCGTAGGGGCGGGTCCGGTAATAGGAGCGCGGGCCATAGTAATAATAGTCGAGATAGAAGTGATCGTAGTAAGGTGAGTAGGCACCACCACCGATCGGCACCATCCGGCTTTCGGCGTCAGTATCACGATGTACGACACGGAAGTGGTCATACCCGTTGAGCTTGGTCAACTCAGCAGCACGATAGAGCAGGTAGGTCTCGACCGTTTTGCGATCCGTCAGGCTGTTGCCGGCAAACTGGACACGGAACCGGTTGTTCTCGATCTGCTGTTCGGAATATCCGCGGCTCGAGGAATCCAGCGCGGCCTGATAAGGGGTCGCCGTCGCACAGGCGGCGAGGATGGATAGAGCGGCGAGACCTGCGATCAATCTAAACTTGGGCATGGGTTTTCAACCTCCGGCGCAAAAGGATCGGTCCTGAATTGGGCCTGCCAGCCTTATGACATACCTGTCTGATATAAGGCTGACGCAGATGAATGCCAGTTGAATACGGTCGCAATATGTCGCCCTTGCTACACATCATCACGGAAAGTTGTGCGGCAGGCCAGGCGTCAAACAATAAAAAAGGCGGCCTTTCCGGGCCGCCTTTCTATCTTGGTGCGTGGCGCGATCAGCCAGCCTTGTAGCCGATGACGGCCTTGATTTCGAGGAATTCCTCAAAGCCTTCTTCGCCCCATTCGCGGCCATTGCCGGATTGGCCATAGCCGCCGAACGGTGCGGTGAAGTCCGGACGTGCGCCGTTGATCTGGATCTGACCGGCGCGGATGCGGTTGGCCACCTTGCGGGCGTCCTCTTCCGGTCCCTGCACGTAACCGGCAAGGCCGTAGACCGTGTCGTTCGCCATGGCGACGGCATCGTCCACGTCTTCATAGGGGATCATGACCAGAACCGGCCCGAAGATTTCCTCGCGGGCAATGGTCATGTCATTGGTGACGTTTGCGAAAACGGTCGGACGGGCGAAGTAGCCTTTGTTGAAACCTTCCGGACGGCCCGGGCCACCGGCGACGAGCGTGGCGCCTTCCTTGATGCCGGTTTCGATCAGGTCCTGCACCTTCTGGTACTGGTTGCCGTTGGAGATCGGGCCGATGGCGCCCGGCGTTGCTTCCGCGGGCATCATCACCTTGACGGACTCGGCCGTGGCTTTCGCGATCGCGATGGCTTCGTCCTGCTGGTCCTTCTGCACGAACATACGGGACGGCGCGTTACAGGACTGGCCGGAATTGGTCATCATCTGGATGATGCCGCCAGCAACTGCTTTCTTGAGGTCTGCGTTCGGCAGGACGATGTTCGGGCTCTTGCCGCCGAGTTCTTGAGCGACGCGCTTGACGGTCGGGGCTGCAGCCTGGGCCACGAGCACGCCAGCCCGGGTCGAACCGGTGAAGCTGACCATGTCGACATCCGGATGCGAGGACAGGGAGGAGCCGACGCCTGGGCCGTCACCGTTCACAAGGTTGAACACGCCTTTCGGCACACCGGCTTCATGCATGATCTCGGTCAGGATCATGGCATCGATTGGGGCGATCTCGGACGGCTTCAGCACCATGGTGCAACCGGCAGCAATGGCAGGGGCGACTTTGCAGGCGATCTGGTTGATCGGCCAGTTCCATGGCGTGATGAAACCGCAAACGCCGATCGGTTCCTTGCGCAGCAGGGTCGAGCCTTTCAGCTCTTCCCACTCGTAATTGCGCAGGATCTGGGCTGTGGTGGCGAAGTGGCCCATGCCGGACGGAACCTGTGCGGCATTGGCAAGCCACATAGGCGCGCCCATTTCGGTGGAGACAGCCTCTGCCAGTTCCGGCAGGCGCTTCTGGATGCCTGCCGCAATTTTGTCGAGCAGGTCGGCGCGGTATTCCACGCTTGTTTGCGAGAAAGCCGGGAAGGCGGCCTTTGCGGCGGCAACGGCCTTGTCGACATCTGCCTGCGAGCCGAGCGAGATCACGGCGAAGTTTTCTTCCGTGGCCGGGTTCTCGACTTCGAGTGTCCGCGGCGTCACGGGATCGACCCACTCACCGTTGATATAGAATTTCAGGTATTCCTTCATGCCACTCGGGCCTCCCTGCAGGTTGTCTGTCTGGAATAACTATAGGGTCAGGGCCCGCCAGCGGCGAGTCCTGACCCTACGATATGTCCTTATTGTAACCGGCCATCAGCCGTGGACATTGTCCACGTCATAGGCGGCGAGTGTCGCAAGGTTCACGATGTCGCCGACCGTGGCGCCCAGCGACGCAATCTGCACCGGCTTCTCAAGGCCAAGCAGCATCGGACCGATGACCGTCGCGCGGCTCATCGATTCCAGCAGCTTGGTCGAGATCGAGGCCGCATGAATGGCCGGCATGACCAGCACATTGGCCGGGCCGCTGAGGCGCGAGAAGGGGTACAGCATCCAGTGGTTCGGGTTGAGCGCCACATCCGCAGCCATGTCGCCTTCATATTCGAAGTCGATGCCTTCCATCTTGTCGAGAATGGCGACCGCTTCGCGGACTTTCTCGCCGCGCTCGCCCATCGGATTGCCGAAGGTGGAGTAGGAGAGGAATGCAACGCGCGGCGTGAAGCCGACTGCGCTGACAGCACGGGCCGCTTCGATGGCGATATCGGCAAGTTCCGGGCCCTGCGGCAGTTCGGTGACGCTGGTGTCTGCGATGAACACGGTCTTGCCGCGGTTGATCACCATGGACATGCCGATCACGGCCTGGCCCGGCAGCGGGTCCAGCACCATCTGCGCGTCCTGAAGGGCGACGTCATAATTCCGGGTTACGCCGGTGACCATGCCGTCGGCGTCGCCATTCTTGAGCATGCAGCAACCGAAGACGTTCCGGTCATTGTTCACCAGACGCTGTACGTCGCGCTTGAGGTAACCTTCACGCTGCAGCCGGGCATAGAGCATGTCCGTATAAATCGGATTGCTGTCCGAAAGGCGGGCATTGATGATTTCCAGCGATCCGCTCGGAACGCCCATCATTTCCATGGTCTGCTCGACCTGGGCCTCGCGGCCGATCAGGATCGGGTGGCCAAGGCCCTGGTTCTTGAAGCTATAGGCGGCCCGGACGACGGACGGCTCTTCGCCTTCCGCAAACACGATGCGGCGCTGAACTTCCTTGCAGCGGGCCTGCACACCTTCGAGGAAGGCTGCGGCCGGGTCGGACCGGCGCTTCAGCTGGGCGCGGTAGGCGTCCATGTCTGCGATCGGCTTGCGGGCAACGCCGGTATCCATGGCAGCCTGCGCCACGAAGGGCGGGATGGAAGAGATGAGGCGCGGGTCGAACGGTGTCGGGATGATGTAGTCGCGGCCGAAGGAAGGACGCGAACCGTGATAGGCGGCAGCCACTTCATCCGGCACATCCTCGCGGGCAAGTTCAGCCAGGGCGTAGGCGGCAGCGACTTTCATTTCTTCGTTGATGCTGCGGGCCCTTACGTCCAGCGCGCCGCGGAAGATGTAGGGGAAGCCCAGCACATTGTTGACCTGGTTCGGATAGTCGGACCGGCCCGTTGCGATGATCGCGTCATCGCGTACAGATTTGATCTCTTCCGGCGTGATTTCCGGGTCCGGATTGGCCATTGCGAAAATGATCGGGTTCGCGGCCATGGATTTGACCATGTCTGCGGTCACGGCGCCTTTGGCCGACAGGCCCAGCAGGACATCTGCGCCTTCCATGGCTTCGGCCAGAGTCCGCTTCGTGGTGTTCACGGCAAAGGCGGACTTGAACTGATCCATCCGTTCTGTACGGCCTTCATAGACGACGCCTGTGGAGTCGCACATGAGGATGTTTTCCGCTTTCACGCCGAGGTGACGGATCAGGCCGGCACAGGACAGGCCAGCGGCGCCCGCGCCGGAAACGGCCACTTTCACGTCCTTGAGGTCACGGCCCGTAATCAGGCAGGCATTGATCAGGCCGGCCGCCGCAATGATTGCCGTGCCGTGCTGGTCGTCGTGGAAGACCGGGATGTCGAGTTCTTCACGCAGGCGGCTTTCGATCACGAAACAGTCCGGCGAACCGATGTCCTCAAGGTTGATCCCGCCCCAGGTGTCGCCGATGTTGCGGACAGTGCGGATGAAGTCGTCCGGATCCTTCGTGTTCACCTCGATGTCGATACTGTCGATATCAGCGAAACGTTTGAACAGGACGGATTTGCCTTCCATCACCGGCTTGGACGCCATCGGGCCAAGGTCACCCAGGCCGAGAATGGCGGTGCCGTTCGTGATCACCGCAACCATGTTGCCTTTCGACGTGTAGTCGTAGGCCTTGTCTTCGTCCTCGGCGATGGCGAGCACGGGTACAGCCACGCCCGGGCTGTAGGCCAGCGACAGGTCGCGCTGGGTGCCCATGGGCTTGGTCGGCGCCATGGAGATTTTACCGGCGGTCGGTTTTGAGTGGAAATCTAGGGCTTCCTGGTCGGTGAAGCTGGGGCGCTTGGACGTCATGACAAAGGGTCTGTTCTGGTTCTGGGTTTGGCGCGGGACCCTATGCCGCGCCGGGGGGGCTGCCAACTGTCTAAATTGTCCAAATGCATACCTTTCAGGCATGGCTGGCCTGAAGCTTTGCGAATCCCTTGGCAAACGGCTAGCGTCCGGGCGCCATGGCTGACACTGCGATACCTTCCCAAATGAGCAAGACTTCTGCGCCCACTCCCTTCATGGCGCAATATCTTTCCATAAAGCATCAGCAACCCGATGCGCTTCTGTTCTTTCGTATGGGGGATTTCTACGAACTGTTCTTTGACGATGCCGTCGAGGCAGCGCGGATCCTCGATATCACGCTGACGTCGCGCGGAGAGCATGACGGGAAGCCCATTCCCATGGCGGGCGTTCCTTACCACGCTGCGGAAGGGTATCTGGCGCGCCTGATCAAGGCTGGCTGCCGGGTCGCTGTCTGCGAGCAGACCGAAAGCCCTGCCGAAGCAAAGAAGCGCGGTTCAAAAGCAATCGTTAACCGTGAAATCGTCCGCATCGTGACTCCGGGAACCCTGACGGAGGAGGCGTTGCTGCCGGCCCGGCAGGGGCAGGCGCTGGCTGCCATCGCGCTGGGGGCAGGGGGCGCGGAAGGTGCGATTGCCGTCTGTGATGTCTCGACCGGAAAGTTCGATGTCGCGGCCGTGGACCCCACGGCGTTGGCGGACATGCTGCTGGCTTGGCCCTTGTCGGAACTTCTGGTTGCCGATGCTGACAGCGGCAAGCCGCCGATCATCTCGGCTGTGGCAGCATCTGCTGCGCCGGTTACTTGGCGTCCGGCGCGTGCCGCGACCCACAAGACTGGCGAGGCCCTGCTGAAAGAGGCCTTCAGCATTGCTGCCATCGACGCGCTTGGCGATTTCAGCCGCACGGAACTCGCCGCCATCGGCCTGTTGCTGGACTACGTGAAACTGACACAGGCAGGCAGCGAGATCCGCCTAGACCCGCCTCGCCGGCCTGACCCGACAGGACACCTCTCCATTGATCCGGCTACGCGGGCGAGCCTTGAGATTGACCGGGCGATGAATGGCGCGCGCGAAGGATCATTGCTTGGCACTGTCGACCGGACGGTGACAGCCCCCGGCGCCCGCATGCTGGCCGCGCGGCTTGCCCGCCCGTCGCTGGACGTGGCGGAGATCGAGGCGCGTCTGGATGCAGCAGCATGGTTCGTGGACGACACATCTGCTCTGGAAGACCTTCGCGCCCGCTTACGGCAGGCGCCGGATCTGGAGCGGGCCCGCACACGGCTCAATCTCCGCCGGGGCGGGCCGCGGGACCTGCTGGCCATTTCAAATGCCTTGCAGGCCGCGAGTGATGCGTCAGGCCTGTTGAAGCAGGCGGGTGCGCTGCCGGAGAGGCTGGAGCGCGCTTGCGAACAACTGGACCTGTCCGGCCAGCCGGACCTTGCCGCTCTGGCGGGCGATATTGCCCGAGCGATCAATGAAAGCCCGCCAACCCTGGCGCGTGATGGCGGCTTTGTCGCGCCGGGCTGGGACGCTGCGCTGGATGAAGTGCGTGGGCTGCGAGATGACAGCCGCCGGATCATCGCCGAGATGCAGGCCCGGTATGCCGAACAGACCGGCATTTCTGCTTTGAAGGTCAAGTTCAACAATGTGCTTGGCTATTTTGTCGATGTGCCGGCCAAGCATGGCGACACGCTGATGGCGCCGCCCTGGTCGGAAACATTTATTCATCGGCAGACCCTTGCCGGAAATACGCGGTTTTCCACCAGCGAACTGGCCGAACTCGCCGGGCGGATTTCACGTGCGGAGGAGGAAGCCAAGGCCCGCGAGCTCGCTATCTTTGACGACCTTTCCGCGCGGGTGTCCGCTGCAAGCCGGGCGCTATCGGCGAGCGCAGAGGCGATCGCCAGTCTGGATGTGGCTGCATCGACAGCGGCCTGGGCTCTGGAAGGGGATGCAATCCGTCCACGGATAGAGTCCGAACCTGTCTTCGAAGCTGAGGGGCTGCGCCACCCCGTGGTGGAGGCCGCGTTGAAAAAGGAAGGCCAGGGCTTTACGGCCAATGCCCTGACACTGGATGCCCGCGGCGAAGCGGCGCCACGTCTTCTGCTGGTGACCGGACCGAACATGGCCGGTAAGTCGACTTATCTGCGCCAATCCGCGCTGGCCGTCATTCTGGCACAGGCCGGGCTTTTCGTCCCGGCCCGGAGCATCCGGCTAGGACTTGCCGACAGGGTGTTCTCCCGCGTCGGCGCATCGGACGATCTTGCGCGTGGACGTTCGACCTTCATGGTCGAAATGGTGGAGACGGCTGCCATCCTTACGCAGGCTACGCCCCGCAGTTTTGTCATTCTGGATGAGGTCGGCCGCGGGACATCCACCTGGGACGGCCTTGCAATTGCCTGGGCAGCTGTGGAGCATCTCCACTCGACCAATGGCTGCCGGGCGCTGTTCGCCACGCACTATCATGAGCTGACATCATTGGCCGACGATCTGTCCGGGGCCGCCAACGCTTCGCTCAAGGCGCGGGAATGGAAGAATGACCTTGTCTTCCTGCATGAGGTGCAGGCTGGCCCTGCAGATCGTTCTTACGGCGTTCAGGTCGCGCGTCTTGCCGGTCTTCCGAAAAAGGCGGTGTCGCGGGCAGCACAGATCCTGAAGCGGCTGGAGTCCGACCCTTCATCGGCAGAGACCCTGCCTCTGTTTGCAGCTGTGCCAATGGCGGTTGAGGAAGACGCGGCGGACGCGCCCGTATCGTCCGCCGCGGGAGACAGGGTCGCGACCCTGCTTGACGGGATTGATCCGGATTCGCTGACACCAAGAGAGGCGCTCAACCTGCTTTACCGCCTGAAAGACGAAGCCGGGAAAGAGGATTGATCGCTAGGCGGACTTTTCGAGAAGCGTGAGAATCTGAATGACTGCTGTAAGCGAGTGGTCGTCTTTGATCCTGTCGATCAGCAGTTTCCCATCCCGGCGCAGATTCTTCAGTTTCAGTTCTTGAGTGGCATTCCCTGAGGCCTCGGGATGAACCGGAAGTGGTTCATAAAAATAGTCGATCGGCTTTTTGAGGGCGATTGCGACTTCCCGCAAACGGCCGGCAGAGAGGCGGCTTTGACCGGCTTCATATTTCTGGATCTGTTGGAAGGTGACACCTAGCAGCGTGGCGAGTGTCTCCTGTGTAAGGCTCAGCTCGCGCCGTGCCTGACGCATTTTCTTCCCTACAAAGCGATCAGCGTCTGTTGGCTTTCGCGCTTCGCGGCCGTTGGAACTGGCCTGATTGGACATGTTCGCATTCCCGGTTTCGAACCCTTGGTTGTGCAGGAATGCAAAAGACAGGCCGAAAAACAACCCAGAAGTGAAAATATTCTCCCGTCAGTAAGGTCAGGGCGTGCGGAACGACGGGCATATTGCCCGAAGCTGGCTTGCCGAAAGGGAGTAGGTCGCTTTGTTTTTTGGCCCTATTTCGGGTCGAGGCGGATGATGTCATCATCCTCGGTGCTGGCGGCTGGTTCGTCTGCGCCGCCTGCAAACACGGCGCCGGGCACGTCATTGCTGAAATTGACCGAGCCTAACTGGTCTGATCCGATCAGCCGCGGCTCATTCGAGGCGCCGCCGATATTCAGGTTCAGGGTCCCGCCCGCTGCCTGATTGTCACTGAGCGAGCTGGGCAGGGAGAGGTTCAGCGTGCCACCGGTTTCCGCTTCGACCGCCACCGTGTCAGTGCTCTCAGAGGATGTCTTCGGGTTTGATTCCGAACAGGCCACACCGGCAATGGCAAGCGAGGCAACGGCGAAGACGGTCATAAGTTTCATATTCATGCCTCTGATTTTGTCCCTGAGGCTAACGACCTGCAAGCCTCTCCTGCACAGAGTCCCAGAAAATGGCAGGGATATCAATGCCGCTCAGTTTCTTGATGGCCTGCACGCCGGTCGGTGACGTGACATTGATCTCGGTCAGGCGGCCGCCGATCACATCTATGCCCGTCAGGACAAGGCCGCGGCGGCGCAATTCCGGGCCGATCGCCTCACAGATACGCTTGTCGGCATCGCTGAGGTCCGTTTTTTCTGCCGTCCCGCCAACGACCAGGTTGGAGCGGACCTGACCGGATTTCGGGCGGCGGTTCAAAGCGCCGACAGCCTTGCCGTCGACCAGCATGATTCGTTTGTCGCCTTCGCTGACGGCCGGAAGGAAGGCCTGCACCATCACAGGCTCGCGGGATTTGGAGAAGAACAGTTCAAGCAGGGAGTCCAGATTGGAATCGTCTTCCTTCAGGCGGAACACGCCAGCGCCGCCATGACCGTAGAGCGGCTTTACGATGATGTCCTTGTAGCGCCTGCGGAAATCCTCGATGGCGGCGGGGTCGCGGCTGACAAGGGTGGGCGGCATCAGGTCCGGGAACATGAGCGGCAGGATTTTCTCCGGGCTGGAGCGCACGCCGGCCGGGTCGTTCAGAACCAGGGTTTCTCCCGTCACCAGTTCCAGCATGTGGCAGGCGGTAATGTAGGAGAGATCGAAGGGAGGATCCTGGCGCATCAGGATGACGTCGACGTCCTTCGCAAGATCGAGTGTGACGGTCTCGCCGAAGATGCCCGGCGCCCCGGGAACGCGCTGGACCTTTGCCGGGCGAACCCGCGCGGTCACGCGCTTGCCTTCCAGGCTCATATCGTGCGGCTGGTAGACGAAAATCTCCATGCCGCGTGCCTGCGCCGTTTCGGCCAGGGCGAAAGTGGTGTCGCCGTCGATATTGACGTGTTCAAGCGGATCCATCTGGATCGCGACGCGAAGGCTCATTGGGCGCTCCCCTTGCAGGAACGCGGGCAGGGCGTCCCGTCAGTAACTTGCGCCGATCAGTTCGGCGTCCGACCCATATGAGGTATCGGAGCCGTTTTGGTAAGAGGTCTGCTGGCCCGTCAGTGCCGGTTCCGGCGTATGGACCTGCGGTTCGCGGATTCGGACATAGGAAACGACCTGTTTCACCCCGGCGACCACGCTGGCTTCCTCGGCGGCCTTTTTCAGTTCCTTGGCCGTACGGGCCGTGCCCATGAGGTAGACCACCCCGTCATAAGTCTCGATGTTGAAATTGACGCTTTTGACAGTCTTCGAACCTATCAGGCGTGCGCGGACTCGTCCGGTGATGACTTCGTCAGACATGTTGGCAATGAACCCGCCCGGGGGCTCAATCTTGATCTCGTTGGCAACATCCTTGGTCAGCGCGGCGCTCCAGGCGATGCCTTCAGCACGGACGCGGTCTTCCGGGTTGTTGACCCGGCCGCTCAGTAGGACCAGCCCGTTGGCAACCTCAACGTCGACCTCAGCATACTTTTCGGAGTTTTCCGACAAGAGCTTCGCCTTGATCTGATTGGACAGGGTGGCATCGTCCAGAGCTTCGCCCATGGTCTTGTCCTGGGCAGCTGTGAGCCCGACGGCGCCGGCTGTACCGACTGCCGCAACCACGCATCCCCCGAGCGGGAGCAGCAGAGTGAGGGACAGGGCAAGGGCGGCGACAGGCAATTTCATGGACAACTCCGGCACAGGGTCAGGTCTTCGGCGAACACTCCGGGCGACTTCTACACCCGCGTTGGGGCGAAATTCTGGCAATGCAGCGCACGGGCAACGCGTGCACTGCAATAGATGCGACGGAGGCACACAATACGGGTTTCTTCTGGTTGTGAAGCGCCTTGCGTGGTATTATGCGAAGATAAGTAACCAGAAGGAACGAAAACCCTGACTTCCAGCGCTCCGCGGCTCCAGGCCGCAAAGCAGGCCACCGTTGAAGATATCCGCGTCGTGGCCGAGTCTCTCGCAAAATCCCTTGAAGACGACAAGGCTGAAGATCTTCTCTTCATCGACCTTCAGGGCAAATCCTCGCTTGCCGATTTCATGATCATTGCGTCGGGCCGTTCCGGCCGCCATGTGGCTGCGCTTGCCGATCACATTGCTCAGGAAGCGAAGAAGCTGACCGGTCGCCCGGCCAGCATCGAAGGCATGCCTAACGCGGACTGGGTTCTGATCGATACCGGCGATGTGATTGTCCATCTGTTCCGGCCGGAAGTCCGCGAGTTCTACAATCTGGAAAAGATCTGGGCGCCTGAAGCCGCCCCGGCACGCAGCAAGGCCCATTAGGCGCGATGCGCCTGACTTTCCTGGTGGTCGGCAAGATGAAGTCCGGCCCTGAGCGGGACCTTGTCGATGAATATGTGAAACGTGCGCGCCCGGTTGCGCGGGGGCTGGGCTTCCGCGGTATCGAGGAAGTCGAAGTTGCCAGCGGCGGCGGGCTGGATGCCGAAGCTGAGCGCATACTGGACAAGATCCCGGCAGGGGCCCGTGTGCTGCGCCTGGATGAGTTTGGCCCGTCCATGGGCTCCACTGACTTTGCGGACACGCTGGCCGGTTGGCGCGACCAAGGCGTGCCGGACCTCGTTTTTCTTATCGGTGGCGCGGAAGGCTATGGCGACGCAGTCCGCAAGGCGGCGCCGGATACGCTGGCCTTCGGGCCGCAGACCTGGCCGCACCGCTTCGTGCGCGCGATGCTGGCCGAGCAGGTTTACAGGGCGGTGTCGATCCTGGCGGGAACGCCCTATCACAAGGCGTGAGCCACGTGCCTCCGGAGGGGTTTCAGCCCGCGTAAAGCGATGGTTGCGGGCCGAGGGCGAGCACGAAAAGAAGGCCGGCAAAGGCCGCAAGGGTCGCAAGCGACACCCATCGGGAAATGGCTGGTGTGGCGTTCATCTCCGGTGTCCTTCCTGTCTACCGTCTCTGATGCGCCCGATATGGGGCGGCTTCGCATGATGAACACTTTCTAAACGGAATGGGTTTCATGCGCGGCGTGAATGAGGCAATTTCCGGGCCAGTCGTGACGGCTCTTTCACCTTGTTGATCCGGCCCGGTTCCCGGCCTAGACCTGAGCCGGACGAATGACGGTGCGGGAGACAAGACAGTGTCCGGTTGGCGGGATTTCCTGAAAGTGTACTGGCCGCTGATTGCGGTTGCCGCAGTAGGCCTCGGGGCTGCCCTGCTGCTGATGGATCCGGCGCCGCCGAAGCATATCCGGTTTGCCGCCGGTTCCCCCGGTGGGGCCTATCATGCCTATGCTGAGCGGTATCAGCGTCTCCTGGCAGAGCAGGGAGTAGAGGTCGACCTAGTGGATACGGCAGGCTCGATCGAGAATTTGCGTCTGCTGGACGAGGGAGAAGTTGATGCCGCGCTCGTGCAGGGAGGTCTGGCTTCCCGGCAGGACCGTGAAGAATTGCATTCTCTCGGCGGCCTGTTCCCGGAGCCGTTCTGGGTGTTCGTGCATGCTAGCAACGGCATCAATTCCTTCGGAGACCTGCGTGGCTACCGGTTCGCCATCGGGGCGGAAGGATCGGGAACGCGCTCGCTCGCCCTGGCCCTTCAGGGAGAATTCGGCGGCACATGGCCCGCCAGTGCGCAATTGCCATTGTCCGGCACAGAGGCCGCCGATGCCTTGCGAGCGGGAACGGTGGATGCCGTTGCCTTCGCGGCGTCTGTTGACGCGTCATATGTGCAGCAATTGTTGCGTGATCCCGGCGTCAGCCTTTTGCCGTTCGAACGTGCCCCGGCACTGGCGCGGCGGCAGGCGGCCCTGTCTTATGTGACCTTGCTGCGCGGCGTGGTCGACATTGGCGCCGATATTCCGTCTTCGGATGTCCCGCTGGTGGCGCCGGTGGCCCAGCTTGCCGTCAACAAGGATCTTCACCCCGCAATCGAGGCGCTGTTGATCGATTCAGCCATCGCCATTCATGGCAATGGCTCGCTGATCTCTGAACCCGGAACCTGGCCCGATCCGGACGCGACAGATCTGCCTGTGCCGAACTCGGTGCGGCGGCACTATCAGAACGGGCCCTCCTTCCTGCGCCGGTATTTCTCATTTGACGTCGCGAACTTTCTGGATCGTGCCTGGGTGCTGGCGATCCCGATGTTGACGCTTCTTGTTCCGCTGGTGCGGGCAGCCCCGCCGATCTATCGCTGGCGGGTGCGGCGGAAAATCTATGTCTGGTACAAGGACATCCGCGAGCTGGAAGCGCGCGGCCGCGCCTCTCCGGCACCGGAGGAGCGCACGCAGATCCTCAAGGAGCTGGAAGACCTGCAGCATGAAATCGGTACGGTGGAGGTGCCGCTGTCTTATACCGACGACCTGTATCGCCTGCGCAGCCATGTCGAATTCGTCAAACAGCTGGTGATGAATTCCAGGAATGGTGCGGCCGCGACAGCAGTCAGCGTTTGAGGGTCACCAGGTTTCGCACCAGGGCCGTAGATCCAGTTCGTGTGTCCAGGCCGAACGGTGCTGGTTGTGCAGCCAGACATAGTTTTTTGCGATTTCATCGGGGACCAGCAGCCCGTCGCGTGCGCGGCGTTCGTCTGCATCGGGCAGCGTCTCCCGGATGAAGGCGGAATCGATGGCCCCGTCGATGATGACATGGGCCACATGAATTCCCTTCGGGCCAAGTTCCCGCGCCATGGACTGGGCGAGCGCGCGGAGCGCGTGCTTTGCGCCGGAAAAGGCCGAGAAGCCTGCACCGCCGCGTATGGCGGCTGTCGCGCCGGTGAAGATGATCGTTCCACGCCCTCGCGGGCTCATGACGCGGGCGGCTTCACGGCCTGCCAGAAAGCCGGCGAATGCCGCCATTTCCCACACTTTCTGGTAAACCCGGCTGGTCGTTTCCGTGACGGGAAAGCGGACATTCGCGCCGATATTGAAGATACAGGCTTCGATCGGGCCCACTTCTGCTTCGACCCGATCGAACAGGGCGATGGTTTCCTCTTCGCTGCGGGCGTCGACGCCGAAAGCACGGGCCTTGCCGCCATCTGCCTCTATAGTGGCCACTAGCGTATCAAGGTCTGCCAGATTGCGTGGGCGGCGCGTGACACAGGCCGTCAGGCCTTCGCGGGCAAAGGCCTTTGCAATGGCGCCGCCCGTGGCATCGCCTGCGCCAATGATCAGGGCTGCGCCCGTGCTGTGTGCCATGCTGCTGTCTCCTCAATCGTTCAGGAGACGCTTGCGCAGGATAGTGAGTTTGTAAATAGAACTCATAATGAAGCGGCGCTAAACAGGCCTGATCAGCGCTGGCAGGAGGGGCAATAGAAGGTGGAGCGACCGGATTGCACGAGGCGTTTGATAGTCGTTCCGCAGGCGCGGCAGTCTTCGCCTTCGCGGTCGTAGACGGCGAAGCGGTGCTGGAAGTAGCCGAGTTCGCCGCTGGCGCTGGCAAAGTCCGAGATGGAGGATCCGCCGGCCTCGATGGCCTCTGCGATCACGTCATTGATGGCGGGGGCAAGCCGGGCGGCGCGCTGGCCGGGGATGCTCTGCGACAGGCGTTTCGGTGAGATCCTGGCCCGCCACAGCGCCTCACAAACATAAATGTTTCCAAGGCCTGCGATGACGGACTGGTCGAGCAGGGCGGCCTTGATCGGGGCCTTCTTGCCCTTGAGGGCGGTGTCCAGGTAGGCGGCTGAGAAATGGTTGCTCAGCGGCTCCGGCCCCATGGCGGTTAACCGTGGATAAGCCTGGAATTGCTCCGCAGGCCAGAGCTCCATGAAGCCGAAGCGGCGGGGGTCATTATAGGTGACTATGTCATGACTATCTAAGACTATAACGACATGATCGTGTGCCGGATCCGTGCCTGTATCGTACTTGTAGCTGCCTGTCCGTTGCCCGCTGACGGTGAACCGGCCGGTCATGCCGAGATGCATCACCAGCACCTCGCCCGATGACAGTTCCACCGTCAGGAATTTCGCGCGGCGGCCAAGACGCACCACCTTGTGCCCGGAGACCCGTTCTGCGAAGCGTTCGGGGAAGGGGAAGCGCAGATCTGCCCGGTTCTGGGTGAGCGACACGATGGTGCGCCCCTCCATGACGGGGGCGAGGCCGCGGCGAACTGTCTCGACTTCGGGTAATTCAGGCATGGTTATGGCATATAGCCTAGGGCGTACGGGGTAACTATGGTGGCGCGCATGTCTGCAGAGCCTGAAACAGAACGCCCGGATACCGAAAGGAAGGTTTCCTTCGGTTTCGAAGAGGTGACCGAGAGCGAGAAGGTGGCACGGGTCAAAACCGTGTTCCGCTCGGTCGCGTCGCGCTACGACCTGATGAACGATCTCATGTCCGCCGGTGTGCACCGCCTGTGGAAGCATGACGCGATGAACCGCGTGAACCCCCAGCCGGGCGAACGCCACCTGGATGTGGCTGGCGGCACCGGCGAGCTGGCCCGGGCTTTCCTGGATTTGGCCGACAAGGCGGGCAAGCGCCGCGGCGTGGACACGCCCGCGAGTGCCATCGTGTCCGATATCAATGATGCCATGCTGGAAGCCGGCAAGGCGCGGCCCGACAATGCGAAATGGGGCGACCGGCTGAACTGGGTCTGCGCCGACGGTCAGAACCTGCCCTGGGCCGACCGCAGCTTCGATGTCGTCACCGTCTCTTTCGGAATCCGCAACTTTGCCGACCGCGTGGCGGGCCTGAAGGAATTCCGCCGCGTGCTGAAACCGGGCGGGCGCCTCGCTGTGCTGGAATTCAGCCACATGACGGCCCCGGCCCTGCAGGCGGCGTATGACACCTACAGTTTCAATGTCATCCCGCAGCTCGGCAGCCTCGTGGCGGGCGACAAGGAAAGCTATCAGTATCTCGTCGAGTCCATCCGCAAGTTTCCCGATCAGGAAACCTTCCGGAAGGAGATCGAAGGGGCAGGCTTCTCGAACGTGTCCGTCACGAACTATTCCGGCGGCATTGCGGCCCTGCATTTCGGCTGGGCCGTCTGACAATGGGTATGCTCGGAGATTACAGGCGGCTGATGCGCGCCGGTATCGCGCTGGCGCGGCATGATGTGATCCTGCCGGCGGACTACCAGTCGCGCCTGCCGCTGGCTGCCCGCATTGCCGGGGGGACGCTGCGCATCTTTACCGGCGGAGCACGCGGCCGTCCTGGGCAGCGCCTGGCGCGGGCGCTGGAAGGGCTGGGGCCTGCCTATATCAAGCTTGGCCAGTTCCTGGCGACGCGGCCGGACGTGTTCGGCTCCGAAGTCACTTCCGATCTCGATCACCTGAAAGACAAGCTGCCGCCCTTTTCGATGAAGGCGGCGCGCGCTGCGCTGGTCGCCGAATTTGGCGAGGCAGAGGCAAATCGTCTGTTTCCGGATCTTTCCGAGCCGGTCGCGGCTGCGTCGCTGGCGCAGGTGCACCGGATGGACCTGCCCGACGGGGCGCGTGCGGTAAAGATCCTGCGCCCGAAGATCGAGACGCAGCTTTCCAGGGAACTTTCCGCCATGAAGCGGGCCGCGCGCACGATTGAGGGCATCTCCTCGGAAAGCCGCCGCCTGAAGCCTGTTGCCTTCACCGAGACCATCGCCACGGCAATGATGCGCGAAACGGACCTCCGCCTCGAAGCGGGAGGGGCCGACGAGATGCGCGCGCTCAGCGAAAAGAACGGCTATTTCCAGGTTCCGAAGGTCGACTGGGACCGGACGGGCCGCCGTGTGCTGACCATCGATTGGGTGGAAGGAAAGTCCCTGACCGACCCCACGGCGCTGGACCGGCCGGACATCGACCGCAAGGCGCTGGCAAACGACATTACCCGCGGCTTCCTGACCAATGCCATCGAGCATGGCGTGTTCCATGCCGACATGCATGAAGGCAATCTGATCCTGACGCCGGAAGGCAAGATCGCCCTGATCGACTTCGGCATAATCGGCCGGATCGGCATGACGGAGCGCCGCTTCCTGGCGGAGATCCTCTGGGGCTTCCTGAAGCGCGATTATGTTCGCGTTGCCGAAGTGCACTTTGAGGCGGGCTATGTGCCGGCCAACCAGTCTGTCGGCGAGTTTGCGCAGGCCCTGCGCACGATTGGCGAGCCGATCCACGGCAAGCCTGCCGAAGAAGTGTCCATGGGCCGGGTGCTGCTGCAGCTGTTCGATTACACGCATACGTTCGGCATGGCGCTGCGCCCCGAACTGGTGCTGTTGCAGAAGACCATGGTTCAGGTGGAAGGCGTCGCGCGCGCCATCGACCCTGCCCACAATATCTGGAACGCTTCGGAGCCTGTCGTGGAAGGCTGGATCCGCCGCAGCTTCGGCCCGCAGGGTGCGGCAAAGCTGGTGGCGGAAAACCTCCGTGAAGTGACGAACCGCCTGAAACGCCTGCCCGAAGTGATGGACCGTTTCGAAGCCTTCATGGAACATGAGACGTCTGCGCCACCGCCCGAGAAGAAGCCGTTCGCGCCCTGGTGGGGCTGGTTCGGGCTTGTCGTGGCGCTGGCAGGTCTGGCAGTGTGGGCCTTCCAATAGGAGGCCCACTTCATGACACATACAGGCGGATGCCAGTGCGGGCGCGTGCGCTATGAAATGGACGTGCTGGAATATGCGCATGTCTGCCATTGCCGCATGTGCCAGAAGGCGACGGGCGGTCTGTTCGCGGCCCTTGTCGGCGCGAAGAAAGACCAGATGCGCTGGACAGCCGTGGCGCCTGAGGAATTCGAGAGTTCCAACCTCGCAAGGCGGGCCTTCTGCAAGGCGTGCGGCACGCCGCTGGGCTTTACCTACAACCTGCCCGATGCCCGCCAGTATGTGACCATCGGCAGTCTCGACCATCCGGAAGAGGCGCCCATCACGCACCAGTTCGGGCTCGAATCGAAATTGCCTTTCGTGACCTTCTGTGAAGACGTGCCAGGCGAACGCACGGGCGATACGCCTGCGGTAGGCGAATTTCTCGCGGATCTGACGTCCAACCAGGCCTGAACTCTCCTTAAGGGAGTAAAGGGTTAACGCCCGCCCCGGCCATGACCTAGACTGGCAGACACTCCCGAAGGAAGGATCTGCCATGAAGGGCTTCATTGCCTCCGCTTTGCTTGGCGTTCTGCTGGCCTTGCCAGTGGCGGCGCAGATTGCCGGTTCTGGCCAGCGCACACAGGAAGCGGAAGAACAGCTGGCGAAGGCCCGCAAGGCACCGCCTGCGCCGGTCTCTTCGCCGCGTGCCGTGCCGAAGCTGAGCGGCGCGCCGCAAGCCGGGAAGGGCGGTAGTACAATGCGGATCGTGGATGTTCAGGCCGCCCGGCGGATGAGCGGAACGTCCGGCATCCGGGTGTTTCGCGGTGATCGTGTGTCCGTCGTCCGGCCGGGGATGCGCCGCCTGCCTTCTGTCCAGAAGGCCTCTGGACGGCGCAGCCAGATGAAGCTGATCCGCATTGGGGCCAGCCCGCGGATGACCTATACCGGCTATGGCATCGACCTGGCGGAGCGCGCGGAAGAGGTGCCCGTGCGGCCGCCGACGATCCGCATCAATCCTTAACGCTGACTGCGTTTTCACGCGAATTTCATGGCAGGAGCGCAAGGTTTCTGGGTTAAGACGATACCCGGAAAGACGACCCGGGACCCATGAGCGACAAACGCATCCTGCTGATCATCGGCGGCGGCATTGCTGCCTATAAGAGCCTTGAGCTGATCCGAGAGCTTGGCCGGCGCGGCATTGCCTGCCGCTGCATCCTCACCTCGGGCGGATCCCAGTTCGTCACGCCGCTGTCCGTATCGGCCTTGTCGGGCGAGAAGGTGTTTACCGAGCTTTTCGACCTCGATGACGAGGCGGAGATGGGGCATATCCAGCTGTCGCGCTCTGCGGACCTGATTGTGGTCTGCCCGGCCACGGCGGACCTGATGGCGAAGGCCGTTCATGGCCATGCGAATGATCTGGCCTCCACCACGCTGCTGGCCACCGATACGCCCGTCCTGATGGTGCCGGCGATGAATGTGCGCATGTGGCAGCATGCGGCGACGAAGCGGAACGTGGCCCAGCTGCGCGCGGATGGTGTGTCCGTCATGGAGCCGGATGAAGGCGCCATGGCGTGCGGGGAGTTCGGCCCGGGCCGCCTGCCTCAGGTGCCTGCCATCGTGGCGGAGATCGAGCGCCAGCTTGCCGGGGAGGGAAGCGGCGCGCTGGACGGTGTGCACTGTGTCGTGACGGCAGGGCCGACGCGGGAGCCGCTGGATCCTGTCCGTTTCCTGTCGAACCATTCTTCCGGCCGTCAGGGCTATGCCATTGCCGGGGCGCTGGCGGCAGAGGGCGCGCGCGTGACGCTCGTTTCCGGCCCGGTCTCGATCGCGCCGCCGCAAGGGGTGGAGCTGGTGAAGGTGGAAACCGCGCGGCAGATGCTGAAGGCGGTGGAAGAGGTGCTGCCGGCGGATGTGTTCGTATCCGTCGCGGCGGTCGCGGACTGGCGCCCGGCCAAGGCGGCGACGAAGAAGCTGAAGATCAAGGGCGGCGGCAATACGGCGCCCGCCATGGAGCTGGCCGAGAACCCGGATATCCTCCGTACCATTTCGAACAAGCGCAAGCACCGCCCCGGCCTCGTCATCGGCTTTGCCGCCGAGACGCATGAGGTGGAGGAACACGCCGCTGCAAAGCTGAAGCGCAAGGGGTGTGACTGGATCGTGGCGAACGATGTGTCTGGCGATGTGATGGGCGGCACAGAGAACGAGATCGCCCTCGTCACCAAGGACGGGATCGACCGCTGGCCGCGCATGGGCAAGGACGATGTCGCCCGGCGTCTTGCCCTGAAAATCGCCGAAGCCCTGGATAGTTCAGGCGACAATCTCAGTCTGGCAGTAGAGTAGCCCTGTCTCTGGACTTCTGGCGGGCGGCCTGCAGGGCCGCAAAGATATGTGGCTGGTCGTGCATCCACATGGGTATCAGGCGGACAGCGACCATCTCTTCCGAGATTGCGATAACCCCGGCGACAAAGGTCGGCCAGAAGAACCAGGTGGTTCCTGTATCGGCCATCAGTTCAAAGAGCAGTGCGTAGTAGGGCAGGGCCCACAATTTGGCTGACCAGAAATGGAAGGCGGCGCCACGCCCGTACCGTAGGAAGTCCTGAAGGGTTGCTGCGAGCTTGAGCCCGCCCAGCAAGACAATGGGGAGTGCAAATGGCTCCAGCATGGGCCAGCGGGTCAGTAGGCAGAAAGCGGTGTAGCTTAGGACAAAGCACAGGTCTGCCCAGCCATCCGCACGGCGCAGCAAAGTTGAAGCGACACCCCACCGGCGAGCCAGTACGCCGTCGAAAATGTCTGAGGCCAGAGCCAGCGGGATCAGCATCGCTGCGATCCAGACCGGCCCGTCGCGAAGTGATAGTAGCCAAGGAGCGGCGCCGGCGGCAGCGCGGAACACGGTGAGCCCCCAAACGATAGTGGTCCGGCCAGTCAATGAACATGCCCTTGTCATAATAAGTAATTGATCGCTCACTAATACGATGGGCTCACCGTGTCAAACTGCGGGTCTCCTGCTTGACTCCACTCTCCGACTCCCGCACCGCTGCGGCCATGAACGAGGTTAATGTCGCGGTTCGTCCGCTGCCGCATTTCGAGGGGCTTCAGCTGCCCGCCTATGAAACCATCGGCTCTGCCGGAATGGATGTGCGCGCGGCTGTGCCCGAAGGCGAGCCCATCGTTCTGGCGCCCGGTGAGCGCAACATGGTGCCGACCGGTCTCAGCGTCGCGATTCCGCAAGGCTATGAGATTCAGGTCCGCCCGCGGTCCGGCCTTGCGGCCAAGCATGGCCTGACCTGCCTCAACACGCCCGGCACGATCGACAGCGACTATCGCGGCGAGATCAAGGTGATCCTGATCAATCTCGGCCAGGAAGCCTTCACCATCCAGCGCGGCGAACGCATTGCCCAGCTTGTACTGGCACCGGTGACGCGCCTTGCGTGGCAGGCCGTTGATGCTCTCGACGAGACGGAGCGCGGGGCGGGCGGTTTCGGTTCGACCGGCCGCTAGGTTTCAGCCGACCTTCCTGTTTTTCCAATTCCGTGCGATTTTCCTTGAACAGGTGTTCAGGGAATACCATATATCGTTTGTCGATATGAATTAGGAGGACGGGGTCTATGGATCCGTTTCAGATGGTCGTTGTCATTGTGGCGATTGTGTTCGGTACAAAAGCCTGGCGGGACCATATGCGTTTCAAGGAAATGCGGGCGAATGACCGGGCCTCCGATGTGGAGTTCGACCGGATGACGCAGGAAGTCGCCCGGCTGAAAGAGCGTGTCCGCGTGCTCGAAAAAATCGTGACCGATGGCGACCAGCGCCTGCGTGAGGAGATTTCCCGGCTCGCATGAGCCTGCCCGCAACAGATATTCCACCCCCTGAACAGGAGATGAGACCATGCCCCTGCTGTACCCTTTCGTGATCTTTCTCCTGTTGCTGATCCTCGCCACGCTGGTGCGCGGCCCGGCCCGTCAGGAAACGGCCAGCCCGAAAGAGGAAGAACTATCCCAGCTGCGGGATCGCGTGGCCGCGCTGGAGCGCCTCGTCCTCGATGAAGACCGGGACCTGCGCCGGAAGTTCGACGGCCTTTGAGGCCAGTTATTCAGGCAGTTCCGCAAGCCAGTCCGTGATTGCGGCGGCCAGCTGGTCCGGCACTTCCGGCAGCAGGGCATGGCCGGCCCCGTCGATGCGGACAGCTGTGACCTGATCGCCCAGTTCGGCTTCCAGCAGATCAATCGTGTCGGCAGGCGGGGCAATCGTGTCCTGCAGACCCGTGATGACCAGCATCGGCTTGCCGGCGGCTGTCCACCAGAGGGACGAGTCGACCGAGCGGGTTGCGCCGCCCTGCAGGCGGCCGGTTTCCAGGTGCCAGCCACGCAGCCAGTAATCCGGGACCGGATTGCCTTCGGCGAAGAAGCCATAGCGGACGGCCTCCCGGTGGGCGTCCGGCGTCAGGCCCGGGTCAAAGCTTTGCTGCAGGGCGGTGTTTGCCTTTTCTGCGATGGGTTTCAGCCCGCCTGCCGCCAGAAGGATGACGCCGCGCACCTGGTCCGGATGACGGGTGGCAACCGCGCGGGCGAGACGATTGCCGAAGGCATGGCCAAGCACGACGACTGGCGCATCGCGTGTTTCCAGGTAGATCGCGGCATCGTCGGCCAGGTCGAACAGGGTCGGTGTTTCGGCCGTTGCCTGCGTTCCATTGATGGCCGGGGCTTCAAACAGGGTGACGCTATAGCCTGCGGCGGTCAGGTTAGTGGCCAGCTCGTTGAAATCGCTGGCTTCACGTCCGGCACTGGCGAACATGACGATCTCCGGCCCGCTCCCGGACCTGTAGGCTTTCAGCCGTGTGCGTCCGTCTTCATGTGTCCAGACATCGCCAACCGGGGCGCGGGCCATATCGCCCGGCGTGGAGGGGGCAGGGGGTGTCGTCATGCAGGCGCTCCCGAGGCTCAACAGGGCCAGATAGAAAACTGTCAGGCGTGATTTCAGCATGGAAGCCCTCCCTACAAAAGCTGTTGGTCCGATTTTGCGAACTTCGCCAGAAGATAGGCGTCAGTGTCCTCGATCGTTTCCAGCCTGCCGAAGGCGAAGGCCTCGCGGTCCAGAACAAGGTCACGCGGGCGCAGGGGGCGGCTGATTTCCAGCCCTTCCAGCGTGCGGGCACGGGAGAAGGCAACATAGGCCTGTCCGTGTGCGAACATGCCATGGTCGAAGTCGATATAGACCTTGTCCAGCGTCAGACCCTGGGCCTTGTGAATGGTAACGGCATAGGCAAGCCGCAGCGGCACCTGCTTGAACGTGCCGACCACTTCCCGCGTCACCTTCTTGGTTTCCGGGTCCAGCTCGTAGCGGTATTTCTCCCAGGCGGACGGCTCGATCTCGTAAGCATTGCCTTCGATTTCGACGATCACGCCCTTGCCGGAGAAACCAGCTACTGTTGCAAGAGAGCCGTTGACCCAGCGGCCCTCCGGATCGTTCTTGATCAGCATCACCCGGGCGCCTTCCTTCAGCTCCAGGTCTGCTTCAGTCGGGTAAGCGCGCTCCTCGAACTGGCCCTGCACGTCGGCATAATATGTCTGGGAACGGCTGGTGAGCCCGTCGAGCCGTGCCTGGTTGATACGGAAGGCGTTCGCATTGTTCGGCGTGAGAACGACATGGGTTTCGGAAGCATCGACAGCCGAGCGCTGTGATACAATGCTTTGCAGGATTGTTTCGTCGGCGGGCGTGACACGGCCCGTGCGCAACGCGCCGAGCAGGGCCAGGAAACGCGGGTCTTCCTGGCGAAAGACATGTTTCAGCGCGAGCAGGGCAAACTCCGCCTCCTGGAAAGCGGCGCAATTGAAGAAGTATTGCCCGCCATGGCGCTGTTTCAGGATCGGTGCTTCCTCGCCGGAAACGACAGGCGGTAGCTGGTGCAGGTCTCCCGACAGGATCATCCGTACCCCGCCAAAGGGCCGCTTGGAGGCGCGGTTCAGTTTCAGCGACTTGTCGATCGCATCCAGCATGTCGGACCGGACCATCGAGATCTCGTCGATGATCATCGTGTCGATGGCCTTGATCAGGCGGGTAGAGCGCAGGCGCTTGATGTCGGTCGGCTCGATCAGGCGCGGCGGGAATTTGAAGAAGGAGTGGATCGTCTGCCCGCCGGCATTCATCGCGGCAACACCGGTCGGAGCGAGCACGATGGCGCTGTCACCGGCCTGGGCCAGGAATTTGCGCAGCATGGTCGTCTTGCCGGTCCCGGCGCGCCCGGTCAGGAACAGGTTGCCCTGCGCACCGGCGCCGCTTGCCACCCAACGGGCTGGGGCAGCGTAGATATTCTCCGGTGTTTGCGTAACAGGGCCAGCCATCACAAGGGGATTAGCGGTCTTTGCCGGGGAAGGCGAGGCCCGGGAGGCGCTTCTAGTGTGCCTCTTCCAGATAGGCTGCCATCACCGCCTGTTCGACCATGGCGCGCACCTGCCGGGGCAGGAAGGGCTTGGTGATGAGGAAGGCGGGGTCGGACTTGTCCCCTGTCAGCAGCCGTTTCGGGAAGGCGGTGATATAAATGACCGGCACGGGATGCGGCAGGCTCGACTGGATTTCCTGCACCGCCTCTGCCCCGGAAGAGTCGTCCGCCAGCGCTATATCTGCGAGGATCAGGCCGAACTCATTCGAGGAGGCCAGTTCCACGGCCTGGCGATGCGTTGTTGCGATGCCGAGAACCGAGTGGCCAGCCTCCAGGACGATCCCGGCCAGCATTTCTGCGATAAGGATTTCGTCCTCAATGATCAGAACGGTCGTGGAGAGGGCCGACTTCAGGGATGTCTCGGCATTTACCAGGGCGTCTTCGACGAAATTTGTCGATGTGCAGAGAATTTCGGCGGCTTCGAAAATGCTGAAGCCTTCTACGGCCGTCAGCATGACCGCGCGGCGTTCGTCAGTTGTCATGCTGCGCAGGATTTTGGCGACTTCCTGATTGAGCTTGCCGTCTGACAGCTCCTCCATGATGGTTTCGTCCAGGGCGCGGAACAGGTCCTTGCGCTGGGCGATGGTCTGCCCCTCACTCAACAGCAGGAGCATCTTGGTTTCGAGCATGGTCTCGACGGCGGCATCGCCTGCGCTACGCGTACCGAGCAGTGCGCGGGCATACCGACGGAGATAAGGGAGTTCACCCGAAATGAGATCAGCCAGCACGTAATGATATCCCGAATCTGTATTGCAGCCCGTGTCGCACTCTACTCAACAGTGTGCCAATGGGAAGCACAACAATTGGTCTAACAAAGCGCAATCTGTTGCTGGAACAGCAGGATCAGGCTTGTTTGACAATCAAATTATACCATTGGTTGTCAAGGAAATCACTTGTTCATTCCTGAACTGCTCAGGAGATTTGCAGTGGCAGGATCAGGACAACCGGATGATGATGTCATAGCCTGCGATGGTGCGGCCGTCCGGGGCTGTGGGCAGGTTACCCAGTGTCAGGTGGCCGTCCGGAATATCGGTCAACTCGCCGGTGCGTTCATCCAGAAAATGATGGTGCGGACGGGTGTAGGTATCGAAGACGATATTGTCGTTGCCAGTGCCGCGTACGATGCGCAGCACGCCCGCATCGACCAGGCTGTGCAGCGTGTTGTAGATCGTGGCCAGAGCGACGGGCTCTCCCTGCTGGCCAACCTTTTCGGCCAGCCATTCCGCGGTCACATGCCTGTTCTGCCCATCCGCGAAAAGGATGTGCGCAATGGCCAGCCGCGGGCGTGTCGCCCTGAGGCCCAGCGTGTCCAGGAAAGAGGCGGCGTTGAAATCCGTCATGCGGGCAAACTAATTGCGCGGCCTTGTGGCTGCAAGCTCATCTCGGCAGCATGAAAAAACCCCCGGAAATGATCCGGGGGCTTCTCTGTTCACCGTCGCGGCCGGGGCTGATCAGCCAGCAATACGGCGGACGTAGTCATATTCGCCTTTCTTGGAGTCCCGCTTGCGTGCGGGCTGGAAGGCGACTTTCGCATGCTCTGCACAGTAGGGGCCGCAGTCGGCCTTGCGTCCGCAGAAGGCAAATTTCGGATCGGCAGGGTCGCCGATCGGCCATTTGCACATGGAATCCCGCAGGGTGAGGATGGTGGCGGGCTCGCCATCAGCCATGGTCAGCGGCGGCAGCGGGGCCAGCGGCTCCTGACGCTCGATCACGGTGCGCGGCGCTTCCACGGGGCGCTCCGGCACCTGCGGTGCGGGCACCTTGACGCTGCCGTCCGGCATCACGCGGGGCTTCGGACGGGCCAGACGCGGCGGGCGCTTGACCGGACGCGAGGGCGTCGCACGGCCCGACAGGCCGAGACGGTGGACCTTGCCAATCACGGCATTGCGGGTCACGCCGCCCAGCTGCTTCGCGATCTGGGAGGCCGAATGGCCCTCGGCCCAGAGTTTCTTGAGCGCACTCACGCGTTCGTCAGTCCAGGACATGAATTCACCTTCCTGCTTGGTACAGACCTGATACCCAGATCCGTCAGCCCCTATATATTGAGATGACAGTTACACGCCACCCCGCTCAGCACCTACATATCGTATCCAAGGCGAAACGAAACACAACATGCGGGACGGCCTTTCCACAGGCTTTCTACATATTGTGGTTAAAAACACGGCGCCTGTGGAATTCCTGCCTGGGTTGCCGGCCTTGCAACGGCTCTGTTCGTGGCCCTGATCGCTGGGTTCAGAAAAACTCGGTTATCGGGTCTCGCACCTTGCCCGGAATGCGCCTACATACACCGCCATGACTTCGACCGACTCCTCCGTCGCACCGGTTTCCGCACCGGCCGTTTCCACTTCAGCCAGCCGGAAGGTCCGCCAGTACGGGGCGGTCAACGGTCTGGGTCTGTGGACGCTTTTCAAACGGGAAGTGGGCAGATTTATGAAGGTGTGGATGCAGACCATCCTCGCCCCAGTGGTCACCACGCTTCTGTTCATGACCGTCTTCAAGCTGGCCTTTGGTGACCGGGGCAACCTGACCGGGGACTTCGAGGGCCTGAGTTACAACGATTTTCTGGCGCCGGGCCTGATCGTGATGGCGATCCTCCAGAACGCCTTCCAGAACACCAGTTCCAGCCTCGTCCAGGCCAAGTTCAATTCCACCTATGTTGATTTTCTCATGCCGCCGCTGTCGCCGCTGGAGCTGACGGCCGGCTTCCTGGGTGGTGCGATCGTGCGCGGCCTGCTGGTGGCGCTCATTTCCGGCATCGGCATCCAGCTGAGCGGCCTGGCTGATCTGTCTGTGGCGCATGTCTGGCCGATCCTCTGGTTCAGCATGACATCTGCCATCGTTTTGGGCGGTCTTGGTGCGATTGGCGGCATCTGGGCGGACAAGTTCGACCACCTTTCGGCCGTCAGCAACTTCGTCATCGTGCCGCTGACCTTCCTGTCCGGCACGTTCTACGACATCAAGGTGATGACGGCGCCGTTCCAGCTGATGGCGCATCTGGACCCGTTTTTCTACATGATTGACGGCTTCCGCTACGGGTTCCTGGGTGTGGCCAACTCCTCCATCGTGACAGGCATGGCCTATACGGGCATCCTGTCGGCGATCTCCGTTCTGGCGGTCTGGTGGCTTTTCCGTTCGGGCTACAAGTTCAAGGCCTGAGACTCCCCTCTGCCGCGAGTGAGGTTGACCCTGTCGCCATCTAGGGCCCAAAGTCCGCCCGGGCTGGACGGAAACGGAGGCCATAGATGGCTAAATCAGGACTTTTCGCCGCCGTGGCGCTCGCAGCTGTGGTGGCTGCCTGCCAGGGCATTCCAAAGGAACAGACCGTTGCGCAGTATTGTGCGGTCGCCGATCATCAGGATGAAGGCGTCTGCAAGCTGAAGGTCGAGATCGACGGTCAGTCCGTCGCGCTGGCCGACACGGACATGCGGCTTTCCCAGGCACGCAATGTGGCGGATGGGGCCGCAACGGCGGCTGCCGAGGCGAAGGAAATGGCCGCTGCGGCCATGGCGCGCGCCGAAGAAGCGGCAAACAAGAGCGACGAAGTCGTCTGTGAAACGCGCACGATCCAGAATTCGGATGTTGGCACCTGCCGTCCGGGCTTTACGCTGACCAGCTGTACCCAGACGCGCTATACCTACCGCGCGGGTGGCATGTCGATCATGCGCGAAATCAATGACAAACAGTGCCGCTTCAACACCAAGGTGCTTGAGATGCAGGTGCGTTGCTGCGCGGCGGCCAGCTCTGGCGTGACGCCGGAAGACACGCTGATCAAGGGCACGCCGGATCTGATGCCTGCACCGGAAGAACCGGCGAAGGAAGAGTCGCCGCTGCGTTACTGATCGCTGCGCCCAGGGGGCTGGGACTGACAGCGGAAACCGCCTGCGCCGTAGGGGGAGCAGGCGGTTTCTTCGTTTCAGGGGTGGCGATTTCAACGCGGCCTATTCAGGCTGGAAATAGAAATCCCCGCCAGTCGTCAGGTCGATATAGTTCGGGTGCTGCTGTTCATTGGTACGGCGGGCGACGGCATCCTGCACGCGCTTGAACAGCACATTGGCCGGTACGCCTGCTGCGGGCAGGCGCTGGGCCAGTTCTTCCGAATAGGCGCCGTCATCAGCTGCAGTCTTGCCGGGCTCTGTCGCATAGGCCTGGAACACGCCGGTTGACCATGTGACGGGCTGGTAGCTGCGCAGCATGCCCCGGCTCTCATCGTCCATCACGGTGCGGCAGGCATCGAACACGATGAAACTGGTCGAGGCGACCGTGGTCGAGACGATGTTGAAGATCTGCTCGAAACTGACGGCGCCATCCTGGATCTCGGCGGTGCTGGCACCTGGCAGGTCTACCGGCAGGACATAGTTCGTGCCGTCGATATTCACGCCGTGTCCGGAATAATAGAAGAAGGTGGCCGGGTGGGCGCCCGCCTGCTTGCGGGCGAGGGATTTGCGGCCGACTTCGCGCAGGGCGCTCAGCGTCTGGCCGCGGCTGGCATCGCGGCAGCGCTGCACGCTGAAGCCGGTTTCAGTCAGCGCCTCGGTGATCCGGTCGCCATCCTCATGTGTCACGGCAAGGCGGCTGATCGGCGGGCTGTAGGCAAGGTTCGACAGGACCATGGCAAACCGGTCGGGATCGCTGCCTTCGATCCAGTTGCAACCGGCCTCTGCAGACGCGGCGGCAATTTCCGCACCGCCGCCGGACACAGGGGCGGCGAATGTATTGACCAGGGTGGAGGTATCGCGCGGTGCGGCGGGCGTGTCGTCTTCCAGCAGATCATCGATGGTGGAGATCTCCACATCCTGCCAGATCGTTTTGACGGAGCGCTCGAAGCGCTCGCCGTCCACTTCCAGACTCTGGGAAAGGTTATAGCGCAGCGAGCTGTCGCCATCCTCCGTGGGCACCACGCGCCAGCGCCAGACGGTCGGTGCGTCCGGCAGGACGGCCTGTTCCTGCGGGGTCATGGCGCGGATCTGGAATTCGTCATCGCCTTCCAGCGTGGCCGACATGATCTTCGAGGCCTTCACCGTGTCGAACTCGATGGCGAAGGGCGTTTCCGTACTGCCGGGGGCGAGGCCCGTGCCGAGCGTGCTGGTCAGCATGCTGTCGGCGGCTGCGACGGAAATCGTTTGCGTCAGGGGCTGGATGGCGATTTCTAGGAAGTAGGCTTGGCCCACCACCATTTCGTTCGGGGCCTGATGGGCTACGCGGCCACTGTCGAAATTGCCAGCGCCTGCATCGGCGAGGGATTGGAGCTTTTCGTCCCATGGCATGCATTCGCTGAAATACTTGTAGCCTTCCACAGGCAGGTCAGGGTTGATATCCCAGGTGCAAAGCGTTGCGTCCGGTACGCCGATGTCCAGCTTGTCACGGCCTCCGCCAACCTGAATGGCAATCCGGTTCAGAGTGGCCCCCAGATCATCCCCCATGGGGATGCTGGCTGTCTTTATGTCGCTATCGTTCGAGGACGGGCCAAACATTTCACAGACGAGGCTGATCGTGTCCGGACCTTTCAGCTCGGCCTGGCAATGGGAGTAGCTGCCCGGACCTGCTGCAGCCGCGGGCATGTCGTTCAGGATTTCCCAGAAAAGGGCTTCCAGCTGTTCCGGGGTTGCATCATCTGGCACCTCGACGCCGCTCATGCGCAGCGCTTCAATAAGGTCCGAGGAGCTCAGAAAGGCTCCTTCCTCGATGAAGGAGCCTCCGGGGAACTCTTCTTCAAGTTCCGGGGACCTGTCGTCATCTGATCCGGGTTCGTCCCGAGAGGCCCCGGGCCGGGTCTTGTTGGGGGAAGAGACGCTGCCTGTGTTCCCGGGAAACGAGGTGCCGGGTTTTACGGCCGGAGCGCCGCCCATGCCGAAATAGCGAAGCACATTATCCGTCTCACTGGCCGGAACGCCATGCGTCTCCAGCCGCATCCGGATCGCTTCGTGATTGGCCGGATCATAAGGGTCCAGTCCGGTCGACTGAATGACGCCATACAACTCTCCTACCGGAAAGCCGGCCACTGTTTGCGACACAATCGGTGGGGG